>DATAEE010000190.1:0-99590 GCA_036258175.1 Vicinamibacterales bacterium
TTCATGCAACGGAAACCGTTTGCCGGAGACCGGTCGAAGGGGTCCATCCGCAAGGCGGTTTGGAACATGTAGACGGGCTCGTTCCAAGAACCGCCGAGAGAATAGCGAAGCTCTCCCGAAGCATTCCAGCACCACTCGCGAAAGTTACCCGCCAGGTCGGCGGCACCGGAGGCACCGATGCCAGGATACGACCCCACGGAAGCGGGGCCGTCGCCCCCGAAATTGCTCAGGGGAACGATCTCCGTCGCCAGCGACATGACGTGCTCGCTGCTGGGGAGCGCGGCGCGGAGCCAGTGATACACCGTGGGTAGACTCTTGCCTCGGAAGGAAGCGTAAGCCGCCGCCTCGTACCAGCTCACGCCGCCTACCGGATAGTCCGCTTTGCCGGCGGCGAAGTTGCCTACTTCCCACGTCGCGGGTCCCGGGCGGCCGGTGGAGTCGACGAGCAGGTCCATCGCCTTTTCCCACGGCAGAACCCGATTGCCTTGCCGGAACTCGTACTGCCAGTACTCCTTCCGCTTGTAACCCCCGGCGTCGACGAACTCTTTGAACTTGGCGTTGGTGACTTCGGTGCGGTCAAGGAAATAGGAATCGAGCGTGACAGCACGCAGCGGAAGACTGGTCAACGGCACCAGGTAGCGCCCGCCGTCGACGGCGACCATCCCGGACGGCACGGTGCCTATAGGATCCAGACGAAAGCTGATGCGGTTTCGCTCCCTCGGCGTCAAGAACGAGGGCAACGACTCGAATCTCTCACCCGGCTGGGTGTAGGAAATCGAGGAGAGCATCTCGCGAGGCTCGAAACCCTCCTTGAGGATCCGCAGTCGGAAGCCTCCCAGGGGGAGGCGGTGATCGGTGATGGGCGTCTTTCCGAGGAGGCGCCACTCGGTGTCAGGCGCGTTCTCCCGATAGAGGACGTCCGCTTCCGGCGGATCGGTCTCGACCGAGATCGCATCGCTCATTTGGTCCCACAAGCCGAGGAGCACCGGGTCGTCAGGGATGAAGCGCTCCGCCTCACGGGCTAGAGCGAAGGCCTTGCTGTATTCCTCTTTCTCGATCCACTGGGACACCTGCGGAAGCGCTTCCTGGCGCGCCCACTCTCGCCGGGTCGCGTCGCGCATCGCGTTGGCGATGAAGAGCGCGATCAACCCGATGGCGGCGACGGCGGGTATCGCAAAGCGAGGTTTTCGAACTGCGCGCCACAGAGAGCCGGCTTCCGCATCGACAACGCTCTGGCGAAAAGCCGCGAGCTCCTGGTGAAGCTCTCCGGCGCTCGCGAAACGATCGCTCGTCTCTTTCGCGAGCGCCTTCTGCCCGATCCGCTGCAGCTCGCTGGGGATTCCGAGGATTTCCGGCTCGAACGGTGCCGGGGCATCGCGCAGGATCGCGGCCAGCGTTTCCGTGTGGGTCCCCCGCGCGAACGGCGCCGTTCCCGAAAGCATCTCGTAGAGAACGCAACCGAATGAAAAGCAGTCACTGGTCGGGGTCGCCGCGGCGCCCTTGGACTGCTCCGGTGACATGTACGCGAGCGTTCCCATGATGATGCCGGCTTCTGTCGCTCCCCCCTCACGCATTAGCGTCGCGCTCTCGTCCTGGGACGCGATCGGGAGCGCGGAGACCGACTTCGCAAGACCGAAATCGAGGATCTTGACGACATCCTTCGACGTGATGAAGAGGTTCGTCGGTTTGATGTCCCGGTGAACGATCCCTTTGGCATGTGCGGCGGCCAGCCCATCCGCGACCGACAAGGCGATATCGAGGGCTTGGCCCCAGGGCAGGCGTCTCTCGCGTCTCAACCGCTCGCCGAGCGTCTCGCCCTCCAGAAGCTCCGAGACCGCGTAGTCGACGTTGCCTTCCGAACCGAAGGCGAAGACGGTCAGAATATGCGGATGGGAGAGCGCCGCCAGGGTCTTCGCCTCGCGTTTGAAGCGCTGGATGGCCTCGGAATCCTGGGAGAGGCGTTCGGAAAGCACCTTGATCGCCACGTCGCGGTCGAGCTCGGGATCCTTGGCGCGGTAAACCTCTCCCATCCCGCCTGCACCGAGCGGCGAAACGATCTCGTACCCTCCGAGCCTGGCTCCAGGAGTTAGAGGCAATGTTTTCCGCCTCCCGAATCGACCGCGGCCGATTGTAACGGCGCCGGAGAGTCCCTACCGCGGAATCTGCTCGACCGACGTCGGCCGGACGTGCATGACGTCGACCTTCACATCGAATTTCCAGGGATAGAAGTACTTCGGCAGCACCTCGATCTGCTGTTCATACGAGGCGTCGATCGCCGTCGAACTACGGCCAGGCTCGATCGCGACCTCGGAAGCGTCGAGCGGGAGAGCGTGGCGTTCGATCAGCTTCGCGATGCGCTCACGAATATCGTTCTCCGTCTTGCCACCGGAGAAGCGGGCGACCTCCGTCACCTCGTCCCGGAACTGCACGTAGTGCCAGTAGGCCGGCACGGCTTTGTAAGCCGCGTGCCCGATAGCAAACAAGATCGCGAGCTTGATGAGCGTTTTGATCAGCCGCATCCGGTCCTCGTCAGCGGATCTGCCGGAGCATCCGTTCCCAGCGGGTCCGCGTGAAGAAATGCGTGACGACTGACGCGACGCGCGAGAGAGTCTCCCCCGGACCGTCTCCCTGCTCAACGTCCGGTCCGGCATCGTACGACCAGTAAATCAGCAGCGCTTTGCCCTTGACGTAGTGGTGCGGCAGGAAGCCCCAGTAACGGCTATCCTGCGAGTTGTCCCGGTTGTCCCCCATGACGAAAAAGTGGTTGGGAGGGACCGTCACCGGGCCGTAGCGATCGCGCACGTCGAAGGACGTGACTTCGCCGTAGCTTCCGGCCGGCTCCAGATAGTGCACGTAGGGCTCGTCGATCGGCGCGCCGTTGACGTAGACCTTCTTCTCGCGCACCTCGAGGGTCTCCCCCGGAAGGCCGATCACCCGCTTGATGAAGTCACGCTCCGGATCCTCCGGATACTTGAACACGACGATGTCGCCGCGGCGGACTTCTCCGACTGGCAGGAGCACACTGCCCGGCCCACTCGGGCCGAAGATGAACTTATTGACCAGCAGATGATCGCCGATGAGCAGGTTGTTCTCCATCGAGCCCGTCGGAATCTTGAAGGCCTGAACGACCCACGTCCGCACGAAGAGCGCGAGGATCACGGCGATGACGATCGATTCGAAGTATTCGCGGAGAGTGGATTTCTTGAAGCTGGCTGCCATCTTTTGTTTTTCTTGCGCTGGGGCCCCACCCCCAGCGCCTGCCACGCCTCGCTCTCGCTCGGCGCGCTGCTGCCGGCTACCGGGTGAAACCCGCTTCTATTCCTGGCCCACTTTCAGCACGGCCAAAAAGGCCTCCTGCGGGATCTCGACGCGGCCGACGCGCTTCATCCGCTTCTTGCCTTCCTTCTGCTTCTCGAGCAGCTTGCGCTTGCGCGTGATGTCGCCGCCGTAGCACTTCGCCAGAACGTTCTTCCGCAGCGCCTTGACCGATTCGCGCGCGATGATCCGGCTGCCGATCGCGGCCTGAATGGCCACTTCGAACATCTGGCGCGGGATCAGCTCGCGCATCTTCGACGCCAGCGCGCGGCCTCGCTCGTACGAGTTATCCCGATGGACGATGATTGAGAGCGCGTCCACGGGCTCGCCGTTGACCAGGATATCCAGCTTGACGAGGGGTGATTCCCAGAACCCGGTCACATGATAGTCGAGCGACGCGTAACCGCGCGAGATGGTCTTGAGCCGGTCGTAGAAGTCGAGAACGACCTCGTTGAATGGCAGCTCGTAGGTGATCAGCACACGGTCGGAGGACAGGTACTCGAGCGTCTTCTGCACACCGCGCTTCTCCTGGCACAGCGTCAGGATGGGCCCGACGAATTCGGACGGTGTCAGGACCATCGCGGTGATGACTGGCTCCTCGATCTTCTCAATCCGGCCTGTGTCGGGCAGCTTCGCGGGACTATCGATCTCCAGAACCTCGCCATCCGTCGTCGTGACCCGATAGAGGACGCCCGGGGCGGTGGTGACGAGATCCATGCCGTACTCGCGTTCGAGCCGTTCCTGGACGATCTCCAGATGGAGCAGTCCGAGGAACCCGCATCGGAACCCGAAACCGAGCGCGGCCGACGTTTCCGGCTCGAAGAAGAACGACGCGTCGTTCAGCCGCAGCTTCTCGAGCGCCTCGCGGAGCTCGGGATACTGGTGGCCTTCGACTGGATACAACCCCGCGAACACCATCGGCTTCATCTCTTTGAAGCCGGGAAAGGGCTCGGGGGTCGGCCGGCTGGCCTCGGTGATCGTGTCACCGATTTTCGCGTCACTGACCGTCTTGATGTTAGCGACGATGAAGCCGGCTTCGCCGACGCCGAGCTCCTCGACCGTCACCGGCTTGGGCGAGAACACGCCTACCTGCTCGATCTCGTACTCCTGGCCGGCCGCCATCAGGCGGACTTTCATCTTGGGACGGATGACGCCATCGACGACGCGAGTCAGAATCACGACACCCCGGTACGAGTCGTACCAGGAGTCGAAGATGAGCGCCTTGAGCGGCGCGTCGGGATCACCCGACGGCGGCGGCACGCGACGCACGACCGCCTCGAGGATCTCGCGAGTGCCGATCCCCTCTTTGGCGCTGGCGAGTATCGCACCGGAAGCGTCGAGGCCGATGATCTCCTCGATTTGGCGGCGCGTCTCGTCCGGCTGCGCGCCGGGAAGATCGATCTTGTTGATCACCGGGATGATCTCGAGGTTGTCGTCGACCGCAAGATACGCGTTGGCGAGCGTCTGCGCTTCGACCCCCTGCGAGGCGTCAACCAGCAGGATCGCCCCTTCACAGGCCGCCAGCGATCGCGTCACTTCGTACGAGAAATCGACGTGGCCGGGGGTGTCGATCAGATTGAGGACGTAGGTGTTGCCGTCCAGCGCCGTGTAGGTCAGCCGGACCGAGTGCGCTTTGATGGTGATCCCGCGCTCGCGTTCCAGGTCCATGCTGTCGAGGACCTGGGCCTCCATCTCTCGCGCCTGAAGCGCGCCTGTGAGCTCCAGGAAACGATCTGCCAGCGTCGACTTGCCGTGATCGATGTGAGCGATGACCGAGAAGTTACGGACGAACCGAGCATCCATGCGTGAGGAATTACGCGATTATACCATTCCCGTTCAGTAACTTAGCCGCGTCAACCGCCACGGGACGCGCGCCGTCTAAGTGCCATGCTGTCCGCTCTTCTCCAGGACGTCCGCTACGGCGTGCGGCTGCTCGGCCGCGCGCCGGGCTTCACGACGGTTGCGACGTTGACGCTCGCGCTCGGCATCGGCGGCAACGCCGCGATCTTCAGCGTCGTCCACGGGGTGCTGCTCCGGCCGCTGCCCTACCCCGATCCCGGGCGGCTGGTCGTGGTCCAGCACTCGATCCCCGGTAACCCGGACGCGGGCGACACGACGTCACCCGGCAACCTCTACGACTGGATCGAGCGTCAACGGTCGTTCGACGTCCTCGCAGGATGGGACACGACCGTGTTGTCGAAGACGGCACCGGGAGAAGCGGAGCGCCTGCAGGGCACCATCGCGGCTGGCGCACTGTTCGACGTTCTCCAGGTCCCTGCTGCGCGCGGCCGGACGCTGACAGCCGCCGATGACCGGCAGGAGGCGCCGCCGATCATCGTCATCAGCGAAGCACTATCGCGGCGACTCTTCGACGGCGCCGCCGCGCTCGGTCAGACGATCACGCTCAACGAGCGCGTGTACACGGTCGTCGGGATCATGCCGCGCGACTTCCGTTTCCCCGACGGCGACACCGAATACTGGATTCCCGCCCAGTTCGACGCGCAGATGCGGACCTCTCGCACGCAGTACTCACTCTTGGGTCTTGGTCGGTTGCGCGCGGACCGCACGATCGAAGAAGCGCGCGCAGATATGGCCGCGATTAGTGCCGACCTTCGCCGGATGTTTCCGAAGATCGCGGATCCGGACACCCGCGTGGATCCGTTCAAGGACATCGTGGTGTCGTCCGTGGAATCGCGCTTGATGATCCTCATGGGCGCCGTCGCGTTCGTACTGCTGATCGCCTGCGCCAACCTGGCGAACCTCCTCCTGGCGCGCGCCTCCGGCCGGCACCGCGAAATCGCCGTTCGTCAGGCGCTGGGAGCCGGGAGCGGCCGCGTCGTGCGGCAACTCCTTACCGAAAGCGCGTTGCTCGGCCTGCTTGGTGGCCTGGTCGGCCTCGCAATCGGACGATGGTCGTTGGCGCTGTTGGTCGCGCAGCTCCCGCCCGACCTGCCAAGGGTCGAAGAGATCGCGCTCGACTGGACGGTGGTGGCGGTCGTAGGCGTGGTTTCGCTGGTGGCGAGCATCCTGTTCGGTCTCGTTCCGGCCTGGCAGCTTTCGACCGGCCGGCCCGCCGTTGCACTTCGCGAAGGCGCCCGTGGGTCGAGCGGCTCCGCGTGGATCCGCAACGCGCTCGTCGTCTCGGAACTTGCGCTCGCCGTCGTGCTGCTCGTAGGTGCAGGGCTGCTCATCCGCAGTTTCCTCCTGCTGCAACGCGTCGATCCGGGATTCAACCCGGAGAGGTTGCTCACCTTTCGGGTTCAGGTCCCCGACCGATACAAACCCGAGGAGCGCGTCGCGTTTTTCGAAAGGACGGTCGCTGAAATCAGCGCCATTCCAGGCGTCAGGTCAGCAGCGGCAATCAACATGGTGCCGGTCGCGGGCCGCGGCATCGGTGCATGGCTCAACATCGTTGGACGACCGCCTGCCGATGGCACGAACCCAAACGCCGTCCCCTATCGCGTCGTGACGCCCGGGTACTTCGAAACCGTGGGCCTGCGGCTGATCAGCGGCCGGCTGCTGACGAAGTCGGATTCCCTTGAGCGATCCCCTGTCGTGGTGATCGACGAAGCGCTCGCCCGGCGGCAGTGGCCCGGTGAGGATCCGATCGGACGCCAAATCATTCTCGGCGCGCTGCCCGACGACGCGATCACGCCGAAGAGCACGGTCGTCGGCATCGTGAGTAACGTCAGGCAGCTCGGGCTCGACAGCGACCCGCCCGGCATGGTGTACGTCCCCCACCGCGTGATGCCGTTCTGGCCGACGTTCGCGTTCGTGCTTCGGACTGCCGTCGAGCCCCAGTCGGTCATGCCCGCCGCAAGAGCGCGGATCCGGGCGCTGGATCCATCGTTGCCGATCTCCGGTGTGCGCACGGTCGAAGAGGTCATCGCTCAGTCGACACTACCGGCGCGTTCCTCGATGGTGCTGCTGGCCTGCTTCGCGGCCCTCGCGCTCGTGATGGCTGCGGTCGGCGTGTACGGAGTGCTGTCGTACACAGTGAGCCAGCGACAGCGCGAGATGGGGATTCGGCTGGCGCTCGGCGCCGAGCCACGGCGGCTTCGCTGGCTGATGCTCGGCGAAGGGCTGCGCCACGCATCAATCGGAATAGGCATCGGTCTGGCGGGAGCGTTCGCGCTGACCCGGCTCATGCAGTCGCTGCTCTATGGAGTGACAGCGACCGATCCCGTGACCTTTGCGAGCGTGGTCGTGCTTCTCGGACTTGTCGCTGTGCTGGCGTGCTACGTCCCCGCACGCCGCGCGACAAAGGTCGATCCGGTCGCGATCATGCGCGCGGAGTGATCTAGTCGCCGATCTTCTCTATCAATTCACTCGCAATCGCGGCGGGCTTCGCACCGCCAAGGTTGGTGAGGACGACGACGGTTGTGCCGCTGTCTGCGAGATAGGTCATGTAAGAGGCGAACCCGTTGATTCCTCCACCATGCGAGATCGCCTTCTTGTCACCGTTAGGAATACCCAAGCCAAATCCATACGTCGTGGCCGACCCGTCGTTCAGCTTCGCCGGCGCAATCATCAGGTCGAGCGACGCGCGCGTGACGACTTTGCCGTTCATCAGCGCCGAGGTCCAGGCGACGAGATCAGTGACGCTCGAACACAGCGCGCCAGCCGAGAACGGCGCCTTCATGCTCAAGTAGGGCGCGTTGAGGACGGCCCTGGATAGCTCTTGATGCCCGACGTGTGCGTGAGGAGATGCCGGATCGTGATGCGGCGGCTGGCGATGGGATACTCCGGCAGGTATTTCTCGATTGGATCGTCGAGCGACATCTTGCCCGCTTCGACCAGACGCATGACGGACGCTGCAGTGAACTGCTTGGTCAGAGAGCCGATCCGATAGACCGTCGACGGTGACGCCTTGACGTCAAGTTCGACGTTTGCCAGGTCGTAGCCCTTTGCGACGAGCGTACGGCCGCCGTGAGCGATGGCGATCGACACGCCGGGGATCGACTGCTCCTTCATCGCGGCCGAGACGACGGTGTCGGCCTGCGCCTCCACAGAGGTCGCGGCTGGCGCTTGCCGCGCCGCGTTCGTGGCGAGCGGGACCGTAAGAGAGCAGCAAACGACGAAAGCAGCGAGCAACAGACGTCGACCGAGCATGCGGGCGATCCTATACTAGGCACCGTGATCCTTCTGCTACTGACCTGTCTGTTTGGAGCTCAGACGCCGGCCTCCGACGCCAACGAAGCGCTCTGGGATGCGGCGCGTTCCGGCGACACGGCCCGCGTCGCCGCGGCGCTCGACAAGGGCGTCGACGTGAACGCGAAGGCGCGGTACGGCGCGACCGCGCTGTTCTTTGCCGCCGACAAAGGACACCTAGAGACGGTGAAGCTGCTCGTCGCTCGCGGTGCCGAAATCAACCTCGAGGACACGTTCTATCGGTTCAAGCCGATTGACCTGGCGCTGGAGAACGGGCACGCCGATGTCGGCATTTTTCTGCTCGAGAAGGGAGCCAAAGGCGGCGGGTTCGCGCTGATATCGGGCGTCCGATCGAACAATGCCGCGCTCGTCAAGGCGGCGCTCAAGGCCCCTGACGTCGATCGCCGGGCGCTGCAGTCGGCACTCGCGATCGCGGAACGCGAGAAGCGCACCGATCTGGCGGCGCCGATCAAGACGGCGCTGGACGCGCTGCCGGCGGACGCGACGCCGTCGGTACAGCTCGACCCGGCCGTGCTTCAGCGGTATGCCGGGCGGTATCGGAACGAGGCAGCGGGAGTAACCGCAACCATCGGCATTCGCGACGGTCAGCTGGTCGCCGAAGTACCCGGTCAACCGCCCATTACGTTTACCGCGACAAGCGAGACAACGTTCCGGGCTCGTGAGATGGATGGCTTGACCATCGCGTTTAACGGGCGCGGTGGACTGGTTGAATCGGTGACGGTCACGGAACCGGGACGGGTGTCGTCGTACGTGCGCCTTACCGATAGTGCAGCCCCCGCAACGCCCGCCCCGGCACCCACGAGCGCGCCGCCCGTCAGTCTCGATCCTGCGCCCCGCACCGCCGCGCGAAACTGGCCCTCGTTCCGCGGCGAGCACGCCTCCGGTCGCGGTGACGGCCAGGGAGCGCTCGCCGAGTGGGACGTCGCGACCGGAAAGAACATCAAGTGGAAGACTGCGATTCCGGGGATCGCGACGGCGAGTCCGATTGTCTGGGGCGATCGCATTTTCGTGACGACCGCGGTCAGCACCGCCGGCGACAGCTCGTTCCGGACCGGCCTCTATGGCGACGTCAAACCGGTGGACGATCTCTCGGAGCACGCGTTCAAGGTCTATTGCCTCGACAAGGCAACAGGAAAAGTCCTCTGGGAGCGTACGGCGCACTCCGGTGCGCCAAAGGTGAAGCGGCATACGAAGTCGACGCAGGCGAACTCAACTCCTGCGACCGACGGCAAACGCGTGGTCGCCGTCTTCGGATCGATCGGTCTCCTCGTCGCGTACGACACGGCGGGCAAAGAGTTGTGGCGCGCGGATACCGGGATCCTCGACAGCGGATGGTTCTTCGATCCGACGTACCAGTGGGGTCATTCGAGCTCACCGGTCATCCACAAGAACTCCGTGATCGTCCAGGCGGACCTGCAGAAAGGGTCGTACCTCGCCGCCTGGGATCTAGCGACCGGCAAGCAGCTCTGGAAAACTGACCGCGCGGACGAAATCCCGACCTGGGGCACACCGACGCTCGTCACTGGAGGTACACGCGACGAGATCGTCACAAACGGCACGAAGATCCGCGGCTACGACCCGGCCACAGGCAAAGTGCTGTGGACGCTCGGACCGAACTCTGAAGTCACGGTCGGCACGCCGGTTGCGGAAAACGGCTTGATTTACGTCACGGGAGGATATCCACCCGTGAGGCCCATCTACGTCGTCCGCGCTGGCTCGATCGGCGACATCTCGCTGCCTGCTGGCAAGGAATCGAGCGACGCGATCGTCTGGAGCAACTCGCGGGAAGGCACGTACATCCCCACGCCGATCCTTTACGGCGGTTATTTCTTCACGTGCAACAACAACGGCATCGTCAACGTCTACGACTCGAAAACGGGTCAGCGCGTGGGCCGCGGCCGTGTTGGCGAGGGGGGCGCGTTCTCCGCTTCGCCGATCGCGGCTGACGGCAAGTTGTACCTGGCCAGCGAGGACGGCGACATCCACGTCATCCGGGCCAGCCCGGGACTCGAGCCGCTTGTGAAGAACTCGATGAAGGAAGTGATCATGGCGACGCCCGCCGTCTCGGACGGGTTGCTCATCGTCCGCACGCTCGGGCACGTGTACGGAATCGGCAGGGACTGGGGACTGGGGACTAGGGACTAGCGTTGATCCAGCGGCACGAACGCCTGCGGATACTTCGGGCCGATGTAGTCCGTACGAGGCCTGATCAGGCGGTTGTTCGCGTACTGCTCGAGGATATGCGCGGTCCAGCCGGAAATGCGGCTCACCGCGAAGACCGGTGTAAAGAGATCGATAGGGATCCCGAGCACGTAGTACGTCGACGCTGAATAAAAGTCGACGTTCGCGTTCAGCGTTTTCGTCGACTTCACGACATTCTCAATCTGCTGCGACAGCTCGAACCAGCGGGCCTTGCCCGCGCGCTGGCCGAGCTCGCGGGACATGCGGCGCAGGTGCGTCGCCCGTGGATCTTCCGTGCGATATACCCGGTGACCGAAACCGGGGATCTTTTCCTTCCGGGCAAGCTTTGCCTTGATTATTTCTTCGACGCGGGACGGCGGCGCATCCTCGCCGATTTCGAGCAGCAGCCGCATCACGTCGGCGTTCGCGCCTCCGTGGAGCGGGCCCTTGAGGGTACCAATCGCGGCGACGATCGCCGAGTGGATATCGGTCAGCGTCGCTGCGGCTACACGGCCCGCGAACGTCGAGGCATTCAGCTCGTGGTCGGCGTGCAGGACGAGCGCGACGTCGAACGCCTTGCTGGCCAGCGCAGCCGGACGCTCGCCCGTCAACATGTAGAGAAAGTTCGCGGCGTGCCCGAGTGCCGGGTCGGGCTGCACGGGCCCGCCACCCGCGGCGAGGCGGCCCCACGTCGCCACGAGGCTGGCGATTTGTCCGGTCAGCCGAACCGCCTTGCGATAGTTGGCCTGTGGCGAGTTGTCCGCCGCGTCGCGATCGTAATGCCCGAGGGCGGAGGCGAGCGTTCGGAGCGCGTCCATGCCGTCCGACAGCGGCAACCCGCGCATCAGCCGAAGGATTGGCTCGGGAAGCGGACGCGCCGCCGCGAGCGCCGACGAAAGATCTCCGAGCTCCGCACGGTTCGGAAGGCGGCGATGCCAGAGGAGATAACAGACTTCCTCGAACGTTGCGCGTTCGGCGAGGTCGTGGATGTCGTGCCCGCAATACGCAAGCACGCCACGCTCGCCGTCCAGATAGCAGATCGCCGAGGTGGCCGCTACAACGTCTTCGAGCCCAGCCTTCGGAGTAGCCTCCGTCGTCATTTCGCGATTTCTGGCGATTTCAACATCACGTCGTCGCCCGCGTACTGCTGGACCAGCGAGACCAGTCCGGTGTAGAGAAAGCCAACCTGAAACAGCATCAGGAATGGCAGCGTGCCGTAGATTTCGTTCGCCAGCGCGTAGAAGACGGTCGCGGTGAAGTACAGCCCGAGCGCGAGCTCGATCATCGGCTGCACGACGGTCGCCTGCCGGTATTTCTTGCCGACCCACTCGTCGCTCACCTGCTCGATGCCGTACTTCGGCGTGCGCGCGAACTCGGTCTCGGTGCCCATCAGCGCCTCGATGACGGCGCGCGTGTTGTTCACGGCAAGACCGATCCCGATCGACATGAGGAACGGCAGATACTTGAGCCGGGTCTTCCAGTCCGGATAGATCTCGCGCTGGCTCACCATGTAGAAGTTCGCGATCGAGGCGGTGGCCGCGAGGAAGAGTGGTACGTCGATGAGCAGCATTTCGTACCAGCCCATGTTGTAGCGAACCCACATCGCCGGGAACATCAACACGCTGAGCAGCGCCATCAACAGATAGTTGAAGTTCGCCGACAGGTGAAAAAACGCCTCCGCTTTCACGGCGAGCGGCAGATCGGACTGCAGGACTCGCGGCAGCAGCTTACGGCAGGTCTGGATCGAACCCTTGGCCCATCGGTGCTGCTGCGACTTGAAGGAATTCATTTCGACCGGGACTTCGGCGGGCGCCACCAGGTCCGGCAAGAACACGAAGCGCCAGCCGGCGAGTTGCGCGCGGTAGCTCAAGTCCAGATCCTCGGTCAGCGTGTCGTGCTGCCAGCCGCCCGCCGCGTCGATCGCGGCGCGGCGCCAGATGCCGGCAGTACCGTTGAAATTGAAAAAGCAGCCGGCGCGGTTGCGGCCGCCGTGCTCGAGGACGAAGTGGGCGTCGAGCAGGATGGCCTGAATCTTCGTGAGGAGTGAGTAGTCCTGGTTGAGATGGCCCCAGCGCGCCTGCACCATCCCGACTTTGTCGTCGGCGAAGTGCGGCAGCGTCTGACGCAGGAACTCGGAGGGCGGGATGAAGTCGGCATCGAAAATGGCGATGTACTCGCCGTTCGCCTCGCGGAGTCCTGCCTCCAGCGCGCCCGCCTTGTACCCGCGCCGGTCGGTGCGGTGCAGATACGTGATGTCGAACCCGCGCTCGGCCTGCCTCTCGACCGACTGTGCCGCAATGTCGCGGGTCTCATCGCTCGAGTCGTCCAGCACCTGGATCTCGAGCAGATGGCGCGGGTAATCGAGCTGGCAGACAGCCTGGATCAGGCGGTCCGCCACGTACATTTCATTGAAAATCGGAAGCTGGACGGTGACGCGCGGCAGTGGATCGAGCGGCGAGGCGGGCTGCTTGGGTACGTTGTCCCGGTGCTTCATGTAAAGATACACGAGGTAGTACCGGTGCCACCCGTAGATAGCCAGGATGCTCAGGACGAAGAAATACAGAACGAGGATGAGAGTCTCGACGGGCGTCATAGGCCGGAATATCCGTCAGACGGCAAACCGATAAATCGTACAGTGCCGCTGAGCTGCAAGTCAATGCAGGCGGCCCCGACGCGGCGCATGAAAACGACTGATCTCCAGGCCATCCTCGAGGATGTGCGGCGCGGGGCCGTTAGCCCGGCCGCTGCGCATGAGCACGTCTTACAATTCCTGCGCCAGGCGCCATTCTTCGAGGACGTCGGCATCGCCCGCATCGACCACCATCGTGCCGTGCGCCAGGGCTTCCCTGAAGTCATCTTCGGACCTGGCAAAACGCCTGCTCAGGTTGCCGAAATCGCCGCCCGCATCGTCGATCGAGGCCAGAGCCTCCTCGTCACCCGCACCGATCGGGCGACATTCGACGCTGTCAGGACGCGCGTCCCGCGCGTGGTGTTTCACGACACGGCGCGCGCGATTACTCTCCGCCAGGACGACGTGCCCCCCGGACAGGGGGTCATCGTGATCGCCGCTGCTGGCACCTCGGACCTGCCGGTCGCCGAGGAGGCCGCGGTCACCGCCGACGTCATGGGCAACGCGATCGATCGTCTGTACGACGTCGGCGTCGCCGGCATCCATCGGTTGCTCGCAGAGCAGTCGCGTCTCGCTGCGGCTCGCGTCGTCATCGTCGTTGCCGGCATGGAAGGCGCGCTGCCATCGGTCGTCGGCGGCCTGGTGTCGGTTCCGGTCATCGCAGTGCCGACGAGCGTGGGCTACGGGGCGAGCTTCGGAGGACTGACGGCGCTTCTCGCGATGTTGAACAGTTGCGCAACAGGCGTCGCAGTCGTGAACATCGACAACGGATTCGGCGCCGCGGCGATCGCCAGCAGTATCAATCACCTGCCATAACTTCTTGTCGCGTCCGGCTTTAGCCGATCCGCAGCGGTGTTGACACCACCGTCGCGGGATCTTGACAATCGTCTGAAGCCCCCCGATATTGACAGGCTATAGACGCGGCCTGACCTGAACCAATAGACTAAACGTTTCCTCCGGCTGGCCACTCGGCTCTCTACTACATGCAACCCGGCGCCCTGAGGGCCCTCGAATACGACCGGATTGTGGACGCCGTCACCCGGCTCGCGCTGACGCCGCTCGGACGCCAGCGACTGACCGACCTGCGTCCGCAGACCGATCCCAGGCAGGTGGGCGCGGCGCTCGCGGCCACGTCCGAAGCAGTCCGTCTCGTCGACGAGGCCGGGACGCTTCCGCTCGACGCGCCGGCCGACATTGATGCGGTTCTCACCGGCCTGGCCGTTGAGGGACGAGCCCTCGAAGCGCTGCAGCTCGCCGGCCTCGCCCGCTTCCTCCGATCGATCGAGTTGGCGCGCGCCGCCGTTCGCCGCGCGCGAAATCCGCTGCCGGGCCTGCGCGCGCTTGTTGATACGGCGGCGGCATTCGACGCGGAATGCGGGGATATCGCCGCGAAAATCTTGCCGACCGGGGAAATCGCGGACGATGCGAGCCCTGAACTGAAGGCGATTCGCGACCGGTTGCGGAAGCAGCGCTCGCGGCTCAAGTCGACGCTCGAGTCCTACCTCCGCGGCCGCGAGACCTCCCGGTATCTGCAGGAACAGATCGTTACCGATCGCAGCGGCCGATACGTGCTCGTCGTTCGATCGGAGCACCGGGGAGCCATCCCCGGCATCGTCCATGGCAGTTCCGCCAGCGGCGCGAGCCTCTATCTCGAGCCGCTCAGCACCGTCGAGATCAATAACGAGGTCGTGGCGCTCGAACAGCAGGAGCAGGAAGAGATCCGTCGCATCCTGCTTGCGTTGTCGGACGCTTTCCGGCGGCGGGGCGCAGAGCTGCATCGCACGCTCGAGGTCGCGACCGAGCTCGATGTCCTGCAGGCAAAGGCGCGGCTCGCCCAGCAGTGTGATGGCATCGAGCCGGCGCTAGCTGCGGATGGCCGGCTCGAGCTCCGAGGCGCCAGACACCCGCTGCTGATCCCTGCCGTCACGGACTCCGAGGGCGCCGGCCCGGTTCCTGTCGACATCCTTCTGATCCCGCCTGTGAAGGCGCTCGTCATCTCGGGTCCGAATACCGGGGGCAAGACCGTTGCGTTGAAGGCGGCGGGCCTCCTGCCGTTGATGGCGCAGTCGGGCCTCCACATCCCCGCGGCGGCGGGTACCTGCGTTCCGGTTTTTCGCAGCGCCTTCGCAGACATCGGGGACGAGCAGTCGATTGCCGCGAGCCTGAGCACGTTCTCGGCCCACATGACCAACATCGCCGCGATGGACCGCGCACTGGCGCTGCCGGCGCTGGTGCTGCTCGACGAGGTTGGAGGCGGCACCGATCCGGCCGACGGCGGCGCGCTCGGCGCCGCGGTCGTCGACTACTTCAAGTCGCGCGGCGCGCTCGTCGTCGCCACGACGCATTACGATGCGGTGAAGATCTACGCGTCGACCGTCGAGGGCGTTTCGTGCGCCGCTTTTGGATTCAATCCGGATACGTTCGCGCCTACGTATCGTCTGATGTACGGCTCGCCCGGTCGGAGCCTCGCGCTGGAGATCGCGGCACGGCTCGGCATGCCGGCATCGATTATCGAGGCGGCCAAGGCGCAGCGCACGGCGCGCGAGAGCCAGCTCGCCGAGCACCTGGCGAAGGTCGATCAGGACATGCACGCGCTCGATCACGAACGGCGGCTGGCCGCGCGCGAACGCGAGGCCATCGCTTCGGACGCGGCGCGCCTGCAGGCCCGCGAAGAGGAGCTCGGTCGCCGCGAGGAAACCTTCAAGCGGCGGCTCGAGGAGCGCATCGACGAACGGCTGCGCGAAGCGCGGCGCGATATCGACGAGATCGTAAAGGGAGTTCG
The DNA here is from genome assembly GCA_036258175.1 of Vicinamibacterales bacterium. Taxonomy (GTDB): domain Bacteria; phylum Acidobacteriota; class Vicinamibacteria; order Vicinamibacterales; family 2-12-FULL-66-21; genus DATAEE01. Next base: position 16,080 of record DATAEE010000190.1, read on the forward strand.
GGAACGCGCCGACAAGCTCCAGCACGCCTCGACTGGCGACACCGGCGAGATGCGCTCGAGCGCCAGGTCGGCGCTCGACGCGATCGCCACGCGTGTCGCCGGCTCCGAAGAGCCCCCGGCCGTCCCCGCGCCCGCCGCTGTGCAGCCTGGCGTGATCCCCTCGGTTGGCGATCGCGTCATGGCTGGCCCCTTCGGTATCGAGGGAACCGTTCAAAGCATTCACGACCGCGATGCCGAGCTGGATGTGCGGGGCAAGCGCATCCGGGTTCGACTGGACGAGTTGCGCGTGCTCGCCGGCGCTTCGACGCCGGCTCGCGGCGCCGTCCGCGTGAACGTGGACCTTCAGCCGCGTCCGGGCACCCTGAGCGATTTGAATGTCATCGGGTGCACGACGGACGAAGCGCTGGCTCGAGCTGAAAAATTTCTGGACGACGCATTGGTAAGTGAGCAACGGACTGTGCGCGTGATACACGGCCACGGCACGGGCCAGCTCCGGCGCGCAATTGGCGAGTTCCTTGCCCGCCATCCGCTCGTCGCGAGCCACAGCCACCCGCCGCCTGAGCAGGGAGGGGCGGGTGTAACGGTGGTGGAGCTCAAGGAGTAAGTACCAATGCTGATTGTGGATTGTGGATTGCTGAATGCTCTTCATTCCACACTCAGCAATCAGCATTCAGCAATGTAATGGCGCTATTCCCCCAGTCCTTTATCGACGACCTCAAAATGCAGGCGAACATCCTGCAGGTCGTCCAGGACCGCCTCCCGCTCAGGAAGAGCGGCGCGACCTGGAAAGGACTCTGTCCATTTCACGGCGAGAAGACACCGTCGTTTCACGTCAACCCGGACAAGGGGTTCTTCCACTGCTTCGGATGCGGCGTCGGCGGCGACGTCTTCAAGTTCGTCGAGCTCTTCGACAAAGTGGCTTTTCCCGAAGCGGTCCGTGTGCTAGCCGGGCGGTTTGGTATTCCAGTACCCGAGCCGTCCGATGCGCCGAAGGACGAGGCGGCGGAGCGCGAGCGCGAAGCGCTGCTGAAGATCCACGAAATTGCCGCGGCGTGGTTCCGCGAGCAGCTCGCATCGCCGGCGGGCCGGGCGGCGCGGCGCATGCTGGAGGATCGCGGGCTCACGCCTGCGACGTGCGAGACGATCGGCTTCGGGTACGCGCCCGCGACTCGTGACGCGCTTCGGCGTCACCTCGAACAGCAAGGGATCGCGGGCGGCCTGCCCGTGCGGGGCGGGCTGGTCACGCAGCGGGACGACGGGTCGCTCGCCGATCGATTCCGCAACCGCCTGATGGCGCCGATCTGCCGGGACAATGGCGCGATCGTCGCGTTCGGTGGCCGCGCGATGGAGAAGGACCAGCAGCCGAAGTATCTGAACTCTCCCGAGACCGCGATTTATACGAAGGGGCGGACGCTCTACGGACTGCACCTCTCGAAGTCGGCCATCCGGCAGCAGCGCTACGCCGTGCTCGTCGAGGGCTACTTCGACTTCGCCCAGCCCTGGCAGGCCGGCATCCAAAACGTCGTCGCGTCGTCGGGCACCGCGCTGACGCCAGCGCAGGCGCGGCTGCTTCGCCGGTTCACCGAGAAGGTGATCCTCAGCTTCGATCCGGACAGCGCGGGCCAGGGGGCCGCCGCTCGATCTTCGGAACTGCTGGTCGCGGAAGGCTTTCAGGTCAACGTCGCCGTGCTGCCGGCAGGGCAAGATCCCGATACGTTGATACGAAAGCAGGGCGGCCAGGCTTACGTGGAAAAACTGCGCACGTCGCGCCCGTATCTGGAATACCTTCTTGACCGTGCGGCCGGCCGGCACGACATGTCCAACGGGGAGAGCCGCCGCGGCTTTCTGGACAGCATGCTGGCCGTCGCCGCTCGAATCCCTGACCCGACTTCTCGAGACCAGTTCGCCGATCGGCTCGCGCACCGCGCACGGATTACAGAAGAGGTCGTCCGTGCCGAGATCCGGCGGGCGGCCGTTGAGCGGCGAGCGTCTCTCGGCGAGGCCGAAACGGCCCGAGGTTTGAGATTGGTGGGCGACGTCAAACCGGCGGAAAAGGCGCTGATTTGGGCCTTGCTGCACGAGCCGGCGACTGCGCTTGGGGCCATGGATGAGCTTGAGAGCCCGGATCTGGATGGTCTGGCCACGGGGACCATCCTGACCGTCGCCCGCTCCCTGGCAGGTTTTCCGGCTGACTCGTTGCCTAACAGCCTTTTGGAGCGTCTAAGTACAGGAGAAGCCCAGCTCGTCGAGCGGATCGGCGCCCAGACCGGCCCCGCTGCCCCCGCCGACGACTGCGTCAAGGCGCTCAAGCGCCTCCGCTACGAGCGAGAGCGCGCGGAAGTCCAGCGAGAGATAGATCGTCTTCAGGAACTCGGGGCGGCGGCGCACGACGCCGAGATCACTGCGCTCTGGGCGCGCAAGAAGGACCTCCTGACCCGCATCGAAGCGTTGAGCGCGTGAATTTGCATGATGGTGTTCTGTAGTGGAGGGTAAGCCGTTGTCGATCGAGGAAAAATACGACGAGGTCCGGCAGCTCATCTCCATCGGTAAGGAGAAGGGCTACCTGCTCTATGACGAGGTGAACGAGCTGCTGCCGGCAGACATTACCTCGTCCGACGAGCTCGATGATCTCTTCAGCACGTTCGGAAGCGCCGGAATCGAAGTCGTCGACTCCGAGCAGAAGTATCGGGAAGACAAGCTGCTCGATCGGACGGGCGAAGGGGCTGAGGAGCTCGAACTCGACCTGACGCCCGGGGCGCTCGACAAGACGAACGATCCGGTCCGGATGTACCTCCGCGAGATGGGCACTGTGCCGCTCCTGACGCGCGAGGGAGAAGTCGAGATCGCCAAGCGCATCGAGCGCGGGAAGCTCGCCGTCATCAAGTCGATCTCCCGCACGCCGACGATCGCCAAGCTCGTCATTCACATGGGCGATCAGCTCAAGAGCGGCGAGCGGACGATTCGCGAGCTGGTGATCTTCAACGACGAGGAGCTCACCGACGAGCGCATCGAGGAGCGCGCGAAGGAGGTCGGCAAGCAGATCGACGCCGTCCGGCGCGCGTGGCAGGTCGTCGAGAAGGCCAACGAGAAGCTCGCCGATACGCCCAAGGGCGTCACCACGCGCGAGCGGCGTAAGTACCGCCGCGTGCGCTGGGCCGCGCTCCGGGCTCGCGTCGAGCTTTCGCAGCTCATCCGTCGCATCGAATTCACCGAGGCCGTCAAGCGCCGGATGATCGAGCAGATCAAGGAGCGCGTCGAGGCGGTTCAGCGGGCACAGCGCGAGGTCGATGCGATCGAGCGGCAGCTCAATCCCAAGGCCCGCAAGGTCAAGATGAAGGAGGACGATCGCAAGAACCTCCTCAAGAAGCAGAAAGACCTGCGCGGGGGCGTCAAGGCGCTGGCCGACGAGCTGCAGGAAACGCCGGAGCAGCTGCTCCGGACTCTGGAGACGATCTACCGCGGCGAAGCGCAGGCGGAGCAGGCCAAGAAGGAGCTGGTCGAAGCCAACCTCCGTCTCGTGGTCTCCATCGCCAAGAAGTACACGAACCGCGGGCTGCAGTTCCTCGACCTGATTCAGGAAGGCAACATCGGCCTGATGAAGGCGGTGGACAAGTTCGAGTACCGCCGCGGCTACAAGTTCTCGACCTACGCGACGTGGTGGATCCGCCAGGCGATCACCCGTGCGATTGCGGACCAGGCGCGGACGATCCGGATCCCGGTCCACATGATCGAGACGATCAACAAGCTGATTCGCACGTCGCGCGCGCTCGTCCAGGAGCTCGGCCGCGAACCGACCTCGGAGGAGATCGCCCGGCGCATGGATATCCCCGTCGCGAAGGTTCGCAAGGTGCTGAAGATCGCGCAGGAGCCGATCTCCCTCGAGACGCCGATCGGAGAGGAAGAGGATTCGCATCTTGGCGACTTCATCGAAGACCGCAACGTCGTGTCGCCTGCCGACGCGGTCATCAACCTGAACCTGAAGGAGCAGACGGATCAGGTCCTGAAAACGCTGACGCCGCGGGAGGAAAAGGTCATCAAGATGCGGTTCGGCGTCGGCGACGGGTCCGAACATACGCTCGAGGAAGTGGGACAGAGCTTCGCGGTCACGCGCGAACGCATCCGGCAGATAGAGGCCAAAGCGCTGCGAAAGCTGCGCCACCCGTCGCGAAGCCGCAAGCTTCGTGCGTTTCTCGAAGGGCGATCGTAGAATTGCGCGGGCCCATAGCTCAGCGGTCAGAGCCGCCGGCTCATAACCGGCCCGTCCCAGGTTCGAATCCTGGTGGGCCCATCTCTTCATGCTCCCTGAGCTGGAACGCTTAGTCCGCCTGCAACAGATTGAGACCGCCGCCGACACCGCTCGGCGGCGGCTCGACACCCTTCCCGCCGACCAGCACGCTCTCGATTCCCGGCTCGCCGTCAGTCAGGCGGCGCTCGACGCGGCCAAGGCGCGCCTGACGACGTCGACAACCGCCCGGCGCGATATCGAAAAGGAACTCGCCGTGGTGCAGGCCCGCCTCTCGAAGTTCAAAGACCAGTTGATGGAGGTGAAGACCAACAAGGAATACCAGGCCATGCAGAAGGAGATTGCGACCGCCGAACGAGAAGTTCGGTCGTTCGAGGATCGCATTCTCGACAATATGGAGGAAGCCGAAGCGCTGGGGGCCGACGTCAAGCGTGCGGAAGCGGAGCTGAAGAAAGAGCAGACGGCGGTTGTCGAAGGGCGCCGGGCGCTCGACACGGAACGCGAAGGCATCGAGGCGAACGTCGCCCGCCTGGCGGCCGACCGCGCCACGCTCGTGCGCGAGATCCCGTCATCCGCGCTCGCGCTCTTCGATCACGTCAGCCGCTCGCGCCGGCCGCCGGCAGTCGTCGAAGCGCGCGAGGGCCACTGCAGCTTCTGCCACGTGCGGCTCCGGCCGCAGGTCTTCAACGAGATCCGCCGCAACGCCCAGCTGATTCAGTGCGAAAGCTGTCAGCGGATCCTGTACTTCGCCGGCACACCGACCGTCGCCCAACCCGAAGCGCCCGCTCCGAAGCCCTAGGCCCCATGCCCCAACCCCCAGTAGTCGCCTACATAGATGGCGGCGCGCGCGGCAACCCCGGACCGGCTGGCTACGGCGTGCGGATGGAAGCGGCGGACGGCACAGTTCTCGCGGAACTCCATGGCGCGCTCGGCATCGCCACCAACAACGTCGCGGAATATAACGGGCTGCTCGCCGCCCTGCGCTCCGCGGCGGAAGCGGGCCATCAGGACCTGCTCGTGAGGTCGGACTCGGAGCTGCTGGTGAAGCAGATGCGCGGCGAGTATCGGGTGAAGAATCCCGGCCTGCAGCCGTTGCACCGCGAGGCGCAGTCGCTCCTGGGACGATTCGCGCACGTGCGCTTCGAGCACGTGCCGCGCGAGAAGAACGCCGAGGCTGACCGCCTGGCCAACCTCGCCATGGACGAAGCGCAAGCGTCAGCGTCTACTTAGCTCGTCCGAATCCTGATTGCGCCGAGGAGCCGCCCGGCGCGTTCCCCGTCCGCACGATACGAATGGAACGCGGCGGCGTGCGTCTTCGTACACAACTCGGCGACGTGGATGTTTGCCGGCAGAATGCCCGCCCCTTCGAGCTGATCGCGTATCGCCCGCCAGAGGTCGAGGTGATACTTCCCGCCGCTCCGCGGCTCGAACCACTGATCGAGCATCGCATCGTGGTGGCCGGCAGCGTGAAACGCATCCCGCGTCGTCTGGCCGACTTCGTAGCAGCACGGTCCGATGCTCGGGCCGACGGCCGCGACGAGCCGCTCGGGACGGATCCCGAAATCTTTCTGGAGCGCGTTGATTCCGGCGATCGCTGCGCGCTTCGCCATGCCGCGCCAGCCCGCGTGGATGGCGGCAACGGCGGTTCCCGTATCCTCCGCCAACAGAATCGGCACGCAATCAGCAACGCGGACGCCGACCGCCACGGCAGGGTCGTCGGTGACGATCACGTCGGCGTCCGGCCGAGTCCAGGGTCGGGCGCGGCCGGGCAATGCCGTCGCGACCGCGGCGCCGTGCACCTGCTTCACGAGCAGAAGGTCCTCGACGGGAACGCCCATCGACCTTGCCACTGCCGTCCACTCGTCCGCGCGATCGCGTAGCGTGAGAGCGCGGCTCGTAAAGACGTGCGGCGCGATCGCGGCGAGCGGCGCGCATTGCAACACTGGACCCCACGGCTCTTGCGTCCACCGGAACCTCCCGCTAGGCTGAGGGCGCGGTATGTCCATTGTCGGCATCGGACTCGACGCCACCGAGATCGCACGGATCGACGATGCGCTCCGAACCTATGGCGAGCGCTTCATGCGGCGCGTATTCACGGACGGCGAAATCGAGTATTGCACACGCCGCCGCTTCGCGGCGCCTCACTTCGCCGGCCGATGGGCGGCCAAAGAAGCGGCGATGAAGGCGCTCGGCACCGGTCACGGCCGGGGCGTGCTCTGGAAGGACATCGAGGTTGTTCGGCGCGGCGGTCCGCCGCAGCTGCACCTGCACGGCGGCGCGGCGCAGCACGCCGCCCGGCTCGGCGTCTCGCGCATCCTTGTCACGATCACCCACTGTCAAACGCTCGCGATCGCTCAGGTGATGCTGCAGGCCGACTGACCGCGCCATAGCGCGCAACGCGAAGGCGGGCAACTCCAGTTACCACCCAGGCTCCTCCCACAGCCGTCCTCTGCATCCTTCCATCCGGCCGGAGCCGCAACGCGCACGATCGCTGCAGTTACAACGACACCGCCCGTCCGCTCCGCTGAGGCATTCTCCTTGCCTCTCCGGGGCAAGACTGCACGCGCTGCCGCAAAAGGAGACCGACATGGTGGTCAAGATTCAAGTGAACGAAAAGGGGAATCCGCCGGGGAAGCTCGCAGACGCCGAAGTGCACTTCACGAGCGGTCCGATGGAGGGGCTGAAGCTGCTCGGCTTCGCCATCTGGGAACGCCGGACGGGCAGCGGCCGCAACGTCACGTTCCCGTCACGCACGTACGTTGTGAACGGCGAGCGCCGCAGCTTCGCGCTGCTGCGTCCGATTGGCGACACCACCGCTCAGGATCGGATCCGCGAGATGGTCCTGCAGGCATACGCCGAGCACGAAGCGCAGACCGCTGTCAGCGCCTAGAAGATGGCGCGTGAAGGTCTTCGAGGTGCGCTCGGTGCTGGTGCCCTGGGTGCCGGACCTGGGTGGCTGCTGCAGGAGAGCTGGGGCTGAACAGATAGCCGGCACCATGGCACTGGCACCAGGCGCACCTCGACGCCCTGTTCAATTCAGTACTGGGAGGAACTTCGCGTTCTCGGACTGACGCTTGGGCGGGAGGGTCCATTCCTCCCGCAGCGCCTTTTCGAACTCGCTTCGGAAGAAGCTTTCCTTCATGCCGCCGTCGATGATGTCCCAGGGGAGGACCGGATCGGCGCTGCGGTCCCGGAACACGTAAGCGTCCGCGTCGACGCCCGTCTCGGCCACCGCCGCGCGCCAGTTCCCCCCGTTGCGCTCGGCGGCGACGATCGCGGGCGCGACGCGGCGATCGCCGAGCGATAACAACGCCTGATAGAACGAATGCCGTTCCGATTTGATCGTGAAGTACACGTTGTCGATGTCGGCGACGAGTGCCTTCAGTTGCTTCGTCTTGCGCTCGATCGAGTCCGCTCGCTCCATCGGCAGCCACTGATACGCCGTCCCGGGTTTCGGCACGAGCGGGTTGACGCTGGCGACGATGCGGCCGATTCGGCCGCGGGCGCGCGCCTGCGTGAGCATGATGTCGCGCATCTGCAGCGTGAGGTCGCGGATCGCGATCAAGTCGTCATCGGTCTCGGTCGGCAGCCCGATCATGTAGTAGAGCTTCAGGTTCTCGATACCGCTGGAAAAGATCAGGTCGGCCTTTTCCAGGATCTCCGCGTTCGTGACCGTCTTGTTGATCACGCGCCGGAGACGATCAGACCCTGTTTCGGGCGCGATGGTCAGCGTGCGCTCACCGCTGGCCCGGAGCTGATTGACAATCGTCGGCGTCAGATCGTCGAGCCGCAGCGACGCAGGGCTGATCGAGTACCCCATCTCCGCGAGGCGGGCGAGGATCTCCTCGATCTGCGGATGGTCGCAGAGCGCGATGGACACGAGCCCCGCGCGCTTCGAGTACGTCTTGGCCCGGGCCGCGAGCGCAAGGATGCGCTCGGCGGGGAACGCTCGGACGGGAAGATAGTTGTAGCCGGCCCAGCAGAAGCGGCACAGGTTGGCGCACCCGCGCACGACTTCCACGAGGAATCGCGAACCGAACTCCGTATCGGGCGTGAAGATCAGCGTCGATGGCGGATCCATCTGGTCCGTCATCTTTACGGCCGCTTTCCGCACCGTCGCCGGCGCGCCGTCCCGAGGCTCCCACCCGGCGATCCGCCCATCGTCCGAATATCGCACGTCGTAGAGAGAAGGAACGTAGAACCCGCGTTCGCGCGCCAGCCGGCGCAGCAGGTCACCGCGATCCTCTGCTTCGGTGACGCACCGCGCGAGCGCTGGAATCAGCGCTTCACCTTCGCCGGCGGCGATCACATCCGCGAACGACGCAAGCGGTTCCGGGTTGACGAAGGTCACCGCCCCGCCGATCACGACCAGCGGAGAGCCGGGCGAGCGCTCCTTCGCGTAGACCGGCATCCCGGCCAGCCGGAGCATCGTCAGGACGTTGGTGTAGTCCCACTCGAACGACACCGAGAACGCGAAGATGTCGAACTGGTTCACGGGCGCCTGCGATTCGACGGTCAGCAGCGGGACGCCCGACTCGAGCGCGGCTGCGAGCTCCTGTTTCGCCGGCAGGAACACGCGCTCGCACACGACTTCGTCCAGATCGTTGAAGAGCCGGTATGTCGTCTGGAACCCGAGGTTCGACATCCCGACGTAGTACGTGTTCGGAAACGCCAGCGCGACCCGCAGACGGCCTGCGTGCGGTTTGAGGATGTAGCCCCTCTCGCGGGCGAGAACGCCACGCAGACGTTCGCGCTGCTGCCAGGCTTTCATGTTCTTGTGGCGCCCGCCCGGCGTCAGCCGGGCTCGATATGAATGAGGAGCCTTACTTCGGTACGCCGGTGAGGAGGCTTACGCTCAAGCGGAGGCGCTCGCCTCTCCCGTGGATTTACGTAGTCTATCACGCGCGGGTCGCGCGCTATGCTTCGGTCTGGCGGCGCAGAAACGCCGGAACGTCGAGCGGCTCGAACTCCGGCCCTGGCGCCTCCGGGATCTCGGCCAGCTTCAGGTCCGGCTGAGCAGGTAGCTCGATCGCGGTCCGCCGTGCGATCGCAACGCCGCCGCCGTCTGAGCCGGCAGCCGCGACGCGTTCGTCCTGTTCGTCACGCCATGCGGTGTACGCCCCGAGATCTACCGGCGTTTCAGACTGCGAGCTCTTCCCGAACGCGCCTTCGCGGTCGAAGCCCGTTGCGATCACGGTAATCTTTACTCTTCCATTCATCTTCTGATCCACGACGGCGCCGAAAATGATATTCGCCTCTTCATGCGCGGCTTCCTGGATGATCGCGGACGCCTCGCTCACTTCGACGAGCGAGAGGTCGGGTCCGCCGGTGACGTTGATGATCACGCCGCGCGCGCCCCTGACGGACGCGTCCTCGAGTAGCGGACTCGAAATGGCGGCGCGAGCCGCTTCGACGGCGCGTCTCTCTCCATCCGCGACGCCGGTCCCCATGATCGCCATTCCCATTCCGGACATGATCGTTTTCACGTCCGCGTAGTCGAGGTTGATGAGGCCCGGAACCAGAATAAGGTCCGAGATCCCCTGAATCGCCTGCCTCAGCACGTCGTCGGCGGTCGCGAACGCGTCTGTCATGGCCGTGGCGCGCGCGATGGTCGCGAGCAGCCGCTCGTTCGGGATCGTGATGACGGTATCCACCGCGTCACGGAGCTCGCCCAGACCGCGCTCGGCCTGAATCCGTCGTTTGTTGCCTTCGAACCTGAACGGCTTGGTCACGACGGCGATCGTGAGCGCGCCCAGCTCGCTCGCGAGGCTGGCGATCACGGGCGCCGCTCCGGTGCCGGTGCCGCCGCCGAGACCGGTCGTGACGAACACCATGTCCGCGCCGTCGAGCGCTTCGATCAGCTTGTCCGTGTCCTCGAGCGCCGCCTGCCGGCCGATGTTGGGATCGGCTCCGGCGCCCAGTCCCTTCGTGAGCTTGCTGCCGATCTGGATCTTCATCGGCGCGACGTTGCCCCTCAGCGCCTGGACGTCGGTGTTGGCGACGATGAACTCGACTCCTTCGAGCCCTGAGTGCACCATGCGGTTGACGGCGTTGCTGCCGCCGCCGCCGACGCCGATCACCTTGATCTTCGCGCCGGTGCGCCTGTCTTCGTCCAGCTTCAGGCGAAGCGAGTCTGACATGTGGCCCTCCTGATTAGACCGGGACTCCGCCACGGCCTAAAAAAACTCCTTGAATAGTCCCCGCAGCCGGCCCGCGACCCGTCCGAGAGCGCCGGCGGCGACGGTGCGCGCCGGCTCGCCGGCGCGGTTGCGATGCGCGTACATCACCAGCCCGACGGGCGTCGCAAACGCCGGGCTCCCGACGTGATCCGCGAGACCGCCGGCGCCGGCCGGCACACCCCGTCGGATCGGTAAATCGAAGATCTGCTCGGCGATTTCGGCGATCCCGTCGAGCATGGCGCCGCCACCGCACAACACGATGCCGGCGTTGAGCGCTTTGTCGAATCCCGCGCGATGGATCTCGTCCCACAGCAGGTGGAAGATTTCTTCGGCGCGCGGCTGGAGGATCTCCGACAGGATGCGGCGCGGCATGACGCGCGGCTTGCGCCCGCCCACGCTGGCGACCTCCATCGTCTCTTCTTCGCCGACCATGGACGACAGCGCGCAGCCGGAACGGCGCTTGATCCGCTCCGCATCGGGGATCGGCGTCCGCAGTCCGACAGCAATGTCGTTCGTAAAGTGATCGCCGCCGACGGCGACGACGCCGGTGTGCCAGAGGCTGCCGCGCTCGAAAATGGCGAAATCGGTCGTTCCGCCGCCGATATCGACCAGCGCGACGCCCAATTCCTTTTCATCCGAAGTCAGAACCGCTTCGCTCGCGGCGAGCTGCTCGAGCACGGTGTCACCGACGGTGACGCCGGCGCGGTTCACGCACGCGATGATGTTCTGCGTCGACGACATGCTGCCTGTGACGACGTGAACGTTGACCTCGAGCCGCGATCCTGTCATGCCGAGAGGCGCGCCGATGCCATCCTGCTCATCGACGACGAAATCCTGCGGGAGCACGTGGAGAATCTCGCGTCCGGTCGGGAGAGCCACCGCTTTGGCGGCTTCGATGGCGCGCCGGACGTCCTCGCGCGTGATCTCGCGGGTCTTCCCCGCAACGGCGACGACGCCGCGGCTGTTGAACGCCTTGACGTGAGCGCCGGACAAGGCGAGATGGACCGTATCGATCTCGAGACCGGCCGTGAGCTCCGCTTCCTCGATCGCCTTTTTGATCGATTCGACGGCCGCCTCCAGGTTGACGACCACCCCGCGCCGCACCCCGCGCGCGTCGGCGAGACCGATCCCGATGACGTCGAGCCGGTCGTCGTCGGTCATCTCGCCGACGACAGCCGCGACTTTCGACGTCCCGACGTCGAGGCCGACCAGATATCGCTCCCGTTTACCCACCATGCCTCCGAGTTAGCGGCCGCTCGTGGCGGCCGGCCGGACGTACACCCGCTCGTCGAAGCGCAAGTCGACGTAATCGATCTCGGGCACGCGCGCGCGCAGCGTCGGCGCCAGTTCCAGGTACGCCTGCAGCCGCTCCGCGAAACGCTCGTCGCCCACGTGAATCAGCGCGCCGTCCCCTTCCAGCATCACGACCGCGTCGTGCGCGTCCCGCACGTCGATCTGCGAGATGCGGCGCGCGAGATCCGGGTACGGCGCGACCGACGACAGGAGTCGCGCGGCGAGCGCAGCACGCGTTTCGTCGACCAAAGGCTGTCCACCCCGAGGTCCTGTGGCCAGCCCGTCGATGATCGGCAAGTCCAGATCCGCGTACTGTGGCCCGTGCTCATCGATCACCGCCCCCGCGCCGTCCACTAGGTAAAGCCGGCTGCCGATGCGGCACAGGCCGATTGGCGTCCGCTCCATCAGCGTGATTTCAATGGTCGCCGGCAAGATCCGCCTGAGGGTCGCCGCGGCGACCCAGGAGGATGCGAGCAGCCGCGCGCGCTCACGATCGAGATCGACCGCGAGGATGCTGCGGCCGCGGAAGCCATTGACCATCGCCAGGACCTCACCCGTAGACAGCCTCGCATTGCCCCGTACGACCACCTTCGTCACCCGCAACAATGACGAGCGACCGATGAGCGCGACCACGCTGTAGCTCACGTAGAGCGTGAGCGCGGTCGCCGCGACGACGCCCAGCCGGCGCCATGTCACGAGGCCGCGCCAGCGGCGCCGGCGAACAGGGCGCACGCGCGCGCGGCGGAACCGCCGGTCGGCCGCGGCCCGGACGGTCATCCCGCAGCCTTTCCGAGCTCCGCGAGGATCTTCGGACCGACCGTGCCGACCGATCCCGCGCCGAGCGTGATCACGAGGTCGCCGGAACGCGTGTGAAGCGCGACGAATTCCGGGAGATCGCCCAGCGCCGGCACCGTGTGGACCGGCGAACGGGTCGCGCGCCGCACGTGATCGGCGAACGCCTCGAGCGTGATTCCCGGAAGCGGCGGCTCGCTCGCCGCGTAGATGTCCGTCAGGATGATTTCGTCCGCGCCGCTCAGCGCCGGCCCGAATTCATCCAGGAGATCACGCGTCCGCGAATAACGGTGCGGTTGAAACACGACGACGACGCGGCGATTGATGCCCGCTCGCGCGGCGGCGATGACTGCCGAGATTTCCGTCGGATGATGTCCATAGTCGTCGACGACCATGACACCACGCGCCTCCCCCAACCGCTGGAACCGCCGCTCCGCGCCGCCGAATTCGGCGAGCGCTGCCGCGATGTTCGCGAACGGCACTTCCAGTTCGAGCCCGACCGCGACCGCCGCGAGCGCGTTCTGCACGTTGTGACGGCCCGGCACTTTGAGCGTCAGCTTTCCGAGCTCCTGGAGGCCACGCGCCACGCGACATCGCGCCTCAAAAGCGCCCAACGTCACGTCACGCCCAACGACATCGCCGGAACTCCCGAGGCCATAGGTGATCAGCCGCCGTGTGATCCGGGGCAGGAGCGACGCAAGCATCGGATCATCGGCGCACGCCACCACCGCGCCGTAGAACGGCACCTTGTTGGCGAAGTCGACGAACGCCTGCTCGAGGTTTTCCACGCTCCCGTACGCCTCCATGTGCTCGCGATCCAGGTTCGTCACCACGGCGATCGATGGCGACAGTTTCAGAAACGACCGGTCGCTTTCGTCCGCCTCCGCGACCATGTACTCCCCGCGGCCGAGGCGGGCGTTGCTGCCGAACGCCGACAGCCGCCCTCCGATCACCGCCGTCGGATCCAGTCCCGCCTGCTCCAGCACCAGCGCGATCATCGACGTCGTCGTCGTCTTACCGTGCGCCCCCGCGACCGCGATGCCGTACCGGAGCCGCATCAGCTCCGCGAGCATCTCCGCTCGCGGGATGACCGGGATGGCACGCCGCCGGGCCTCGGCCATCTCCGGGTTCGCGGCATCCACTGCCGACGAAACGACCACGACGTCCGCGTCGCCGACGTGCTCGGCGTCGTGCCCCTCGTCGACTCGCACGCCGAGCCGTTCGAGTCGCGCCGTCACGTCCGACCGCTTTGCATCGGAACCGCTCACCTGATAGCCGAGGTTCGCGAGCAGTTCCGCGATGCCGCTCATCCCGATGCCGCCGATCCCGACGAAATGCACGCGCCGCGTGCGGCCGAGCATCAGCCGCGCCCGACGAGCTCGAACGCCCGGTCCACGATCACTTTCGTGGCGTCCGGCCGCGCGAGGCGGCGTGCCGCGCTGGCCATCGCCGCGCGTTTCGACTCGTCGGCCGCCAGCGCGAGGATCCGCGCCGCCAGCCGATGACCGGTCAGGTCGCGCTGATCGATCACCTCGGCGGCGCCCGCGCGGGCCGTCGCGTCGGCGTTTTTCCGCTGGTGATCGTCGGTCGCGGTCGGCAGCGGCACGAGGATCGCGGGCCGCCCCGCCGCCGCGAGCTCGGCAAGCGTCGTGGCGCCGGCGCGCGACACGACGATGTCCGCCGCGGTCATCTCCCGAGCCATCTCGTACAGGAACGGTTCCACGCGAACCTCGATCCCGGCCCGCCGGTACCCATCCCTGACGAATGCCAGATCGCGCTCTCCTGTCTGATGCGTGATTTCCAGCCGGCCAGCGTGCCCGGCCAGCTCCGCCGCTGCCTCCACCATGGCCACGTTGATCGCGTGCGCGCCCTGGGAGCCGCCAAAGATCAGAATCCTCGTCCGCTCATCGCGTCGTCTCCCATCCTTGTGATCCGTGAAATCCGTGGCGAAGAACTCCGCGCGGACCGGGTTGCCGGTCACGAACCCGCGTCCGCGGAAGTACGGCAGTGTGTCCGCCCACGTCACCGCCGCCGCATCGACCATCCGCGCGAGCCAGCGATTTGTCAGACCGGGCGCCGCGTTCTGCTCCAGCACCATGGTGCGAATGCCGCGTAACGTGGCCAGCGCCACGACCGGCCCCGAGCTGTAGCCGCCAACGCCAACGACGAGCTGCGGCCGGCGCTTGGACAGCAGCTGCCAGGCGTCCACCCCGCCAAGCGGCAGCAGCAGCGCACCGCGTGCGCGCGCGACCATCGACTTGCCCTTGATGCCGGCGCTGCGAATCACGTCCAGCTCGAACCCTTCGCGCGGAACGACCCTGGATTCGATCCCGAGCGCCGTGCCCGCAAAGCTGACGTGGCTGTCGGGCGCGCGCGAGAGAATCTCCCGCGCCACCGCGATTCCCGGATACAAGTGCCCGCCCGTGCCGCCGCCGGCGATCACGACTCTCAAGACTCGTCACGCGGCGTCCGGAGGAAGCGTCGCGTGCTGCGAAACATTGACGAGCATGCCCATGCCGACCAGCGTGATGAGCAGCGACGACCCGCCGGCGCTGACGAGCGGCAGCGGGATGCCTTTGGTCGGCATCAGGCCGAGCACGACGCTGATGTTCATGAACGCCTGCACCGCGATCATCAGGGTCAGCCCGATGGCCAGAAACGCGCCGAACTTGTCAGGCGCGCGGGCGGCGGTCCGGAGCCCGCGCCACGCGATCAGACAGAAGCACGCCAGCACGGCGGTCGCGCCGACGAATCCAAGCTCCTCGGCGATCACCGCGTAGATGAAGTCGGTATGCGGCTCCGGCAGGTAGAACAGCTTCTGGACGCCCGCCATCAGCCCGCGCCCGAACATGCCGCCGGTGCCGACGGCGATGAGCGACTGGATGATCTGGAATCCGCCGCCGAGCGGATCGCTCCAGGGATCGAGAAATGCGAGAAGCCGCTGCCGCCGGTAACCGGCGCTGATCAGCACGAGATAGGCGATCGGCGCCATCGTCAAAACGAGGCCGGCGATGTAGCGATATGGAAGACCGGCGACGAAGATCATCCCCGCGGCAATCATGAGCAGCGTGGCAGCCGTGCCGTAGTCCGGCTGCGCAACGATCAGCCCGGCCATCAGGCCAGCGACGATCCCGATCGGCAGGAGGACATACGGCGATTCGCCGATCCGATCCATGCGCCGCTCGAGGATCGCAGCGGTGAAAACGATCAGCGCGAGCTTGGCGAGCTCAGACGGTTGTACGCCGACGAAGCCGCCGCCGAACCACCGGCGCGTGCCGTTGATCGGCGTGCTGAACAGAACCGTCACCAGCGCGAGTCCGACCACTGCGAGCCCCGTCCAGATGACCACAGGCTGCCGGTAACTCCGGTAGTCGACGCGCATGACAATCCAGAAGAGAAACACCCCGAGGACCGCCCAGGTCAGCTGCTTCATCAGAAACAGATAGGGCTGCTGATAACGGTCCATCGCCAGCACCGCCGAGGCGCTGTACACCATCAGGACGCTGGCACAGACCAGCAGAAGGGTCGCCAGGAACAGCACCTTGTCGGCTTTCAGCTTCCGCGCCATAATCCGCTTCCCCGGGCAGCCCTAAAGGCCCGCGCTACGACGGTCGAAACCAAGAACGGCCGGAATCAGCGCGCGCGATCAGAGAGCAGCCATCAGCGGACCCCGGGGCCAGGACGCGAGCCTCACAGACCGGGGCAGCCTGTGTTCCCAGCGGCCCACTCCTGCCCGCCGGAGCCCGCCTGATGGCTGCTCACTGTTCGCGCGTGCGTTCCACCTCCCGCGTCAGCCGTTCCACTTCACCCTTGAACACCCGCCCGCGCTCCGCATAGTCGCGGAACATGTCGAAGCTCGCGCACGCGGGCGCCAGCAGCACCGTGCCACCGGGCGACGCGGCGGCGTACGCGCTTCGCACCGCGTCCGACATCGACGCCGCGCGCCGGACCGGGACCGCGCCCTCGAGCGCCTCGACGACGAGATCCGCAGCCTCACCGATCGCCACCACGGCGTCGGCGCGCGACGCGAGAGGCCCGCGCAGATCGCGGAAATCCCCACCCTTGAACTTCCCGCCGAGGATCACGACGAGTCCGCGGTCGAAGCTTTCGATCGCGAGCCGCGCGGCAGCGATGTTGGTCGCCTTCGAGTCGTTGACGAACCGCACGCCGCCTGCTTCGCCGACGGGTTCGAGCGCGTGTTCCAGCCCCGTGAACCCTTCGACGGCACGGGTCATCGCCTCGGGCGCGATGCCCGCAATGCGCGCAATCGAGGCGGCGGCAAGAACGTCGCTGAGCAGGTGCTGTCCGAGCAGCCGCACCGACGTCAGCGGCACGAGCGGCACGTCCCCTTCGCTCGTTCGGTGAACGATGAGATCGCCTGCGATGACGACCCCCTCGCGCTGACCCCGCAGATCGCCGCGCATGCTGAATCGGAAGGGTTTGGCCGGCGACGCGGCCGACAGCTCGAGGGCCGGAGCATCGTCCGCATTGACGACCGCCCAGTCGGCGGGCGTCTGGTTCGCAAAGATCCGCGCCTTCGCGCCCGCGTACTCCTCGACCGATGCATGGCGATCGAGATGGTCAGGCGAAAAGTTCAAGAGCGCGGCAATCCACGGATGAAACCGTTCCGTCATCTCGAGCTGGAAGCTGCTGACCTCGACGACGTGGATTGTGTCGGGAGTGGAATCGTCCACCTGTGCGCTGAGCGCAAGCCCGATGTTGCCGCCTACACGTGTGCGGCGGCCGTCTGCCTCGAACATCCGCCCGGTCAACGTCGTCGTGGTCGATTTCCCTTTCGTTCCGGTGATGGCGACGATGCGGCCGGGGAGCCACCGGGAGGCCAGCTCCAGCTCGCCGGTGACCGGCACTCCCGCCGCGCGAGCCGCGTCGAGGACCGGTTGCCGTGGCGGAACGCCTGGACTGAGAACGATGAGATCTGCGCCCGTCAGCGTCTCGAGCCGGTGGCGGCCCAGCTCGAGTACAACGCCACGCAACCGCAGCGCGCTCTCGTCTTGTATCGCCGGGCGTGTGTCGGTCAGCGTGACCAGGGCGCCACGCGAGACGAGCAGATTGGCCACCGCGATGCCGCTTCGCGCGGCGCCGACGACGACCACGCGCCGTCCTCTCACGTCGAATTTCTCACTCGTGCCCATCTACCTATCTGGGTCCATCTGCGGCCCGCTACCGCAGCTTGAGCGTCGTAAGGCTGAACAGCGCGAAGATGATCGCGGCGATCAGAAACCGCGTAATCACCTTCGGTTCACTCCATCCGACCAACTCGAAGTGATGATGGAGCGGCGCCATCTTGAAAACGCGCTGCCCCGTGAGCTTGAACGATCCGACCTGGATGATCACTGACAACGCCTCGATGACGAAGACGCCGCCGACGAAGAGGAGAAGCAATTCCTGCTTGATCAGAATGGCGACGGTGCCGAGCGCGCCGCCGAGCGCAAGAGAGCCGACGTCCCCCATGAAAATCTCGGCCGGGTACGAGTTGAACCAGAGAAACCCGAGACTCGCGCCGAACAGCGCACCGCAAAAGATCGTCAGATCGGCGGCGGGGAGCGGCAGGCGCACCAGCAGGAGATATTCGGCGAACACGCGGTGAGTCGACACGTACGCCAGCGCCGTGAACGCCGCGGCAGCGACCGCAAACACGCTGATCGCCAATCCGTCGAGGCCGTCGGTCAGGTTCACCGCATTCGTCGCGCCGACGAGGACGACCACGGCGAAGGGAACGTAGAGCCAACCGAGATCCGGAATCAGCCGTTTGAAGAACGGAAAAATCAACCGCGTGTTGTAGAGCGGCGGCTGCTCAGACGCGAGGGCGACGAGGATCAGCCCGACGCCGATGGCAATGATGATCTGGCCGAGCATCTTGTACCGCGGCCACAAGCCGTGGTGCGATCGACGCGTCACCTTCAGGTAGTCGTCCATGAAGCCGACCGCTCCGAACGCCGCGGTCGAGATAACCGCAATCCAGACGTACGGGTTGGTCAGGTCCGCCCACATCAATGTCGGAATTAGCGCTGCGCTCAGAATCAAGAGCCCGCCCATGGTCGGCGTTCCCGCCTTGGTGCGGTGTGTGGCCGGGCCGTCGTGACGGATCACCTGTCCGATCTGGAAATCTCGAAGGCGCCGGATCATCCAGGGTCCCATGACGAAGCTGATGAGGAGCGCGGTGAGGCTCGCCGCCGCCGTCCTGAACGTGATGTACTGCGTCACGTTCAGCACCGAGAACTCGGTGTGCAGCGGATAGAGGAGGTGGTAGAGCATCAGCCGAACGCCTCCTCGAGCCGGTCGGTGACGCGATCGACGCCGATGCCTCTCGATCCCTTTACGAGTACGAGATCCCCCGGCCGGGCAAACGACAACGCGATCTCGGCCGCTTCGGCCAACGTCGCCGCGTGCCGGACGGAGGCAGCAGGTAGACCGGCGATCACCGCGGCCTCTCCGAGCGCATTGGCCGGCGCGCCGCCGACGGTGACCAGCCACGCGAGACCGGCCGCGGCCGCCGCTTCGCCGCACGCACGGTGCAAACGGATCGCATGGTCGCCGAGCTCGAGCATCTCTCCGAGAATCGCGCCCTTCCGCGCTCGGCCCGTCGTGCTCTTCAGCGTCTCGAGCGCGCGCCGCAGCGCGGCCGGACTGGAGTTGTAGGAGTCGTCGAGAACCGTGACGCCGCCGGGCAGCCGGAGGACCTTGCCCCGGCGAGGCGCCGGCGCCAGGGTTGCGGCGCGCGCGACGATTTCGGCGAGTGGCACGTCCGCCTTGAGCGCGACGGCGGCAGCCGCCAGAATGTTCGCGAGATTCCCGCGCCCGACAAGCGGCGTTTCGATCCGCGCCTCGCCATGATTCGTCATGAGCCACGCCGACGTCCCGTCCACGCCATGATCGGTGACGTCTGCCGCCCGCACGTCGGCTTCCTGATCGATGCCGAACGTCACGACCTTGGCCGTGAATCGCCGCGCGTGCGCCATCACGCGCTCGTCATCCGCATTGGCCACGAGCACGTCCGCGGGCCGGGCCTGCTCGAGGATCTCCGCCTTGGCATCGGCGATGGCGTCGGCCGACGCGAAGAATCCCATGTGGGCGTCGCCGACGTTGGTCCACACGCGTACGTCCGGCTCCGCGATGCCGACCAGCGTCCGGATCTCCCCCGCGTGGTTCATACCAAGTTCGACGACCGCGACCTCCGGCCGGCCGCGCAGCTCGAGCAGCGACAGCGGCAGGCCAATGTGATTGTTCAAATTCCCCTTGTTTCGGAACACGCGGTACCGGCTCGAAAGGAACTCGGCCGCGATTTCCTTGGTCGTCGTCTTGCCGGCGCTTCCGGTGATGGCGACGACTTTCGCGCCGGAGGCGCGGCGCACGTGCCGCGCCAGGGCCTGTAAAGCGGCCGTCGTGTCGTCCACCAGGACCACGATGGCACCTTCGGGGCCCCGCGCCGCGGCGGCCGTGTCGCTGACGACAACACCGGCGGCGCCACGTTCGAAGGCCGCGCCGACGAACGCGTGTCCGTCAAATCGCTCGCCGCGGATGGCGAAGAAGAGGTCACCCGGCGCAACCGTCCTCGAGTCGATTGAAATGCCGCCAATCACGCGTCCGCCGTCTCCGCCAATCAACCGTCCTCCCGCCGCCTCTGCCAGCTCGCCGGCGGTTACCGCAACCGGCTCACCTGACATGCGAGCCGGTGCGCCGCCGCACGAGCGCCGCACGGGCGACGTCCGCATCGTCGAACGGCAGGACCCGGCTGCCGATCGTCTGCGTCGTTTCGTGCCCCTTGCCCGCGACGAGTACGAGATCGGCCGGGCGCGCCTCTCGGACGGCGCGCTCGATCGCCTCGGCGCGATCGACGATCGCCAGCCAGGGCACGCGCGCCGGCACCAGTCCGCGCTTGATGTCGTCGATGATGCGCTCCGGATCTTCCGAGCGCGGATTGTCGGACGTGACGACGACGAGATCGCTGAGCCGCGCGGCGACGGCGCCCATCAGCGGACGTTTGGTCGTGTCGCGATCGCCGCCGCAGCCAAAAACAGTGATGATCCGGCCGCCGGCAAGCGGCCGCGCGGTCTCGAGCAGGTTCTTCAGCGCATCGTCGGTGTGCGCATAGTCGACGACGACCCGGACGTCATCGCCAGGACCCGAAACCACCTGAAACCGGCCGGGAACCTGCTTCAGCGCCGCAATGCCCTCTTCGATCGCGCCGAGCGCCACGTCGAGCGCCACCGCCGTCGTCACCGCGGCGAGAATGTTGTAGGCGTTCGGCCGTCCGACCAGCGGCGATCGCAGACGGAGTGTGCCGCGCGGCGTCCGCGCGTCGAACGACAGGCCCTCGAGCGACAGCGCGAGCGGCCCGGGCGTCACGTCCGCCGGGCGATCGATCGCATAGGTCACCGGGCGTGACGCCGCTGCGGCGATTGCCGCTCCCCGCGGGTCGTCGAGGTTGACGGCCGAGGGCGCACCTTCCGGCAGGATCTCGAAGAGGCGCTTCTTCGCCGCGAAGTACGACTCCATGTCCTGGTGGAAGTCGAGGTGGTCGCGGGTCAAGTTCGTGAAAATCCCCGCCGAGAAGCGAAGGCCGTCGGCGCGCCGAAGCGCCAGCGCATGCGACGAGACCTCCATCGCGCACGCGCCCGCGCCGCGGCTCACCATCTCGCGCAGCATCGCCTGAAGATCGGGCGCTTCCGGCGTCGTCCGCGACGCGTCCCGATCTTCGCTCTTCGCTGACTCGGATCGACCGGGAAGGTGATAGCCGATCGTGCCGATCCGCCCGCACGGCACGCCGGCACGATCGAAAATCGAGGCGATGAGATAAGCAGTGGTCGTCTTGCCGTTCGTGCCCGTGATGCCGACGAGCAGCAGCTCCCGTGACGGGTGGCCGTAGTGCTGGGAGGCCAACTCAGCCAGCGCCAGGCGGGCATCGGTCGTGCGAATCCAGAGGACGCCGCGGTCCGCGAGATCCCCCGGTGCGGGCGACTCTGACACGACGCCGATGGCTCCGCGATCGATCGCTTGCCGTGCGTACGCCAGGCCGTCTGCCTTCTGGCCACGCATTGCGACGAAGACGGCGCCTGGAACGACCTGTCGCGAGTCGTACGCGACCTGCGTCACGGTCCGCTGCAGCTCTTGTCGTCCCGCCGCTTGCGCCGACTGGTCGCCGGCAATCGATACGACGTCGGCGAGGGTCACGGTGAGATGCCCCGGATCGACGCTGACGCGGGGACGACGCGTTGGAGCTTCAGTGTGCAGGTATCGCCGCGCTCCAGCGTGGCGCCTGCCTCAGGCCGCTGATCGATGACGAACCCGTCGCCAGTGACCTGCGCGGCCAGACCCATCTGCGCCAGGGTCCGGAGCGCTTCCCTCGCGCTCAGACCGCGGAGGTCGGGCATCAGACCGTGCGCTGCGACGCGCGGGCCTGCGGCAATGACTGCGGTGGGCCGAGCGACGGCAGGACGCGCAGCTTCCGGCGTGGCCGGTCCGCGCGCGGCGATGACGGCCGGCATTGGATCGACCGTCGGCGGCACGCCGAGCTGACGAAGTGCCGCTTCGGCGATCCGTTTGAAGATCGGCGCGGCAACCACGCCGCCGTAGTAGCCCTTGCCGTGCGGCGCATCAATCACGACGAGGATGGTGATCGCCGGTTTGCGCGACGGCACGAAGCCCACGAACGAGGCGTGAAACTCACTGTGCGAGTACCTGCCGTTGATGAGCATGCTGGCTGTGCCGGTCTTCCCGGCGACCTGATAACCGGCAAGCTGTGCAGTCTCAGCGGTGCCTCGCTCGACGACGGCCTCCATGATTCCAGTCAACGCCGCCGCCGTTTCTGGTTTGATCGTGCGGCGCAAAACCTGGCGCGGCGTGGCAATGCGCTGTCCGTCGCGAATGACCGCGCGCACGATGCGCGGCTGCAGCAGCTCGCCCCCGTTCGCGATCGCGCTCACTGCCGACGCCATCTGCAGCGGCGTCACGCCGATCTGGTAACCCATCGACACGGACGCCAGTGCACTGTCATTCAATGTCTCAGGCCGCCACACGATTCCCGGACTCTCACCGCGGAAGTCGGGCGCGAGCGTCTCGCCGAAGCCGAACCGCCGCACATAGCGGCTGAGACGCTCCGGACCAAGCCGCAACCCGATCTTCACGGCGCCCACGTTGCTCGACTTGACGATTACGTCGGTAAACGAGAGCGTGCCGTAAGTGTGCACGTCGTCGATCTGTCGCGACCCGAAGCGGATCATGCCCGCGCTGACGTCAATCGGCGCGTCGAGCGCCATCACCGACTCTTCGATCGCCGCCGCCGACGTGACGATCTTAAACGTCGAGCCCGGCTCGTAGATTTCCTGGATCGCCCGGTTGCGCTGATGCGCCGCGGGCGAGCGATTGAACGCATTCGGGTTGAACGTCGGCCAGTTCGCAAGCGCCAGAATCTCGCCCGTCGCCGGCTGCATGACGACTACGGTGCCGCCGGCGGCGTGGTGCTCCTCGATCCCGGCGCGCAGCTCGCGCTCCGCGATGTGCTGAATGTACTGGTCGATCGTGAGCTCGAGGGTCGCACCGGCGGTTGGCGGTCGCTCGATGCGGCTCGTGACGGCGTGACGCCGCGCATCCGTCTGGATCAGTACGCGTCCCGGCCGTCCGCGTATGACGGAGTCGTACGCCGCTTCGACGCCATGTAGTCCCTGGCCGTCAGTGCCGACATATCCGAGCAGATGCGCAGCCAGGTCCAGCTTGGGGTAATAGCGGCGCGTTTCTTTGACGAAGCCGACGCCCTCCAAGCCGAGCCTGGCGACCTCGCGCGCCTCGTCCGGCGCCACCTGGCGCTTGACGAACGCGAACGCCCGCTGGCGCGACAGTCGATCCACCAGCGCGCGTCGATCGCGAGCGGAACACTCTTCGAGCACGGCGCACAGCCGCGTGGCGGTCTGGTCCGGCGTCGAGATTTCCGCAGGGACCGCATAGACCGACTCCGCGTCGACGCTGTAAGCGAGAATGTGGCCGTCCCGGTCCACGATCTCGCCGCGTTTCGCAGGCGCTTCGATAGTTCGCAGCTGCTGCCGCTCGGCGCGGGCCATCAGCTCGTCGTGCTGCGCGACCTGCAGATAAAAAAGGCGCGCTTCGATGCTCAAGCCCCACACTCCGAACAGGACGGCGGCTACGGCAATCCGCGCGCGAAGTGTCGAGCGCCAGGGAACCGGCGGCGGGGGTGCAGTTTTGATGTCGTTCACAAGGGCCCCCGCGACGTCACCTGGACGCAACGATGGACTTGTCGGGCGGATCCGGCGCCGGGACCCGTTCGATGACTACGGCCTCGCCCTCGACGGGCGGCACCATCCGCAGTTTTTTGATCGCGAGCGACTCGATGCGCTTCGGATCCTGGAGCGTCTCGATCTCCACGGTCAGATGCCGCCGGATCTCCTCCTCGGCTGCGCGCTCCTGCTGCATGCGCTCGATCCGGTAACCGTGGCGCAGCAGCTCGAAATGCTGCCAGGCGGAAAACAGCAGCAGCCCTCCGAGCAGGACGCCGATGCCAACCGAGCGCCAGAGCTCACGCTGGCGCTCCTCGTCCACTTCGCGGACGATCGGGTTGTTGCGGACGTCCTTCCGGACGGCGTATTCGAAATCGATCGCTTTCACGCGAACCTCTCGATCGCGCGCAGCTTCGCACTGCGCGCCCGCGGATTCCGCGCCACTTCCTCATCGGACGGCACCAGCGGCCGCTTCGTCAGCAACCGCAGCGCGGCGCCCCGCGCGAGGGCGCGGAACGTCTGTTTGACGATCCGGTCCTCGAGAGAATGAAAACTGATCACGACCAGGCGTGCGCCGATGGAAAGCAGGTGTGTCACGCTGGTGAGGAACAGATCGAGTCCCTCGAGCTCGCGATTCACCCAAATCCGCAGCGCCTGAAACGTGCGCGTTGCGGGATCGATGCGCTGGTGTCCACGCGACGGAATCGAACGCCTGACGATTGCAGCAAGCTGACCTGTCCGGACGATGGGCGCCGTCCGGCGCGCGGTGACGATCGCGCGGGCGATCCGCCGCGCGTAACGCTCCTCGCCAAACTGATAAATAACGTCCGCGAGCTCTTCCTCCCGTACATCCGCAAGGAGATCGGCGACCGTCCGCCCCTGCGATTGGTCCATCCGCATGTCGAGCGGCTCGTCGCGCCGGAAGCTGAAGCCGCGATCCGCTCCGTCGAGTTGCATCGACGACACGCCGAGATCCGCCAGCGCACCAGCGACTTCGGCGATGCCGCGCGCCGCGAAGATCGATTCGGTGTCGCGATAGTCGGCATGCACCAGCTCGACGCGATCCGCATACGGCGCCAGGGCTGCGGCAGCATGCGCCAAGGCGTCCGGGTCTCGATCGAGCCCGATCAAGCGGGTGCCGCCAGCTTCCAGGATGGCGCGCGCATGTCCGCCCAGCCCGACCGTGCAGTCGACGTAGAGGCCGCCGCGGCCCGGCGCGAGCGTCTCGACCGTTTCGGCGACCATGACCGGCTCATGCAGCGCCATATAGAGTTAGATCCCGAATTCCGACAGCGCGCGTGCATCGTCGTCGCTGAACGGATCGCGCTGGAGCTTCGCGAGAAAGCGCTCGTGATTCCAGACATCGAGGTACTTGTGCTGACCGAGCACGTCCACGTCGCCGGTCATACCAGCCGAGTCGCGGAGCCGGGTGTGGATCAGGACTCGACCCTGACCGTCGAACGACGTCACCTGACCGAAGTAGCTCACCCGATCGAAGAACTTCTGCCGCGCGGGGTGGGTGGTCGGGACCCGCGAGAGCTTTTCCTCGATCTCCTTCCACACTGCCATCGGGTAGAGCCTCACCGACTCGCCCGTCACGCTCGTCACGAAGAGATCGGAGCCATGCTCCTTCTGAACGAGAGCTCGAAAGGCGTTGGGGATCTTGAGCCTCCCCTTGTCATCGATTCTGGCGGCGTAATTCCCCAGAAGCACGAGTGTTAGTCCACTTCACTCCACGCTGGACCACGGGGAGTCTAAAGATGGTTCTCGGCCGTGTCAATTGCAAAATCCAGATGTACAGTGGGCTACGCTGAATTTTCGCCGGGCGAACAAACCGGCGAAGGCCACCGGACGCCGGGCTACTGCGTGCTACGATGCGCAGTTCGATGCTTCGCGCAGGTCTGCTAGGTTTCCCCTCGGTCGGCAAGTCCACTCTCTTCCAGCTGCTCACGAGCGCCCACGGCGCTCCACGTCCCGGTCAGAAAGCGGACGCAAACGTCGGCGTGTCGCGGGTCCCGGACGAGCGCCTGGATCGGCTGACCGCGCTGTTCAACCCGAAGAAGCGGACCCCCGCGACCGTCGAATTCGCCGACCTGGCGGCCGCGCGCGTCGGGACGGCGCAATCGCTGCTCGACGTCGCGCCGTTTCGCAATGCCGACGCGCTCGTCCACGTCCTTCGATTGTTCCGGGCCGAAGACGTCCCTCATCCGAAGGGCTCCATTGATGCGGCGCGGGACGCCCGCGCAATGGAGGAAGAAATGATCCTCGCCGACCTCGGCGTCGCGGAGCGCCGACTCGAGCGGCTCGACAAAGATCTCAAAAAGGGCGCGTCCCCTGAGCTGCGCAAAGAGCAGGAGATCGTCACGCTCTGCCGGGAAACGCTGGAGGCCGGACGCCCGCTGCGCGGCCTGGAGCTGGCTCCGGCCGATCTGAAGCGCCTGCGCGGCTTTCAGTTCCTTTCCGCGAAGCCGCTCCTGCTGGTATTGAACGTCGATGAAGCTGACCTCGGAGCGAACCGCGCCGACCGCCCTGCTCAATCGATCCTGACGACGATGGGCGGCGAGGCGGCGAACATCCGCGAAGTCGTCGTCTGCGCCGCGATCGAACTGGAGATCGGCCGGCTCGACGCGGCAGACGCCGCCGCGTTTCTCGCCGACCTGGGGCTCGCCGAGTCCGGACTGGATCGCGTCATCCGCGCAAGCTACGATTTGCTCGGTTACATCTCGTTCTTCACCGTCGGTGAAGACGAGTGCCGGGCGTGGTCGATCCCGCGCGGCACCGCGGCGCAGCTGGCGGCCGGCGAGATCCACAGCGACATTGCGCGCGGCTTCATCCGCGCGGAGGTGGCGCGGTACGAGGATCTCATCGCACGGGGATCGATCGCCGCCTGCCGCGACCACGGCGAGTTGCGCCTGGAGGGAAAGGACTACGTCGTCCAGGACGGCGACGTGATCAACTTCCGATTCGCCACCTGATGGCTCAGCCCGATGCGGTGTCGATCGTCATCCCCGCCTACAACGAAGCAGCGGTCATCGCGGACGTCGTCTCGGCGCTCGCGCGCGCCGCCGGCTGGCGCGAGATCCTGGTGGTCGATGACGGGTCGGCCGACGAGACGGGGCCGCGGGCGGCCGCGGCAGGCGCCCGCGTCATCCGGCACCCGTATAACAAAGGAAATGGCGCGGCGGTCAAGACCGGCGTGCGTCAGGCGACGGGCGAGTACATCCTGATCCTGGACGCGGACGGTCAGCACCGCGTCGAGGATGCGCTGAACGTGATCCCGAACCTCGGCGAGTACGATCTCGTCGTCGGCGCGCGCGATCCTTCGAGCCACGCGACGGTCGTCCGGCGGA
The DNA here is from genome assembly GCA_036258175.1 of Vicinamibacterales bacterium. GTDB lineage: Bacteria > Acidobacteriota > Vicinamibacteria > Vicinamibacterales > 2-12-FULL-66-21 > DATAEE01. Next base: position 43,186 of record DATAEE010000190.1, read on the forward strand.
TCGGCAATGCCGGGCTGAACTGGATCGCAACGTACCTGACCGGCCGGGACATTCCGGATCTGACGTCCGGCCTGCGCGGCGCCCGACGAGAGTACCTGCGGGAGTTCCTGCATCTCCTGCCGAATGGATTCTCCACTCCGACGACAACGACGCTTGCGTTCTTGAAGGCCGGCTACAACGTGACGTTCGTTCCGGCCACTGCTGCGGCGCGCGTCGGGTCGTCGAACATCCGCACGAGTCGAGATGGCCTGAAGTTTTTTCTGATTCTCGTCCGCGTCATCACGATCTTCAGCCCCATGCGCATCTTTCTGCCGATTAGCGCTGTATCATTCGCCGTTGGGGCTGGTTATGCCATCTGGACGATCCTGACGCAGAGCCACGTCACGAATTCGTCGGTTCTTCTCATCCTTTTTTCCGTCGTCGTCTTCCTTGTCGCGCTCGTGTCGGAGCAGATATCAGCGCTCCGTGAAGGCCGTTCGTGAATATCCTGGTCATCGTTCCGACCTACAACGAGCGGGAGAACCTGCCACAGCTCGTTCCCGCGATCCTCGGTCGTGAAGGCTACCGCCTGATGATCGTGGACGACGCGTCGCCGGACGGAACGGGCCAGCTCGCTGAAGAGCTTGCGCGACAGTGGCCGGGCAGGCTCGACGTGGTGCACCGGCAAGGCGTCCGCGGCCTTGGACGGTCTTACGTAGATGGGATGCAGCGTGCGCTGGCGGAGGGAACCGCGGACGTCATCTGCCAGATGGACGCCGATCTGTCCCACAATCCCGATCATCTCCCCGCCCTCGTCGCGGCGACCGAGTCTCACGATCTGGTCATCGGGTCGCGGTATCTGAACGGCATCAGTGTGGTGAACTGGCCGCTGCGGCGGATCGTGCTGAGCGCGACGGCCAACGGCTACATCCGCGCCGTGACGGGACTCTCAGCGCGTGACTGCACGAGCGGGTTCAGGGCCTGGCGCCGCGAGGCACTGGCCCGGATCCCGCTGGGCGAAGTCATCTCTGACGGTTATTCGTTTCTCGTCGAGACCCTGTTCGAGGCAGCGCGGCGCGGCTGCCGGATCGGCGAGGTGCCAATCATCTTCATCGAACGACGCGAGGGTCAGTCGAAACTGTCCCGCAGGGTCCTCGTCGAGTCGCTCATCGCACCGTGGCGGCTGCGCCTGCGATCCTTGCCGGGTAAGTCGCCGCGTGCTACCGTTTAGCCCTTTGGACATGGCCACGCGCGCGATGCCAGCGGCAGCGGGTCTCTCAGTCTTCTTTCCGGCGTACAACGATAGCGGGACCATCGCAAGCATGGTCGTCACGGCCGTCCAGACGGCGCGCCGGCTGACGCCTGACTTCGAGGTCATTGTCGTCAACGACGGCAGTAAAGACCGGACGGCTTCGATCCTCGACGAGCTGGCGCGGCTGTATCCCGAGCTCCGTATCATTCATCACGAACGCAATCGTGGATACGGCGGCGCTCTGCGGAGCGGATTCGAAGCGGCGCGGAAAGAACTGATCTTCTACACGGATGGCGACGCACAGTACGACCCCGCGGAGCTGGAGCTGCTCTGGCACCGCCTGACGCCTGATGTCGATCTGGTTAACGGCTACAAGATCAGCCGATCGGATCCGTGGCACCGGATCGTGATCGGCCGGCTGTACCACCATACGGTCAAGCTCGCGTTCGGCTTGAGGGTCCGCGACGTCGATTGCGACTTCCGTCTTATGCGCCGCTCGATTTTCGACCAGGTCCGTCTCGAGAAGAACAGCGGCGTCATCTGCCTCGAGATGATGAAGAAGATCCACGACGCCGGCGTCGCGATCGCCGAGGTGCCGGTTCACCATTTCCATCGCGCGTACGGGCGCTCGCAGTTCTTCAACTTCCGGCGGATCGGACGCACGGCCGTTGACGTGCTGAAGCTGTGGCTGGCGCTCGTCGTGCGGCGCGAGCACCTGCGAGATCGTACGAACCTGTCGCCGACGGCCGTCGCGAGCGACCGCGGCAAGAACCCCTCGTGATCGACCATCTCGGGTTCTACCGAGGGCGCCGCGTGCTCGTCACCGGCGGCCTCGGCTTCATCGGCAGCAATCTCGCGCGGCGGCTGGTCGATCTCGGTGCCGACGTCCTGCTCGTCGATTCGCTAATCCCGGACTACGGCGGGAATCTCTTCAACATCGCGGGCATCGAGGACCGGGTGCGGGTCAATGTCGCCGACGTGCGCCAGGGAAGCACGATGAACTACCTGGTGCAGGACCGTGAGGTCATCTTCAACCTGGCGGGGCAGGTCAGTCACATCGACAGCATGACCGATCCGCATACCGACCTGGAGATCAACTGCCGCAGCCAGTTGACGATGCTCGAGGCCTGCCGCCGCCACAATCGCAAGGTGAAGATGGTCTTTGCCGGAACGCGGCAGGTGTACGGCCGTCCTGAACGGCTCCCTGTGGACGAGACCCATCTGGTCCGGCCGACGGATATCAACGGCATCAACAAGGCTGCCGGCGAGTACTACCACCTCGTCTACAACAACGTGTTCGGCGTGCGCGCCTGCTCGCTGCGTCTCACCAACGTCTTCGGACCGCGACAGCTGATCAAGCACGATCGTCAGGGATTCATCGGATGGTTCATCCGGCTGGCTGTGGAAGGACGCGAGATCCAGGTGTACGGCGACGGTTCCCAGCTTCGCGATTTCGTCTACGTTGACGACGTGTCCGACGCATTCCTGCGAGCCGGAGCGATGGACGCCTGTAATGGCGACGTGTTCAACGTGGGCGGCGATGCGCCGATCAGCCACCGCGATCTCGTCGCGCTCCTGATCGACGTTGCAGGATCAGGTTCGGTGCGCTTCGTCGACTGGCCGCCCGACAAGAAGATCATCGACATCGGCAGCTTCTACGCCGATTCCTCGAAACTTGCGCGCCTGACCGGCTGGCGGCCGTCCGTCAGCCTCCGCGAGGGGCTCGCCCGGTCGGTCGCGTTCTACCGCGAGCACCTCGCCCGCTACGTCGACGATCCGGCCGCAGCGGAATGAGCGCGCGCATTCCCTTCCTCCAGCTCAAGCCCGGTGAGGACGCATCCGCGGTGCGAGAGGCGATCGATCGCGTGGTTGCGCGGGGGTGGTTCATCCTGGGCCCCGAGCTCGAAGCGTTCGAGACTGAGTTCGCCGCTGCCAGCGGAATGACCGATGCCGCCGGTGTCGGCACCGGCACGGACGCGATCGCCCTGGCCCTGCGCGCCGCGGGCGTCGGGCCCGGTGACGAGGTCATCACCTCCCCTCTTTCGGCCACCTATTCGGCGCTGGCGATCGTCATGGCAGGTGCGCGTCCGGTCTTCGCCGACATCGATCCTTCGCGCATGACACTCGATCCCGCGGCGACCGCTGCCGCGGTCACCTCACGAACGACAGCGATCGTGCCTGTTCACCTGTACGGCCAGGCGGCGGACATGCCGGCGCTCGCGGCCGTCGCCGGCCGGCACAACCTCGCGATTGTCGAGGACTGCTGCCAGGCGCACCTCGCGACGTGCGGCGGCCGGCCCGTGGGCTCGTTCGGCGCCGCCGGGGCCTTCAGCTTCTATCCGACGAAGAACCTCGGCGCGCTGGGCGACGGCGGAATGGTAGTGACGAACGATCCAACGCTGGCGTCGCGAGTTCGACGGCTGCGGAATGGAGGGCAGGTCGATCGCTATCACCATCAGGAGCCGGGAGTGAATTCGCGGCTCGACGAAATACAGGCGGCCATTCTCCGCGCGAGGCTGCCCTTCCTCCGCGCGTGGACCGATCGCCGGCGGGCGCTCGCGGAGCGGTATCGCTCGGCGCTCTCGAACACAACGCGCGTCTCTGTTCCGCCCGAGCACGACCGAGGGCATGTGTATCATCTGTTCGTCGTGAGGTGCCCTTCCGCCGAGGCCCGGCTGGAGCCGGGCGCCACGGGTACGCGGGATTACCTGCAGGCACATCTCGCATCCGCGGGCGTCGAGACGCTCGTGCACTATCCCGTGGCGATTCCAAAACAGCCTGCACTGGCCGAGTGGGCGCCAGCCTCGTGCCCGCACGCGGAGCGGGCCGCTAGCGAAATGCTGTCGCTGCCGTTGCATCCTTCAATCCTCGATCGTGACGTCGACGAGATCGCCAGGCTGGTATGCGCGTTCTGATCACGGGAGGAGCCGGCTTCGTCGGCTCGCACCTCGCCGAGGCGCTGCTCGCGGCTGGCCATGAAGTCTTCGTGCTCGACAACCTGTCGACTGGCTCGATGGACAACATCGTGCACTTGAAGGGCGAACCGAGGTTCCACTACACGATCGACAGCGTCTCGAACGAGCCACTCCTGGCGGAACACATCGACCAGTGCGACACCGTCGTTCATCTCGCCGCCGCCGTTGGGGTCAAGCTGATCGTCGAGGCGCCGGTACACACGATTGAGACCAACGTGCACGGTACCGAGGTGGTGCTCAAGCACGCGAACAAAAAAAAGAAGCTCGTGGTGATTGCATCGACGTCGGAGGTCTACGGCAAGAACACCGCCGTCCCCTTCCGCGAGGATGCGGATCTCGTGCTCGGACCGACTGCCAAGCATCGCTGGGCATACGCCTGCAGCAAGGCGATCGACGAGTTCCTCGCGCTCGCTTACTGGAAAGAGAAGAAGCTGCCCGTCGTCATCGTTCGGCTGTTCAACACGGTGGGGCCGCGGCAGACCGGCCGCTACGGCATGGTGATTCCCACGTTCGTTCAGCAAGCGCTGGCCGGCCGGCCTATTACTGTCTTCGGAGATGGATCTCAATCTCGCAGCTTTACCCATGTGGCTGACGTGGTCGCGGCGCTCGTCGCGTTGATGCAGGAGCCTCGCGCGGTGGGCGACGTCTTCAATATTGGTAACGGCGCGGAGATCACGATCCTCGAACTGGCCGAGAGAATCAAACACCTCACCGGGAGCACCTCGAACATCGTCACGATCCCGTACGACGAGGCGTACGAGCAGGGATTCGAGGACATGCCGCGGCGGGTTCCCGACCTATCGAAGCTCACTCAGCTCATCGGTTATCAGCCGCGCGTTCAGCTCGACGAGATTCTACGGTCCGTCATCGACCACTTCAGAGCTCGCTGAATGGGCGAGCTGTCAACCCGGGGTCAGGCAGGCCAGCGGGGTTATAATAGTTGTCTAAACTGAAGGCTTCGATATGAGCAGACTGCGCTGCGTTCTCTGCGCGATGACGACGGCTACTCTCCTTTTCGCGAGCGCTGCCATCGCCGGCGCGGGAGAGCTCCAGCTCACGATCGCGAATGGACGGGTCACGCTCGTGGCCGACAGCGTTCCGCTCAGAACGATCCTGTCCGAATGGGCGCGTATCGGTCAGACCAGGATTGTCAACGGCGAGAAGCTCACCGGAGCTCCGCTCACGTTGAGGCTGATCGACGTGCCCGAAGTACAGGCGCTCGACATCGTGCTGCGATCGGCCAGCGGCTACCTGGCCGCTCCACGTCCCGCCGGAATGGCCGGCGCGTCGCAGTACGATCGCGTTGTCATCCTGGCGTCCAGCCGTCCGACTGGCGGACCTGCGCCGGCGCCCAATTTTCAGAACAACCCGAGATTCCAGGCGCCGCCCCCCATGATCCAGCCGGTCGAGGGCGAGGACGGCGACGAAGAAGTGGACGACGATCAGGCGCCGACCCGCGTACTTCCGCCGGGATTCCAGGCGCAACCGGGGATGCCCGTTCAAGTGCCGGCGCCTGGCAACTTGACGCCGCAACAGCAGCTGCAGATGCAACAGCAGATGCAGCAAATGCAGCCACAGCCGGGACAGGTGTTCGCGCCGGTGACGGCGCCGCGGCCCGGTCCGGTGCCTGTCCCGCAGCAGCCGCCTCAGGATCCGAATAAACCTATTCCGCGTTAGTGGCGCAGATCGATCGGTTCCGGCCTGACGACCGCCGGGCGGTCGACGCGCTGTACCGACGGGTGTTCGGCCATGACGCCGCCGACGCGAGCCGGCTCCGCTGGGACTGGCAGTACGCTCGCAACCCTCACAACGCGTCCGATGGCCCGCTGATTTGGTTGGCCCGCGAAGGGACCGCCGTGATAGGTCAGTGCGCCGCGATGCCGGTCCGCCTGACAGTCGGCGGCCGTGAGACCGACGCCGCCTGGGCGACCGACGTCATGGTCGCGCCGGAACGCCAGCGACAGGGGCTCGGCGAAACGCTCTTCCGCACATGGGACCGTTCGGTCGGCGCCGCACTTGGTCTCGGACCATCCGAGTCCTCGCTGCAGCTCTTCCACAAACTGCGGTGGCCGGACATCGGCGTCCTGCCCTGCTTCGTCAAACCGCTGACGCGCCGGGCGCTGCGCCGCCCGACGTGGCCGACTGCCGCGAACCGCATCGTCTCGGCCCTCGCCTCGCCGTTGGTTCATGTCGTCGCCCGGTCGCGGCCACTCAGAGCCGAAGCGCGTCTCATGCAGCGGTTCGACGATCGCGTCACCGGTCTCTGGGAACGGATCGCACCGAAGCTCTCCTTCGCCGTCAGGCGCGACGCGCGGTACCTCAACTGGAAATTCGTCTCACCCCCGCATGTGCGCTATGCGATCGTCGCGATCGAGCGGGAGGGGCGGCTGGACGGCTACGCGGTGTATCGCCACCTGCAGGAGCCGCGCGGCCGCGTCACGCTGCTCGTCGATGCGCTGGCCGACCCCGATGATGACGGGGCGATCAAGACCTTGCTGCGGTGGATCGATCGCGAGGCGCGTGCGGCCGATTCGGACAAGATCCGGGCGTTTGCGCTCCATGCGTCGTTCCGCCGGCTGCTGCGCCGCTCCGGCTTTTTTCAGGTACGATCGACGGTGCGGCTCGTCGCGAAGATCAACGCGTTCGACCCGCCGCCGGACTTCTACCGGGACCTCGACGGCTGGCACGTCACGATTGGAGACTCGGACCTTGACCGCTAATCCACCGCTCGCCGACCGAATCACGAAAGACATTGCCGACGCGATGCGTGCGAAAGATCAGGTCCGGCTCGCCCCGCTGCGCATGCTGAAGGCGGCGCTCATGAATCGGGAGGTCGAAAAGGGCCGCCCGCTCGATGGGGCCGAATCGCTCCAGGTCGTCTCGTCGCTGATCAAACAGCGGCGCGATTCGATCGAGCAGTTTCAGAAGGGCGGGCGTCAGGATCTCGCCGACAAAGAGCTGCGCGAGATCGCGCTGCTCGAGACCTACCTCCCGCCGCCCCTCGATGCCGCCGCGATCGAGCGCGCGGTCGATGAGGCGATTGCGGAGACCGGCGCCGCGTCGGCGAAGGACCTCGGCCGGGTAATGAAGGCGGTGATGCCGAAGCTCGCGGGGGCGACGGTCGACGGCCGTGCGGTAAATGAAATCGTGCGACGAAAACTGGAACGCGGATAAGGCCGGGCTGTGACGGACCGCGTGACGAGAAAGTTACGCGAAGGTAGCAAACTTTTTGGCGGGTCTGCCGTCTAATCAGGTTGAAAGGCACGAAAGAGCCTCTCATCCATCCTCCAGGCGAGGCCCTTGCCGGCGCGCGCAACGCCGTCAAGGGCCTTCGTCTTTAACCCAGATTCACGCAGCTAAACGCAGATTCATTCCGCGCCGGTATCCGATCGTGTGCAGCCGATATGTGTAGATAACGTATTGATGACGCACGTCGCGTGCACTCGCCGCCCACAGTGACGCGATCGGACGGTGTTCACGAGCGGACGCTGTCCGCTGTGGTACGCTCGATCCTCCTTTGACGACTCGTCTCGCCCGTTCCGCCGGCCTCATCGGCATCGCCACCATTGCGAGCCGGATCCTCGGCCTCGTCCGCGATCGCGTGCTCGCACATTTTTTCGGCGCCGGCGACGCGATGGACGCGTACAACGTCGCCGCCCGCATTCCAAACCTCGTGCGCGACCTTTTCGCCGAGGGCGCGATGAGCGCCGCGTTCGTGCCCACGTTCACGCGCGAGTTGACAGCGCGCGGGAAAGAGCACGCCTTCAGGCTCGGTAGCCAGACGCTCAACGCGCTTCTCATTGTCACCGGCATCATCGTCGTGCTCGGGATTGTGTTTGCCTGGCCGCTCTCGACGTTCTACGCAGGCAGCTTCGAAGAAGTGCCGGGGAAGCTCGCCCTGACCGCATCGCTCACCCGGATCATGTTTCCGTTCCTCACCCTCGTGGCTGTCGCCGTCGCGATGATGGGGATGCTGAACGCGCTGGGCCGGTTCTTCCTGCCTGCGCTGTCGCCGGCGATGTTCAACGTCGCGATCATCTTCAGCGCGCTTGTGATCTCGCCGCTGGCGGCGCGGTTCGGAATACCGCCGATTTACGGCGTCGCCATCGGGATGCTGCTGGGCGGCGTCGGGCAGATCGCGCTGCAATGGCCGGTGCTTCGTGCAGAAGGGTTTCGTCACCGGTGGCGGCTGGATCTGCGCGACCCCGCGCTTCGTGAAGTTCTTGTGCTGATGGGACCGGGAACGATCGGGATTGCGGCGACGCAGATCAATCTCCTGGTGAACACCATGCTCGCGACCGGGCAGGGAACTGGCGCGGTGTCGTGGCTGAACTACGCGTTCAGGCTGATGTACCTTCCGATCGGACTCTTCGGCGTGTCGATCGCGACCGCAGCGCTGCCCGACATGTCGCGCCATGCCGCAACCAAGTCGGTCGACGATTTCCGCCAGACGATCTCCTTCGGGCTTCGCATGATGCTGATGCTGAACGTCCCCGCGTGCGTCGGGCTCATCGTGCTCGCGACCCCGATCGTCGGGCTGATATTGGAGAGCGGCGCGTTCACCCAGACCGATACGATCGCGACTGCCGGGGCGCTCGTCTACTACGCGCCGGGGCTTCTCGGCTATTCGGCGGTGAAGATCGCCACGCCCGCTTTCTACGCGCTGCGCGATGCGAGGACGCCGGTGCTCGTCAGCGTGCTGGCGATCGTCAGCAATCTGGTTCTCAACGTTTCGCTCGTACAAATGCTCGGCTACCTGGGGCTCGCGCTCGGCACCGCGCTCGCGGCGCTGGTCAATGCCGGCGTGCTTCTCGCGCTGCTCAGCCGCCGGCTCGGGGGCCTCGATGAGCGCCGGCTGGCGACGGCCTTTGCCAAGATCACCCTCGCGTCGACGGTAATGGGACTGGCAGCGTGGGGCGTCGAGTACGCGCTCTGGACGATCGTTCCCGGGACGCGCTGGGTGCCGCGCGGAATCCGCGTCGTTTCGGCGATCGTCATGGCAATCGTCGTTCTCGCCGGAGCCGCGCGAATCCTGAGAATTTACGAATTCGAGGAAGCATTCCGCAGAGGCCTCCAGCGTTTGACGCGTCCCCGCGCTGCGACCGGTCGTACGGCTTGATCTCCAGACGCGCGCTCCATCCGACCGTCCTCCTACTCGCCGCGACGCACTTCATGGTCGACGGCTACGGAAACATCTACGCGCCGTTGCTGCCGCTGCTCATCCTGCGCCACTCGATGGATCTGCGGACCGCCGGCACGTTAGCCATGCTCTTCCAGATTGCGGCGTCGGTCTGCCAGCTTGCATTCGGCCACGTCGCCGATCGCTGGCGGCCCCGCGTACTACTCAGAGCAGGTCCCATCATCGCTGTCACGCTGTTGAGCCTGATCGGCCTTGCCGGCTCCGTATCAACACTCGCCGCGATCCTCGTGCTGGGCGGGTTTGGATGCGCGATGTTTCATCCGCCGGGAGCCGCACTGACTCACCGCCTCGGCGGCGACAGGCCCGGCCTCGCGATGTCGGTCTACATCACGGGCGGGTCGCTCGGATTTGCGATGGGCCCGTTGTTTTTCGCCCCGTTCGTCGAACGACACGGGCTCCACTGGACACCGCTGGTCGCCGCGCCCGGTCTGCTGCTCGCAATCATCACGGCGAGCCGCATTCCGCCCATCGATACCGCCGAGCACGGGACGGGCGGCGGATTCCGCACGCTCCGGCCGTATTTCAAGCCGCTGGCCTGCCTCTACTCGATCGTCGTCCTAAGGACGCTGACGTCACTGGCGTTCGCGACGTTCGTACCGGTCATGCTGACGCGCCGCGGCTTGAGCGTAAGCGCCGCTGGCGCGCAGGTGGCGCTGTATCTTTTCGCCAGTGGCCTGGGGGGATTTCTCGGCGGCCCGTTGGCCGATCGGTGGGGGGCGAAGCGCGTGATCATGATCTCGCTCGTCGCGGCGTCGCCGTTTCTCGCCATAGCTCCCCTGCTCGATGGCTGGGCGTTTGCAGTCATGCTGGCGATTGGCGGTTTCTTTTTGCAGTCGACGCTTCCGGTGAACGTCACTTTCGGCCAGGCGCTCGCGCCGGTCAGCGCGGCGACGGTTTCCTCCTTGATGATGGGCTTCGCGTGGGGCAGCGGCGGATTGAGCGTGCCGATCGTTGGTCTCGCCGCCGATCGGTTCGGGATCGAGCCGACGCTGATTGCGCTATCTCTGGGCCCGATCGCGGCGATGCTCTGCGCGCTGCCGCTGCCGGCCCGACCGATCGGGCACACGCCGCCTCAACCTGCGGCCGTCGCGATGTCGGAGCCGGCGGAATAGAATGGTCTGATGCCGCGCTATCCCGGCTACAGCGGTGTGACGTACTCGTTTGGTCCCGGCGGCATGAGCCCGGCCGTCCGGGCGATCATCTGGTCGAACATCGCGGCGTTCGTCGTCACGTGGTTCGCCCCGTCGATACTCCAGTACCTCTGGCTGTCTCCAGCGGATGTGTACGAGCGCGGCTGGCTCTGGCAGCCGGTGACGTACATGTTCATGCACGCCGGCGTCTTCCACATCCTTTTTAATCTGCTGGGCATCTGGATGTTCGGCGTCGAGCTCGAGCGAATGTGGGGAACGCCCTACTTCGTAAAGCTCTACGCGGTCTCGGGCCTGGGTGCAGCGGCGACAATGCTCCTGCTGGGCTTGCTGAACCAGCAGATGTACAACGCGTCGACTGTCGGCGCGTCCGGCGCATTTTACGGTCTGCTGCTCGCCTACGGGCTGGTCTACCCGCACCGGCCGATTCTGATGTTCTTCCTCTTTCCGGTTCCGGCGCGCTATGCGGTGATGATTTTCGGCGCCATCGCGTTTCTGTTCACGACCGAGGCGTCCACGAGTCGTACGGCGCACGGCGCGCATCTCGGCGGTCTCGTGGCGGCGTACCTCTTCCTCAAAGCCGGCCGCGGCGGTTTCACCTCGGAGATCAAGTACCGTTACGTCAAGTGGAAGATGAACCGGCTGCGGAAGAAGTTCGACGTCTACTCGGGCGGCCGCGGCCCGTGGGACAAACGAATCCACTAAAGCGCTACAAAAGTCCCTTCACATATCCTCCGTCAACGACGAGCGTCTGTCCCGTAATGTAGCTGGCGCGTTCCGAGGCGAGAAACGCGATCGCCTCGCCGAGCTCGCGCGGCTGGCCCATCCGGCCCATCGGCACGGCAGCGAGCGTGCGCCGATCGACATCTGCGGTCGTGATCCCCTCGCGCTTCGCCGTGGCGTTCGCGAGCTCGACGACGCGGTCGGTTCGCGTGTAACCCGGCGCGACGCAGTTCACGGTAATCCGTTCCGGCCCGAGCTCCGCCGCGAGCGTCTTCGCGAAACCCGTCACTCCTGCGCGGATCGCGTTCGACAGCATCAGTCCGGGCACGGGCTGCTTCACCGCAATCGACGTCACGCAGATGATCCGGCCGCCGCCGCGCGCGCGGAGGTGCGGCAGCGCACTCCGCGTCAGCCGCACGACGCTCATGAGCAGCAGATCGACAGCCTCGCGCCAGTCGTCGTCTGTCAGCCCGTCAAAGACCGCCGAGCGGGGGCCGCCGGAATTCGTGACGAGGATGTCGAGGCCGCCGAAATGCGACGCCGCCGATTCGACGAACCGCTCGACGTCGGCCTGGCGCGACACGTCGGCGGCGAGTGGCAGGATCTCGGCGCCCGTCTCGGTGGCAATCTCGCGGGCCGCGGCGTCGAGCGCCGTCCGATCTCTTCCACAGATCGCGACGCGACAACCGTCGCGTCCGAGGGCCGCAGCGGCTGCGCGCCCGATGCCGCGGCTCCCGGCTGCGACGAGCGCGAACCGATTGCCGCTCATTTGCGATGGAAGTAGCTGTCCGTGTGGTCGAGCCAGTCCTGGCGGATCGGGCTGAAGACGTCGAGCTCGAACGTGTCGTCCAGCGCCTCGGCCTGGTGCTCGACCCACGACGGGATATGCAGCACTTCGCCTTCGCGAACGATGATCTCCTCGCCGCCGACGAAGAACTTCAGCGCGCCTTGCAGGATGTACGTCATCTGCTCGCTCTCGTGCGAGTGCATGGGGACCACGGCCCCCTTTTTCAGATAGATCTGGCCGATCATCTCCCGCTCGCCCGTCACGAGCTTGCGCGAGATCATTTCGGTCACTTTTTCGAGGGCAATCTCGTCCCAGCGGTGCAGCGTTGCGGTGGCTGTGTTCATTGGAAGCGCCTCTGCAGTTGAAGGCGGCCGATTATAGCCGCAGATTTACGCTCATCGCCGCAGATTTACGCAGATACACGCAGATCTGCGGCCGGCTGGATGCGGGCGCAAGCGCGGCAGCCGCGGGCCGGGAAGGCTATAATTCTGAAAGGCCATGAAAACAGAGACCGCGCCGCGCGCGGGTCGCGAAGGGCTCACGCGCGAGGACCTCCTGCGGTTTTACCGCACGATGCTGCTCTCCCGGCGCCTCGACGACAAGGAAATCCAGCTCAAGAATCAGAGCCTGATCTTTTTTCAGATCAGCGGCGCCGGGCACGAGGCCGTGCTCGTCGCGGCGGCCCAGGTCCTTCGGCCCGGCTACGATTGGTTCTATCCGTACTACCGCGACCGCGCGTTGTGCCTCGCTCTCGGTGTCACCGCCGAGGAGATGCTTCTCGCGGCCGTCGGCGCGAAGGACGATCCGGCCTCCGGCGGCCGGCAGATGCCGTCGCACTGGGGGCACAAGCGGCTCAACATCGTGTCGCAGTCGAGCCCGACGGGCACGCAGTGTCTCCAGGCCGTCGGATGCGCCGACGCGTCACTGTTGTACGAGCGGAACGACGCGATCCCTGAACGCCAGCGGCAGTTCCACAAAGATGAAGTCGTGTACGTATCACTCGGCGAAGGCACGACGAGCGAGGGCGAGTTCTGGGAGTCGCTGAGCACGGCGTGCGTCCGGAAGCTGCCTGTCGTCTACCTCGTCGAGGACAACGGCTACGCGATCTCCGTCCCCGTCGAAGTGCAGACGCCGGGCGGCGACATCTCGCGCGTCGTCGAGTCATTCCCCGGCCTCAGAGTTCTCCGCGTCGACGGCACGGATCTACTCGCCAGCTATCGGGTGATGAGGGAAGCGGTCGCGCACGCGCGCGAGCGGAAGGGGCCGGCGCTCGTCCACGCCAAAGTCATCCGCCCGTACTCGCACTCGTTGTCGGATGACGAAAAGCTCTACAAGACGGCCGAGGAGCGCGCGGAAGAGGCCAGGCGCGATCCGATTCCATCATTCGCCGCGCTGCTGAAGCGCGAAGGCCTCGTCAGCGACGCGGAACTCGAGGCGATTGCGGCCGACGTAGAGGCGGAAATCACCCGCGCGACAGAGCGGGCCCGTGCCGCCACGAAGCCGAGCAAAGACACGGCGAGCCTTTACGTGTACTCGCCCGACATCGATCCGACGTCGAAATCGTTTGACACGCCCGCCGCGCCCGACGGCAAGCCGGACACCATGGTTGCGGCGATCAATCGGACCCTGAAAGACGAGATGGCACGCGAGCCGCGCATCGTCGTCTTCGGCGAGGACGTGGCCGACTGCAGCCGGGAGGGAGCGCTCGAGAACGTCCCGGGTAAGGGTGGCGTGTTCAAGGTCACACACGGCCTGCAGCGCGCGTTCGGCGGCCACCGCGTCTTCAATTCGCCTCTCGCCGAAGCGAACATCGTCGGGCGCGCAATCGGTATGGCGACGCGCGGGCTGAAGCCGGTCGTCGAGATCCAGTTTTTCGACTACATCTGGCCGGCGATGATGCAACTCCGCGACGAGATGTCGATGCTGCGCTACCGGTCGAACAATGCATTTTCTTGTCCGGCGGTCGTGCGCGTGGCGATCGGTGGCTATCTCCGCGGCGGCGCGCCGTATCACAGCCAGTCCGGCGAAAGCATCTTCGCGCACTGCCCGGGGCTGCGAATCGTCTTCCCGTCGAATGCGGTGGACGCCGCGGGACTGCTCCGTACCGCTATCCGGTGCGATGACCCGGTGCTCTTTCTCGAACATAAGCACCTCTACCGCCAGACGTACAACAAGGGGACGTATCCGGGACCGGACTTCATGATCCCGTTCGGCAAGTCCGCGGTCCGGCGCGAAGGAACGGACGTCGTCGTGCTGACGTGGGGCGCGCTCGTGCAGCGTTCGCTTCTGGCCGCGCAGCAGGCTGAAAAGGACGGCGTCAGCGCCATGATCGTGGACCTTCGGACGATCGCCCCGTTTGACTGGGAGAGGATCGCGCAAGCCGTCCGGCAGACGAACCGCGTCATCATCGCGCACGAGGATCAGTTGACGTGCGGCTTTGGTGCGGAGCTGGCGGCGCGGATAGCTGGTGATCTCTTCGAGTACCTCGATGCACCGGTGCGCCGCGTCGCGGCGCTCGACACCCCCGTCGCATACGCGCCCGACCTCGAGGAGGCGATCCTGCCGCAGGCTGCCGACGTCCTGACAGCCATCCTGGAAACCGCGCGGTACTAGCCAAAAAAGGTGGCTGTCCGTATTCTTCTGCTGGCCCTCGCCGTGGCCAGCCAGCCGCGCGTTGAAGTCCTCAAGTCGACCGGTGGCCTGCCTGCGCACATTGCCGGCCTCTTCGCGGAGCCGATCAACTTTCAGCAGTCGCGCGACGGTACCCACTACGTCTTCGACCGCCGCGCCCACACGGTGTACCGAGTCGACGAGTCGCTCAGCAAAGCGACGAAGATCGTCCAGATCGGCCAGGAGGAAGGCCGGATCATCGAACCGACCGCGTTCGATCTCGAGCCCGGCGGCATGTTCGTCGTCGCCGACGCTCCGAAGAACGTCGAACGTGTACAGCTCTTCGGACCGGACGGCACGCGTGTCGGCGGCTTTGCCCTGCCGGGGCGGGCCGCGCCGCGCATCACGCTCGGAAGCGTCGTGCTCAACGGTCTCGGCTCGCTTCAGTTCACCGGCCGATCGATCCTCATGAATCAACCGGAGTCGGGCGCGCTCTTCATGGAGTTCGGTCTTTCCGGCACGCCGCTGCGATCGATCGGTTTGCTGCGGGCGACTGGACACGAGGCGGATCGAGACGTGCACCTCGCGCTGAACGTCGGGACGCCGCTCGCGCATCCGAAAGGCGGGTTCTACTTCGTCTTCCAGTCGGGTATACCGATCTTCCGGCGCTACGACGCGCAGGGCAAGCTGCTTTACGAGCGTCACATCGAAGGGCCAGAGCTCGACGGCGTGCTCGCCGCGATGCCGTCATCCTGGCCACGACGCGGCGGCCCGGGCGAAGGCCGCGAGCTGCCGCTCATTCTGCCGACGGTGCGGACCGCCGCCGTCGATCCGTCGGGTGATCTCTGGATTGCCCTCACCGTCCCGTACACCTACGTTTATGACAGCGACGGGGAAAAGAAGCGGACGGTGCAGTTCAGCGCGGCAGGAACTGTGTCGCCGACAAGCCTGTTCTTTGCAGCGAACGGCCGGCTGCTCGTGACGCCCGGATGTTACGAATTCAGGCCGTAGCTCACATTAGCTTTCCGACCGGGCCGAGATCCAGATTGAGATCCTCGGGCCGCAGATCGAACTGAGCGCCGATTTCCCGGATGGTTTCTTCGAGTCGCATGAGCGACGTGCCGAGTTTCTCGGTTTCGTCGTCGGTCAGCGTGCCCTGTTCCATGCGGCGGATTGCCTGCCGCTCCATCAATTTGCGGAGCAGCTCGACGAGCGTGAGGACCAGCTTCACGACCGATCGCCGGACGTCTTCCGGATTCGCGTTCCAGCGGGGCGGGCCGCTGGCGTCGGCCGCGCGGGCCAGTTCGCGCCGAATCGCCTCGAGGTCCGGCTCGAGGACGTCGATGGGCCTGCTTGCGGGCGCCGGCCGTAGCCTCGTGGTGCGTGCGCGTTTTCGCCGTGCGGGCGCTCGCCGCGACCGTCGCGGGCTCACTCGGTTACCTCCGGCGTAAAAGCGTACGGCGGCCACGGTCCGCTCACGATTGCAGCCACGCCCGATTCGCGGCTTACCGCTTCGAAGACCGCGGTCGCGTACATGCGGGATTTGCCGCGCCGAATGAGGTGAAACACCGTCAGCGACTCCCCCTGCATCTCGAGCCGCTGATCGCGGACGATCTTGAGCGGACCGAGCGCTGTACGGATCGCCTGGAGCGCAGGAATATGGGCGCCGGATCGCCGCCGAAGATACGCGGTACCGGGTCGCGCCTTGGCCTGGACACCGGACAGCTTGGCAACAGGTTCAGGAAAAAACAGCCGCAGGATCATCTGCTCGGCGCCTCGGACGCGTGTAAGGCCTCGCGCGAACGACACGGCGCGCGTGCGCAGAATCGACTGCAGCTCTTGTTCGTCTTTCGCGTGGGATCCGAACCGGGCCGGCAGGATTGCCGCGTGGCGCCTGGCCAGCCGGCGCACGAGCTGCTCCTGCGCCTGGAGCCGCTCCACCTCGACAGACGGCGGTCGATCCATCGGCTCCGCGATCGCCGCCACGCTGCCGGCGCGGATCCGGACCAGCGAACGGCCACCGATCCCGCGTGCGCGGGGCGCCGCCGCGGACCCACCGACAATGGCATAGACGTAGCGGCCACGCGGTGCCGGCGTCATCTCGGCCGCTTGCGGCCCAACAGCCGATCGGCCGCGCACAGCAGCACAGACAGGCGCAGGTAAATCAGATCGACGCCGGCAAGCCCGAGGAACACGTCGCCGTTCACGATGACTCCTCGATTGAGAAGGCTGTCGACGACGTCGAGGAGCGTTCGATCGCCTTCATCCAGCACGCGAGCCAGCGTCGCAGGGTGCGTCGGGTGAGGCGGCCCCGGCGGGCTCGATGGCTCCGGACGTTTGACGTGAGGCGGCGAGGCATATCTGGGACGCAGAGGTGGCTTCGGCAGCTTCCGCGAAGGCGGGGGCGACGGCCTCGGCGTCCGCGGCAGCGGCGGCGTGCGTGGCGGCCGTCTCATGTAATGAAATGATAGGCGGGCCACGGGCCGGTCAGCGTCAAGGTGCAGCCCGCTGCCCGGCACTGTTTGGCCTGGCGGTTCGCTTCGCTCCGGAATTTTGCCCGCCGGGCATCCGGCACGAGATACGCGGCGTCGATGATCAGTCGGGCGCCCGCTTCACCGTCGACCGGCGGCTTCAAGATTGACGCGCGCGCGATCTTCTTCAGCGCACGATGCGCGGTCTCGGCCGCTTTGGCCGCCGTTGCGGCAGCGGCGCGTGCGTCATCGCGGGCGCGTTTTTTCTCCCGCAGGAATTCGGCTCCCGAACGTGCCTCCACCGTCCCAGACGGTTCTTTCGAGTCGGACGATTTCGAGGATCGAAAAACACGGACGCTCCATTCGGCGGCCCCCGCGATCCTGCGGAACGCGCGATCGAGCGTTCGGCGCGCACGCGCGACGTCTTCGATCGCCCGCTCGTCGTTGTGGAAAATCGTGAACAGTTTCATCGGCACGACGGACCCGCGTTGCGAGAGATACTCCACGACCGCCTCGTGCGCGAGCGCGCACGCCCCGACCCAGTCCAGATCGCGCAGCCCGCGGGCGAGCGGTTCCTCTCCGTAGCGATCGAGAGGCACGTCGGCGGCGACGAGCCATCGTCCGGGCTTGACGGGCAGCGCGCGCGGCGGGCCCGCGCCGGCAAGCCCTGCGGGCGCCGCGCTCAACACGGGAGCACGTGAACTTTCGACGAGACCGTAGACGTACGTTCCCTTCGTCATTTCAATTGATGTCGCCGGCCCATTGCCGCATCCACCTCATCAAGCGCGCCACGCCGCGCGGAGGGGGAAGAGCCAGCGGCGCGACGATGATATCGCAGCCCTCTGCGCGGCGCGTCCGGCGAGCGCCTGCGAGCGCGGCGATTTCCGCTGCTTCCATTCTTCGCGCAGCCCGGCAGCGGGGACAATTCGTTCGCGTCGGCGTCGCGGCGTTGACGACGACGCCCGAAGTTCTGATGCCGAGCCGATCGAGCGCATCGAGGAGCCGAATCGTCTCGAGCCGCGGGAGCTCGGCAGCCCGGGTGACGACGACCGCTCGTGTTTGTGCCGGATCCCGGAACAGCACCTGCAGGCGCCGCACGCCTCGCGACAGCCGTACAACCTGTTCGCCGAGGGGCCCCATCCTGGCCACGTCGCGATACTTCAGCAGGATGCGCATCAGCTCGGAAAGCCATCCAGCCGCAACTTCAGGCATTGCGAGGAATTTCAAGGCGTGACCGGTCGGCGCGGTATCAACGACGACGAGATCGTAGCGATCGACGGCATCGAGAACCGATACGAGCGCCAGGATCTCGTCCACCCCTGGCGGCGACAAATCGATCAGCCGAAGCGCCACGTCACGATCGTGCGCCAGATCGACGTGGACGCCGCCCCCCGGCCGTGCGCCGAACGCCTCTTCGACCCCGCGGCGGATCTCGTCGCGTTCGCGGGCTAGAGCAGCCCGCGCATCGATCTCGCGCGCCTCGAGGCCCGGCACGCCTGGAACGCGGCGGGCTGAATCGCCCAGGCGCGTGCGAAGCACATCGCCGAGTGAGTGCGCCGGATCGCTCGACAGCAGCAGGATGCGGCGTCCGCGATGCGTTCTGGCCGCCTCGATCGCGAGACCGCATGCGACCGTCGTCTTGCCGACGCCACCTTTTCCCGCGACGATGAGCACTTTGAGTCCCTCCGGCACGAGTGCCGGGCGCTTCTGACGTCGGATGGCGGCGTCGCCCGGGTCGCGGATGGGTCGCGACGGCACGGGCCGATCGCGGACGAACGTGAACCTCACGCCGCGCGCAGCTCGTCGCAGGGGCTCTATCGATGCCTGACCAACGGCGGCCCGAGCCCGGCACGTCGGGCACGACCGTGCGGCACCCGCCGCACGATTGACGACGATCTCGGTCAGAGGTAGCCCGCGGGCGCGGAGCCAGGCGACGCCGTCGAGCGCCTCCGCGACCGCAACAGGCTCGGCCAGAGTGATCCACACGATGCGCGTGAAGCGCGGATCGCGGAGTCTGGCCGCCAGCCGAGCCGCATCCTGCGCCAGCGCCTCGACCAGCGCATCGGCGGCGTCGCGGGGCGCTCGTCCGCCGACCGCCGCCGCCACGTCGCGGTCGCGCGCGAGCATCGCGTCCAGGACACCGGCAACGGCCCTGATCGTTTCCGGCGCCTCGAGAAGTCGCCAGGTATGGCCGGTTGGCGCCGTGTCGACGATGACGAGATCGGGATGGCGCGCGGCGGCGAGGCGCTCGATTTCCACGAGCGCGACGAGCTCGTCGACGCCCGGCAGCGCCAGCTGGAGGAGCCGCGCGACATCTTCTCGATCCAGGAGCGTGCCGCGCAGAAGCAATCGCTCGAGCGCGCCGCGCCGGGGACCGAGCCAGCGCCCGAGCGCGCGCGCCGCGTCGAGTTCGACCGCCTCGATCCGGCGAGGGGGCTTCCGGCCGAGCGCGTCGCGGAGTGAATGAGCCGGGTCGGTCGATACGACAAGGACGCGGCGGCCGCGTGCCGCTTCGCGGCGAGCGGCCGCTACCGAAAGGGTGGTCTTGCCCACCCCGCCTTTGCCGCAATACAGGTGGATGGCGAACGGTCGGTCCGGCGTCCGCCGGACCTCAGGTCGACTCGTCCTCGTCGGCGCCAAAGGTGGCCTCGACGCCGGTGACGCGGAGCCCGCCGCGCCTGCCGACGACGCCCGTGGCGGTCTCGCCTTCACGCGCCTCACGGATGGCGCGCATCCGCGCCAGCACGTCGCGCTCGAAGGCGGCGAATTCCTCCTCGCTCATCTCCCCCAGCTCGACACGCATCTGAGCGGCCAGCAGTTCTTCGCGGAGGCGGTCTTCGTCGTACAGCTCCTGCTCGGCGGCGGACGCTATCTTGTCCAGCACGAAGCGGATGCCGCCGATCAACAGGCTGTCGAGGAGGAAGATGGCTAGTGCGCTCGTTCCAGCTTCAACCGGATGTTGACGAAGTTGTACGGAGGCCAGGGCCCGGTGTACTTGAAGGTCAGCTTGTCGTAGCGCTGGCCGATTTCCTTGACGCGCGCGTCGAAGGCGAGCTCGCGGTCGCGGGCGACCAGGAACGCGGCGTTCATGATCATCCGATCGCCTATGGGTTTGTTCGACCGGGATGCGACCGACACATCGCGCAGTGCGCCGAAGATCTCTGCGACATAGCGCTCGGACCGCGCCTGCAGCGCCTGATCGATTAAGCGGCCGTACTGCATCCGGGCGAAGTAGGTCGATCCCTTCTGCGAGGAGATCTCCCCCTTCAGCCGGCGGATGTCCTCGTCCTCATCCTCTATCTCACGGATGATGGCCTCGCGCTCCCAGAGCACCTTGAGGCCGAATTCGAACTTGTCCCGCATCTTGCTGAGGACGTCCGTGAACGCATCGTAGGCGGAACGCAGGAGCTCGACGATGTCGTCGCCGGTCTTGAACACGGTGCCGAAGGACATCGGCAGCACCGTGTGGAGCTTCATGACGGTTTCGTTGACGCGCTGGTGCGCGAGCACGTTTTCGCGCGTCGGATCCTGCACGACCATCGGTGTGTTCGAGACGACGGCGGCGAGGTCGCGGTAATTGACGGTGTGCACTTCGGCCGGCTCGGAGCCGATCCCGAGGGGCCCGAACAGGAGCGGCGTCTCGGACTGTACGATGCAGTACACGTACTTCCCTTCGCCCAACGGCCCGTCCTCGCGCGCGACCGCGTCGGCGGCGCGTGCGGGGATTTTGACCCGCTCGAGCTTTCCCATCACGGGTTGCGGGGTGCGGGAAGCGGATTCCCTGCGCGCCGCGCGGTCAGGCGCAGTTCGGCTGGGCGTCTTCTTCCTCGTCCCGGGCTGGGTCCTCCGCTGCTTGGCCATGGATCGTTAGTCTCGTCGAGTCCTGCCCGCGCCCGAGCGCGGTATCGGCGTGTTACCCCGCCCGGCGGCCGCCGCGCGCAGTTTCCGGCACATCTCGAGCATCTTTGTGATTTCGGCTACGAGCGCGTCGGGCAGGCAGGGCTTGGTGACAAACGCGTCGCATCCGGCCTTCGTCGCGCTCTCCGCATGGCCCGACAGGGCGTGCCCCGTCAGCGCGACGATGGGAATGTGGCGCGTCCGGTCGTCCTCTTTCAGCCGGCGCGTCGCTTCCCACCCGTCCATGCGCGGCAGCGCGAGATCCATCAGGATGATATCCGGAACGAGCGCGGAGGCCTGTTCGATTGCTTCGAATCCGTTCGACGCCTCGGCGACCCGGAAGCCGGCATACCGCAGGTATTCGCTGTACATTTCCCGCGCGTCCTGGTAGTCCTCGACCACCAGTACGAGCGGCTGCTCTCTCGCTTCTGTCGCCATGGAACCCTCTGTCGTCATGGACCTATCGTTTCCGCAGTTTTTCGGGCAGCTTCAGCGTGAACGTGGAGCCCTTGCCGGGGTCGCTGTGCAGCTCGATCGCCCCTTCCAACGTGGCCGCCAGACGCCGGCAGATCGACAAACCCAGACCCGTGCCACCGTACCCGCGCGCGGGGGAACTGTCCAATTGACGGAAGTCCTCGAAGATGCGCATCTGGTCTGCCTCGGCGATGCCGATGCCCGTGTCGTTCACCGCGATCGTGATCGTGCGCCCCTGGGGCTGGAAGCCGGCGGTCACCGTCACCGAGCCCTGATGGGTGAATTTCAGGGCGTTGCTGAGAAGGTTGACCAGGATCTGCTTGACCTTCTGCCGGTCGCTGCGAAGCAGCGGCAGGTTGGGCTGGACTTTCGACTTCACCGACAAATTCGATCGTCTCACGATCGGCTCGAGCTCCGCCATGACCTCGTCGATGAGCTGCGCGACCCGGAACGACGTGACGTTGATCGGCATCCGCCCGGCTTCGATCCGGGTGATGTCGAGGATGTCGTTGATGAGCGCGAGTAAATGGCGGGAGTTCGAGTCGATCCGCGTCAGGCTGCGTCGCTGCGGCTCGCTCACCGAGCCTGACACGCCCTGCAGCAACATGTGCGTGTAGCCCAGGATGGCGTTCAACGGCGTGCGCAGCTCGTGGGACATGTTGGTCAGGAACTGCGTCTTCAGCGACGACGCCTGCTCCAGGTCGAGCGCCTGCCGACGCAGCAGCTCGTTCTGCTGCGCGAGCTCCGCAGTGGCCTCGGCGACCTTGAGCTCCAGCGCAGCGGACGCTTCCTTGAGCTGCAAGTACAGCCGCGCCTTCTCGAGCGTTTCCCGAAGGTCGTGAAGAATCGTGACGACCCACGTCAGCTCGCGCTGTTCGGAGAGGATGGTGCCGGCGACGGCCTCGACCGGCGACGGCTGCCCGGTCGCCGGATCGACGAGGCCGATCTCGCCGCGATGGCGCTGCTCGTCGCCGCGGGCGAGCAGGCTCGAGACGAATGACGTCAGGTGCGCGCCATTCGCGCGCACGCGGCGCATCACTGCCTCGGGATTGTCGGGCGGCGCCGTGAACAGCCGCTCGGCGGGCGTGTTCATCAGCACGATGTCGCCCGCCTCGTCGGTGACGAGAATCGGGTCGGCGACCGAGTCGATGATGAGATCCAGCCGATGCCGCTCGTCGCGCACTTCGGCCTGCGCGACGCGCAGCGTCCGGTAGCTTTCCTCGATCTCTTCCTTCGCCTTGGCGAGGTCGGTGACGTTCCGCAGAACCGACACGACGTAGGTTCCCTGGCGCTCGTCTTTCGCGCGCGAGCTGAGGAGCTCGAACACGAGGTCCGACCCTTCGAGCGGATCGACGAGGAGCAGCTCGCGCCTGGCCGGCTCCAGCGTCTTCTCTTCGACCGCCGTCGTGGAGAGCGCGGCGGAGAACAACATGTTGTTCAGCGACACGGCACGCCGCCAGCCCTCGCTCGCGTCGTCGGGCGCCGAAAACAATTTCTCGGCGCGCGCGTTCGCGATGAGCAGGCGCCCCTCGGTGTCGGTCAAGAGAATCGGGTCGGTGACCGCGTTGATGATGCTGTAGAGCAGCATCCGCTCCTGTCCGAGCCGTGTCTCGGCGAGCGCGCGGCGCGTCTGCAGCCGCTGGAGCTGACGGCTGAAGATATCGGCGAGCCAGACCACCTCGGGATGGATCTCCGGCAGATTCGCCGCGACCACCAGGACGCCGCCCACGGCGTCTGACGCCTCCTCGGCGTGGTGCATCCCGAGCGGGACGACATGCGCGGCGCTCTCGGATGATCCGCGGAAAAACAGCGGCGCGCGCTCGAAGTAGACGGGAACGGAACCATGCATCGCGCGAATCAGCGGATGCGCGTCATCTTCCAGGCTGAGGGCGAAATCGGACGAGACCGTATCGGCGAGCCCGCGCTCGGCGAGGATGGCCAGATGCCGCGTGGCCGGATCGATCGTGGCGACGAACGCGTGACGGACGGAAAGGTGAGAGACCAGCCAGTCGAGCGCGCGCCGCGCCGATGCCTGCAGATCCGTGCTCGCCAGCATGAACTCGACGAGGGCGAGCTTGCCCTCGCCTTCGCCCACGCTGGCCAGGGCTGCGTGCGCGCCCGCGGGCGATCCCGTCTGGAGCATCCCGGTGTCTCGCTAGGACTTGGTCCGTCGCCGCGGCGGCCGGCCGGCGCGCGACGCCGCCAGCTCCGCGCGGAGTGCGGCATTCTCGGCCAGGACGTCCTCGTGCGACGCGATTTCACCCGCGGGCCGCGAAATCGGCGCGACCTGGGCTACGGCCTCCGAGTACTTCAGGTAGGTATCGATGGACGCCACGACGACTCGCGCCTCAACGGTAATCAGGTCGATGCCGACGAGTGAGACACGCACCCATGCGTCGATGACGATCCCCTTGTCGAGTACCCGATCGAGCACGTCGATGAGACTTGTGCCGCCAGCGGCTCGTTCAACGGGCATCTTGCGATCTCCTCACCTTCCGCCTCCCAGACTCCGCACTGGCCGCGGTGAGAGCATCCACCTTCCGTTCGAGTCGCCGAATCTGCTCGCGCAGTTCGCGCTCGGCCGATACGCGGTCGCCTCCAGGCGAGAGATCGCGATCGTACCGCCACCAGTCCAATCCGATCTCCTGCGCCTTGTCGAGCGAGCACACCAGCAGGCGGATCCGTATCGTCAGCAGCTCCACCTCGGCCAGCGAGACTCTGATGTCGCCCGCGATGACGAGGCCCTTGTCGAGCACCCGATCGAGAACGTCGACAAGCCCGGTCGAGCGCGAATGAATCGCTGGCAAATCCGATGGCATGAGGCGGATGACTATAGCGCAGGCCCACAAGCCCGGCCAAACCCTCAGAACGCGCCGTGCGGGTAGAGCGCGGGGCGCTAGTGCAAGGGCGTGGCCACCTCGCCCAGCCCGCGAAGATCGGTGAAATGCTCACCAACGTCGCCGAAAAGGACAGGTGCGCTAACCAGCTCGACCGTCAACCGGCTGACAGAAGTGTAACCTCATCTGACACGGAGCGCGCGTTTCAAAATCTTACCTGTCGCGCCGACTGGAAGCGAGTCGCGGAACTCAACAAGTCTTGGGTATTTATAGGCGGCACAATTGTCGCGGCACCACTGGATGATCTCTCGCTCCGTCGTCGCCGCCGCCGAGGGCCGCTTGACGATGAAAGCCTTCACTTCTTCGCCGAGCCGCTCGTCTGGAACGCCGACGACAGCCACCAGCGAGACGGCGGGGTGCGTCATCAACAACTCTTCGAGCTCGCGCGGATAGACATTCATGCCGCCGCGAAGAATCATATCTTTCTTCCGATCCACGATCGCGAGATAGCCCTCCGCGTCGATCGTCCCGATGTCGCCGGAGTGGAACCAGCCGTTGCGCATCGCTTCCGCCGTGGCGTCAGGCCGCTTGTAGTAGCCCTTCATGATGTTGTGGCCGCGGATGCAGACTTCGCCGCGCTCGCCGGACGCAACCGGCTGGTCATTGTCGTCCAGGCACGCCACCTCCACGCCGAAGAGTGGTTGTCCCACGGTGCCAGGCTTCGACGGCCGCTGCGTGTGGTTGAAGGTCGCAACCGGCGCGGTCTCCGACAGACCGTACCCTTCGAGAATCCGCGCGGCGAAGGTCCGCTCGAACTGCTCCATGACCGCGACCGGCATCGGCGCGCCGCCCGATGCGCACAACCGCAGCGACCGCGCGGCGGCGGCCGCATCGATCCCATTCGTCGACGCATGCTGCAGCAGCGTCCAGTACATCGTCGGCACCGCGGTCCAGCAGGTCACCGCCTCCTTCTGAAACGCATCCAGCACGGCGGCGGGATCGAAGCGTGGAAGTAGGACGATCTGCGCGCCGAGGTACAGACTCGCGTTCATCTGCGCCGTCTGCCCGGTCGAGTGAAAGAGTGGCAGCGTGATGAGAACGGTATTTCTCGCGTCGGCGGAGGCGTCGAACGCCGGCCGGAACAAGTCAGCGGTGATCATGGCGTTCATCAGCATGTTCATGTGCGTCAGCTCCGCCCCTTTCGGCTCCCCTGTCGTCCCCGACGTGTAGAGGATGACGGCGGTGTCGTCGGGACCGGCCGGATGCGTGGCGAAGACGGGCGGCTGGTTGAACATCAGCTGGCCGATTGTCAGCGCGCCGCGGACCGGGCTGGGCGCCTTTGGATCGATGGTGAGCACCACGAGCCGATCACAGGCGGGCACTTCGTCGCACGCCGCGCGGGCCATCTGCGCCATCGGCAGCTCCGCCGTCCCTTCGAAGACGAGCATCGCTTTTGCATCGCTGTCGCGCAGGTGGTACGCGATCTCGCGTGGCTTGAGCAGCACGTTGAACGGCACGACGATCGCGCCCGCTTTGAGAATGCCGAAGTAGGCCGCTGGAAACCACGTGACGTTCGGGCAGCTCAGCGCGACGTGATCGCCGGGTTGGATTCCGAGCGCCTGCAGACCGCCCGCGATCTGTGAGGCCATCGCGTCCAGTTGGCCGTAGGTGAGCCGGGTCGGCCCGCACACGAGCGCGGGGCGATCGGGGCGCAGGCGCGCAGGATGTTCGAGCACGCTGGCCAGGTTCAGCGTCGTGGCACGGTGCGGAATCATCGGCAGCTACCTCCGGCTCGCCAAGTATGCCGCAATGGTGTCCAGCTCGTTCAGCGTCAGCTTGTTCTCGAACGCCGGCATCGTCGCGTCCGGATCGATCGATTCCGGATCCGCGATCCAGCGGCGCAGCGTGAGCATGTTCTGCTTGCCGCCGATGCGCGAAAGGTCCGGCCCGTCGTCGTCTCCCTGTCCGCCGCCGTCGCCATCGAGGCGATGACAACTCACACAATGGCGCGCGAAGATCAGCGCCGCCGCGCGGGTTGCGTCCGGAACAGCCGGCGGCGCCTCGCCGCGAGATACCCACGCGACGTAGGCGACGAGAGCATCGACTTCGCGCTGGTTGGCCCGTGGCGGCGGACGCAGGCCGGGCGCGATCATCTCGGGATCGACGATGTGCGACGCGAGCCAGCTGGGCGGCCGCACGAGCGGCGACGTTCCGATTGGATCAGCCATGGCGGTCTCGCCGTGGCAGCGATCGCAGCCTGCGTTCCCAATCAACACGCTTCCCGCGATCTGGCGTGGCGTCCAGAGGCCGGTTCTGGACGCTTCTCTCCCGGTGTCACGCCATCCCGCCGTCGTGAGCGCGACGACGATCGCGACCGCCGCCGCCACCGCTGTCAGAACCACGCGCCTGCTCCGCGGGTCACGGTCCGGCCCACGATCGATCCACGGCAATAGGGCGAGCGCCGCGAGCGCGAGACCCGGAAGGATGACGGCGCCAACAATCTCCCAACGGCCGGGAAAGTACTTCAGCAGCTGAAACAGGCCGAGGAAGTACCACTCCGGTCGCGGGACGTACGTCGCATCCGAGGGATCGGCCGGCGCTTCAAGCGCCGGCATGCCGCTCCAGGTGAGCACCACGAGCGCGACCGCGACGATGAGCGCCACGGTCACATCTCTCGCGGCCTGATACGGGAAGAAGGGTAAAACTGGGCCTGACGCTTTCTTCACCGGCCCCGAGATGCCGTGGCGGCGCATCAAGAACAGGTGCAGCCCGACGAGCAGCAGCAGCAACGCTGGCAGCAAGATGACGTGCGCGCTGTACCAGCGCGTCAGCGTCAGCGCACCGATCTCGGAACCGCCGCGTACGAGCTCCGCGAGCGCCGGACCGATCAGGGGCGGAAGCGCGACGAGATTGATCGTGACGACCGTCGCCCAGTACGCGCGTCGATCCCACGGCAGCAAGTATCCCGTCAGGGCGAGCGCCAGCAGGACGATCAGAAGCGCGACGCCGGTCAGCCACGTGAGCTCGCGCGGCGCCTTGTACGAACCGAAGAAGATGACGCGCAACAGGTGCAGCGCCATGAAGACGACAACTGCGCTGGCGCCGAAAAAGTGGAGGCCCCGGACCAGCCAGCCGAGCCGCGCGTCCCGCATGATGAACCGGACGCTTTCCCACGCGTGATCGGGAGTCGGCGCGTAGTACATCGTGAGGACCGCGCCGGTCACAACCTGCACGGCGATCAGGAACAGGAGGGCCGAGCCGAGCGTGAACCACCATCCCGTGCCCGGAGGAAGCGGTTCGTCGAGCAGATGCGACACGCCCGTGCGGTAGCCGCTCCTCGCGTGGAGCCAGTCCCGCAGGTGCCCCATCAGACGCGCACCATCACTTCGTCGCGCTCGACGACCGCCCGGGCTTCGAGGGATGCCAGAGGCGAGGGGGGCGGACCGGCAACCACCTGCCCCTGCACGTCGTAGAAGCCGCCATGACACGGGCAGGCGAAGCGTTTGGATTCCGCGTCGAACGCGACGCGGCAACCCAGATGCGTGCAGGCCGACGACAGCGCGCGGATCGATTCCTTTCCATCCCAGATGAGGAAGACGGTCTGAGGCACGCGCGCGCGGCGCCAGCCATCGTTCACCGGAACGAGCACCGTCGCCGCGTGGGGTACGCTTGCGGCCAGATCGGTGAGCGCGGCCGCGCGACGCCATGCACCACCCTTGCGGCTCGCGCGGCGCGGCGCGACGAACGCGCCCGCGAGCGCGGCGAGCGCGGTCCCCAGCCCACCCATCGCCAACGCGACGAACGTCGCGAGCGCGCGCCGGCGTCCTTCCGTGTCCATCTGCCGTTCTCTCCGCGTAAGGCCCTTTACGATTCGTGAAATCCGCGGAATCGGTGGCAGAAATCGGCGTTATCCGTGGCCTGAAATCCGCCTAATCCGTGGCTGCAATCCGCGGCGTGAGCCTCCGCGGCGGTCATTCTCGCATTTGCGGGTATGAGAGCAATGGCCCTGCCACTGATTCGGACGGCCGCGACGGTGCTGCTGGTCGGGGCCGCCACCCAGCCGGCGGCGGGACAGGAAGCGGTCCGCTTCAGCCCGCCGCGCGCCGACGCCGCGGTATATGTCGGCTGGTTCGGCGCCAACAAGAGCGAGCTCGACGGCTACGACGACTGGTACAAAGGCGTCTGGCACACCAGCCTGAGCTCGGGCTACTACTGGACCGAGCATCTCAAGACGGAAATCGAATTCGGCGGCACGACGCGGGGAGAGATCTACGAAATCCCCTCTCCCTTCGATCCGACGGCCGCGGTACAGGCCGGACCCATCGGCCACGAGTTCTCGACGAAGCGTCTCGCGCTCGGTCAGCATTACCAGTTCTTTCATAACGCCTTTTTCCACCCGACGATCGGCGGTGGCGTCGCGCTGACGTGGGAGACGACCGAACGGGAGCTCCCGCCCGTTTTCGCGCGAGATCCAGTCCTGCCCGGCCAGATTCCGGTAATTCGCCCGATCCTCCCCGGCCGAACCGAGGGGCCGGACACCACGCTGCGGACGATGGCGTTTGCGACAACCGGCTTCAAGGCGTACTTCACCCAGCGTGCGTTCTTTCGCTCGGACCTGCACGTGATGTTCACGAACCGGGTAGAAGACGTGACGCTCCGGTTTGGATTCGGAATGGATCTCGGAGGGGACAGATGACTCGCGTGCTCGCCATCCTCGTCGCGTCAGCGTTGACCGCAAACTGCGCTGCGAGTGCGTATCAGGTACGACCGGACGTCAACGGCCATCACGTGACGCCGCCGCCGGCGCAGCACGACCCGCCGGCTGTGACCGCCGCGTACGTGAAAGCGGTGCCGCCCGGTACCAGGATCACGTTGACGCTGACCGATGGCAAACGAATGAAGGGCACGCTCATGGTCGTGGACGAGGACGCGATCGTCGTGCGGCCGCGCACGCGCGTGCCGGAGCCGGCGCAGACGATTCCGATCGCGCAGATCGCGAGGATCGAAGCGGAGCGGGAGAGCGGCGGAATGGGGCGCGCGATCGCCATCGGCGCGGCGGTCGGCGCCGGCGCGGCGATCGGCGTGTTCCTGGCGTTGATCGCTGCGTTGTCGGATTAGTTCCTATTTCGCCGGGGCCAGCAGCTCGAGCTTCGCGCTCGCCGCGCGTCGGACGTCCTGGTTCTTCTCCTGCTTAGCGATTCGCTGGAGCTCGCTCGTCGCGCCTGCTTCGAACAGCGCGTTGACGATGGCGTGCTTCAGCTCGACGTCCTGCGACGTGTTGAACAGCTGGCGGAGCTGGAGGCGCGAGCCGACGTTGCCGAACACGCGAATGACCTGCCGCTTCACGTGCGGCGTCGCCCCGTCGTAGACGTCGAGCAGAACCTGCTCGGCTTCCGGCCAGCCCTGATACGCGAGCACCTTGACGGCCGTCACCTGGCGCGGCTCGTCGCCGCTACGGGCGACCTCGACGATGGCCGAGCGGGCGTCGGCGCGGTTGGATTGCGCGAGCACGTAAATCGCCCGCCGGGCCTGCGCCTCGTCTTCGGCCTTCAGCGCGAATTCGCGGAGGATGGGCACCACGCGGGCCGCTTCGGAGCTCATGAGGCCGCTGAGCGCCTGGATGCGAAGATCGATGTCCCACGTCAGCGCGATCTCCGGCGCGATGGCTGTGGCGACCGGCGGGACGCCGGCGGCGCGCGGCCGCTTCGGCTTCCCCGCGATGGGAGCGGGCGGCGGGGGCGGCGGTGCGTCTGGACCGACAGGGACGGCCTTTGGCGGCGGAGGAGGCACCGGCGGCGTCGCGACCTTCCACAGGAGGTCTTTCCGCTTCAGCCTGTGCGCGATCTCGATGCGCAGCGAGCGTGCCGGCTTCACCCATCGGCTCCGCGGCTGCTCACGCTCGAGCGCGTCAATGACGCTCAGCGCTTCGCCCGGTTCGCCCGCCTGATACAGGCTGTGCGCCAGCCAGAACGCGGCCTCGTCGCGGGCCGGCTCCTTCCGATCGGCGACCACGACGCGCAGCTCCGCGATGGCCCGCGTCCATCGCTCGTCCGCGATGAAGTCCTTCGCGCGGTCGAGCCGCTCGCTCTCCGCTGGCGCGGCGCCTAGTGGCTCTGCTCCCGCAAGCGGCGCCACCACGGAAAGCACCATGAGCACCGTGAGCACCGTGAGCACCTTCATAGACCAAGCTCCGTCCGCACCAGGAGATCCCTTCGATTGATATAGCGTTGCAACCGCGCGAGCGTCTCGCGATTCGGCTCCGCGGAAAACGAGGTCTGCAGCAGAAGCACCTCGAGATCGCTCAGGAGCGAGGCCATCTCGCCGTCGCCTTCTTCGAGCGCCGTCAGCCGAAGCAGCCGCGTATCGGGCAGCAGCGACGCGGCGAGCGATCGCTCGTACGACCAATCGTCCACCGAGACCGCGCCGGCATCCTTGTTCGCGAGCCCGAGCATTACGATCTTCGCCCGGTCGAGGTGCTCGATCGCGGCTTCTCTCGATCGCTGCCGTGAATCGTCCGGGTCTTCCACGCCGCTCACCTCGACGGCGTCCGGCGGCGGCACGGCTCGGTCGCGCGCCCGCTCACGCTGCCACAGGACGCCCGTCACGACGCCGATCGCCAGCGTGGCGGCAATTCCCGCAGCCACGAGCACGCCCGTATGCACGCGGCGCGCGGGCGCCGACTCGGCGCCGAGCCGCGCGTCGAGCCGGCGCATGAACGCGCGCCACTCGAAGTCCGATCGCGCGCCGTCGACCCGCATCGGCGCCAGCGCCGAACGGATGTCCTCGAGCTCGGCGAGCGCGGCCCGGCACGCGCTGCACGAGGACAGATGGGCCTCGAACGCCGCGCGTTCGGCCGGCGCCAGCTCATCGTAGAAATACAGCTCGACGTCGTGGCTCATAGCAATTCCCCGGTGCGCAGCCCGCGCAGCGTTGAACGCAGGCGGTGAACAGCCGCATGCAGCTGCCGCTTGACCGTGCCTTCCGCCAATCCGAGCGCCTCGGCAATCTCCGTGAGCTTGAGTTGCTCGAAGTGGCGCATCGTGAAGATCAGCCGCTGCCGGGGCGGCAGCCGCTCAATCGCATCGCGCAGGACGACGCCCAGCTCGCCGGCATAGGCATGGTCGTCCGGCCCCGGCGCGTCCGCGGGAAGCGCCTCGAGCCGATTCTCATCCTCGCCGTCGGTGGCCGACGCCGCGAGCGCCGGCGCGACCCGGCGCGCATGGTCGATGCACGCGTTCATGGCAACCCGATACAGCCAGGACGTGAACTGCGCATCCTGGCGAAAGCTGCCGAGCGATCGAAACACCTTCAGGAAGACCTCCTGCGCAATGTCGTCGGCATCGTGGTGGTTCCCGGAATACTGGAGGGCGACCCGATACACCATGGTCCGGTGACGCTCGACCAGCGCCCGGAAGGCCGCCCGATCGCCGGCGGCGGCGCGTGGGATCAGGGAAGCGTCATCCACCTGTCAACTCTATGACGTCATGGACGGAAGGAGGGTTGATCGTGCCTCGTGCCCAGTGCCTCGGGCCTCGGGCGGTGCCTTCGGGCCTCGGGCCTCGGGCGGTGCCTCGGGCCTCGGGCCTCGGGCGGTGCCTCGGGCCTCGGACCTCGAGCAGTGTCTCGGGCCTCGGACCTCGAGCGGTGCGGCGGCTAAAATACCCGCCCATGACTCAGCGTGCGATCGTCGCCTCAGGTTGGCTCGCCCTTGCAGCCGCAGCAGCGCTCGCGGCTCAAGACCGACGAGGCACGGCCCCAGCCCTACCCTTTACTGTCGTCGAAGCCACCATCCACGACATGCGCCAGGCGATGGAGCGTGGCCGGGTCACGTCGCGCGAGTTGATCGTTCAGTCCCTGACCCGAATCGCGCTTTATGAGGACCGCCTGAACGCCGTCATCACCGTCAATCCTAAGGCGATAGCGGAAGCTGAGGCGCGGGACCGCGAGCGTGCGCAGGGCAAGGCAAGAGGACCGCTGCATGGCATCCCGATCGCGCTCAAGGACAACGTTCATACGACCGACTTGCCGACGACGGGAGGCGCGCTGGCGTTCGAGGGTCTGGTGCCGCCGTACGAGGCTACGCTGACGCGGAACCTGCGCGAGACCGGAGCGGTCATCATCGCGAAGACTGGCATGACCGAGCTCGCCAACTGGGTGGCGGGCGGTCCGACGCCGATGCCGGGGAATTACAACTCGCTGACGGGCTTCGGGCTGAACCCGTACGATCCGCGGCGCGATCCGCGCGAGGCGACCGCCGACGGTCGCCCTGCCCTCGGAACCGGCGGCTCGAGCTCGGGCATCGGCACCGCCGTCAGTTTTTGGGCTGGCAACGTCGGCACTGAAACCTCCGGATCGATTCTCAGCCCGGCGAATCAGAACATGCTCGTTGCGGTGAAACCGACCGTCGGGCGCATCAGCCGGTACGGTGTGATCCCTATCACGGCCGACCAGGACACGCCGGGACCAATGACCCGCACCGTCACGGACGTCGCGATCATGCTCGGTGCACTCGAGTCCGCGACGCCGGACCCGAACGACACGGCGACAAAAACCTGCGCGGCGCCGCCCGAGCGCGACTACACGAAGTTCCTGCGAGAGAACGGCCTGAAAGGGGCGCGCATCGGGATTCCGCGCGCGTTCTACTACGACCGGACGACGCCGCCCGGCGCCAAGGAACCGAGGGGCGGGCTCAACCCGGAACAGATGAAGGTCATGACCGAAGCGATCGGCGTCCTCGTCAAGCACGGCGCCGTTGTCGTCGATCCGGCGGATATCCCGAGCGTCGTCGACACGGATCCCAAGAGCAACTTCCTGGCGTGGAACATGTGTTCCGGCGCCAACAACGCCAAGGGAAAAGACGAGGACTGCTCCGTCAGCTTCAAGTACGGGATGAAGCGCGACTTCAACGCGTGGCTCGCGTCACTCGGACCGGCCGCGCCCGTGAAGACGCTCACGGATCTGCGCAATTGGAACACAGCGCACAAGAACGCCGGGACGCTGAAGTACGGCCAGTCGCAGCTGGACATCTCGGACGAGATGGATGTCGAGAAAGATCGGGCCCGCTACGAAGCGGACCGGGCGAAGGACGTCCGGCTCGGCGGGACGCATGGCATCGACGAGGTCATGAAGGCGCGGACGCTCGATGCGCTGCTTTTTCCCGCCGCGAACGGCGCAGCGCTCGGGGCAAAGCCCGGATATCCGACCGTCATCGTCCCGTTCGGGATGGTGCCGAACGCGCCGCAGAACCAGCCGTTTCCTGCGGGCTTCGACGCGAAGCCCGGACCGTTCGGCGTGAGCTTCACCGGCATGGCCTGCAGCGAGCCGCGCCTGCTCGAGATCGCGTACGCATTCGAGCAGGCCACGCGGAGGCGAGTGGCGCCTTCGCTGTTTCCATAGCATTGCAGGATTGAACAATCGTCAATTGCCTCATTAATCGACGATTGGCAATCGTCGATTGACGATTAATGCGACAATTGACGATTCCCAATCCGGAAATGCAGCCAACAGCCAACCCTCGCCGCCGAAACATCGCCATAGTCGCGCACGTGGACCATGGCAAGACCACGCTCGTCGACGCGATGCTGCATCAGAGCGGCGTGTTCAGGGTGAACGAGCGCGTCGCGGAGCGCGCGCTCGACAACACCGACCTCGAACGCGAGCGCGGGATCACCATCCTCGCCAAAAACACAGCGGTCCGGTACACGGAGGCCGATGCCGCCGACGACATCCTGATCAACATCGTCGACACGCCGGGCCATGCGGATTTCGGCGGTGAGGTCGAACGGACGCTCGTGATGGTAGATGGCGTCATGCTGCTCGTCGACGCATCCGAGGGACCGCTGCCGCAGACGCGATTCGTGCTGCGGAAGGCACTCGAGCGCCGGCTGCCGCCAATCGTCGTCATCAACAAGATCGACCGCCCGGACGCGCGGCCGCAGCAGGTCCTGAACGAGATCTACGATTTGTTCATCGATCTCGATGCAACCGAGGATCAGCTGGACTTCCCAGTGTTGTACGCGAGCGCGCGCGCGGGCACGGCATCCGCGGACCCAGCGTCTCCGGGACGCGACCTGCGGCCGTTGTTCGACACGATCGTCCATCGCATTCCCGCGCCGCGCGGTGACAGTGGGGCGCCACTCCAGATGCTGGTCGCCAACCTCGATGCCAGCGACTACCTGGGGCGCATTGCGATCGGGCGCGTGTTCAATGGCCGGGTGAAGATCGGGGACCCGATTTCCGTCTGCCGGCTCGACGGCGCGGTCGACCGGACGCGCGTCACCAAGCTCTATGCGTTCGAAGGGCTCAAGCGCGTCGACATCGACGAGGCGGCGGCCGGCGACATCGTCTGCCTCGCGGGGATCGAAAACATCACCATCGGCGAGACGATCGCGGACGCTGAGCAGCCGGTCCGCATCCCGCCGATTGCGGTGGACGAGCCGACGGTCTCGATGATCTTCGGCGTCAACACCTCCCCGGTTGCCGGACGCGAGGGGGACTACGTCACGTCACGCAGCCTGCGAGACCGTCTCGACCGGGAGCTGCTCGGGAACGTGTCCATCCGCGTGGAGGATACCGATACACCCGAGCAGATGAACGTGCTCGGCCGCGGCGAGCTCCAGCTTTCAATTCTGATCGAGATGATGCGGCGCGAAGGGTACGAGCTCCAGGTGTCGCGTCCCGAGATCGTCACGAAAGAGCTGAACGGCTCAATCGTCGAGCCGGTCGAGGATCTGGTGATCGACGTTGCCGAGGAGTTCCAGGGAGTCGTCATCGCGCAGATCGGCCAGCGGCGCGGAACGATGACCAAGATGGTCAATCACGGCAGTGGACGCGTGCGGCTCGAGTTCCGGATTCCAGCCCGCGGGTTGATCGGATTCCGCTCGCAGTTCCTCACTGACACCAAGGGAACCGGCATCCTGCATCACATTTTTTCCGGATGGGAGCCGTGGCACGGCGCGATCCCGGCCCGGCCAACCGGCGCGCTCGTCGCCGATCGAACCGGTCCGGCGACTGCTTACGCGATCGCGAACCTCCAGGAGCGCGGGGTGATTTTCATCGAGCCAAGTACGCAGGTGTACGAGGGCATGATCATCGGCGAGAACGCGCGGCCGAACGATCTGGACGTGAACGTCACGAAAGAAAAAAAGCAGACGAACATGCGCGCTTCAACCGCCGATGAGGCCGTCCGCCTGATCCCGCCCCGACGGCTCGGCCTCGAACAGGCGATCGAGTTCATCAACGACGACGAGCTCGTCGAAGTGACGCCGCAGAGCATCCGCCTTCGGAAGAAAGTCCTGGCGGCCAATTTCCGCCCGAAACGCTCGGATCCGTAGGGCGCAGGCGCCCTCATCCTGGACGCCGGGTTTCGCCGCCTGTCGTGGCGACGATCTGGTCCTCTTCGCGCTCTTCGAGTCTCTGGATCTTCGCGTGATCGACCAGGTGCATCTCGCTCTCGGTCACCGGAGCGACGAGGCGCATCGAGAACCACAGCGCGAGGGCGAGCACGATCGCGCCCGTCAGGGCGAGCAGAAACAGCCACTGCCACATCTGCGTCCTCAGCGGCGCGAGCAACTCCTCTTCCGGCTGCCAGACAGCGACCAACCAGGTGAGGTTGGGATAGCTGACACCGAGCTGGCTGGGCGCGACGCCCACGAGTTGCCGGCCATCCGCCTGGGATGCGACGAAGTGCAGGCTCGTTTCGCCGGTCGTCGCGCGTGCCAGCTGCGCCTGCAGCGTGTCGTTCGCAAAGAAGCGTCCGCCGGGAGTTGGGTTCCGTCTGCTGAACACAATCGACCCGTCCCGCCGGATGAGCATGGCATCGCCCGAACCGCCGGCAACCGCCGCCAGCAGCTCACGAACGTCCGCAACAACCTTCAGAATGCCAATCGGAGCGGCGCCCGACGTGTCGGGAACGGGCACCGCGATCTCGAGCGCGTAAACCCTTGCACTCTCGTCCCAGCGCACGTCGCTGACGGTGAGGCGGCCCGACGCGCTCTCGTCGAACGTCGCGCGCCACCAGTCCTCATCGGACTGGTCGTAGTCGGTAGACGCGCCGGAGACTGCTGCCAGGCGACCCATGCGGTCGGTCAGAAGAATCTCGCGGTACACAGGGTCCTGTCCGACGATGTCGCGCAAGAGTCGTGACGCCGGACCCTGCAGCATGGGGGCGAGCGCCGGCGGCACCGCGCGATTCGTACTCCAGGCGCGGTCGAGGTCCGCCACCCTGCGCGCGTCGTACGGCGCTCGCGTCGACGCGGCCGCCGACTCGCGCAGCTCGGTCAGCCGGGCGAGCAGCGAGACGTCGATAATTCGGCGATAGACATAGGCGTCTACCGCTGCGGCCGTTCTCTCGGCCGCCTGCTCGAGCTGGCGGCCGAACGACTCACGCAGCTGCGACTGGGCGTTGGAGAGAACAATCCCCAGACCCAGCGCCAGCAACGGTACGGCAGCGATCAGGAATACCGTGAGTGCCCGGATGTTGAGGTAGGGGCGACGGAGGTGCATGGCGTCCTCCCGTGTGGACCGCACCACCCGCCGGGCGAGCAGAGACCTTGTGCCTTAGGCTACAGGACTCGCCGCGGCAGGGCGGCGTTCAAGTGCATCAGCAGATCGTATACCGAAGCGCCGCAGGCGGCTGAGATATCCTCCGGCCGCGACCCTTCCTGCCAATCGAAGATGGTGGACGTGTCGCCGACCTTCGCGCGCGGCTCGTCCCCCAGTTCGACGATGGTGTGGCTGGCGGACACGGACGCGATCACGGGATAGAGCGCCCCGTTGATCCGGACCTTGGCGCCCTTCGCGAGCGTTCGCGGAATGCCGTCCGCATGTCCGACGGGCAGCGTCGCGATCCAGACATCGCGCGTCGCGACGTAGGCGCGGTTGTAGCCCACGCTCTCGCCTCGCGCAATGCGTTTGACGTACACGATTCCCGTACGGAGCGCGACTGCGGGCTGAAGGTCGAGAACGCCGGCGCGCCGGAACGGAGGTTCCGGGTAGACGCCGAAGATGGCCATGCCGGGACGAACCATGTCGAGCAGGAACGGCGTGAGGCCGCCCGGCTGGCTCGGCCCCTGAAACAGTGTGTAACTGGAGGCGGCGTGGCGCCGGCCGATCGGCATACCCTCTTTTTGCAGGAGAGCACAAAGCGTCGTGAACCGCGTGAGCTGTTCCCGATCGAAGTCGGCGTCTTCGGTGAACGTCATCATCACGCCGTCTACGGAGATCGCCGACCGCCGATTTGTCGGCGAGCCGCGATGCAGCGACCGGATGAAGTCCGCCGCCTCGCGATGGGGCACACCGACGCGCCCCAGGCCTGTATCGACGCACACGTGAACCGGGACCGGCCGTCCGAGCGCCGCCGCCGCGTCTTCGAACTCCGGGCCTGGCGGCCGGTACAGCATCAGCAGGATTCCGCGCGCCACGAGATCGCGCACCTGTCGGTCATCGTACGGGCCCATCAGGAGGATCGGTTTGCGCAGTCCGGCGTCCCGGAGCTGAATCGCCTCATCGATCTTCACGACCGCAAACCCGTGGACGTCCGCAAGCGGCTCGAGCACGCGTCCGATCTCGACGACGCCGGCGCCGTACCCGTTGTTCTTGATCACCGCGAGAATCGGCCGCTTCGCGTGGCGCGCGATCTCCGCGACGTTGTGACGGACGTGGGCCGGATTGAGCTCGACCCACGGATCGAACGACGCGTGCAGACGTTGGTCGTCAGGCGTGATCGTCGATGCCTTGCGGACGGCGGCCATGGACGGGTTTGCGAGGAGGGCTGCAGCCGACGCCATGAACGCGCGGCGTGAAGTCTTCATGGAGGCCATCCGCGACTGATCAGCGGTGATCCGTGGCCGGCATTATAATCCGCCGACAGTGCTGCCAGTCGTGATGATCGGGTCGCTTCTGTGCGCGCCGCAGGCCCAGCCCACTCCGCCCGGGCAGCTGACGGTCGACGCCTCGTTCAACCCGGCGTTCGATGCGCCCGACTTCAAAACCGGCGCGAAGCCCATCGTGTTCATCGACGAGGCGCATCGGAACGTGATTTCGCTCGAAACCTACCTGGGCCCCGTCGGACGCTGGCTCGAGCGGCTGGGATATCAGGTCCGGCCGTCTCGGACCAACGCCGAAGAGCTCGGCATCGCTCAGGGCACGGCGGGCGCGGTGTTCGTGGTCGCCAACGCGCAGGCGCCGGCAGGCTCGCCCGCGGACGCCTCCGCCTTCACCGAGCAGGAAGTGATTGCACTCGAGTCGTGGGTCGAGGACGGCGGCTCGCTGCTGCTCGTCGCCGACCGTGCGCCGTTCGGCGCGCCGGCGCGCGCGCTGGCCAAAGCGTTCGGCGTCACATTGGACAACAACACCATCCTTATCAAGAACGCCGACGGACCGCCGACAGGCGAGCTGACCGTCAACGTCAACAAGTACGGAGAGCGCACCCATCCGCTCTTCGATCGCGTCCTCACTGTCGCTTACGTCGTCGGCGAGTCGATGACCGGACCCGGCGTGATCTTGCGCGCGCCGGACGGGGCCTACAGCGGGCCCACCGCCCAGGCGACCGAGGGACCTCCCGCCGCCGGAAAGGCGCTCATCCTCGCGTTCGAACACGGTAAAGGCCGCGTCGTCGTTATTGGAGACGGCGGCGTGGTCTCGGCGTTCGGCAGCGCGAGCGGGAATGCTCACCGCGGCATCAGCGAGGGGGATAACGCACGCTTCGTCCGTAACATGTTCAAGTGGCTCGCGACGAGATGAGCAAACCAGACCTTCCACCGTTGGTGCGGTTGCCGCCGCGCAAACCGTCTCCCGAAGAGCAAAGCTTCGAAGGCGACGATTGGTCTACTTCGGACGATAGCAAGGGCGATAACAAGCCGGTATACATTGCCGGACCGCTGTTCACGCCGGCAGAGCGATCGCTGCTTGAGGAACTGGCCGGCGCCGTCGAAGCGGCAGGCTTCCGCACCTACCTTCCGCATCGTGATGGCGGCCTTGCGCCTGCCGATCGACGCAATACACGCGCGCTCTATGACGCTGACATCCGTGCCCTCGACGCGTGCCGAGCGATCGTCGCGGTGCTGAACGGCACCGACGTCGATTCCGGAACCGCCTTCGAGATTGGTTACGGCGTCGCGCGGGGCCTACCGGTTCTCGGGCTGTACGATGACGTCCGCGTCCACGGCCCGCACGATTTCAACGTGATGATCGCGAATGGATGCCGGGTGTTTTCCGATCGACGGATGCTAATTGAAAACTTGAAGGGACTAGGGACTGGGGACTAGGGACTAGGGCTGCCTATCGAACCACGCGCAAATTCAGCGGCGCAGTTGGCGGGGTCCCGACCCACCCCAGCTGGATCACTTCGAAATCATCCGCAAACAGACTGTGGAAGGCGGGATTGAGAATGTCGTTGTTCCACTGCGGATCCATCGTTCCCTGGATGTACATGTCCGACCCGTTGTCGGCGAGGATGAGGCCGTAGGTCTTCATCGCCCGGAAAATGCGCTGTAGCTGCGGCGGATACGACGAGATGTTCTTCGATGCCTTGAGGCGGAGACGCGTGCCGAGCGGCGGCGCGCCGGACGTCGAACCTGCCCGGTGCGACGCGGGCCACACGTAGCCGTTCGTGTCGCGCGTCGAGAATCGAAAGGCATGGCGGATCTCTGCCGTGCCCCACGCTTCGTCGAAGCGCACAAGCCCTGGGAAAATCGCGAGCCCGGCGGCGTCCGCCGACGTCCACGTCTCGGGCCGCCGATCGTTGGTCGCAAGGTTGAAGTACGCGCCGGAGTCCGCTTCCCAGCGATTCAACGATGCGTTCCAGCGCGTCGCGAAGAGTTCGAACAACCTCCAGCGGTCCCGGTCGATGAGGAGCAGGTGGCGATCGCCACTCGAGCCGCCGCCCGGGACGCCGCCCTCGATGTAGTTCGGCTGCGTCCGCGCTTCCACTGGGATCGGATAGCCGGGCTCGCCGGGCGCGCCCGCGTCGCTCTGGCTGCCGTAGGCGATGAACGCAACCGGCACGAGCGGCTGCGATCCGGACACGACAACGTACGGAATGCCATACGGCGGCGGACCGAAGTCTGGATGAAGCTGACGCCGCGCGCCCGGATTCGCCGGCGTCTTGCCGCTGATCCAGTCGATGAGCGCCTGAGATTCCGCCGCGACCGGCGCGGCGCTGATGTCCTGGTTCCACCAGTTGGTGACCGGAAACACCTGACGACCCGTTAGCGGCTCGTTCAACACGACGCCCGACTGCGCGAGAGGATGGGCGCTCGCCAAAGCCAGGCCGATCACGATGAGAGCGAACGAGAGCCGGCGTGACATGAGTCTGTTCGTCTAAGGCACAACACGTGCCGCGCGGTTCTGGCGGATACACCCCGGGTTCCGGCCCCGGCCGGCCAAAAACGGTCAGAGGATTACGATTTGGAACCACGGATTTCGCGGATCACGAGCCACGGACTACACGGATTTCACGGACTGATCTAATCCGGCCAAATGCAGAGCCGGAGTTGTTCGAGGCCGGACGCACTCGTCCCACCCACGAACATCGCACCGTCGCCCAGAATCCCACAGGTCGCGTCTTTCCAGAGAGATCCACACGATGTCTCATTGGCCGCGTCCTTGCGACCTGCGCGGGAAACTCTCTCGAAGGAGGGTGGCGTGAGCACGCTGTGGTTCGATTTGCGGTACGCCGTCCGAAGCCTGATGAAGGCGCGCGGGTTCTCCTTTGCCGCGATCGCCGCGCTGGCGCTTGGCATTGGCCCGACGACGGCGATCTTCAGCATCGTGTACGCGACGCTGCTCGCGCCGCTGCCGTTCCCGGATCCGGACCAGCTCGTGATGGTCTGGTCGAAGAACCCGTCTGGCGGCCGCAACGCCGTCTCGTCGGGAGACTATCTCGCGTGGAAGGAAGCGGCGACCTCGTTCCAGTACTTGGAGCCGTTTTCGCCTCGCGCCTTCAATCTGGCGGACCGCGACGAGCCACTGCGCGCACGCGCGCGCCGGGTCACGCCGGATGGCCACAGCATGCTGGGTGAGACGGTCGCGCTCGGCCGCGATTTTCTGCCTGAGGACGGTCAGCCTGGCAAGAACCACGTGGTGCTGCTGACGAACCGGCTCTGGCGTCAGCGTTACGGTGCTGACCCCGCTATCGTGGGACGCGATATCCGCCTCGACGGTCAGCCTTACGCGGTCGTCGGGGTCTTGCCGGCTGGCCCATCAGATCGTTTGCCTGCCGATCTCTGGATGCCGCTGACGTTCCCGGCCGTCGAGGTCAATCACACCGCTCGCACGCTGCTCATCATGGGACGCCTCAAGCCGGGCATCAGCATCGAGCAGGCGCAACATCAGATGACCAGCATTGCCGGCGAGCTCGCCGAGCGCGTGCCGGACTCCAACAAAGGTTGGGGCGTCTCGGTCGAACCGCTGCGGAACAACTTCATGAGCGCCGGCACGCGCGTGACGCTGTGGCTGCTGCTGGCGGGCGTCGGGTTTGTGGTGGCGATCGCCTGCGTAAACGTCGCGAACCTGCTCCTCGCGCGCGGCACCGTGCAGGAGCGGGAGATGGCGATTCGTGTATCGCTCGGCGCCAGCCGCGCGCGGATCGTCCGTCAGGTGATCACCATGAGCCTGGTCATCGCGGCCGCAGGTGGAGTACTCGGTATCCTGTCGGGTGCGTGGATGCTCGATGGGCTGCTCGCGATGTTCCCCCGCGGGACGTTGCCGGCAGAGGCCGAGCCCCGATTGAACGTGGCCGTCCTCGTCTTTGCGCTCGTCACGACAACCGTTTGCGGATTGCTGTTCGGACTGGCGCCGGCGTGGCAGGCGACACGGGTGGAGCTCAACGACATGCTGAGGCGCGGCGGGCGCTCGTCAACCGGCAGCCGCCGCCGGCTGCGCCAGGGTCTCGTTCTCGCCGAGCTCGCATTGGCCGTGACCTCGCTCGCGGGTGCGGGCCTGGCGATCCACAGCTTCTGGAACCGCACGCAGGTCGATCTCGGCGTTCAGACGGAGAACACGCTGACCTTCTCCCTGCCGGTCACGGAGCAGCAGCTGAATACGAAGGAGCGCGTCGAGTCGTTCTACTGGCAACTGCTCGAGCGACTGGGTACCGTGCCCGGCGTCACGCAGGCGAGCGTCAGCACGGGCTTGCCGCTCCAGGGTGCGTCGTTCGCGATGCCTTTCCATCTCGTCGGGTCGCCGTCGTGCGCGACATCCTGCCCTGACACGCTCGTGCGGATGGCGACGCCCGGCTTTTTCCCGACCTTCGGCGCAACGATCGTGCGCGGCCGCGGCTTCACGGACAACGACGTGTCAGGCGGCGTCCGGGTCGCGCTGGTGAGCCAGCAGTTCGCGGATCAATACCTGCGTGACGTGGATCCGCTGCAGCAGCGGATCGAGATGAACGAACCGGCGCGCGGCAAACCGAAGCCTGTGCCGCTCACCGAATGGCAGATTGTTGGCGTCTTCCGCACCATCAATAACAGCCAGGACATCGGCGACGTGAGTCTGCCGGAAGTCATCCTGCCGTTCTGGCAGAGCCCCTGGCCTGACGCCGCCGTCGCGGTGCGCACAACGGGCAATCCTGAAGCCGTGCGCAAGGATGTGAG
Source organism: Vicinamibacterales bacterium (assembly GCA_036258175.1). Taxonomy (GTDB): domain Bacteria; phylum Acidobacteriota; class Vicinamibacteria; order Vicinamibacterales; family 2-12-FULL-66-21; genus DATAEE01. The sequence continues at coordinate 86,132 of DATAEE010000190.1, forward strand.
CACGGCGGTACGCTCGATCGATCCGGATCTGCCACTCGTGAACGTCCGGACGATGAGCGAGATCGTTCGCGACCGCTTCGGGCCGGACCGGCGCAACGTCGCGCTGCACAGCGGGCTCGCCGCGCTGGCACTCCTGCTCGCGATGCTCGGCGTTTACGGAGTCATGGCGTTCAGCGTTGCTCAACGCACGCCCGAAATCGGCCTGCGCATCGCGCTCGGTGCGGCGCAGACGACCGTGCGGCGTCAGATCCTCGGCGAAGGCCTGACGCTCGCCATCGGCGGCCTTGCGCTGGGCGCCATGGGCGCGTACGGACTCGGTCGCGCCATGCAGGCGACGCTATTCGGCGTCGGCACGATCAACGTGCCCGTGATGCTCGGCGTCGGAGCGGTGCTCCTCGCCTCGGCGCTGCTCGCATGCTACGTGCCGGCGCGGCGCGCGAGCGCCGTGGATCCGATGATCGCCCTGCGACAGGAGTAGCGAGATTCAGCCGCGCGGTGAGAAACCGGGCGTGCGACCGTCCAGGAGCGTGGGCAGCTCGGCGGCGTCGAACTGCAGACCCACATAGAAGGGGCCAAATTCTGCGTACTCAGCACTCGCGCGGTCGAACCGCATCTCGTAGATCAGCTTCTTGAAGACGAGCGGATCGTCTGCGAACAGATCCACGCCCCACTCCCAGTCGTCGAAGCCGATCGAGCCGGAAATAATCTGCGTGACCTTGCCCGAGTAGTGGCGGCCGATGATGCCGTGTTCGCGCATCATCTCCGCGCGCTCCTGAAACGGGACCCGGTACCAGTTCTTCTCTTCGCCGCGCCGCTTGTTCATCGGATAGAAACAGACGTGGCGCCGCTGCGGAATTTCGGTGAAGAGCCGGCTGGCCACACGGTCCCGCTGCGTCTTCATCTCGCCGTCATAAGCCTGCTCGTACTCGTCCGAGCCTGGCGTGAGACCGCGCGCGCCGAGATCGCGGTGAATCTTCGCCGTCATCTCGTACATGCCCAGCTCGACGACCGACACGTACGACGTGGTCGGTTCGAGATAGTCGTTCAGCTCCGACCGCGCCAGCGCGAGCTGCGCGCAGGACAGCTCCTCGAAACTGCGACGGAAGTGAACGAACATCAGGTCGCCCTTGTGGCCGAGGAGCTGGACGAGCGCGCTGCCACCCTCTTCCCACTGCCCCGACGCAGCCACGTGCGTCGCCGCATCTTTGGCCAGCGCATGGCGGTCATCGGGCTCGAGCTCTCGCAGCGCGGCCCAGTTCAGCCGGAACATCTGATGCAGGATGCTCCAGCCTTCTAATGTTTCGGGCACGTCTGGATTATGCATATCTACAGCATTGTCGATTGGGGATTGGAGATTGACGATTGGGGTTTATTGGTGATTGACGATCGGCGACCACCAATCCTCAATCGACAACAATCCTCAATCACCAATCCACAACCGACAATAAATCTCCAGTCTCCAATCCACAATCCCCAATGTATCAACGGATGCTCTTCGGCGCCTTCTGCCCGTCCGGTATCAAGGTGACGTACTTCAGCGGATCGCGAATCGTCTTGAGGTCAGCCTTTGCCCGCGCGATGAGGTCCGGCGAGCCGTAGAGATCGACCGCCGCGCCGGCGAGCGCTTTGGCGGCCACCATCATGCCCTTCTCACCGATCGTCGTGCCGGTGCACGCGACGATCTGCCAGCTGTGGCCCGGCGCGCCGAAGGTGTGCGTCGCCGCCGTGAGCTGACCGACTGGCACGAACCAGGAGACGTCGCCGACGTCGGTCGAGGCGACGCCCTGTTCGGGCTGCGCGCCGAGCGGTTCGATCGTTTCCGACAGCGCGCGATCGAGCGGGCGACCGAGCGGTGCCTGCGTCTTGCGCGCGAACGCCTTCTCCTCTTCAGTGAACGTTGGCGCGCCGACCTGCTCGAGGTTGCGCTGGATGATTTCCGACAACGTCCGGTTCGGCAGCACCTCGTGCATGTCAGCGTCCACCTGGACCGCGCTGAGCTTCGTGCGGGTCATCTTCGCGGCGCCGTCGGCGATCTCCTTCACCCACTCGTAGTATTCCTCGACGTCGGAGTGCTTGTCGGCGCGAATGTAGTACCAGACCTCCGCCTCCGGCGGCACGACGTTTGGCTGGCCGCCGCCGTTGGTGATCACGTAGTGGATGCGCGCGTCCTGTTTGATGTGCTCGCGCATGAAGTTGACGCCGCTGCTCATCAGCTCGACGGCGTCCAGCGCGCTGCGTCCCTGATGTGGTGACGCGGAGGCGTGCGCCGCGAGGCCCGTGAACCGGAACTTCACCGAGACGTTCGCCTTCGAGTACGAGTAGGCGGAGGAGGTGCGATCGGCCGCGTGCCACGCGAGGATGACGTCTGCATCCTTGAACAACCCGTCGCGGAGCATGTAGGTCTTGCCAATACCGGTTTCTTCCGCCGGGGTTCCGTACAGGCGGATCGTCCCCTTTGCGCTCCCCGACTCCATCGTTTTCTTGACGGCGATTGCGGCGGCGGTGCTGGCGGTCCCGAACACGCTGTGGCCGCAGCCGTGGCCCGCCGTCGCGCCGGCACGCTCCTTCCGCTCCGGCACTGCGTCCTGTGAGAGCCCCGGCAGCGCGTCGTACTCGGCCAGAATGCCGATGATCGGGCGGCCCATTCCGTAGCTCGCGACGAAGGCGGTCGGCATGCCGGACACGCCCGCCTCGATCGTGAAGCCGTTCGCGCGGAGCAGATCCATCAGCTCCTTCGCTGACTGGCTTTCTTCGAGTCCGGTCTCGGCGTGCGTCCAGATCGCGCGGTTGACGCGCTTCAGGGTCTCCGCGTTTCCGTCGATCCAGGCGAGCGCCGTGCCTTTCCCGTCAGCGGCCCGTCCGCTCGAGGAGGCCAGGAGTATTAGGAGGCCAAGGGGCGCCGCGTTTCGCATGGCGCCATTTTAGCCACGGATTCGCGGATCGCGTGGATTTTGCGAATGGCGCGTCTTCGCCAGTATGTCGATCCGGACGCGCGTCGTGCCATCGCGTACAAACGCGAGTGCCTTCGCTGCGCCCTTCGACACGTCGAGGATCCGGCCCTTGATGTACGGCCCGCGGTCATTGATTCGCAGGGTGACTGAGCGGCCGTTCGCGAGATTCGTCACGCGCGCGACGGTGCCGAGCGGCAGCGTCCGGTGCGCCGCGACGAGCTCGTACATGTCGAAAATCTCGCCGCTCGCGGTCCGCCGGCCGTGGAAGCCCGGACCGTAATAGCTCGCCCGTCCCACGATGGTTTTGACGACGGGGTCGCCGCCCGCCGCCGCGACGGCGACGAGCGGCAGCGAGCCGCGAATCGGCATGAACACGACGCCGCAGAACGCCGCCGCGATGAGGGTTCTCTTCAGCATGCGCGACATTCCCTTGTCGCAGATCCGGCGGCCGAAATCGAGCTGAGGCGCCAAGCTCATCGTTGAACGGGCCCAAGCCGGACAGGCTATGGGCGCGGTCCAAAGTGATATAAAAAGGATGCCCGCCTCCGCCAAGGCTTCGGCGTGGCAGGCGCACTATTTCGAAGGAGTTCTTAAATGAGATTGAATCGTGTGGCCCTGATAGTCGCTCTCCTGGCGGTCGTCGCGGCGCCAGCGTGGGCTCAGCAGACCGGTACGCTGCGGCAACCGGATGTCATCTACGTACCGACGCCGCAGGAAGTCGTGGACGCGATGCTCAAGCTCGCGAACGTCTCCGCGAAGGACGTCGTCTACGACCTCGGCTGTGGGGACGGGCGCATCCCGATAACCGCGGCCAAGAGCTTCGGCGCGCGGGGCGTCGGCATTGACATCGACCCGCAGCGGATCAAGGAAGCCACCGAGAACCTGAAGACCGCAGGTGTCGGCGACAAGGTCAAGTTCATGAACGCCGACCTCTTCGAGACCAATATCAGTGAAGCCACTGTCGTCACGCTGTACCTACTGCCGTCGCTCAACATCAAGCTGATGCCGAAACTCCAGAAGGAGCTCCGCGCCGGAACGCGGATCGTCTCGCACAGCTTCGATATGGGCGCTGAGTGGCCGCCCGAGAAGACGGAAGAAATCAACGGCCGCAGGATCTACTACTGGACTATTAAGAAGTAGCGCAGCCCTTCAGGGCTGCTTCGGCAGCGTAGGGGCCGTTCCCGCCTTCGCGCTTTCGCGCTACGGCGAGGCAGGCGCGAACCGCCCCTACACCCGAATCAGCGCCACCAGCTCTATCCCCGAACAATCAGAGCAGGTTCCGTCCGGACGGACGTACTGCGCGTGGCAGCGTGGGCAGAATGCCGTTGCGCCCGCCTCCCCCGCCTCAGGCGGCGCGGTGACGTCAGACCACAGGCCCGCCTGCTCGAGGAAGCGTCGCAAACCATCGTCGTTGTGGTCGGGCGCGAAGTAGCACCACCGCGCGAGCCGCACGCTCTCGGCGCGCGGACAGAGCGCCATCGCCGCGACGAGCGGATGCATCTCGGCGAGCAGCCGATACGAAAGATGATCGACCGCCCGGATCGCGCCGAGCGGTGACACGCCCATCAGCATCGCGTGCGAGCGGCGCTCGGCCTTGGCCTCCGGATACAACCTGCGATGCGCACGCAAGTATGTGACGAGGATGAAACCAAGGATGCCCACGCCGATGAGAAGGAGCTCGCGCCACGTGCCGGCAAGCCCGCGGAAGAATACGATCGCGGGTGCGAGGCACCACACGAACATCCACATCGCGTTGCAGCCAATCCAAACGGGCCGGGCTGCGTCGAAGAAGAGATCGATCCGCTTCGCCGCCGCCTTTTGCGCGCTCTTCGACAGAATGTCGGCGTCGCCAGACGTGGAAGGATGGCAGGGAGCCGCGGTGGCGAGCGGAGGAAGGAGCGGCGCGATTGATGCGCCCCCCTTCCCACCCAGCGTCAGCATGGGGCCAACCCGCGCGCGCCAGCGCCCGCGCCGTGACCCCGACATTACGATCGCGCCGTTCCCGACTCGATAGACGCACTCGCCGACGTAAACGACGAGTACGATCGCAAAGAACGTCAGCACGCTCCGTGCGTTATGTATTCGCCGGCTGCGGCTCGTCGCCGCTGCGGCCGCCGAACATCTTCTTGATCGCGCCGATGAGCGCGAGGACGCCCACGACGATCGCCTTCCACAGCTTGCCGAGGAGTCCGCTCTTCGCCAGCGCCGCGCCGGCGCCGCCGGCGACCAGCGCCGTCAGGCCGTAGGCCGCGACCTTGTCACCCTGAACGAACTCGGCGTAGCGGCTGCCGGGCTTGAACGAGAACCCGCCCAGGACCTTCTCGAACGCCGGCACCACCGCATCCACTTCCTCGGGCGACAGCACGAGGTCGACGTTCATCACGCCGTGGCGCCCGAGCAGGCGGATCGAGTAATTGACCACCTGGCCATCGTCTCCGGCGCCGGTGATCGCCCACGTCAGGTTGTTCGAGCGCGTGTCGTAAAACGGTGGCGTGTGCCATCCGACGATGCTCATCGTGGCCCAGCCGCGCTTTTTGCGCTCTTCGTTCGCCGCTTCGGTCCCACGCTTGATGTTCGAAATCATGTCATCGGCGTCGAGCTTGTCCTTCTCGTCGTCTTTGACGTACCCGATCGGGTTGAACTCGAAGACCACGAACCAGCGCCCGGCTTCGACCGATTCCGGAAGCAGGATGCCGAGCTCGTCGCCGTTAGTCGGATTCTGCGTGAGCTCGAGGAAGGTACGCGTCCCGGACTTACCGGTGAAGCGGAATCCCTCCGGCACCTTAATCTGCGCGATATCACCAAGGCTTCCCGTCGCGGGGCCGGACTGCCACCGGATCTCGGACGACGGTTCCTGGCCGCGCACGTTGGCGGCCGCCAACAGGACCACCGCGGCTCCCACGACGCACGCCACGATACTGCGCTGCATAGAAGGACCTCGCTCGCCCGCTGCGGGGCGGGCCGAGTTCGAAATGTGATTTGCGGGGGAGACATTCATGATGCGGGTCGCGGGCGGCGGCTGTCAAGGCACGAGCCAAAGTGCGCAACCGCCCACGGATCTGTCGCGTGACGTTCCGTTTTCAGCCACGGATCGAGCGGGATGTGATCCTATTCGGACCACGGATTAGGACAGACGTCGCCTTTTCACGACCACGGATGACGCGGATTCCACGGATACCACCACGACGCCCTTCTTCACGACCACGGATGACGCGGATCGCAGCGATTGGATTCTTCACCCGTGGTTGTCCACGGCTGCAGGTTTCCTCTCTCCAGTAGCGGTGAAGATCACGGACAAGATCCTCGCAGCCTTTTATGAGGTCTACAACAAGCTCGGCTCCGGCTTCCTCGAGTCCGTCTATCGTGCCGCCCTGATCATCGTCCTGACGAGGATGGGTCTTCGAGTGGAGACTCGGGCCGTCCTTCCGGTCCACTTCGAGTCGCGTATCATCGCCCAGTTTCGCCCCGACCTGGTCATCAACGACAAGGTGATCGTGGAGATCAAGGTTGCCCGCGCAATTGACCCGTCGCACAGCGCTCAGCTCCTCAACTACCTGCGCGCCTCGGATCTGGAGGTCGGCCTTCTCTTGAACTTTGGCGGCCGGCCACAGTTCAAGCGCGAGTACTACGATGACGAGCGCAAAGCGCGCCGAGCCGCCCGAGGAGGTCGTCGACTAACTGGTGCCGCGCTCGCGAGGCGGGACCTCGGGCACGAGGATCGACGGGAAGCCAGCGTCTGGACATTCCCGGGCATCCGTCGCCTCCGTCAATCCGAGGTCGTGCACGTGGCAAACATCAGAGATCTGTGGTCGTCAGATGCGAAGCATCCGCGTCATCCTCCAATCCGTGGTCGTGCACTGGCAAGCCGCTGAGATCTGTGGTCGTCAGACGTGAAGCATCCGCGCCATCCGTCTAATCCGTGGTCGTGTACGTGAGCATCCGCAACATCCGTCAGATCCGTGGTCGTGTACCAGGGGGGCATCCGCGAAATCCGCGGTCCCGCCGAGGCAGGGACTTGCATGGAATCGGCAGTTACTTATATGACAGAATCCATGGCTCGTATGCGCGCGCTCGTCGGTATCGCTCTCGTTTCACTCGTCGCTTTCCCGGTTCTCGGCGCTCGTGGCTCTGCCGCATCCGCGGTCCAGGAGAAGCCCGCCAAGATCGACGCGGCCGAACTCTACAAAACCAACTGCCTGGCCTGTCACGGTCCGGATGGCGACTCTCCGCTCGAGCCGCTCAGCTTCATCGATGACACCTGGAAGCACGGCAGCCGCTTGCAGGACATCGTCAAGGTCGTGACCGATGGCGTCGATAGCACCCCGATGCTTCCGTTCAAAGAGAAACTGACGAAGGAAGAAATCGTCGCAATCGCCAAGCTGGTGCGCTCGTTCGACAAGTCGCTCGCGGCGAAGAAGCCCGCCGCCAAGAAGCCGGTCAAGAACTAATTACGAATGCCGAATGCCGAATGCCGAATGCCGAAAGAGCGTATCCGTGCCATCGAAAGTATTGGGCCTTCGGCATTTGGCATTTGGCATTTGGCATTTGGAATTGAGGGTGCTCGCTGATGCCTGACGTCAATGTTGCGCTGATTGGCTATGCCTTCATGGGCAAGGCGCACAGCAACGCCTATCGACAGGTGGGGCCGTTCTTCTCGCCCCGCCTGCGACCCCGTATGAAGGTGCTCTGCGGCCGGACGAAGGAAAAGGTCCAGGCGGCGGCGCGGCAATACGGCTGGGACGAAGCGGCAACGGAGTGGGAAGTCGTCGTCCGGCGCAAGGACATCGACGTGGTCGACGTCAGCACGCCTGGTGATCTGCATGCGCCGATCGCGATCGCCGCGGCGCGCGCCGGCAAGGTCGTGTTCTGTGAGAAGCCGCTCGCCAACACCGTCGCCGATGCTGAGAAGATGCTCGCCGCCGTCGAGAAGGCGCGCGTGCTGCACATGATCTGCCACAACTACCGCCGTGCGCCGGCCGTGATGCTCGCGAAGCAGCTCATCGACGCCGGGCAACTCGGAGAAATCTGGCACTACCGCGGCACGTACCTGCAGGACTGGATCGCCGACCCCGCGTTTCCGCTCGTGTGGCGGCTCGACAAGGAGAAGGCGGGCTCCGGCGCGCTGGGCGACATCGCCGCGCACTCGATCGATCTGGCGAGATTTCTCGTCGGCGAGATCGCCGAAGTCACCGGCGACCTCAAGACGTTCATTCCCGAGCGGCCGCTGCCGGGCAACCCGCGCAAGAAAGGGCGCGTCACCGTCGACGATGCGGCGACCGCCCTGGTGCGGTTCGAGAACGGCGCGATCGGCACGATCGAGGCGACGCGGATGGCGCCCGGGCGCAAGAACTACAACCGCTTCGAGATCAACGGGAGCCGCGGATCCGTCGCGTTCGACCTGGAGCGGATGAACGAGCTGGAGGTCTACCTCGAATCGGATCCGCGCGGCGTGCGTGGGTTCCATAGGGTGCTGGCGACCGATCCCGAGCACCCGTACGTGAAAGCGTGGTGGCCGCCGGGACACATCATCGGCTACGAGCACACGTTCACGCATACGGTGTTCGACCTGCTCCAGGCGATGGCGGACCAGAAGCAGCCGTCACCCAGCTTCGTGGACGGCGTCAGGAATCAGAAAGTGCTGCATGCGATCGAGGTCGCGTCCAAAACGAGGAAGTGGGTGCGCCTCTAGTCACGGAGATGGCGGGACTCCGTTCTCTCCGTCACCTCCGTTATCTGATTGGAGCTATCGATGAAGATCGGAGTCTTCGCGGTTCTTTTCGGCAACAAGCCCTTCGAGGAGACGCTCGACTACCTGGTCGAGCTGGGCGTGGAAGCGGTGGAGATTGGCACCGGTGCGTATCCCGGCAACGCCCACTGCAATCCCGCCGAGCTCCTGGCAAATCCCAAGAAGCTTCAGGCATTCAAGAAGGCGGTCGATCGCCGCAAACTCGTCATCAGCGCGCTGAGCTGCCACGGGAACCCGCTCCATCCACAAGAGAAGATCGCGCGCGAGCATCACGACGTGTTCCTGCAGACGGTGGAGCTCGCGAAGAAGCTCGATGTGCGGACGGTGATCACGTTCAGCGGATGTCCTGCCGGCGACGCGAAAGGCGTGCAGCCGAACTGGATCGTCGCACCCTGGCCGCCAGAATTCGGCGCCATGCTCCAGTGGCAGTGGAAGGAGCGCGTCAAGCCGTACTGGACGACGACGGCGCGCGCGCTGCGGAAAGCGGGGGTCCGCGTCGCGATCGAGATGCACCCCAACTTCGTCACCTACAACCCCGAGACGATGCTTCGGCTTCGCGACATCGCGCCGAAGGTGATCGGTTGCAACTTCGATCCCAGCCACATGTTCTGGCAGGGCGTCGACGTCGTCGCCGCGATCCGGGCGCTCGGCGACTGCATCTATCACTGCCACGCGAAAGACTGCAAAATCGATCCGCACAACACCGCGGTCAACGGCGTGCTCGACGCGAAGAAGTACACCCGCGAGCTCGAACGGTCCTGGATTTTCCGGACCGTCGGCTACGGCAACAACGAGTCGGTGTGGAAGGACATCGTGTCGAACCTGCGCCTGGTCGGATACGACCACGTGCTGAGCATCGAGCACGAGGACAGCGTCATGTCGGGCGCGGAAGGCCTCAAGAAGGCCATTGCGTTCCTGAAGAATGTCGTCATTGCCGAACCGGCTGGGGAAGCGTACTGGGCCTAGCCGCGGCCGGCCGGAACGCGAAGGCGAACAGCAGCAGCACGGCCAGGGCCCCGACCGCCGGGACGAGCCAGATGTGCGTCCAGTCGTGCACGCCTTCCGACGTGTACGCTTCGACGACCCAGCCGGATAGCCAGGAGCCGATCAGCATACCGACGCCCAGCGTGACGAAGGCGATGAAACCCTGCGCCGCGGCGCGGATCCGGACGTCCGCCTGCTGATCCACGTAGATCTGACCGGTCACGAAGAAGAAGTCGTAGCAGATCCCGTGCAGCAGGATGCCGAGGTAGAGCATCCAGACGAACGTGTCGTTGTTGCCGTGGGCGAACAGGAAATAGCGCAGCGTCCAGGCCGCCATCCCGACGATCAGCATCTTCTTCACGCCGAGCCGGACGAAGAACCACGGCATCACGAGCATGAAGCCGATCTCCGACCACTGGCCGAGTGTCATTTTGCTCGTCGGGTTGGAGACGCCGATTTCGCTGAGGAACGGGTTCGTGAACGCGTAGTAGAACTGCAGCGGGATGCAGATCAGGAACGAACCGATCACGAAGATCGCGAACGACCGCTCCTTCATCAGTTTGAGCGCATCCAGGCCGAGCACGTCACGCGCGCTGATCGCATGGCCAAGCTTGCTCGGCGGCGTATGCGGGAGCATCAGGCTGTAGAGTCCGAGCACGATTGACGCGACGGCGGCCGCCTGGAACATCCCGGCCGACTTGCCATACCCGAGCGCGTCGATGACGTAGCCGGCGACGATCCAGCCGATCGTGCCGAGCACGCGGACCTTCGGAAACTCGCGCGCCGAATCGCGCATGTTGTGGAACGAGATTGAGTTGGTCAGCGCCAGTGTCGGCATGTAACACAGCGTATAAAGGATGAGTACCGAGTAGAAGACGCCGAACGACGTGAGCGTGGAGACGTAGAACAGCAGCAGGCCGCCGATGACGTGCAGCGCCGCGAGGATGCGCTCGGTCGCGAAGAACCGATCCGCCACCATTCCGACGAAGAACGGCGAAATCATCGCCGCCAGCGCCGTCGATCCGTAGGCCAATCCGATCTGCTGGCCGTCGAAGCGCAAGGTTTCGTTCAGATAGGTTCCCATGGCGACGTACCACGAGCCCCAGACAAAGTACTGCAGGAACATCATCACGGAGAGCTTCGCGCGCGTCCCCATCAAAAACCCCTTGTCTGAAATTCACACAGATCGTCCGGTTCAGGGTGCAGCGTTCACGGTTCAAGGTGAGTGCAGGGTTCAACGTTCTGCCTGCGGTTCAGGGTTCCAGAACCAGAACCGAACTTCGAACCATGAACCGTGAACCCACCTTGAACCCTGAACCCAGAACGCTGAACCGGTTCATGCAGCATGCTCGAGCGCCTGCTTGCAGTACTCGAAGCATTTACGGACTTCGGCGACCGTGTCGGTGCCGTCGTACTCGTATTCGATGTTGGCCGGAATCCGCCACTCCTTGTCGCGCAGCCGCCTGAGCACTGGCACGATCGGCGAATCGCCGGTGCCGAACACGACGTTCGGCCCCTGGTTGCGCTTCCGATCCTTGATGTGGATCGAGACGATGCGGTGCGAGTGTTGGTCGAGGAATTCCACCGCGTCGAAGTTGGCGGCGGTGAAATGGCCGATGTCGAGGTTGATCGCAAGATAGTCGGAGGCGTCCTTGAGCGCAGCGGCGAAGTCGTCCGGCGTCGCGAACTCGTTCGGTTTCATGTCCGAGTGGTTGTGAAAACCGACGCGGATGTCGAACTTCTGCGCGACCGGATCGAGCCGCTTGGCGACCGACACCGTAGAGGAGGCCGTGATGACCTTCACGCCCAGCGCGCGCGCCATCTCGAAACCGCGGACAATCTCCTCGTCGGTGTAGTCGTCGCGGAAGCTCAGGTTGTACGCCGTCAGCGTGATGCCGGCGGCGTCGAACTTCCGCCGTACGCCCTCGAACGTCTCGAGCGGGACGGCGAGGCGCCACTTGCGCAGCGCCTCGCGTTTGGCGGCGTCGCCCGAAACGCTGGCGGTCGCGTCGCGTTCGAGATGGTCCTGCCACAGCTCGCAGCTGCCTAGCCCGGCGGCCGCCAGCCCGGCGATCACGCCGTCGAGCGGCCGGTCGCGGAAGCTGTAGCTCTGCGCGCCGAGCTGCACGCCGGCTACTACGGAGTCGATTTTCTTCTGCGCGGCGAACGGCGCGGCCGCGGTCGCGACCAGCGTGCCGATCGTCATCTGATGCCACTCTCGTCTCGTCATCGAGCCCATGCGAATCCTCTTTTTCCGCGATTGTAGACGCTATTCCTGGCGCAACGCCAGCAGCGGATCGATGCGCGACGCGCGGCGGGCGGGCCAGAGGCAGGCCTGAAGGCCCACGACGAGCAGCAGCGCCGACACGGCGGCAAACGAGACGGGATCGACGTCCGACGGGTTGATGAACCGGCCGCCGAGCAGGCGCGTGGCGGAGAAGCTTGCCAAAAGACCGATCGCGATCCCGATCACGAGCAGGCGCGAGCCGTACGCCACGATCATGCGGGCGATGGCGCCGGGCTCCGCCCCAAGTGCGATCCGCACGCCGATCTCGTGCGCCTGCCGCGCCACCGCGTGCGACATGACCCCATAGACGCCGATGACGGCGAGCGTCAGGCCGAGCGCCGCAAAGACCGCGAGCAGCGCAAGGTTGAAGCGAGGGCCGGCGAAGGCGCCATCCTGAAGGATCGCTTCCACCGTTCGCACCTCCGTGACCGGCTGGTTGCGGTCGATTTCGTAAACCTGATTGACGACGGTCCGCGTGAGGGCCGCCGGATCGCCTGCTGTCCGCACGAACAATCGCTCGGACCGGCCGACCAGTGTGAACGGCAGATAGATCTCGGGTCCGATCGCCTCGGTCAGGCCGCGGTTCAGCGTGTCCTTGACCACACCGACGATCTGGAACCGATCGTCGGCAAGAGAGGCCGGCGGCTGCGTAAAGCGAGGAATGCGAATTGTGCGCTCGAGCGCGCGATTCGAGAGCCGCGTTCTCGCGAACGTTTCGTTGACGAGTGCAACCTGCCGCGCAGACCGCAGGTCGGCGTCGTCGAGCGGACGGCCGGCGATGAGCGCAATGCCAAACGCATTCAGATATCCGCCGTTCACCTGGTGAATCACGACCGGGGGCGCGCTGTCGGCGGCGCGGCCGCCGGGAACTTCGACGGCGGTGGCGAAGTTTCCAAGCGGGTGGAGCCCGCTATTGACCCCGACCGCCACAACACCCGGCAGCGCGCTCACCCGCGACAGCAGCTCCTGAAAAAACGCCGTGCGCTTTCCCAGATCCGGATATCGGGCTTCCGGCAGAGGAACCCGCATCGCGAGGACGCGATCCGTTGGAAAGCCAGTGTCGGCGCGGCCGACCGCGACGAGCGCGCGAATCATGAGGCTCGCGCCGACGAGCAGCACGAGCGACAGCGCCACTTCGGCCACGACGAGCCCCGAGCGAAGCAAGGTCTGCCCGGCGCCGCCGCCAGGACCGCGACTCGTCGCATGAAGAGCGCGCACGACGTCCCGCCGGCACGCGTGGACGGCTGGCGCGAGGCCGAAGATGACCGCTGTCGCCGCGGACACGACGAGCGTGAAGAGCAGCACGGGAATGTTGATGACGATCTTCGATTCGTCCGGGATCGTGTTCGGCGGCACGATCGCAAGGATCAGCCGCAACGCTCCAAACGCCAGCACCGTGCCGAGTACAGCGGCTGCAGCGGCGAGCACGAGGCTTTCCGTCAACAGTTGACGCACGAGCCGGAGCCGGTGGGCGCCGAGCGCCGCGCGCAC
>DATAEE010000191.1:0-31101 GCA_036258175.1 Vicinamibacterales bacterium
TGTTTCAGGGAAGCGTAACAACCTGACCCGCGTTCCTCATCGCCTACATAGTTTCTCTAAGGAAACGACTGGCGCTTGTCCGCTGGCGGGCACCCCGTGTGTTTCCATTCGGCATTCCAGCATCCTCCGCTCCGTTTTGTCTACTCGACTCCGACTGCGAATCGATGGATAGTGTAGACGCAGTGGTAAATTCCAACCATAGCTAGCGGTTCGCTGGGACCCACAACGCCGTCCTTTGTAACCGAGAGACAAGTGCCAGGCCGGGTTCTGGGCTATGAGGTCGAGCACGCGGTTGGCCAGCTCGTCATGGTGGACCCTCGTGCACGTCGGTGAGGTAATCGCGTGAAGCGCCCACTGTTCGTTCTGGTCCACGCGTGGTCCACGAAGAACTATTTGGAACTGTTTATCGCACTGACATCGACGCCACGCGTTACGCTGCTAGGAAACGCCGACGATACGATTCTGCTAGTCAGCGGCGCCGCCAAGCGCGACCTACTCTTTATCAATCTATTGGCTTCGAACGCCGCACGTTCTGGTCACGCGGCTGTTCGGATAAAACCAGCGTCACTCGGGCGGGACATCCTCCGCACCACTTGAGCGACCACGTTGTTGCTGGCGTTGGGCGAAGCGACGCCTCTCGCCATCACCACGCTCCGCAGAACCGGCGACGGCCGCAGGGGCCACGCGACGAGCAGCGTAATCGACGCATGTTAGTGACAACGGGCATTCAGCGCACAGCGGCGCACGAATCCGGCAGACCGTTGCGGCGAGGTCCAGCAACGCCCAATTTAGCCTTGGCGCTTTCCTCGACTGAACGATCAGCTTCGCCAAGCGCTGCAGGTATGGGTCGTATCGAATGTCCGCACGTGTCCTCGGACCGAAGTGGCGCTCTAGAACCCTGGCTGCCCCCGAGTCGAGAAGGGGCTCATGGCCGCCGTGCGCAAACATTACGATCGCGTTGGCAACGTACTGTCCAACTCCCGGTAAAGTCTCGATCTCCAGGCGATTCTGTGGAAACCGGCCGCGGCGCTGGGTCATCTCCGTGGCAAGTCGGCGAAGGCTTTCAGCCCTTCGTCTCCAGAGTCCGATCGGCTTTAGGTGCTCTCCGAGCTCCTCTTCAGAGACTTCCGCCAGGGACGCCCAGGACGGAAAGCGTCGGAAAAACTGTCGATAGAATGCGTCAACGGTCTCGGCTCTGGTCAGCTGGAGAAGCGCTTCCGTGACAATCAGCCTGTAGAGAGACGTGCCTTCACGGCGCCAAGCGAACTGGCGTCCACTGCGCTCAAACCATGCGAGCAGTCGACGCCTGAAAGCAGCTCGCGCCGTGGCACCGGGTAGTCGAGCCCCGATATCTGTCAGGCCGTGCTGAGAGCGCGGTGATCCAGTCGGTCGGCTCGGACGAGTCACATGCGCAAGTGGACGTCCGCGTGATCGCGGCAACCAATCGCAACCTGAACGATCTCGTTGCTGCCGGGCAGTTCCGCGAAGATCTGCTGTACCGGTTGCGTGTCATCCATCTCCACGTCCCTCCGCTTCGCGAGCGGCCCGAGGACGTGCAGGCGCTGGTGAATCATTTTGTCGAGCGCGCCGGGCGGCAGCTGACGTTCACCGAGGACGCGCTCCGTGCGTTCCAGCGCCACCGCTGGAAGGGCAACGTTCGAGAGCTGATGAACGTCCTGGAGCAACTGCTCTGGCTGTCCGACGACCGGCGTCGTGGGCGTCGAGCACCTCCCTCTGTCGATGAAGAGCGGCCTCGGTCTGATGACCCCGCTCGCTGATCGCCGCCGTCAGGTCGCGGACGATCTGTACGACGCGATGGTCAAACAAGGCGCGTCTTTCTGGGATCACGTCTATCCGATGTTCCTGGCGCGCGACATTACCCGACAGGACGTGCGCGAGCTGGTTCGGCGCGGCCTGCGCGAGTCGCGCGGCCGCTACAAGGCCCTGCTCACGTTGTTCGGCATGTCGAGCGGCGACTATCGCCGCTTCATGAATTTCCTGGCCGCACATGATTGCGGCGTCGGGTTTCGTGAATTTCGCGCGCCGCTGCGTGCAGTCGACGCGTCGTCCGCGATCGAGCGCGTGGCGGGATAAGGACGCCCGTCGTCAGTAGGACTGGCGCTGAATCCCAAGACGCCGCATCTTGGAGTGCAACGTGGTGCGCGGGAGGCCAAGGCGGGCAGCCGCGCCGGCCGGTCCCGCGACCACGCCGTTCGACTCCCTCAACGCGCGCAGGATCGCCTCCCGTTCGGCGTCTTCCAGCGTCATGGACTTCGAGGTGGCGCCGGCGTGGCGCGCTTTCGGCTGTACGTCATGCAACGGCAGCACGAGATTGGGCCCGGTCGACACGATGATCGCCCGCTCGATGAAGTTCTGCAGTTCACGGATGTTTCCGGGCCACGTCCATCCCTTGAGCGCGTCCATTACCCCATCTGAAATGGACGGGACCGGGCGCCCCATTCGCTTTGCGCACTGGCGGGCGAAGTGCTCGGCCAGCGCCGGGATGTCTGCGACCCGGTCGCGGAGCGGCGGAATCCCAACCGGAAAGACATTGAGGCGATAGTAGAGATCGCTTCTGAACGACCCGGCCTCGACCATCTGCGCCAGGTCGCGATTCGTCGCCGCGACGATCCTCACGTCCACGCGCTGCGTGCGCGTGCTGCCCAATCGCTCGAACTCGCGCTCCTGAAGCACGCGCAGAAGTTTCGGCTGTACTTCCATCGGGATGTCGCCGACCTCGTCCAGGAACAACGTTCCGCGGTGGGCCAGCTCGAGCCGGCCGGTCCGGCTCGTCGTCGCGCCGGTGAAGGCGCCTTTCTCGTGGCCGAACAACTCGCTCTCGAGGAGGCCGGGCGGCAGCGCGGCAACGCTCATCCGGACGAACGTCCGATCGCGCCGCGGGCTGAGGTCGTGGATCGCGCGCGCGATGAGCTCCTTCCCCGTGCCGGTCTCGCCGAGGAGCAGCACGGTACTGTCGGTTGGCGCGACCGTCCTGACCGCGGTCAGCACCCTGCCCAACGCCGAGCTCGTGCCCACAATCTCGGAGAACTCCTGCTGGAGCTCGCGCTCGAAATACTGCTTTTCGTCGGTCAACTGGGCGTTGAGAGCGGCCATCGCCTCGTACGATCGTGCGTTTTCGACCGCGATGGCGATCTGCGCCGACGTCTGCCCGAGAAGCGCGACGTCCTCCTGCGAGAACGCATCTGGCGAGGCGCTGCCGACGTTCAGCGTCCCCAGCTTGCCTTTCCGCGTCACAAGCGGCACACAGCAGACCGACTCGAGGCCGGTCGCCTTCATCATCGGGGCACTGTCCGGTCCGAGTTGTTCGAGGTCGGGCCGCCGGAAGGCGATCGCCGTGCCCTTCTGAAACGCGATACCAGCGGCCGATCGATCGAGCGGGACCTTAACGTCCGATCGCGCGAGCCCGCGCGCGTCGTCATACGTCCAATGCAGCTCGAGCAAGCCGGTTTCGGCATCGTGCAGCGCGATGCTGATGTGATCGTGCTTCACGACGCGCTGCACCGCTTCGGAGATCGCCTTGAGGAGCGCGGGTGAGTCGAGGTGCGAGGCAAGCAGGTTGTTGACCTCGAGGAGAAACCGGAGGTTGTCGCGTTCGTCGCGAAGCGCGCGCTGGTAGCGCTGCGCCTCGTCGTAGTTGATGCCGTTGTCGACCGCGATCGCGACGGTCGCGGCGACCTGCTCCATGAACGCGAGGATATCGTCCGTGTAGGCGGCACTCGAACGGCTTCCGAAGATGAGGACGCCAACCCGCCGGTGCGCCGTCGTCAGTGGCAGCCAGCACGTCATCTTCCGTCCATGGCTGCGAATGAACTCGAGCGCCGGCTGCAGCTCCCCTTCTTCTGGAATCGCGATGACGGTGCCCTGTTGCGTTTCCCACACGGTCGCTGCAGGACCGTGGTCGGCGACTGGCTTCGACACGAAGGGCGGCACGAGATCTGACGGTTCGAGCACGACCAGGCGCATTGACCGCGTAGGCTCGTCGTGAAGAACGAGGCCGAGATAGTCGAACGGGACGATGGCGTGCAGTTCGTCGGCGAGCGCCTCGAACAGCTCAGCTATGGTCTTGTGGCGGGCGAGGGTCTTCGAAATCCGCAGCAGAGCGTCGTACCGCGAGAGGTGATCGGCCGCGAGCGACGTTGCGTCCATACCAACGCTTGAGACTCGCCATGTTGCGATCGGGGAGAGGGGGTGTCAAGCGACGCGTGCGATTGAGGATTGTGGATTGTGGCGGAGAGGGAGGGATTCGAACCCCCGGTACGGTTCCCCGTACAGCGGTTTTCAAGACCGCCGCCTTAAACCGCTCGGCCACCTCTCCGAGAAGACCGTCATTTTACCGTGAAGCGCGGTAGATACCTGGATTGACGCCGAACTCGGCGCGAAACGCTCGATTGAAGTTAGACACATCACCGAAGCCGCAATCGAGCGCAATATCCAGAACCTTGCCCTCGTCAGCCTCGAGTCGCACAGCGGCTTCGCGCAGGCGGGCGCGTCGGACGTACTGATGCGGCGTGAGCCCCGTCAGCCGTTCGAAAACACGTAAGAAATGATATGGGCTGAGGCCGGCTTCCTGCGCCAGGGTGCCAAGCGTCAGGGCAGCATCCGGACGCTGGTCGATCAGGCGGACGGTCCTCGTGACGCGCGCCTCCGCGTTCGGCGGCAACGGGCGGCGATCGACCGACGCGTCAGCCGCGAGATTCATCGATCGCACAGCCAGGCTGACGCCGATCTCTTCCCACGGCACGCCATCTGAATCGATGACACCGGCCGCTGTCCGTGCGACGAGCGGCGCCAGGCGCTGGAGGGGCGGCAGCCGCGTAACGTTGAAACTCATCCCGCGTCGGCGCGGACGTCCGTCGGCCGTCAGTCGCTCGAGATAGTCGGGGGCGTACCAGAAGGACACGCAGCGGTCACCCTGGCCGTGCTCGTGGCCGCATTCGAAGCACTGGCCCGGGTTTCCGAGCATCAAAGCGCCGGGCGTCATCAGATGGCGGCCGAGCGTGGACCTGTACTGAAAAGTTCCCGCCAGAACGATTGCGATCGTGTACTTCGTGTGTCTTTCCTCGAAGGAACGATCGTGAGGACCGGCCGTGCACACCACGTCCGCGACCGTCCAGCCGTCGCCCGCGGCGATGATGCGTGGCGTCGTCTCACCCGCCGTCCCGAGCGCCTTGCGGCGCGCAAGTGCGCGCTCTACGGCGACCGCAATTTTTGCCAAGACCTGTCCTCCGCCGGAGCCCTATAACAGTTTGACACGGAGGGCACGATGATCACGAACACAGCTGCAAGCCCGACGCTTCCGACGGGATTCGAATCGCGTGTTTTGAGAGAAGGATATGGACCCGGAGCCTGGCACGGCGCGGACCTCAAGGCCGCGCTCGCGGACGTGACCGCCGCGATCGCCTATTGGCGTCCCGCATCCGGCCGTCACAACATCGCGGAGATCGCGCTCCATCATGCGTACTGCGCGCGCGCCGTGCGGGGCCAGGTCTCAGGGCGCTCGCCGGAGCCGTTCGTTCTGGACGGTGAGGACTGGTTCGATCTGACGGATGAGCGCTTACTGCCGTGGCGGACGGTTCAGTCGACCGTTGAGTCTGAGCAGGATCGCCTGGCCCGGCTTGTTGCCGACGTTGAGACCGGAAAGGTCACTTCGGCCCTGACCGCCGACGAACGATTCAACCTGGTGCTCGGCATCACGTGCCACGCGATCTATCACGCCGGTCAGGTGCAACTGATCAAGCGGCTTCGAGGCGAATAACGCCATGGCCTCCATTCACAAGGAAATACTTATCGAGGCTCCCGCCGAACAGGTCTGGGACGCCGTCCGCGACGTCGGCGCTGTCCATACCCGTCTCGCGCAGGGGTTCGTCGTCGACACCACCCTGAACGGAGATTCGAGGCTGGTGTCGTTCGCGAACGGCGCGGCGGTCCGCGAGCGGATCATCGACATCGACGATCGCATTCGCCGCGTGGCCTACGCGGTCGTCGAGTGGCGAACGACGCATCACAATGCTTCGATGCAGGTCTTCCCGGACGGTATTGGACGCAGCCGGCTCGTCTGGATTGCCGACCTTCTCCCGAACGACTTGGCAGATCTTGTTGGCGGTCTGATGGAGCAGGGATGTGCTGCCATGAAGCGGACGCTCGAACGGGTCAGCGAGCGAGCGTTCGAGGGAGAAACGAAAAGGGGCCGCCGGAGTTGATGCTCCGGCGGCCCTCCTCTATCCCTTACGGCGCTCTCTTACGGCGTGGGCGGCGTAGAAAGCACGAGCGAGAATCGGAAGTTGAACGTGGCATTCTGGTTGAACGTCACGCCATCGGTGGACGTGTAGGAAAGACCGAATATCGGAACCTCGTTCGTGGCCGGAGGCGTCTGACCGCCATCGAGACCGATGAGCGGCGGGAGGGCACTGACGCCCGGGCATGGCGTCGTCGTCGGCACGCGCAAAACGAGAAATATATCGGTCCCCGGAACAGCGAGCCGTTCCCGCATCTGCTGTCCAACCGACTTAGCGAAGCGGACGTGGAAAAGAGCGAAGTCATTGTCCTGCGCGAGGAATCCCGTCTTGCGCGCCAGCGGGTCGGCAAGGTTCAGAGTTGCGGTGGCGCCGCTGATCGTCCCAGTGGTCAGCGCCCTGCCGGCGATGAGACAATTGCAGACGCCGGAACGCGCACGGCGTAGTACGTGCCCGCTGCCGCTCCAGTGAATCCGACGAAGTCTCGGGTGCCGAAGCCGTTTATGTTGACCGTTTCGTTTGTCGTGGAGTCGATCCCCGGCGTCGTGAACCCCGCTACGGCGACCACGAACGTGTCGTCGCCCGGACTTCTTTCGAAATCTGCCTCACGCAACCAGTTCCAGTGCTCCTCGTTGAAGTTCGGCGCTGCGTGTGCAAGAGACGAGACCGACGCCTCGTACTACCGACGGTAAGCCTCGTGCCAATTGGATACTTCAGATGTCCGGCAGAAGCGTGACGGCGCATTCTTCCACGCCGTGTCCTCGTACGGCCGTGACTTCGAATCGCAGACGACCGAACTCGACGACGTCGCCGACGCGCGGCGGACGGCCCAGCAGCGTGAGCACCAGGCCGCTGACGCTGTCGACATCCGCGTGCTCGAGATCGATGTCGAACTGCTGGCCCACTTCGTCGAGCCGCATCGTCCCCTTCACGCGCAGCCGTCCGAACTGATCGCGCGTGCCCGCGAACGTCACGCCTTCCTCGACGATGTGACCCAGCACTTCGTCGAACAGATCCGTGATGGTAATCACGCCCGCCGTGCCGCCGTGCTCGTCGATGACGACCGCGATTTGCGTCCGCTCGCGCCGCATCGTCGCGAGCACATCGTCGAGCGGCGCGGTTTCGGGAACCACGGGTAGCGGCCGTACTTTCGTCGGATCGAACGGTAGCCGAGATACGCAGAGCCGCAGCAGATCCTTGATGTGCACCATGCCGATGATGTGATCGAGATCGCCGTCGTAGACGACGTAGCGCGTGTGAGGTGAGGCGACGAGCATGGCGCGGATCTCATCGACCGTCGCCCTCGCCGGCAGACCGACGACGCGGACGCGCGGCACCATCGCTTCGGCCGCGGTCAGCGCGCCGAACTCGAACAGCTCGCGCAGCATCCGGCCCGATTCCCGCCGGAGCTCGCCGCCCTCCTCGCTCTCCTCGACGATGATCTGCAGCTCCTCGGGCGTGTAGTAGTGCTCGGGGCCGGTGACTTGCCGGCGAATGCCGAGCAGCCGCAGCGTGAGGTTGCCGGCGCCGTTGAGCGCCACGACGAGGGGATACATCGCGTTGTACAGCGCAACCATCGGAGGCGCAATCCACAGGACGGCGCGGTCCGCGTACTGCAGCGCAATCGACTTCGGCACCATCTCCCCGACGACGATGTGCAGGTAGGTGAGCACGACCACCGCGATGACGCTCGCGACCGCGTGCGCCGCGATCCAGCGCGCGGCCCCCACGTCTTCCAGGCGCCGGGCGATCCACTCCGCGACGACGTGTTCCCCATACATCCCGAGGCCGAGACTCGCGACCGTGATGCCGAGCTGCGCCGTCGCAATGAATCGATCCTGCCGGATCGGATCGGAGAGAACATTCAGGACGAGCCGCGCGGCGCGATGCCCGCGATCCGCGAGGCGCTGCATCGCCTGACGCGGCGCGCCCACGATCGCGAACTCGGCAGCCACGAACACTCCGTTGGCGATGACGAGCCCCATGATGATGGCGAGCGGGATGAGGCTATCCACGCTTCGCCTCCGGCTGCGCCTTGAGCTCGTCCTGCATGACGCCAATCAGCGCCGATACGACGTCTTCGATAGTGATGAGACCTGCCACCTCGCCGCGGTCGTCGATGACGAGCACCGTGTGCGCACGCCGCTCGCGGAGAAACCCGATGAGCCGATCGGCCGGCATCGACGCCGGCACGCGCCCGATCGGGCGGACCACGGCTTCGATGTCTTCGGTCCCGGAGAGATAGGCCACCGTAAGGTCCTTCGTCCGGAGGACCCCGATCACGTTCGTCGGCCTGTCGCGCCACACGGGCAGCCGTGTGTACGGACTCGACGCCACCGCCCGGACGATCTCGTCGAATGGCTGCCCGGCGTCGAGCATGACCAGACGCTCGCGCGGAACCATCAGGTCGCGCGCGGTCCGCCGCCGCAGTTCGAGCGCCTTGTGCAGGCGAACCTGCTCCTCCGGCTCCAGCAACCCGCCGTCGCGGCTCTCCGCGATCAACAGCTCGATTTCTTCGGGTGAGTGAATGTACCGGTGGCCCGTGTTCTGTACGCCGAACGCTTTGAGCAGCAGGATCCCGGACCCGTTCAGCATCCAGATGAACCAGTTCATCCCGCGCAGCGACCACTGCATCGGCATGACGGTCCAGAGCGCAACTTGTGTCGGGTATTGCAGCGCGACCGACTTCGGCACGAGCTCGCCGAGGATCACCCCGAGGATGGTGAGGCCGATCAGGACCGCCGCGGCGGCGATGGACTCCGCCCTCTCCGGCTGGAAGCCCGCTCGAACGAGCAGCGGCGTGACGACGGGCGAGAGCCGCGCCTGGCCGTAAGCACCGAGGACGAGGCTGCCGAACGTGATGCCGATTTGCGACGCCGCGATGTAACGATCCAGCTCGCGGGCGTCCTCGACGACGGGCACCAACCGGGCGGCCAGCGGATGTCCGTCTTCGGCCATCCGTCGCAGCCGGCTGCGCCGCACGCTCACGGCGGCAAATTCCGCGGCGACATACACCGCGGTCAGGAAAATCAGGCCAAGAATGATGGCCCAGGCCGCGACCACCGACGCAGATTACAGCATCAGGTCATTCAGTACGTAACGCGACGAGCGGATCGACGCGCGCGGCGGCGTGCCCGGGCAGCAGGCTTGCCGCCACCGCCACCGCGACGATGCCGCCGATGACCATCGCGAACACCGCTGGCTCGGTCGGCTCCGTGTCGAACAGCAGGGTCGTCATGAAGCGTGTCAGCGCGATGGCGCCAGCCGCGCCGATCGCTGCGCCGATCGCCGTAAGCCCGAGTGCCCGGCCCAGAACGAGCCGCAGGATGTCGCCGGGCTTCGCGCCGAGCGCCACCCGGACGCCGATTTCGCGCGTGCGCTGCGCCACGGAGTAGGCCATGACGCCGTAGATGCCGATTGCCGCGAGCAGGGCCGCGACAATCGCGAAGCCAGCGAGAATCGCCATCACCATTCGTCGTTCGGCAACCGAGCGGGAGACGACCGCGTCCATCGGCTGCAGGTTCGCAACCGGCAGCGACGGATCCATCGCGTGGACTTCCTTCACGAGCGCGGGGCCGAGCGCGGCGGGATCGCCGGCGGCGCGGAGCACGAGCGCCATCCACGGATACGAGAATCGACCCGGCGGGTAATAAATCATCGGGCGGGACGCCGTTTCGAGCGTGGCGTGCCTGATGTCGCCGACGACGCCGACGATCTCATCCAGGCCCGGATCGTTCCAGTAGACGCTGATGCGCTTGCCGATCGGATCTTCATTCGGCCAGTACTGTTTCGCCATCGTCTGGTTGATGATGACCGTGCGCGCCTTCTCGCGCGAATCGCGCTCATCGAACAGCCGGCCGGCGACGTGGGGAATTCCCATCGCGGTGAAGTAGTGACCCGTGGCGACGCGCACCTCGCAGACCGGACCGGCACCGAGCGGCGGTTTCTCGCGTCCCTCAATCTCGAATCCCGTGGCCGCCGCCGGACCGGCCAGTGGAAGGAACGACACGCCACCTGCCGCGCGAACGCCCGGCATTGCCTCGACGCGTTTGACCAGGTCATCGAAGAACCTGATCACCTTGCCCGTGTTGTCATAGCGAACCGACGGGATGGAGATCTTCGCGCTCAGCACGTGCTCCGCGCGGAAGCCCGGGTCGACGTTGACAAGACGAGCAAAACTGCGAATCAGCAGCCCGGCGCCTGCGAGCAGGACGAGCGCAATTGCGATCTCGGAAACGACGAGCAGGCTCCGCAGCCGGCCGCCGCGCGCATCGTCCGCGCGGGCGCCGTCCTTCAAGGAGTTCTGTAGATCCAGACCGGCGGCGGCAAACGCGGGTGCCAGGCCGAAGAGCAGCGCCGTCACGAGCGACAGACCGACGGTGAACAGCATCACGCGCGCGTTGAGCGCAATCTCGTGGGCGCGAGGGAGCGAGACCCCTGATTCCGCTGCGACGCGGAACGTCGCGATGCCCCACCAGGCGAGCAGCAGGCCGCCAACCGCGCCGACGACCGCGAGCGCGAGGCTCTCGGCCATGAGCTGACGGACGAGGCGGCCCCGGCCCGCTCCGAGCGCGGCGCGGACCGCCAGCTCGCGCCGGCGCGAAGCGCCGCGCGCCAGCAACAAGTTCGCCACGTTGGCGCAGGCGATGAGCAGCACCGCGCCGACCGCTGTGACGAGCGTCAGCACCGCTGGCCGCACACGTCCCACGACCTGCTGGTGCAACGGCACGACGTTGGCCCCCCATCCGGTGTTGAATTCGGGGAACTGTGCCGTCAGGCGCGCGGTGATGGTGTCCATCTCCGCCTGGGCCTGCTGCACCGGGACCCCAGGTTTCATCCGGGCGACAACGAGCATCCAGCGCCCCCGCGGCGTCCGCGCTTCGGCTCGCAGGCCGATCGTCACCCACAACGCCGCTTCCCGCTCGATGAAGAAGAACTGTGGCGGCATGATCCCGACGACCGTGAACGCGTTGCCGTTCAACGTGACCGCGCGGCCCACGATGTCTGGGTCTGCGCCGAATCGCCGCGTCCACAGCGCGTGACTGAGGACCACGACGCGCGTGTCAGGCGTGTCCTCCTCCGGCAGGAACCATCGGCCGTGCGCGGGCCGCACGTCGAGGATCGGAAAGAAATCAGCGGTGACCGCCTGCGCAGGCACCTCTTCGGGGTCGCCGCTGCCGCCGGTGACTGTCATCCGGAAGAAGGAAGCCTGACCCACACCCGCCATCCGTTCGAAGACTCGCGCCTGCTCGGACCAGTGAATGTAGTTGCCGGGCGAGACGACGTTGTCCATCCGCTGGCGCGGAATGTTTTTTTCCCACACGATGACGAGCCGCTCGGGATCCGGATAGGGGAGCGGCTTGAGCAGCAACGCGTCGAGGACGGAAAAGATCGCGGCATTCGCGCCGATGCCGATCGCCAGAGTCAGGAGCGCCGCAGCGGTGAACGCGCGGCTGCGAAGGAGTCCACGAACGGCGAAGCGGAAATCGGAGAGAAAGTCGGTCATTTTCCAATCGCGCCGAGCGCCCAGGCAGCCTGTTTCCGAACTTTCGTACTGGAATCCTTCAACGCGGAGGCAAGGCCGGCGTTCGCGCGCGAATCCCCGATGGCGCCCAGCGCCCACGCCGCCTGCGAACGCACGCTCTCGGTGCTGTCCTTGAGCGCGGCGACGAGGCCGTCCACCGCGCGGCGGTCGCCGATCGCGCCGAGCGCCCACGCCACCTGCGACCGGACGCCCGCGTCAGCGTCCTTCAGTGCTTCGATCAGCGCAGGCACGGCATCGTATGCTTCCAGCGCGCCGAGCGCCCATGCCGCGGTCGCGCGGACCGGCGGCTCGCTGTCCTTGAGCGCCGTCAGCGCGGGCGGAATCCCACGCTCATCCTCGAGCGCGCCGAGCGCCCAGACGGCATTGCGGCGGGCGACCCACTGCGGTGCGCGCGCAGCGCCGACCAGAGGCTGCAGCGCCGACGTGCCGATCGACACGAGCGCGGCCGCCGCCTCCTCGCCAGGCGACGTCATCTGCGCGTAGTCTTTTCTCCAATAGTTGCGGTCCTCGCCGCAGACTTTCGGATCGACCGGCGACGCATCCGAGAGCCGTTCCACGAGCGCGGGGATGGCGGTGCGTGCGCCGGTGCCGAGCCTCTCGAGCGCGCACGCCGCGGACGCGCGGGTGTTGGGATCGGCGGCGCGCAACTGCGCGATGAGGCCGGTCACGTCCTGCGTACCGGTAATCGAGGTCCGGATGTACGAAACGGTTTTCAGCCCCGTACGCTGAAACCCGGGCATCTGATGGAGCGACGGATCGAACAGCGCGATCGCTGCGGCGACGAGCGACAGGAGCGTGTTGAGGGCCGTCTCGAGAAACAGAAGATACGGAGGCATGGACCGTGCTCCCTGCTAAAAAAACAGCATTACGAGGCGGGGGCCGGGTGCTCCCGGCCCCTCGTACGAACGACGCTGCTTATCGAATCTGGCCTAGAGCGAAGGCCGCCTGCTGGCGGACGTCCGCGTCCGCATCCTTGAGTGCGGCGATCAAACCGTCGATCGCGCGCGGGTCTTTCAGTTGTCCGAGCGCGAAGGCCGCCTGCTCGCGCACATCGGCATCCGCATCCTTCAGCACACCGATCAGCGGATCGACGGCCCGCTTATCGCGCAGCTGACCGAGCGCGAACGCCGCCTGCTCGCGCACGTCGGCGATCGAATCCTTCAGCGCGCCGACGAGCGCGTCCACGTGTTTCGGATCGCGGGTCTGGCCCAGCGCGAACACGGCCTGCTGCCGGACGTCCGCATCCTGATCCTTCAGGAGCTTGACGAACACCTCGGCGGCGATCGGCGCACGCATCTGCGACAGCGCGTGGAGCGCCTGCTCGCGGACGTCCTTGTTCTCATCGTTCAGCGCTTCCATGAGCGCGGTCACGACTTTCGGGTCCGCCTCGCCGTTCCGATCGCGGTCGCCCTTCCCTTTGCCGGCGCCCGCTCCCTGGCCGACGCCCTGGCCGCCTTGCCCGCCTTGCCCGATGCCCCCTGCGACTCCACCGGTGACGCCGCCAACGACGCCGCCGACGACACCGCCGACCGCCTGGGCGACTTCGTCAACATCGACCTCGACGTCAGGACTCGGACTTGGAGTCGGAGTCGGCGTGGGCGTCGGAGTTGGTGTCGGTGTCGGCGTCGGCCGTGACGGTGAAGCGGGGCGTCCTTGCGGCGTGGCGGACGCGTCGACGCCCTCGTCTTTGAGTCTCGGCGTGTCCGCCGGCAGCGCTGAAGTGATCGCAGCTTCCGCCTTCGCGACGGGTTGCAGCGCCGCCAGCGGCAGCACACCAGCGACAGCCAGCATGGCGCAGATGACGGCGGCCGTCCGTGTCGGTGACCGGCGCGGCAGCGCGGGATCGAGAATGGCCATGAGTCTTCCCTCGAGTTGTGAGCGGTGCGCCATCGCGACGGCGGACCAGGTTGGGGCGGCCGCTCGCAACGACCTCGCGATATCGAGCAGATGATCGGCGTACTCGGAGCCGCGCGTGCCGGCCGCGAGCACGAGGTCGTCGCAGGCGCGCTCGCGCTCCGCGCGCAGGCGCCGCGCGGCGAGCCACACGAGCGGATTGAACCAGTAGGCGGCGCAAGCGAGCTGCGCGAGCAGCTGCGTCAGGCAGTCGCGCCGCCGCACGTGCGCGAGTTCATGAAGGAGCACGACGCGCTGACGCGCAATCGGCCATTCGTCCGCCTCGGCCGGCAGCAGCACGCGCGGACGCCAGAGTCCCCACGCCATCGGCATCGCTTCCGGGCGGCCGCTGAGGAACGTCACGCGTCCATCGAGCTGCAGCGTCGCCGCGAGCCGCCAGGCCAGCGGCGCCCACGCCGCTTCGCCCGCCGGCTTCGCACGGTGCGCGAGCCACCACATGCGAACGGTGCCGAACGCGAGCGGGATGAGTACGAGCACCGCTCCCGCGAGCCAGATTGCGGCCAACGCGGTTTGCGGCGTCATGGTTTGCCATGCCAACGCGGTCCACATCGACCGTTCCGATCGTCCCGGGCGCTCGGCTGGTCCGGACACGCCCGACCTGAAGGTCGGGCCTACACCGCCGACGGTTTCTTTCCGATCGGCGGGGGACACTTTGACGCTCGGCGCCCCGCCTGCGGGCGGGGCGGATTCGATCCGATCCACCGCCGCGGCCGGCAACACCGCCACCGTCCATCGCGGGACGACGTTCGTCAGGATCGGCATCGCGAGCGCGGCGCCGATCGCGAACGTCCAGACGAGGTGACGCGCGGCCGCCGAGCGGCGGGCGAGCGCGCGGGTCGCGAGCGCGGCCGCCCCCATCAACACGGAGACCTTCAGGACCACGTCAGCGAGGCGAAGAAGATCGACGGTCATATCCAGCTAGACTCCCTGCTTGCGCGCGTCGTCGATGAGGCGTTCGAGGCGGTCGAGTTCTGAATCGCTGAGACGGGATGAAGAAACGTCCAGCAGCGCGGACATGGCCTGCGCGGCCGACCCGTCGAAAAACGTGTGCAGGATGTGGCGCATGGCGGACCGCTTGGCGCTGTCGCGCGCGACGGTCGGCGCGTAGACGTACCGCGGACCATCCTGTTCGTGGCGCACGTGTCCTTTGTCTTCGAGGATGCGGAGCAGCGCGCGGACGGCCGAGTAGCTCGGCGGGTCGGGCAGCTCGGCGCGCACTTCCGCGGCCGACGCGCGGCCAAGCTTGTAGAGGGCGTCGACGATCTGCCGCTCGCGGCGGCTCAAATCATGGTGGGCGGCACGGGTCACGCGGGCTCTCCTCAGTGCTACGAAATTAGCACGTGCCAAAAAACTAGCATCGGCCCGCGCAGGGTGTCAAGCGATAAGATGCGCCGATGCGCCGGATCGGTTTGAGCCTCATTTTGGCGGTGCTGCTGGCTCCCCACGCCGCCGTGCAGAAGCCATTACCACTCAACACGATCAAAGTCCCGCCCGGGTTCCGCGTCGACCTCTTTGCGGATGAGGTCGAGAACGCGCGATCGATGGCGCTCAGTCCCGGCGGCGTCCTCTACGTCGGCACGCGGACCAAGGGGAGCGTCTACGCGGTCGTCGATCGAAACGCCGATGGAAAGGCGGATCGCGTCCACACAATCGCGACCGGGCTGCGGATGCCGAACGGCGTCGCGTTCAAAGACGGCGCGCTCTACGTCGCCGAGATCAATAAGGTTACGAAGTACGACGGCATCGACGCCCGGCTCGAGCAACCGCCTGCGCCCGTCGTCGTCAACGACACGTTCCCGGTCGAGCGGCATCACGGATGGAAGTTCATCGCGTTCGGCCCTGACGGGAAGCTGTACGTTCCCGTCGGCGCCCCCTGCAACATCTGCGAGCCGACCGATCAGCGGTTCGCGTCGATCACGCGCATGAACGCAGACGGCTCCGATGTCGAGGTCTTCGCGAGCGGCGTGCGCAATACCGTCGGCTTCGATTGGCATCCGGCGACGAAGGAGCTCTGGTTCACCGATAACGGCCGCGATCTGCTCGGTGACGACACGCCGCCGGACGAGCTGAATGTCGCGCCCGAGCCCAAGCTGCATTTCGGCTATCCGTATTGCCACGGCGAAGGGCTTGCCGATCCGGAGTTCGGCCGGAAGCGGCCGTGCGGCGATTTCAAGCCGCCCGCGCGCGCTCTCGGGCCTCACGTCGCGGCGATCGGTATGCGGTTCTACACCGGCCGCATGTTTCCGCAGCAGTACCGCCAGCAGATTTTCATCGCCGAGCACGGCTCGTGGAACCGCTCGCAGAAGCTCGGGTATCGCGTCATGCTCGTCACGCTCCAGGGATCCAAGGCGACGAGCTACGTGCCGTTTGCCGAGGGCTGGGTGCAGGGTGAGAACGACTGGGGCCGTCCGGCGGACGTGCTCGTGATGCCGGACGGCGCGCTGCTGGTGTCGGACGACAAGGCGAACGCGATCTACCGCATTTCGTACCGCCGTTGAACGCTGCGATTCTCGCTCTGGTGCTGTGCGGCGCTCTGACGGCGGCGCAGGATGCTCCCGTCCGTCCGCGTTATCTCCCCGATCCCTCCGACGAGGACTGGAGTTTCCTGAAGACCGCGCCGCACACCGATATCTGGGATCCGGTCAAATACATCCGGCTGGGCCGCGAAGACTGGTTCATGACGTTGAGCGGCGAGATCCGGTACCGGCCGGAGGGCTTCCGCGTGCGGGAAACCGAGGCGCGGCCGTCCTCCACCGACTCGTACTTTCTGCAGCGTTACCTGTTTGGCGCGAACGTGCGGTTCGGGGCGCGGGCCCGGCTGTTTGGTGAG
Organism: Vicinamibacterales bacterium; assembly: GCA_036258175.1. Lineage (GTDB taxonomy): Bacteria > Acidobacteriota > Vicinamibacteria > Vicinamibacterales > 2-12-FULL-66-21 > DATAEE01. The sequence continues at coordinate 16,544 of DATAEE010000191.1, forward strand.
CTGCAGAGCGGCATCATCACCGGCAAGCTGGGATCGCCGCGGCCGACCGATCAGAACACGGTGGACCTGCACCAGGCGTTCTTCGAGTGGCAGCAACCGTTCCGGGGAAGCCATCGCCTGTCGGCGAAGATCGGACGTCAGGAGCTGGCGATCGGGAGCACGCGGTTGATCTCCGCCAGTCCCGGCCTGAACGTCAAGCGCAGCTTCGACGGGGCGGGCGTCTCGTATCGCGCGGCGACGTGGGTCGTCGCCGCCGCGATCGCCGAACTCGTGCCCGTTACCCGGGGGGCGTTCGATGACTGGCCCGGGGGCGGGCAGCTGTTCTGGGGCGCTGCGGCCGGCCGCCGCAGCCCGTGGATCCGGCGTGGCGAAATAGGCGCGTACTATCTCGGCATCGATCGCGACCAATCGCAGTACACGCAAGGCATCGGTCCTGAACTTCGACAGACGGTCGGCGTGAAGTGGAGCGGAGCCGGCGGGCGGTTCGATCTGAATTACGACGGGATCTTTCAGTGGGGGACGTTCGCAGGCGGTCCGATTCGCGCGTGGGGGTTTGCAACCGAGACCGGTTACCGGGTCCTCGAAGCCGGCTGGAGACCCCGCGTGAGCGTCCGAGTCGACATCGCATCCGGCGACGCGGATCCGGACGACTCGCGGCTGGAGTCGTTCAATCCGCTCTTTCCCGGAAATTCCTATTCGGGCGCTGTGGGGTTGCTCGGTCCGACGAACCTGACCGACTTCACGCCGTCGCTCGTCATGGCCCCGCGGGCCGACCTCACCATTGGCATCGAAACGCCGAGCTACTGGCGCACGTCAACCGCCGACGGTGTGTATGCCACCGATCTCCGCCTGCTGATTCCGGCTCGGGCGGGAACGGGTAAATACGTTGGAACGAATCCGGGAATCTTCGTCATCTGGCAGGCGACGCCCCACTGTCAGCTGCAGGGCGTCATCACGCGTTTTCTCTCGGGCCATTTTCTCGAGGACACGTTCGTTTCGGAAGGGTTCGGGTTCTACTCGGTCAGCGCCGTTTACCGTTTTTGAGCCGCGCAGTCACCTTGGAACTCGTGAGTTCCCTCAGCGCGTCCTTGCCAACCCAACGCGGCGCAGCGCCCGGTGAGTCTGCGAGGCGTCGGGCGACGGCCACTGCGGCGGCGTTGAGTCCGGCGCTGCGTCGGCCAATGTGACGCAGCGCCCAGTTCACACCCTTCTTCACGAAGTTGCGATCGTCGGCGGCGCCGCGCTCGATGAACGGCAGGAGCCGGGCAAAGGCTTTGTCCTCCGCGTTCTTGTCATGGGCCGCGAGGCAGGCCAGCAGTACGAAACCGGCGCGCTTGATGAACTCTTCACGACGGCGTCCCCACTGTTCAACCTTTCGCCACGCGTGCGGCGTGCGATCGAAAAGATGAAAGCAGGCCGTGTCGCACACCGCCCAGCTGTCGAAGTCACGGCACCAGCGATCCATTAGCGCGGGGGTGACGCGCGCCGGCTCGCCGACGAAACACGCGAGCAGCCGCGCCTCGTACGCACCGGTTTTCCACAGCGCGTCGGAGAGCTCGTTGTTGCGGCCAAGCTGCCTCTCGGACTTCGTTGGCGGTCGAACGCCTGGCTGTTCCTGCCATCCATGCTCTCCATCGGTGGATTGTTAGCGCATCCTACGCCATAATCAGCCGCGCCGCGGCTACGGGCGGCTTGCGCGAGGATCGATATGGACGTATCGATCGCCACGAGAAACACGCTTTCGGGCCTGCTCGACGAGGCGCTCGATCTCGATCAGCCGGCGCGTGCGGCCTGGCTCGACACGATCACGGCGACGAGTCCCGAGCTCGCGCCCGCGCCCCGCAAACTCCTCGCCGCTACTGACGAAACGGCGGACGTCCTCGCGCGCATCCCGGCGCTCGCTCCGCTGCAGCACCTGCGGAAGACGCTCCTGCGCCAGGAAAGCAGCTCCGCCACCGGAGATCAGATAGGTCCGTACCTCCTCGAGCGTCAGCTCGGCCGCGGCGGCATGGCGGACGTCTGGCTCGCCGAGCGCGTGGACGGAACCATCACACGCAAGGTGGCGCTGAAGCTGCCGCGACAGGGCCTCGTGCGCCATCACCTCGCCGCGCGTTTCGCCCGCGAACGCGACATCCTCGCCCGGCTCGAGCATCCGAATATCGCGCGTCTCTACGATGCAGGCGTCAGCAGCGAAGGCGTCCCGTACCTGGCGATGGAGTATGTCGACGGGAAACCCATCACCGATCACTGCGACGATCTTCGTCTCGACATCCCTGCGCGCCTTCGGCTCTTCGCTCAGGTGCTCGAGGCGGTCCAGTACGCGCACACGAACCTTGTCATCCACCGCGATCTGAAACCGTCGAACATCCTGGTGACGGCCGACGGACAGGCGCGGCTGCTCGACTTCGGCATCGCGAAGCTCCTTACGGCGGACGACACGGCAGGCGAGACGTTGCTGACGCAGTTGTCCGGCCGCGCGCTGACACCCGGCTACGCGAGCCCGGAACAGGTTCTCGGCCATCCACTCACGACCGCCACCGACGTCTACTCGCTCGGCGTCGTCCTGTATGAGCTCGTGGCGGGTCACCGGCCGTACAAGGTGAAAGGCACATCGGCGGCGCAGCTCGAAGAAGCGATTGTGAACGTTGATCCGGCACGGCCCAGCACCGGCATCGATCCGGATGCGGCCGCGGCGCGCGCGACGAACGCAAGGCGGCTCGGCCGGATACTCGCGGGCGACCTGGACACGATCGTCATGAAGACGCTCGCGAAGGCGCCGCAGGATCGGTATGCGACGGTCGCCGAGTTCGCGGACGATCTGCACCGGTACACCACCGGCCAACCGGTCCGCGCGCAGCCCGAGTCGTTCGCCTACCGCGCGCGCAAGTTCGTCGTCCGCAACGCGCTCGCGGTCGGCGCCGTTGCCGCCGTGATCGCGGCCCTGGCGAGCGGCGCGACCGTGGCGTTGTGGCAGGCGCGGGAGGCACGGCGCCAGGCGGCCAGCACCGCAGCGGTGAAGGACTTCCTCATTACGCTGTTCGAAGCCAACAGTCTCGAACAGGAAGACGCGGCGCGGCGGCGGCAGCTCACCGCTGGACAGCTCCTGGAAGAAGGCGCCGTTCGGCTGGCCGGCGCCTTTCCGGATCAACCCGAGCTGAAACTGGAATTGCAGGGCGTGGTGGGCCGGCTGATGCACGACCTTTCGCTGACCGATCAGGCACTGAAGCTTCGTACCGATCGAGTGGCAGGACTGACTCAGCGCGCCGCGCCCGCGGCCGAGCGCGCGAGAGCCATGAGCGACGTGGCCGACACGCTGGCGCAAAAAGGTGACATCCCCGGAGCGCGCAAGCAGCTCGAAGACGCGATCGCGCTGCTGCAGACCCAGGGCGGGCGTGCGAACGCAGTGCTGCGGTGGGCGCTCGTATCGAGCCTCGGCTATCTTGGAATGGACACTCCCGATCGCAGTGCCGCCGAGGCTCAGCTGGCGGAGGCAGTCGACGAGCTCCGACGTCTAGGCCCACGTTCAACCGAGTATGCGGAGGCGCTGCTCCGGCTCGCCGGGGCACACAGCGTGGCCAACCGGACGGAGCAGTCAGTGCCGATGTTCAAGGAGGCACTCGAGCTGCTCGGACAGACGCTCGGACCGCGCTCAATCCGGCTGGCGCGGCACCGGTATGAGGCGGCGATGGCGTTCGCGTCGCAACGCCGCGAGCGTGAGGCCGAAACGCAGCTGCGGGCCGCGCTCCAAACCCTACTCGACACCGCGGGTCCGTCGCATCCCACAACCGCCGTCGTGCAGATGAACCTGGGCCGCCTCCTGTCGATCCAGGGGCGCGGAGTCGAGGCTCGTCCGTTGCTGCAATCGGCTGCGACGGTGCTGCGGTCGCGGCCGGACGTCGATCCGCAGCACGCGGCCGATGCGTTGACGTTTCTCGGAGAGTCGTTCCTCGACGACGGCCGGGTCGCCGAAGCCGGCGGCCCGCTGGAGGAAGGTCTGAAGCGCTACGATGCCGGAAGAGGCCTGACGTCGCTGACCGTCGCACAGACGATCTATGCACGATACCTGCTCGATAGCGGTCGATACGCGGAGGCCGAGGCACTTCTGGTCAAGGCACGCGATCAACGCAGCGAGCAGTACGGCCCTGACCATCCAGCGGTCGCGGTGCTGACCAATCGCATCGGTCTCGTCCACCTGGCGGCGGGTCGGCTCGACCAGGCCGACGCCACGTTTCGCGCCGTGCGCGAGTCGCAGGCGAACCGCGAAGAAGTGTTCGGCTCACCGCGGCATCTTGCCGCGATGAACCTCGTCGCGCTCGATCTCGAGCGGCGCCGTTTCGATGCTGCGCTGCCTGCAATTCAGGAGGGCATGCGGCTGTTCGAATCGCTGCCGGCCAGCCAACGCAATCGGACGACGGAACTGGCGCTGCGGATGCGATTGGCGCGGGCGCTGCTCGGCGTGGGCCGGGTGAACGAAGCCGCCGCCGAGGTGCAACGCGCAGAGGAACTGAGCACAAACTTCTTCGAGCACTCGCCACCACGCATTACGTTCCACACCGTGAAAGCGCGCCTGCTCGCTGCGCGCGGAGATGCCGCGGGGGCACGCGCCGAGTTGAACGCGGCAGACGCGTCGCTGCGCGCCCAGCCCGTGCTCGGACCGCACTTCGGGCGCGCCGTCCGGGCGGCCGAACGCGACATCGCGCGCGTTCGATGACTACCGGACCAGCGCCCAATCGTTGACGAGAAATTTCCCCGTGTCCGGCAGGTGCCCGGAAACCGACTTCTGATCGGTGCAGCTGTCGCGGATGTCCGGCCATCGCGACACTCCGCCGAGCCCGCCGCCCGTCGTCGCGACGTACGCGACCGCGAGGCGCAGCGGTGACTTGAAACGCGTGCCATCGATGATGACCTCCCGGTCCGTGTTCTTTCCCATCTTCGACACCGTGCCGACCCACCCTTCCTTCTCAAGGTACGCGGTTCGCGCGTCGGCAGGAGCGCCAGTCAGTGCCGTGTCGCGCAGGCTCCACGAAAATGGTGTTTCAAGCTTCCACGAATCCCCGGTCCGGCGATAGACCGCCGAACCGACTGCCGCCGATACGTGAAGGATCCGTACTTCGTCGGCCGAACCCACGCACACGTGCCCGATGCCATCGGCCGGACCGCGAATGCCGAGATAGAGAAGGTTGTCGCGCATCATCAGCTGCACGGTACCGCCGCCTTCGAGGGGCTGCGATGAAGCCGCTTTCCACTCCGCCTCGTCGATACGCCCGTCGAGCGCGATCGCGGGTTGAGCGCTCCCCGCCGTTTGCGCGACGAGAAGATGGTGGGTCCCACTGATGAGCAAGGCAGTCGTGACGACGAAGCGGCGTAGAGTCATCGGACGACCAGCATACCGGATTCCGCGACGGGCCGGCGCCGGTGAAGTCCGATATGATTGGGCGCTCCCCAGCAAACGCAGATGACGTCCGACCCGTTGACCTCGACCACATCGGCCCCGCTGGCAAGAAGGGCAGTCGTTGTCGCCCGTATCGCGAGCGGGCTCGTCGCGGCAGCCGCCGTGGCAATCCTCGTTGGATGGCTGCGGGACATTCCAGAGCTGACCTCCTTGTACCTGGCGGGTCCTACCGTCAAAACGAACGCGGCGCTCTCGATCCTATTTGGTGCGTTGGCGAGCCTCGTGCTCACGTCGTCGGGCGACAGGCGATCGTGGCGGATCGCCGGATACTTCGCGGCCGCTGTTCCAATAGTGGTTGGCGGGTTGACGCTGTTCGAGCACCTCGCTGCCCGGGATCTCGGCATCGATCAACTGATCGCCACCGAAGAAGCGGGCGCGCTGGCGACGATGAGCCCGAATCGGATGGGCCCGCCGGCCTCGATAGCCAACCTTCTCATCGGACTCGCGCTGTTCCTCGGCAGCAGCAAGTCCGCGCGCTTGCGGACACTCAGTCAGACGCTCTCCATTCTCACCGTCGGCATCGCGCTGCTGCCACTGATGGGATATGCGTATGGATTCAGCGAGCTGTACGAAATCGCCCGGTACACGGGCATCGCGTTAGCCAATGCCATCGCGCTGCTGACGCTGGCGCTTGCGGTTCAAGCCGGCCGACCGGACGTCGGTCTCGCATCGCTCGTCTGCCGTGAAGACGAAGTAGGGGTGTTCGCGCGCCGGATGTTACCGGCCTCGGTCCTGCTGCCATTCGGGATCGGCTGGGTGCTCGCACGTACTTACACCGCCGGTTCCGTCAATCTGCCCTTCGTGATCTCCACCATGGCGCTGGTGTTCATTCTCCTGATGGCGGGCGTCATCTGGCGGACCGGCACGCAACTGATTCTGTCACTGGATGCCCGGGCCGCCACCGAACGTGCGCTCGCCGATCGCGAACGGACGCTTCGCGAGGCGGATCAGCAGAAGACCGAGTTCCTCGCCACGCTCTCTCACGAGCTTCGCAATCCGCTGGCGCCGATACGGTTCGCGGTGGAGTTGTTGAACGGGCCTGCGTCTACGGCTGCCGCTGCGCGGCAGACGATTGAGCGCCAGGTTCAGCACCTGACGCGCCTCATCGACGATCTGCTCGACCTTACACGGATCTCCCGCAACAAGCTCGAACTTCATGTTCGGCCCTCGGATCTGCGGCAGCTCGTACATGATGCGATCGATGCGGTGTCGAACGACGTCCGGCGCGCCCGTCACAATCTGGAAGTCGACCTGCCGCCGCAACCGGTGTGGCTCAACGTCGATCCCGACCGCGTCGTCCAGATGCTCGTGAACCTGCTCACGAACGCGATCAAATACAGCGACCCCGGCGGCAAGATTCGCGTCGGGACGGAGGTAGAGAACGCCGACGTGACGATCTACGTGCGCGATACGGGCCATGGAATCTCCGCCGTCGATCTGGATCGTGTGTTCGACAGGTTCGTGCAGGTCGGCAAGACCAAGCATGGAGGCCTCGGGATCGGCCTGGCGCTCGTGAGAGCGTTCGCCGAGCTGCAGGGGGGAAGTGTCAGGGTGCGCAGCGCTGGACGCGGAAAGGGGTCCGAGTTTCGCGTTCGACTGCCCCGAGCCGCCGGACCGCCGGAGGTTACGGAGGGAGAGGTCACACCGATCCGGGCGTGCCGGATTCTCGTCGTCGACGATAATCGAGACGCCGCGGAGATGCTCAGCGGCCTGCTGAGCGGCAGCGGACACACCGTGCAGGTCGCGTACGACGGCGAGACGGCGCTGCGCCAGGCTGCGGCATTCAGGCCCGAGGCTGGTCTGCTCGACATCGGGATGTCCGGCATGGACGGCTACCAGCTGGCGGCGCGGCTGCGAAAAGACCCGCAGCTGAAGGATCTGTTCCTCGTCGCGATCACGGGATATGGACAGGAGGAAGATCGGCGCCGGGCTCTATCCGCCGGGTTCGACGCCCATCTGACGAAGCCCGCCGACCCGACCGAAATCGCCAAACTGCTCGCGGCGCGATTCCCCCGAGTGGAACCGTCTCACGAGACGCCGATGACAAGCGCTTCACAGGAGTAACCAGCGATGCCGCTCATGAAACCGGACCCGACCTTCTACGCATCGCCGAAGATGGCGATGCAGGCGGCGCCAGAAAGGCTGGCCTACGTCGCGTTGATCAACCCGAAGAAGAAGGGGAAAGCGGACGCGACCGGCGTCGTGGACGTCGACCCGAAGTGCGAGGCTATGGCCGGCTGGTCGGTCAGACCGACATGCCGAACGTCGGTGACGAGCTCCATCACTTCAGGTGTGACTGTGCGGAACTGCGCTATCGGGACGCGCTCCCGTTCAACCGCTCGGCCCTCCACGGTGAACGGAACGCGCGACATCAGCCCGCTCAGCGGCAGCAGCGTGATGGCGCCGGTGTGCGTCACGGTCGGCAGTGACAACAGCCGCTCGTGCAGCGCCCGTTGAAACCTGACAATCGCGTCTCGATTGTCGAACCGCTTCGCAGGCAGCGTCAGGCGTGCCGACAGGATCCCCGTCGCATCGAATCCCGGCGCAACCGCCTGGACGTTCGCGAAGCTCTTCGCGAGCAGCGTCATGACAACGAGCAGTCCCACGGCCAGCGCAACTTCGCAACTGACGAGCGCCCACCGAAGGCGGCCAATCGCCGTCGTACCGCGGCTGACTCCCTGGAGCGCCTCACGCACGTCGACGCTGGCAGACACGAGCGCAGGGATAACGCCAAAGAGGACGCCTGTGAGCAGGGAGGCCGCCAGCGAAAACGTCAACACGGCGGCATCCACCCGAATCTCGCCGGACCGCGGCAGCTGTGTTGGAGCCAGCGCGACGAGCGCGGTCACGCCCCAGGACGCGATCAGCATGCCGAGAAGTCCCCCCGAGATCCCGACAACCAACGATTCAATCAGCACCTGGAGAATCACGCGGGACCGCGAGGCCCCGAGCGCCATCTGCACGGCCAGATCCCGGCGCCGGCTCGCCGCGCGGGCGAGCATCAGGTTCGCGAGGTTGGCGCAGGCGATGAGCAGTACGGCGCCGACCGCGGCGAACATAGTCAGGAGAGCGGTCCGGAATGCTCCGACGACGCCATCGATCGCCGCGACCATGCGAACCCCGTGCTTTCTCGCGTTCTCGACCGGGAATCGTTCCTGCAACCGGCGCGCGATCGCGCTCAGCTCGCTCGCCGCCTGCGTGGGCGACCTCTCCGCGGCGAGGCGCCCCACACCGTGGATGAAGTTCACCGAGTTCCTGACACTACGCCTCGCATCCTGATCTGGAGCGAAGGGAAGAACGAACTCGACCTCGCGAATCGGCGTAACAAAGCTGGAGGGCAGAACACCGACCACTCTGTACTCTTCCCCGTTGAGCCGAATCGGACGGCCGATCACTGCGCGGTCGCCGCCAAATCGGCGGATCCAAGAATGTTCGGCGAGGGCGACGACGTGCTCCGCACCGGGTTGCTCGTCGCTCGGCTGGAGAAGGCGGCCGAGCCGCGGGTGCGCCCCGAGCACGTCGAACAGATTTCCTGTGGCGCGGAGGCCTTGCACGCGCTCGGCGGCCGCCTCGTCGCTCAGGTTGGCGCTGTGAGGAAAGTAGCCGGCGAAGGCCGAGAAGGTCTGTGTCGAATCGCGATAGTCGATGAAGTCCGGCACGTTGAACGGCGTGCGATCGCGGCCAGGCTGATCGGACCAGATCCAGAACACCCGTTCGACGTCACGGTACGGCAACCGGCGAACCAGCACGCCGTGGACAACGCTGAAAATCGCCGCGGTCGCGCCGACCGTCAGGGCGACGGTGACGACGGCGCCGATGGTAAACGCCGGCGTCTTGCGCAGCGCGCGCACGGCCTGGCGGACCTCACGACGCAGCCCATCGACGCTAATCACGCTGCCGAATGGCGTGAACATAACGGGCGATCTGGTCCAGGTGCGAGAGGTCGTGACCGGCCATCATTCGCAGCATCACGGCGAGGGATTCGGAGCCGCGCTCGTTGTGCCGGCCGGCTCGCCGCAAATCCGCGGGCGACAATCGCTTCCACGACGCCAGATTGAACTGCCGCAGCGTTCGAAAGATGTCCACGAGCTCCGCCGGTTCGCGCTCGTTGTGGCGTTGGCCGGCAACCCATGCATCCTGGCGCGTGCCAACAATGGCCGGATCCTCCTCGCACAGAATCAGCCTCAGGCGATAGCCGTACACCCATTCGCCGTCGACGAGATGGCCGATGACCTCGTTGGGTGTCCATTTGCCTTCAAACGGTCGCGTGCGCAACACCGTCGCCGAATTCACGCGGACGACATCGGCCAGGGTCGCCGTCGTCTGCGTCAAGACCTCCAGCGGTTCGCGGTCACCGAGCAGCTTGAAGAGATTCTCGCGGTACGCTTGTGGGTCGGACACGAAACCCTCTCAATGGCGAGCTGGTGAAAGGCCGTACGACATCGTCGGTCGCAGAGTCAGGATTTCGATGGTCGTGCTGGCCACGAGGTCGTGCACCTTGTCGGGAAGCTCCTGTTCTCTGCTGCTATCGAGAATCGCCGACAGGCTCGGTCGCGGGCGCATCCGCACATAGCGAGGGGCGGCTCCGCCTGCCACCATGCGGTACCAGAGCGTCTCGGCCTGAAGTGCCGACTGGGCAGCGCCGACCGCTGCCTCGAACTTCCGCTCCGTGCCCGGCTTGAGATCAACGGTCGTGAGCTCGAGCCGCGCGGTCGGTGTTGGCACGCCCGAGCCTCGCGACAGCGCGGGCAGGTACTCGTAGAGCGTGTTTCCCCAGTAGTCGACGTGCGGTGCGACGTTGACGATGTTGTCGCGCTCGTCGTCCGCCGGCGCTACCGGCTTGTCAAGACTGGCGGCCGGGTGTCCGAACGTTGCGTACACGAACCACCGCTGCCGCTCACCGGCCCAGATCGTCCACCCATACCAGACCCAGGAATCCTTGGCCTGCTCGTGGAACGCGAGGTGTCGGATGTAGCCGGCTTCGAAATCGACCGTGTGCCCGTCGCGGGGATGCAGGACCGCGATGCGGGTAAAGGGCCCGGTCGCCGTCGCGTCAGCTTGTGCGCCGATAACCCCAGGAAACATTGCGGCGGCGAGAAGCACTGGGCCGACCGTTCCAAGCGAGCGAATCATCATGCCTCGCATCCTATCGGACACGACAGGTTCATTTGCGACACGGATCCGCCGAAATCCGCCATCGCTCTGGTCTCACCTTGCATCACGCTTCGACGCGGCCGCATAGTGAGTACTCGCATGCCATCGAACCGCCGAATCGTCGTCGTCGCCGTGCCTCCCGTCGACGAGCTCGATCTCGTCGGACCGCTTCAGGTGTTCAACTCGGTCAATCGGCTTGCCGGCAGGACCATTTACGCGATCGAGGTCGTCACGAACACCGAACGCCTGACCGTCGAGGGAGAATGCGGCGTCCTCAGCTTCATTGCCCGGCATCACTTCGACAACGTCGACGGTGTCTGCGACTCCGTCCTGGTCGTCTGCGGGCTCGGCAGCCGATCCGTGCGGGATGCGGCGCTGTCAGCCTGGCTCAGGAAAAAGGCGCTCGAGGTCAGGCGGCTCGGCGCCGTGTGCGTCGGCTCGTTTCTGCTCGCGGAGGCCGGGCTCCTGAACGGCCGGCGGGCGACGACGCACTGGAAGTTCGGCCGGGAGCTGGCGGCGCGATACCCGGCGGTGCGCGTCGAGCACGAGCCGCTGTGGGTCAAGGACGGGAACGTGTACACCTCCGCCGGTATCTCGGCGGGCATCGACCTCGCGCTTGCGTGGGTGGAAGAGGATTGCGGCGCGGCTCTCGCCCACGAGGCGGCGCGCGAGCTGGTGCTCTTTCTACGCCGGCCGGGTGGACAGCCGCAGCTGAGCGTCTCGCTCGCGTCTCAGGCCTCGGAGATGATGTCGATCCGCGAGCTGCAGATCTGGATCGCCGAACATCTTGCCACGCGGCTGTCGGTCGAGGAGCTCGCGGATCGGATGGCGATGAGCGTTCGAAACTTCGAGCGCGTGTTCACGCGCGAGGTGGGGACGACGCCATCGCAGTACGTGCTTCAGATGCGCGTCGAGGCGGCGCGGCGCCTCCTCGAACGGACTGACAACGGTCTCAAACAGGTCGCGTCCGCCACGGGATTCGGCGGCGTGGACGTGATGCGGCGCGCGTTTGTCCGGCTGCTCGGGATCACGCCCCGCCGTTATCGCGAGCTCGCTCCCGTTTCTTCCCAATCGCGACGAGCGTTGAAACGCCGCGCACGTACATGACCCCTTCCGACAGCGCCGGCGTCGCCATCACCAGCTCACCGACCGAGTTGGACCCGAGCTTCTTGAACTCGCGCCCCGCGGCGATGACGATGATGTCGCCGTCTTCGCTGGTGAGGTAGAGGCGTCCGTCGGCCGCGACGGGTGAGGCGCTGAAGCCGCTGCCCACGGGCTCGAGCCGCTGGCGGTAGATGTCTTTTCCGGCGTCCACCTCGTAGGCATCGAACACGCCGTTGTTCGCGAGCACGTACAGGATTCCGTCGTACACGAGCGGGGTCGGCATATAGGAGCCGCGGCCCGTTCGGCTCCAGGCGACGCCGGTGTTGCTCGTCTGATCTTTCGCGAGCGTCAGGTCACCGCGCGCGCCAGGCCGCACCGCAAACAACGGCCGTTCAGGTCCCCGGCCGCTCGCGACGACGACCAGACCATTCGCGATGAAGGGCGTGGGCGCGGTGATCTTGGAGCTGCCGCCGAGTCTCCAGAGCTCTTTCCCGGTGCCCGGATCGTACGCCCGAATGTAGTTCGACGCGTTCGTGACGAGCTCATCTCCGGCGCTCGTGGTGATGACCGTCGGCGTTCCCCATGAGGGCAGCTCCTGCCGATCCGCCTTCCAGATCGTTTTTCCGGTCAGCGCGTCGAGCGCGAGCACGAACGAGTCCGCCTGCGTGTCGCACTGGATGAAGACGATGTTCTTCCAGATGATCGGCGAGCTCGCGGGGCCCCACTCGTACGAGGGAATGTCGTACGCGCCCATGTCCACGCGTCCGAGATCGACCTTCCACAAGAGACTGCCGTTCATGTCGTACGCATACACGCCCTGGGATCCAAACCAGGCGACGACGAGGCGCCCGTCGGTCGCCGGCGAGGCGCTCGCGTAGGTGGACTTGATGTGGCGCTTGTTGCGCGGTTCCCCCTCGGACGCGACGCGCTCCCAGACGATCTTTCCAGTGTGCTTGTCGATCGCATAGAGCACGAACTTGTGACTGGAACGATCCTCCGACGCATCCCCGTCACCGTAGAGACCCGGCTTGAACGTCGCGTTCCCCTTGCTGCTGATCGCGCTCGTCACGAAGATGCGATCGGCCCAGACGACCGGGCTGGAGTGTGCCAGCCCAGGGATGGGCGTGCGCCAGAGGATGCCCTCGCCGGTTTTGGCGTCCCACGTCTCGGGCAGGTGCTGTCCTTCCGCGAGGCCCGACGCATTCGGACCACGGAACGAAGGCCAGCTGCCCGTCGGCGGCTTCGCGGCGGGCAGTCGCGGCGCCCGCTCGGGACCGCTGCGCGAGATCGTGCGCGTCGGGATCGGGTCAGCTTCACCTTCGGGACGCCAGGTGCTCTCTCTCAGCACCATTTGCCGCGGGACGCAGTCGTCCGCCACCGTCGTGAGCTTGACGCGCGTGCCTTCAACTCTGTACCTGTAGCGCCCCGGTTGGTCGCAGCCTTCCCGCGGGCCGCTGGTCGTGACGACGAGCTCATCGTTTTCCGTCTTCCACGTGCCTTTCATCGCCGGCCATTCTTTGCCGACGATTGACAGCGTGCCGTCGGCGCCGAAGGTGATCGTGAACAAGCCGTAGTGAAGGGGGTGCGACGGAAGCGTCGTCTGGCGTCCAGTCAGCGCGACGCCAAGCGCCGTCACGCCTATCGCCGCGAAAATGGCGGCCGTTCGTTTCATGGTTACTTCCTTCGAAACGCAAAAATCGCCGCGGCGATGCCGACGCCGATCGCCAACGCCGTCCATTCCGCGAGCGTGACGCTCGTCAGCATCCATGCGATCACCAGACAGGCGAGCACGATCACCAGCGCAGGCGCCGGGACTTTGAAGGGCACGCTTGCCTCGCCGGAGCCGCCAAGCGGCGAAGGCGGGCCACCGGCCCGCACATCTTTACGACGGAGCTGCCACGTTGCGAGGCAGCACGTGCCGTACAAACTGAGGATTGACAGGTTGGCGAGAATCGCGAGCCGCTCAAATGTACTCGTGATGGCGAGCACCAACACGATCCCGCACTGTACAAGGATAGCGGCGACCGGCGTTCGATGGACGGGGTGGAGGCGGGCGACCGCGGAGGGCAGGAATCCGTCGCGTGCGAACGCGAAGAGCGTGCGCGGCGTCGCCAAGATCATCGCGCCGGCGTGCCCGAGCATGGAGACGACCGCGCCGATGAGCAGCAGCTGCCGCGCCCACCCACCGAGTGCCACGCCCGCGGCCTCGGCCAGCGGAGCGGCCTTCGAGGTCGCGAGCGCCGGCCCGAGCACTCCCTGTGCCACGAACTGCAAGCTGGCGTAGAGCACCGTGATCGCAGCCATGGCGATGAAAATCGCACGCGGAACCGTGCGCGCAGGGTCCTTGACCTCTCCGCTCGGTACGAGCGCCCCTTCGATTCCGGCGAACGCGAAGATCAGGAGGAGGCTGCTCCGCGCGAATGTCGGTATGTCAGGCGGATTGCGAATCGCGAGGTTCTCGGGCTGGATCGCAAAGATGCCGCCGGCAATGAGAAGCAGGAGCGGCAGGATCTTCGCGACCGTCATCACCGTGTTCACCCGCGCGCCGCGCTCGACGCCGAGGATGTTGACGGTCGCGAACGCCGCGTAGATGGCGACGAGCACGGCTGCCGAGACGCCGCGCGACGCGAGCGGCGGCACGAGCGCGCCGAGACTCGCCGCCAGGACCGTCGCCACCGCCGCCATCGCGAACGTCAGCAGCATCCACAGCAGGAATCCGGCGAGGAATCCCGCGAACGGCCCGAACGCGACCTCGACGTACGCATACGGTCCGCCGGTCAGCGACACACGGCTTCCGGCTTCGGCCATACACAGGACGATGAGGCCCATGGCGATGGCGCAGAGCAGG
>DATAEE010000192.1:0-3698 GCA_036258175.1 Vicinamibacterales bacterium
CAGATCGGGATGGATCGTGGGTTCGCCGCCGATGAACTGGAGTCTCCGGCAGCCCATCGTCCGTGCTTCATCCATCACGCGGCACCAGTCGGAGAACGTCATCCTCTCGGTGAGCGGGAGATGGGGGCTCGAATCGGCGTAGCAGTGCACGCAGGCGAGGTTGCAGCGCTGGGTGATTTCGAGCCACAGGAAGCTGAGGCCCTCCAGGCAGCCGCCACGGACGCGCAGCTTTTTCAGCGGGAGCAGCACCGGGCTCACGAGCGGGATGGCCATAGGAACACCTGCCGCGGGTGTGGTTCCGACGCGCTATCGTGATTGCCCGGTCTGATGGGTAGAGCGCTGTGACGCTACTCCCGGGCGGAGCCAAAAGTCAACATCAGGGGGTTCGAGGAGGTTGCTCGCCGTCCTGCCGGCGGACTATGTCGTGGATCTCGATCGGTTCCGCGCCGCGTGCGGCGCCACGTCGGTCAGGCTGGCGAGCGAGGCCGAGCTGCGGCCGCTGTATGCGGACTGCGAGCCACACAAGTGAGCATCGGGACTGGAGGCTTCAGCCTCGTCCAGCTAACGCAAGCGCCTTCGCCAGGAACACGCTCATCTGCGTATAGTGCGACCCCTGCCAGTAGATGCGCGCGCAGGCGGGACACCGTGAGAACTCGCGGTAGTGCTCGCGCGTGCGCGGCGGGAGCAGATGCTCCACGTCGTCCTTCGACACGATCTCCAGCCGGCCGTTGCACCGCAGGCAGCGGGTGAACGGAACGGCGCGGGCCGCGAGATCAAACCGGCGCAGGACCTCGACGAGCTGCCGCGCGGGCCGAGTCTCGCGGACGAAATAGCCTCGCGCGACGCTGCGGTGCTTGAGGACGCCGACGTCGCGGGTCACAACCGTGCGGTCCTCGGAGGCCGAGATCGCGACGATCTCGTGGTCGCGATAGTCGTTCCGGTAGGCGGTGTCGAAGCCGGCAAGCCGGAGATACGCCGCGAGCCGGCCGAGGTGGACGTCGGCGACGAAGCGCGGCTCGGCCTGCGGAGATGGTCCGAGGCGGGCGCCGGCGTCGAGATCGAACGCGCGAAACGGCGGATACACGGCCACGCGATCGCCGTCGCGGACGCGCGCGGCGAAGTCGACGCTCCGGCCATTCACGACCAGCAGGTCGATCTCCGGGTGCGGCACGCCGAGCGTCTCGACCACATCCTTTATAGAGGCGCTCGTCTCCAGCGCGCAGACCAGCGTCGCCTGCCTGTGCGCCGACGGCAGGAAGTCGTTCAGCTCGCCGTAGAAGCGAACGGAGATCGACAGCACGGTCGCATCTTATAACCGGGAGTTGTGCTTCAACCTCGTCCGCACCCAGAGTCCCGCCAGGCCGCCGCCCAGCAGTACCAGCGTGGCTGGCTCCGGGACGACCGCCGGTGTGAACTCGTAGGCCATGGACTGGAACGCATAAGGGCTGCTGGCGTCGAAGCGGCTCAGGACCATCGTAGCCCGGCCACGTCCCGCGAAGTCGTCCTCAAACAGCAGGTTGGTCATCGGCGGTTCGAGGAAGCCGGCGACCCGTCCGCTGAACCTGAAAGGCGCGGTCAACCGAATGAGGTCTTCGGCGTCGGCGGGAACGAGAACGGACGATGACTCGAACGTCAAGGTGCCGCGGAGCACGACGGGTTCATCGACGCCGAAGGTCATGCCGCGGATCGTGGCGGTTCCCTGCCCGAGACGGAAATCGCGCAGCTCGCTCCCGAAGACAGTGCCCAGATCGACCGGCGTGCCTGGCGCGCAGCCTGTCTCACAGGTCAACGCACCGGAGGTCGCGATCCCTGCGCCAACCCCGCCGAGCACGAAGTCCTGGCCGGCAATAAAGAACAGCGGCGGATCGCCGTTTTCAAAAAACATCCCGCCCAGCCGGATCACGAAGCTGTCGGCGCGGGCCGTTCCCGGCATCGCCGCGATACACAGCGCCAGGACACAGGCTCTCAGCGGAGTGTGACGCATACCCACCTCCCTGGAACTCGGCAGGTCGTTACCCTGATTGACCTTTGGCCGGTCCTCTTTTCCTCCTTTTCTTTGCCAACCGTCACGGAACCATCCAGTTTGTGCACTCGTCATGCCACAGAACCTCGCGTGGTGCGAGGGAGGAACGTGTGCGCCGAGCATCGCCTGGAGCCCGCCGAGCGCCGACATCAGCAGCGGGATGGTGATGAAGGGCCCGACGCCAATCATGTTGGACATGTTGAGCGCCGTGGCCTGGAGGGGGCCGAAACGTCTCAGAAGTTGGCCGCGGGGTTTAGCGGAGTGTCGTTGGTTTGCGTCATTGAGTGGCTTATTGCCTCACCGGCAAGGGATATCTCGGAAGCTTCGCTCGCTCGAGCATCGCCACGAAGCGCGGATGTCCGCGAATCGGATCGAAGACCGGATCCATCGGGACGAACGGCTGCATCGCTCCTGGTTCGCGGCGGAAGTGCGCTTCGACCCCCTGTTCGAGCGCGGCGATGGCTTCGTCAGCGCATCCGAGCTGCGCGTAGATTGCGGCGTAAGTAACGGCTCGATCACCCGCAGTGTTGTCGCGCTTGATCCGTTCGATTTCGGCGAGCGCTTCGGAGGTCCGGCCCATCGCCGCGTAGATCCGGCCTCTCGCGCGCGCCGCGGCCGGAGCGAGGCCAACCTTCTCGAGACGGTCTGCGAACGAGAGCGCCTCCTGATATTTGCCGAGCTCAATGTAGGCTTCGGCGATGCGGCTGAGCGACGGCCGATCCTCCGGATCGATCTCGAGCGCGCGCTTGTAGCGGGCGAGGGCGTCCTCGTAGCGGCGGGCGCGATAGAGCGCCCGGCCGTACGACCCGACGAGAACGGGGGACAATGGGTCCAGCTCCGCGGCGCGCCTCGCGTTCGCAATCGACTCGTCGAAGCGCCCCATCGCGGTGAGATAGTAGGCGTACCCTGTATACGCGTCGGCGAGGCTGGGGTTCAGTTCGATCGCTTTGAGGTAGCTGGCCTCCGTTCCGGGCCAGTCCCAATCGTACTGGAACCTGACGGCCGCGAGCGCGCGGTGCGCGTCGGCGAGGTCCGGCTCGAGCCGGATCGCCTCGAGGGCTGCCGCCCGCGCGGCGTCGGCGAGTCGACCCACGCCGAGTCCCGCCCAGACGTCGCGCTCGATATACGCGCCGGAAAGACCCGCCCAGCCGAGCGCGAACGTTGGATCGAGCTCGGTCGCTTTCTGAAACGATTCGAGCGCGCGCTCGAGCGATTCCGGGTTCCGCCTGGCGATGTGATGCCGGCCGAGGAGGTAGGCCTCGTACGCGTCCGGTTTCACCGTCCGCGCGTTCTGCAAGCGCGCCGCCTCCTCGGGGCTGACGCGCGCCCGAACCTGCGTTGCGATTGCGCGGGCGACCTCTGACTGCAGCGCCAGGACGTCCTGGGCCGACCGATCGTAGCTGTCGGCCCAGAGATGGCGATCGGACGATGCGTCGATGAGCTGCGCCGTGATGCGAATGCGATCCTGCGACCGCTGCACGGATCCCTCGATGACCGCGTCGACCCCCAGTTCACGCGCGATCTCCGGCAATGACCGCGTCGTGCCGCGGTAGCGCATGACCGACGTGCGCGAGATCACTTTGAGCGACGAGATCTTCGCGAGGTCGGCGATGAGCGCCTCCGTCATCCCGTCCGCGAAGAACTCCTGCGCGGGATCGCCGGAGAGGTTGGCGAG
>DATAEE010000193.1:0-6434 GCA_036258175.1 Vicinamibacterales bacterium
AATCATCCTCGCGCTCCTGGCGGTCGAGATGATGGTGTGCACGGGCCGCAGTCCGTCGGAGCTTTACGCCGATCTCACCGCGGAGCTCGGCGCGCCCGTCTACGAGCGCGTCGATGCCCGGGCGACTCCGCGCGAGAAGGCGATCCTGCTCCGCCTCTCGCCCGACGACGTCACGGCCCGCGAGCTGGCTGGCGATCCAATCGAGGCCCGGCTCACCACTGCGCCTGGGAACGGCGCCCCCATCGGTGGTTTGAAGGTCATCACCAGAAACGGCTGGTTCGCGGCGCGGCCGTCGGGAACCGAAGCGGTCTACAAGCTGTACGCCGAGAGCTTCCAGGGCAAGGATCACCTCCGGCGGATTCAAGATGAAGCCCGCGCCATCGTCGCGACGGCGCTGGCAGGAAAGACACCATGACTACCCATGCGCCTGGGCGCGCACCAGCGCCAGCGCCTGCCGACACCCGCACGTTCGTCGCCGCGGCGAACGCCGACGAGCGGCAGGTGCTCCTGCGCCGCGCCATTCTCATCCGACATGGCGAGACAGAGTGGACGTTGAGCGGGCAGCACACGAGTGTCACTGACATTCCGCTGACGGAGAACGGCCGGGTCGCGGCGCGAGAGCTGGCGCCGCTGGCCGCGAAGGCGAGCTTCGCCCTCGTGCTGACGAGCCCGCTGCATCGCGCGCGCGAGACCTGCGAGCTGACGGGACTGGGTGCGCAGGCGCTGATCGACCCGAATCTGCTCGAGTGGAACTACGGCGCCTACGAGGGGCTCACGCCGAAAGAGATTCACGCGCGGGCGCCTGGCTGGATGCTGTTCACCGACGGCTGTCCCAAGGGGGAGACTCCTGCACAGGTGGCGGCGCGGGTCGACCAGGTGATTGCCCGGATCCGCGGTGTTGAAGGCGACGTCGCCGTGTTCGGACACGGCCATTTCTTCAGGGTCTTCGCCGCACGCTGGCTCGGGCTGCCGGCGGGCGCCGGCAGCCACTTCATCCTCGACCCGGGAACGGTGAGTGTGCTGAGTCACTACCGCGGCATTCCAGCCGTCAAGAGTTGGAACGCGCCCGTGATGTTGCGGCCGTAGGAGGCCTCGGACCGATCGACCTTGACCCGTCGCAGTGCGGGAGTTGGGAGTCGCGTAGAGAGTTGGGGTTTTTCAGCGGAGCAAGAATCATGAGGACTGTTGACTTGGGACGCACGGCGCGGGCGATCGTCGCCGACGGCAAAGGCATTCTCGCGACGGACGAGACGCCGGGGACACTGACGAAGCGCTTCGAGGCGCACCGCATCGAATCCACGCCGCACAGCCGGCGTGCCTACCGCGAGCTGTTCTTCACGACCAGGGGCATCGCCGAGTACGTCGGCGGGGTCATCCTCCAGGACGAAACCATCCGCCAGCGCAGCTCGAGCGGCATTCCATTCGCGACCCTGCTCGCGCAGCAGGGACTCGTCCCGGGCATCAAGGTCGACGCGGGTGCGAAGCCGCTCGCCGGCTGTCCGGGGGAACACATCACCGAGGGGCTCGGCGGGCTGCCGGCGCGCCTGGATGAGTACTCGGCCATGGGGGCGCGCTTCGCCAAGTGGCGCGCCGTCATCGTGATTGGCGACGGACGCCCCACCAGCGCCTGCGTGCGAGCCAACGCGCACGCGCTCGCGCGGTATGCCGCGATCTGCCAGGACCGCGGCATCGTGCCGATCGTCGAACCCGAAGTCCTGATGGACGGCTCGCACACGATCGAGCGTTGCGAGGATGTGACAGCCGGAGTGCTGCAGACCGTCTTCAACGAGCTGTTCAACCAGCAGGTGAGCCTCGAGGGGATGCTGCTGAAGCCGAACATGGTCATCGCCGGAACGACCTGCGGAACGCAGGCGTCACCCGAGGCGGTCGCAGCAGCGACGCTGCGGTGCCTGCGCCGTCATGCACCGGCCCCGGTGCCGGGGATCGTGTTCCTCTCCGGCGGCCAGGACCACCTTGCGGCCACGCTGCATCTGAGCCTGATCAATCAACAGCCGGACGCGAAACCGTGGAAGCTGAGCTTCTCCTACGGCCGCGCCCTGCAGGACGAAGCGCTCACGGCATGGGCGGGACGCCAGGAGAACGTTCCGGCTGCGCAACGAGCCTTCTACAACCGCGCGCGCTGCCATGCCTCGGCGGCGCTCGGACAGTATTTACCCGACTCGGAAGCCGCGCAGGCGGCGGTCTGAGCACGACGTCGATAGCCGCTGTGAGCGCCGTGTGTAAAGGTCCAGGGGACGAAGACCCCGGTAAAAGAGGAGTGAGCCGTGAAAACTGAAATGACGAACGGAAGCCTGCAGGTGCTGCCGCCAGTGACGGCGCCCGCCGCCGCAGAGGAACTTCGGCTGCTGGATGCGTACTGGCGAGCCTGCAATTACCTGTCGGTCGGGATGATTTACCTCAAAGACAATCCGCTGCTGCGCGAACCGCTGCGCCCGGAGCATGTCAAGCATCGGCTGCTTGGCCACTGGGGAGCGAGCCCCGCTCTCTCGTTCGTCTGGGTGCACCTGAACCGGTTGATCAACCGCGACGACCTCGACGTGATCTTCGTGGCGGGCCCGGGCCACGGCGCGCCCGGCGTGCTCGGGCCGGCCTACCTCGAAGGCACCTACTCGGAGATCTACCCGGACAAGAGCGAAGACGTGGAGGGGCTGCGGAAGTTCTTCAAGCAGTTCTCCTTCCCCGGCCACATCGGCAGCCACGTCACGCCGGAGACTCCGGGCTCGATCCACGAGGGGGGCGAGCTCGGCTACAGCCTCTCGCACTCCTATGGCATGGCGTTCGACAATCCGGATCTGATCGTCGCCTGCGTCGTGGGCGACGGCGAGGCGGAGACCGGGCCGCTCGCGACCGCCTGGCACTCGAACAAATTCCTCAACCCGGCCCGCGACGGAGCCGTGCTGCCGATCCTCAATCTGAATGGCTACAAGATCGCGAACCCCACGATCCTGGCGCGCATCAGTCACGAGGAGCTCGAATCGCTCTTCGTCGGCTATGGCTACAAGCCGTACTTCGTGGAAGGCAGCGATCCCGCGGCGATGCACGCGCAGATGGCGGCAACGCTGGAAGCCGCCATCGGCGAAATTCGGGCGGTTCAGACGGCCGCGCGCGAGTCGCGCGCCACGGTGCGACCGCGCTGGCCGATGATCGTGCTGCGCTCGCCCAAGGGATGGACCGGCCCGAAGGAGGTCAAGGGGCACAAGGTGGAGGGGTTCTGGCGCGCGCACCAGGTGCCGTTCTCGGACGTGCGGGAGAACCCCGCCAACCTCGAACTGCTCGCGAACTGGATGCACAGCTATCGGCCCGAGGAGCTGTTCGACCAGAACGGCCGCCTCGTACCGGAACTGAAGCGGCTCGCGCCTCGCGGCGCCCGTCGCATGAGCGCCAACCCGCATGCCAACGGCGGCGTCCTGCGCAAAGATCTCAAGCTGCCCGATTTCCGCACGTATGCGGTCGACGTCGCGGCGCGCGGCGCGGTGCAGTACGAGAACACGAGGCCGCTCGGCGAGTTCCTCCGCGACGTCATGAAGCTGAACATGACGAGCTTCCGCGTCTTCGGGCCCGACGAGACGGCCTCCAACCGGCTGCAGGCCATCTATCAGGCGAGCAAGAAGGCGTGGATGGCGGACATCCTTCCGGAGGACGCCGACGGCAGCGAGCTCTCGCCCGATGGCCGGGTGATGGAAATGCTGTCGGAGCACACGCTGCTCGGGTGGCTCGAGGGCTACCTGCTCACCGGCCGGCACGGCTTCTTCCACACCTACGAGGCGTTCGCGCACGTCGTGGATTCGATGTTCAACCAGCACGCGAAGTGGCTGGACATCAGCAAAAACCACGTGCACTGGCGCGCGCCGGTCGCCTCCGAGAACATTCTGCTGTCGTCGACGGTCTGGCGGCAGGATCACAACGGGTTCTCGCACCAGGACCCCGGCTTCATCGACGTGGTGGCGAACAAGGGGCCGTCCGTGGTGCGCGTCTACCTGCCGCCGGACGCGAACACGCTCCTGTCGGTCGCCGATCACTGCCTGCGGAGCACGGACTACGTCAACGTGATCGTCGCCGACAAGCAGAACCACTTGCAGTTCACCACGATCGACGAAGCGATCCTGCACTGCACCAAGGGGATGGGCATCTGGCCGCGCGCCTGCACCGACGCCGGCGCGGAGCCCGACGTGGTGCTGGCCTGCTGCGGCGACGTCGCGACGATGGAGGCGCTGGCGGCCGCCGCGATCGTGCGCGAGCGTCAGCCCGACCTCAAGCTGCGGTTCGTCAACGTCGTGGATCTGTTCAAGCTCCAGCCGATCGCGGAACATCCACACGGATCGACCGACAGCGAGTTCGACAGCCTGTTCACGACCGACAAGCCGATCATCTTCAACTTCCACGGCTACCCGTGGCTGATTCACCGTCTCTCGTACCGCTTCAAGGGGCACGACAACCTGCACGTCCGCGGCTACAAGGAGAAGGGGAACATCAATACCCCGCTCGAGCTGGCGATGCTCAACGAGACGTCGCGTTTCAACCTGGTGATCGACATCATCGATCGCGTCCCGAAGCTCCGCGGCAGCGCGACACATCTGAAAGAGGAGATGAAGAACGCGATCGTCGAGAACATGGCCTACGCGCACGAGCACGGCACGGATCGCAAGGAGATCACGGAGTGGGTGTGGCCCTACTAACGGCATAGGACCCAACTCGCAAGGGCCCGCTCCAGGGAGCCAGCGTCCCACGTCACCACATCGCGTGGGCCTTGGGCGTTGGCTCTTGGGAGCTGGACAGGTCTGATGGGATTTTGGAATTCGACAACGAGGAGCACGTTTATGGCTGCCCCGGTGGTTTTCGCGCAGACAGCAGAGACAGCAAGTCCCGCCGACATGGATCAGTTGTGCGTCAACACGATCCGCACCTTGTCGATGGACGCCGTGCAGGAGGCGAACTCCGGGCATCCGGGCACGCCGATGGCGCTCGCGCCGGTGGCCTACTGCCTCTGGCAGCGCATCCTGCGTTTCGATCCGGCAAATCCGATCTGGCCGAACCGGGATCGCTTCGTCCTGTCCGTCGGACATGCCTCGATGCTCCTCTATTCGATGCTGCACCTGACCGGCGTTCGTGCCGTGAACCCGAAGTACGAGACCCTTGGCGATCCGTCGGTCACGCTCGACGACATCAAGCGCTTTCGTCAGCTCGGGAGCCGCTGCCCCGGACATCCGGAGTACCGCTGGACGTCTGGCGTCGAGACGACCACCGGACCCCTCGGACAGGGCCTGGCGACGAGTGTCGGCATGGCGATCGCCGCGAGGTGGCTGGCGAGCTACTTCAACCGGCCGGGGTTCCATCTGTTCGATTACGACGTCTACGCGCTGTGCGGCGATGGCTGCATGATGGAAGGCATCTCCAGCGAGGCAGCCTCGCTCGCCGGCCACTTGGGACTGGGCAATCTGTGCTGGATCTACGACAACAACCACATCACCATCGAGGGAAACACCGCGCTCGCCTACAGCGACGACGTGGCGACGCGGTTCATCGGCTACGGCTGGAACGTGACGCGCGTCGGCGATGCGAACGACCTCGACATGCTCGAGCGCGCGTTCCGGACATTCAAGCGCACCGCCGATCGTCCAACCCTCATCATCGTCGACAGCCACATCGCCTACGGCGCGCCGCACAAGCAGGACACGAGCGCGGCGCATGGTGAACCGCTCGGCATCGAGGAAGTCCGCCTGACCAAGCGTCGTTACAGCTGGCCCGAGGACGCGAAGTTCCTGGTGCCGGACGGTGTTCGCGAGTGCTTCGACACCGGCATCGGCGCGCGCGGTGCGGCGCTGCATCGCGAGTGGTGGGCGTTGTTCGAGCAGTATCGGATCCAGTACCCGGAGCTTGCAGAGACCGGCTATCGCATGCTGCGCCGCGAACTGCCCGACGGCTGGGATCGCGGGCTGCCGGCGTTCGCCGCCGACGACAAGGGCATCGCCACGCGCGACGCCTCGAGCCAGATGCTGAATGCCATTGCCCGGAACGTGCCGTGGCTGATTGGCGGCTCGGCCGATCTCGGGCCTTCCTGCAAGACGCGCCTGACGTTCGAGGGCGCGGGCGACTTCAGCCCGGAGAACCCCGGCGGCCGCAACCTGCACTTCGGCATTCGCGAGCACGCGATGGCCGCGATTCTCAACGGCCTTTCGCTCTCGAAGATCCGGCCGTACGGCTCAGGCTTCCTGATCTTCAGTGACTACGGGAGGCCGGCCATCCGGCTGAGCGCGCTGATGGAGCTGCCGGTCATCCACATCTTCACACACGACTCGATCGCCGTCGGTGAGGACGGCCCGACGCACCAACCCGTCGAGCACCTGGCCTCGCTTCGTGCGATTCCCGGGTTGATCGTCCTGCGCCCGGCCGATGCCAACGAGGTGGCGGAAGCG
>DATAEE010000194.1:0-4183 GCA_036258175.1 Vicinamibacterales bacterium
GACTTCCTCGGCTTCGGCCGGGTCGCCCAGGATCCGGCAGGCGAGCGAGAAGACGTGCCTCGCGTGCCGGTCGTAGAGCAGGGCCAGCGCTTCGGCGTCGCCGCCAGCCGTGCGATCGACCGCGGCCACGTCGCTCGCGTAATCGCCCATTACTTGCTCGTAATCCTACCTGACTATCCTACGGCCCGTGGGGGCTAGTGGATGCATGGCGCGACAACACATCCGATCGCTCATTCCGCCCGAGAGGTGACAGAACCGAAAGGAGCGCGTGCCATGCGCAGATACATCACGGGATTCCTGATCACGGCCGCCATCGTGGCTGGCGTCACGGGCTTCGGCCAGACCCTGCGGGCAGAGAAGTCTCTTTACGATCGTTTGGGCGGCCGGAAGGCGATCTCCGCGGTCGTGGACGAGTTCGTGGGCCGCGTCGCGGCGGACAAGCGGATCCACCAATTCTTCGCAGAGACAGCCGGGGATGCGAAGCGGCTGGCCACCTTTAAAACGCGCCTGGTCGATCAAATCTGCGAAGCGAGCGGCGGACCCTGCAAGTACATGGGCAAGGACATGAAGAGCGCCCACATGGGAATGGGCGTCAGCGGCGCCGACTTCGACGCGCTCGTCGACGACCTCGTCGGCGCGCTCGACGCGCTGAAGGTGCCGGCGAAGGAGAAGAACGAGCTCCTGGGTGCGCTCGGGCCGATGAAGAAGGATATTGTCGAGAAATAGATGTAGGCCCGACCTTTAGGTCGGGCGTGTTCGAATAACCCGACCGTCCGGGCTATCCGCGTAGGCCCGACCTAAGGGTCGGGCCTACGGCGTTTTTTGATCCGTTCGCGAATCTCCCCTTCGTATCCTCGCTCCGTCGGCTCGTAGAACTTGCGTCCGGCCTGGCTCGGCGGAAGGCACTCCATGTCGGTCGTCGCGTCTGGCGCGTCGTGCGCGTATTGGTAGTCCTTCCCGTAGCCCAGGCCCTTCATCAGCGGCGTCGGCGCATTTCGGAGATGGAGCGGCACTGGCTCAGCGACCTGGCGCTCAGCGGCCGCGGCGGCATCCGAGTAGGCGCGCAGCACGGCGTTGCTCTTGGGCGCGGCCGCCAGGTAGATCGCCGCCTGTGCAAGCGCGGTGTTACCTTCCGGCATGCCGATGAAGTGCACCGCGTCCTTTGCGGCTACGGCAACCGCGAGCGCCTGGGGATCCGCGAGCCCGATATCCTCCGAGGCGAACCGCACCATCCGCCGCGCGACATAGAGCGGGTCCTCGCCCGCTTCGAGCATCCGCGCGAGCCAGTAAACCGAGGCGTCTGGATCGCTGTTCCGCATCGATTTGTGCAGCGCAGAGATCAGGTTGTAATGCTCCTCGCCCGTCTTGTCGTACAGGAGCGCCCTTTTCTCGAGGACCTGCTGAATCAAGGCTGCGTCGATCGTCGGGCTCATCGCTGCAGCGAGCTCCAGGGTGTTCAACGCCACTCTGGCATCGCCATTCGCGAATGTCGCGATCGCGTTGAGCGCCGCGTCCTCGGCGCGCCCGCCGCGCCCGCCGAGCCCGCGCTCGTCATCAGCGAGCGTTCGCCGCAGGATCTGCACGATCGCGTCCGGCCCCAGCGGCTGGAGCACATAGACCTTCGACCGCGACAGCAGCGCCGAGATGACCTCGAAGGACGGATTCTCAGTGGTCGCGCCGACCAGAACGATGTCGCCCGCCTCGACGCGCGGGAGGAAAGCGTCCTGCTGGGCCTTGTTGAAGCGGTGGATCTCGTCAATGAACAGGATAGTCCGGCGGCCGAGCCGCTTACGCGTCTGCTCGGCTTCGGTCATCACCGCGCGGATCTCTTTGATTCCCGACAGAACCGCGCTGAACGAAATGAAATGCGCCTTCGTCGTGGCCGCGATCACGCGCGCGAGGGTGGTCTTGCCGGTGCCGGGCGGCCCCCACAGGATGATCGATTGCAGCGCGTCGCGCTCGATCGCTTCGCGGAGTGGGCGCCCGGGCGCAAGCAGCCGTTCCTGCCCGACGATCTCGTCGAGCGTACGCGGGCGCATGCGCTCTGCCAGCGGCGACGGCGCTTTCGAGGCTGGTTTGTCGTCTTCTCCGAACAGGTCTGCCACTCTAATTAGTCCCTAGTCCCCAGTCCGGTGCCGCTGCCGCTGCCGAAACGCTTCGTACAAAACGAGACCAGCGGAAACCGCGACGTTCAAGGATTCAACCGATCCGTGCATCGGGATCGAAATTAATTCGTCCGCCAGCGCGGCGATGTCGGCCGCCAGGCCGGATCCTTCACCGCCGACGAGCAGAGCCGTTGGGCGCCGGAGGTCCACGTCGAACAACGAACGGCCACCTCGCGGGCTCGTCGCGACAATGCGTAGTCCGCGGGCGCGGGCGGCCGCGACGGCGTCGCGCGTTGGCGGACGGCCGGCGACCGGCAGGCGGATCGAGCTCCCCATCGCGCCCCTGAGCGCCTTCCATCCGTATGGATCGGCCGAGTCGCCGCACGCGACGACGCCCGTCGCGCCGGCTGCTTCGGCCGTGCGGATGATCGCGCCCAGGTTGCCTGGATCCTGGACGTCGGCGATCAGCAGTACGAGCGGCGCGCTGCGGGACGGCGCACCGTTCAAAGCGGCGTCGACCGCCGGCGGCTCGTGCGTGGCAATCGCGACGACCCCCGACGGCGACTCGGCCGGACTGATGGCTGCCATCACCAGCTGGCTGACGCCGACGACGCGCGCGCGCGTCCGCTCGAGTTGATCCACCAGGCGCCGCAGCTCGGTGCCGCGATCGCCTGCGTGCCGCTCGAGCAGCCGCGCTGAGAAAGCCGCAACCTCGACATCCACACCCGCGGCGAGCGCATCGGCCACCAGATGTGGTCCTTCGAGGAGCAGCCGGCCGCCGCGCCGCGCGGCGACACGTCGAAACGTCCGCACGAGCGCGTTCTGCCGGCTCGTGATGGTTTCCACGTAGTAATGGTATCCTGCCGCCAGACATGAAGTCGGGTTTGCTGAAAAAGTTCGAAGAGGAACTTCAGGCGCTGAACCGCGAGCTCAAGACCGAGCTGCCGAAGGAGATCAAGCGCGCCCGGGAGCTGGGCGACCTGCGCGAGAACGCGGAATACCACGCCGCGAAAGAGCGGCAGCGACTCGTCGAAGCCCGCATCTCGATGCTGCAGAAGCGCGTCTCCGAGATCTCGCTGATGAACCTCGAACGTATCCCGCACGGGAAGGTCGGCTTCGGCTCGACCGTTCATCTCCGCGCTGCCGACGGGCACTCGCGCACGTATCAGCTCGTCATGCCCGAAGACGCGGACGCGGAGAAGGGATGGATCTCGACGGCGTCTCCCATCGGCCGGTCACTCCTCAACAAGGAGGAAGGCGACGAGGTCACGGTCGTCACGCCGAATGGCCCACGCACGTTCGAGATCACCAAGCTGTTGACGATTCACGACGACGCGGAATGAGCGGTCCGCAGTATTCGCCGCGGCGGCGCACCGCACTGGTGCTCGCCGGGTCCGGGACGGCGGGGGCCTATCATGCCGGCGTCCTGCGGGCGCTCCACGAGGCGGGCGTCCGTATCGATCTGATAGCAGGGCAGGGCATGGGCGCGGCCTCGGCCCTGGTGGCCGCGATCGATGGCGCCGCGAGGCTGTGGGAACCGGACGGGCTGTGGCGCGGTCCGCATCCGCCGCGGTTCTACAAGCTGCGAGCCACGCTGCGCGCGGCGGGATGGCTCCTGGGCCTCGCGCTGGTCTGCCTGCTGCTTCCGTTCGGGCTGCTCGTGGCCGCGATGCCCGTATACCTGCTGGGGCTGATACTGAACCTGGTCGGGTTGGAGGACGCGGGCGTCACGCTGACCGGCGGATCCACGAGGCTCGTCGATCGTCTCTTCGCGCCGGATGCGCTGCCCACGGTCATGCCGCGCCTGGTCGTGTTGGCGCTTCTGGCGGGCATCGTGACGCTGGCGGTCGGAACGCGGCGCGCCATGCGCGGGGGAACGCAGCGTCGCGCGCACCGCGGCTGGACGGGCCTTCTGAGCGCGCCGCTGACGGCGCGCGACGCGCTCGCGCGCGTCCGGTTGGCGCTCTGGGAGTTGATCCGCGGCGCGGCGCCAATCGCGTCGCCCGACGATGTCGAGCTGGCGGGCCGCTACACGGAGCTCCTCGGCGAGAACCTCGGTCAGCCGGGGTTTCGGGAGC
>DATAEE010000195.1:0-1637 GCA_036258175.1 Vicinamibacterales bacterium
TCTCACCTCATTGGCGTCGTCGATGGTCTGGAAGGGATCGGCGAATCTACCTTGCAGGACCTCGCGCGCGAAACAGAAGAGCGATGCACCATCTCTCTCGCGATCCGCGCAGCGGTCGCGGTCTCGTCCGAAGTCCGGACCGGCGCTGTGAATCGCGCGGATTAGCTGTCGCTGAAAATTGCCGGGGCCACGATCTGAATCGCAGTTGCTCGCGCGTTCTTCAAATCCAAACGTGGAGACACCCTGGAGACGGTGCCAGCGGTGCGACTGGTTGTCGCCAATCGTCTCAAGGTACGCCGATGACGCGGACCCATCCGCCGAAACGCCACCCGCGCGTCAGAATCGCGGGCGCGGGCCCGGCGCACGTATCCTTTGCGAGAGGAGGCCCGTAGTAAGGGTGAAAGGGGATTTCATCCATGACACGGCCCAGCCATAACGGGATCGACGTTGCGAACAAGACCGTCCTGATCACCGGCGCGAACCGCGGCATCGGCCGCGCGCTTGTGAACGAGGCCCTCCGACGAGGAGCGAAGGCGGTGTTTGCCGGAACCCGCAGAAGCCCGCTCGATACCGTCGATGACCGCGTCACGGCACTCACGCTTGACGTGACCAACGTTTCGCAGATCCAGCGGGCGATCGAGGCGGTCGACGCCCTCGATGTCCTCATCAACAACGCCGGCATCGCCATCTACGATGACTTGACCAATCTGGACGTTGTCGAGCAGCACCTGCGGGTCAACTTTCTCGGCATGCTCAGAGTGACGAGCGCATTCGTGCCACTGCTGAAACGGTCGCATGGCGCGATCGTCAACAACTTGTCCTTGGCTGGCCTCGCTGCCCTCCCGATGATCCCGGCTTACTCCATCTCGAAGGCGGCTGCGTTCAACATGACGCAGTCGCTGAGAGCGCTGCTGGCGAGCGACGGGGTCTCAGTCCACGGCGTCGTCCTCGGCCCAGTCGACACCGACATGAACCGTGGTCTCGACATTGCGAAGGCGTCGCCAGAGTCTGCCGCGGCGGGCATCTTCGACGGTCTGGCACGAGGCGAAGAGGAGATCTTTCCCGACCCCGTGTCTCAGTCCATCGCCGAGGGCTGGCGCAGTGGTGCCGTGAAGGGCCTCGAGCGGCAGTTCGCCGGATTCGTTCCGCAGCCCGCGGCCAGTGTGCGATAGCGCTTCGAATGTGCGACGGAAGCCAACAGGGAGACGACAATGAAGACCAACAATTATACGACTGTTTTTACAGTCGCACAATCTCCTGAAGAAGTCTTTGACGCCATCAAGAATGTTCGGGGCTGGTGGTCAGGAGAGATTGACGGTCGTACGGACACGCTCGGTGCAGAGTTCACATACCGTCATGGAGACGTGCACGAGACCACGCAGAGGATCACCCAATGGGTACCAGGCAAGAGAGTCGTCTGGCATGTCGTGGACAGCCACATCAACTTCGTGAAGGACACGACCGAGTGGAACGGCACTGACATTATCTTTGAGATTAACAGGACGCAGGACGGCACCGAAATCCGGTTTACGCACGTCGGCCTGGTTCCTGCCTTCGAATGCTACGGTGCCTGTTCACGCGCATGGGGCTTCTACATCAACGACAGTTTGCGCAACCTGATCACGACAGGTCAGGGA
>DATAEE010000196.1:0-2294 GCA_036258175.1 Vicinamibacterales bacterium
GCGGCCCACGAGCCGTCAGCGGATGCAGCGGCTCGCCGATGAACTTGCCGCCCAGGGGCTCGTCACCTTCATCGACAACCCGAAGCACCGGCGCTCGAAGCTGGTTCAGCTGACGCGCAAAGGCCAGGCGCGCTATCGCGCGCTGAATGCCAGACTTCTCGTCATGGCCTCCAACGTGTCTGTCGGACTTGGCGAACCCGATATCCGCAAGGCCACCGAGATCCTGCGGCAGCTGAGCGACGAGATGAAAGCGCGGTTGGAACGGCGTCCGCAGTTAAGTTAAGCGCCCTATTCGAATTGCTCAAGCGGAGCGCGGAAAGGGGCTGGTTCAGCACGCCCTCGCCTGTCCGCATCCTGACCTACTCAGCTGCCCCAACTTCCGCGCCGCACTCAAGGCGCGTCTCGGAACGCCCGGGCACGATCCGGTTGCGCAGTCGCGTGCGGAGGGCTTCGCCCGAGTCCCTCCGTTAGCTCGCGCGGCGCGAAGCGGAGAGCCCGCGGGCCTCGATCCGTCTCCCGAGCTCCATCACGATGTCGCGCAGCCAGAGAGACGCTGCGTCCCGCTGCCGGCGTTGTGGAAAGAAGAGACATTCCTGATAGGTGCCGGGGTCGATTGGCGGGCGCAGGACCGCGAGTGACAGGCGCGACCCCAACGTCTGCGCCACACGCGTCGGGACGAACGCCACGAGATCGGTCGTGGCGACCGCGTGCAGCGCCTGCAGGTAGCTCGGCACGACGAGCGCGATCCGCCGCTCGACGCCCTCTTCGCGCAGCCAGGTATCGACCGGATCGTGCGCCTTGCCGCGTCCGACTACCGCCACATGGCTGGCGTCGAGAAAGCCGCGCAGCGTTTTCAGGCGCGACGCTGCCGGATGCCCGCGGCGGACGACGACCGACTCCATGTCGGTGAACAGCGGGCTGCGATCGAAGCCAGGAAGGTCGTCGAGCGAGCACGATATGCAGAAATCGATCGATCGCAGCTGCTCGGGCTTCATCGAAAAGGGACTCTGCCACGGCAGCACCTCGAGACGAACGCCTGGAGCGTCGCGGTGCATCCGCCTGACGAGGTCGGGCACGATCAAGTCGGCGAGGTGATCGTAGATCACCACCACGAAGCGGCGCGCGCTCGTCGCCGGATCGAACGACTCGGTTGCCAGCAGGCTTCGGACGCGTTCGAGCGCGTCGGGCAGCGACTCCTTCAGCGCGAGCGCTCGCGGCGTCAGTTCCATCCTGGAGCCGATGCGCACGAGCAACGGATCGCCGAGCAGATCGCGGAGGCGCATCAGCGCATGGCTCACCGCCGGCTGCGAGCGCCCGATTCTGCGGGCCGCGCGTCCGACGTGAGCTTCGGCAATCAGCGCCTCGAGCGCGACGAGCAGGTTCAAATCGACGGAAACCAGATTCATCATGTGAATTCACCTGATTCTATCAATCGATTGGACGAATGGTGCGCCACCGCTCAAACTCGCGGTCATGAAAACCGTCGTGCTTCTTTTCATTGCGTTGACCGCGTACACACCCATGACACAGTTGCAGTCGCGTCACCTGTTCACGATGACCATCAAGCTCCACCCGACCGAGGAGCTCGGGCAGACGCCGGCCGGGAATCGCCGCGTCTTTGCGGTTTCCGGCGGCGATTTCAGGGGAGATCGGCTGCGCGGGACTATCCTGCCGATTATCGGATCGGATCTGCTCCTATCCCGTCCCGACGGATCGTCGCAGCAGGACGTTCGCATGCTGCTGCGTACCGACGATGGCGCAACGCTCCTGATGACGTACCGCGGCGTTCGCCATGCGTCGACCGAAGTCAACGAGCGGCTCGCGCGCGGCGAGGCGGTGGCGCCGTCAGAGTACTACCTGCGGACGGCGCCGTTTTTCGAGACCTCGTCGCCGAAGTACGCCTGGCTGAACAGAGTGGTCACGATCGGCATCGGCGAACGTCGGCCGGACAGTGTGATCTACGAAGTCTTCGAGATCCTGTAGCTGGCGGCGGCGTCTACCGCGCGAAGTCGCGCACCGGACCACGCGCGATCCCGGTCCGGCTGGTCACCAAGTGGTCCGATCAAACTTGGTCTATCTGGACCTTGTTGAAGGTACCACCCGCCGGATAACGTTCGGAAGCAGAACGGAGGCAGGTGGATCATGATGACAACACGCGACTGGCACCACAACAAGGAGATGTGGATTCGCATCCTCGAGAAACAGACCGGCGAGGGTCTCGATGCCTGGAACGCCAAACTGCGCAAACGCCAATTTCGTGACGAACAGCAACTGCGCACGTGGCTTTCACAGCG
>DATAEE010000197.1:0-6372 GCA_036258175.1 Vicinamibacterales bacterium
ATGATCCTGCGCTATCGCGGCCACAACTACATCAACGTGAAGCGACTCGACGACGCGCTCGCGGACCTGACGAAAGCCGAGGCGATGAAGAAAGACGATAACGGCATCTACTATCACCTCGCGCTCGCGCACTACCTGAAAGGGAATTACGCGGACGCGGCAAAGGCGTATGAGGGTTGCGTTCGCACCGCGCCGGCGACCGACGAAGGACCTGTGGCATGCAGGGCCTGGCAGTACCTCGCGCTCCGGCGCGCCGGCCGCGCCGACGAAGCGGCGAAGGTTCTGGAGACGGCGAACCCCGATTTGAAACTCACCGAAAGCGCGGCCTATCTGGACCGCCTCTTGCTATTCAAGGGCGTCAAGACAGAGCAGGAGGTTGCCAAGCGGATGGAAGAAGGCCCGCTGCAGGTGTCGACGGTCGCCTACGGCATCGGGATGTGGCACCTGCTCAACAACCGGCCAGCGGAAGCGAAGGACTATTTCACGAAAGCGACGTCGACCGACGCGTGGAATTCGTTTGGCGCCGTGGCGTCGGATGTCGAGTTGAAAAGAATGAAATGACGAGACGTATCTCGCTCGCCGCAGCGCTCGCGGGAGCACTCACCGCCACCGGGTGCGGATCGTTCTCCGCAACAGAAACGCCGACTCCAGCGCCGCTGGAGCTGGCGAAGGTCTGGGATGCCGAGCGGGTTTCTCCGCGAGTGTCGCCGCTCGTCGATCATGCCGAGGTGACCCGGCGCCTCGAGGCACTCCGGCGCCGCGACGGACGATTCTTCACGGTCGAGGAGATCGGCCGGTCGGTCGAGGGCCGGTCGATCAACCACGTGACCGTCGGCAGCGGTCCGTTCAAGGTGCTCCTCTGGTCGCAGATGCACGGCGACGAGCCGACCGCGACATCAGCCCTTTTCGATCTGTTCGAATACCTCTACCGGCACCGGACGGAGGATCCGGCAGCGCGCATCCTCGACGCGCTGACGCTGCACGCCGTTCCGATGCTGAATCCTGACGGCGCCGAGAAATTCACGCGGCGCAACGCGCAGGGGATTGACGTCAACCGCGATGCGCTGCTGCTGCAAACACCCGAAGGTCGTGCGCTGAAAGCGCTGCGGGATCGGCTCAATCCACGCCTCGGCTTCAACCTGCACAACCAGAACCTGCGAACTTCGGTCGGCCGGCCGCCGAAGCCCGCCGCGATTTCGCTCTTGTCGGTCGCGTATGACGAAGCGCGAACGATCAACGAGGGCCGCCAGCTGACCCGTCAGGTCTGCGTCGTGATCCGCGACGCGCTCGAGCCGCTGGTGGCCGGCCAGATCGGCCGGTACGCGGAAGATTTCGAGGTCCGCGCGTTCGGCGACAACTTGACGAAGTGGGGAACGCCGATCGTCCTGATCGAGACGGGCCCGTGGGCCCGCGACGCGGCACAGAGCCGGTCGCCCGAAGATTTCGACGGTCCGCTGATCCGGCTGAACTTCGTCGCCCTCGTCACGGCGCTCGACGCGATCGCCACCGGGAGCGTCGCGAAGGCGGATCCCGAGCGCTACGCCTCGCTGCCCGTGAACGAATCCCGCAACTTCTTCATCACGATTCGAGGCGTTTCCATTGTGACCGGGACCGGGATCCCGCCCTTCACTGGCGACATCGGACTCGTCGCCACGCGGCGCGTCAAAGTCGAGAACGGCACGCGCGAGCTCCAGATCCCGATGGCCGTCGAGGACATCGGCGATCTGCGGACGACCGGCGCGCTCGAAACGATCTATGCCACTGGTCTCACCGCGGCGCCGCTCTTCGACGAGAAGCTGAAAGTCGGAGAGACCGTCGACCTGCCGGACAAGTTTCCCGGCACCATCACGATCGGCGCCCCCGCCGCGATCGTCCTGCTGCGCCCGTCCGGATCGAGGTATGTGGTGGAACGGGTCATTCCCGACGACTACATCAAGACAACGGTCGACGCCCGAGGCACGAGGTAGGCTGCGGCAAGCTTCGCCGCACGCCTGGCATCCCGTCCAATATTGAACAGCGCGCCGCGGCGATCGTAGGTCTGGCCGACGAAGAACAGGCCCTGTTGCTCGCGGCTGACGACCCGGTGGTCGCGCAGCGCGAAGCCACATCGGTCGAGCGTCACCAGCGATCCCAACGGCGCGAGCGCGGGCCGGTACCCGGTGGCGAGGATCACCGCATCGAACTCCGCCACGCTGCCGTCCACGAAGCGGACCCCGTCGATCGTGAAGGACTCGAGCGCTGGCGCGAGTCGGATGGCCCGCCCGCGGATTGCGTCTACCAGATGAAACCCGATCAGCGGGACATCAGGGCAGCCGTCTCCTTGCGGCGGACGAGGCAGCGGCGAGGCGCCGCGCCGCAGCTCGCCAAGCTTTGCCGTCGCGCGAAGGACGATGTGCTGCAGCGGTAAAGGCAGCTGACTCGTGACGACCGCGAAGTACTGAATCGGCAACCCGAGCAGCTCGCGAGGTACGGTCTCCGCGCCGGAGCGCACCGAGACGGTGACGTCGGCACCCGAGTGCGCGAGCTCCGGCGCAATCTCCCCCGCCGAGTTTCCTGACCCCACGACCAGGACCCTCCGCCCTTTGAAAGGGTCGGGCTTTCGGTAGCTGACGCTGTGGAGCACGTCCCCCTTGAACCGATCACGGCCGGGGAACGCCGGCACGATGGGGTTCGACACGATACCCGTCGCCATGACCACGACGCGCGCATCGAGGTCGCCGGTCGGCGTCGTCACGCGCCAGCCAGCGGTCTGCCGGGCAATGTGCACCACCGGCGTCGACGTGCGTACGGGCAGCCGGAACATCGACGCATACTGCCGGAGGTAATCGAGGAACAGGCCGCGCGGTGGGAACAGCGGCGTTCGGGCGCTGAATGGGAGGCCGGGAAGCGAGGAGAGGTGCTTCCCCGTATGCAGCACGAGGCTCTCGTACAGGTTCGCCCACGTGTGGCCGAGCGTGTCGCCCTTTTCCAGGACTACGTGCTCGACGCGCCTGCGTCCGAGCTCGCGCGAGACGGCGAGCCCAGCCGGACCGGCGCCTATGACGACAACAGAGGTCGCGAAGCCCACCGTTCCAGTACATTACCGCCTTCGCTCATGGGATCCAGTCGACGGTCGCGCCATTGACCACATCGGCCTCGAGCGGACGGGAACGGCCGACCTCGGCAACGTTCGTGACCTGGAACGTCTAAGGCGGCGGGATGTTGATCGTCCCGACCGCGATGGCCGAGAGCTGGGGCTGAGTGGTGAAGGACGTCGCGACCGTGTTCGTGGACAGGGTGACGACGCTGACGATGCCATCGTCGATCTCGCCGATGTAGGCGCGGCCGTCCGGCAGCATCGCGATCGCCTGCGGGCTGTTCGACGCAAACGAGCCGATGACGGTCAGGCTCGACGTACTGATGCGCGTGATGCTTTCGCCGTTGAAGTTCGCGACGTACACCTGCGAGTTGTCCGGCGCGACGGCGATGGCGTCGGCATTGGTCACCGGCACGGAGATCTGGAGCGTGTTGGTCGCGGTGTCGATGACCGAGACAGCCGGACCACCGCTGGTTCTGGAAACGTAAACACGATCGCCGGCCGGCGAGAGCGCAATAGAACCAGCCGCTCCGGTGATCGGCACGGTCGTGAGGACCGCATTCGTGGCGGTGTCCAGGACGACGACGCCATTACCCGTGGTGCTCGAGACGTACGCCCGCGCGCCGTCCGGACTCACTACGACGTCGTTGGCTCCAGCGACTGGAATGGACGTGACGATGCTGTTAGCCGCGGTATCGATCACGTAGACCGTCGCCAGGTTGCCGGTGACGTAAGCCAGTGGCCGGGCCGGGTTCGTCGCGATGTTGATCGGCGTCGTGATACCCGCGATCGTCGCGATCACCGTGTTCGTGGCGGTGTTGATGACCGAAACGGAGTTCGACCCGGTGTTGGTGACGAACGCGCGCGAGCCGCTGGCGTTCAACGCAACGTCCGTCGAACCGGATCCGACCACGACCGTGCCGATCGCGCTGTTCAGGCCCGCGTTGACGACCGTGACCTGGCCGGAGCCGTGGGCGACATAGGCGCGGAGGTTGCTGCTGTTGACCAGCGTCACCGCACGGCAAGGCGAGAACTCGGATGTGTTGCCGGCCGAGTCCGTCGCCGTCGCGGTCACGAATCCCGTCACGAAGAACGGGAGAGACTCGTTGATGTTCGCGATGCCGCCGGTCGTCGTCACCGGCGTCGAGCCCAGGAACGTCTGGCCCTCGCCGTGGCCCGACGGGTCGCACGTCGTATTGCTGTAGAAGTCGATGCGGTAATTGCCGGATCCGCTCGAGAGGGATCCGATGACGGTGATGCCCAGTGTCGTCGTTTGAGCGGACGTCAGCACCGGGAAGTTCTGAAGACCGTTCGCGCCCGTGTCGGCGTCGCCGGCGTCGTTCGGTGTCAGACCCGGCGGGCTGAGATCGATTCCGAGGCCGCCGTTCGAGAAGGTCGAGTTGAACGTGATGTTGTCGGCGTTGCTCGTCGCCGAGACCAGCACGCCGTTCGACCCGTTGAACGCGATCGTGTTGCCGTTGACCGACGCGCCCGTGGCGGCGCTGAACGAGATGCCGTTCAGCGTGTTGCCGAGCCCCGAAACGAGCGACGGATTCGTGCCGATGAAATTGTTCGTGATGACGGCGCCGGCTGCCCCGTACTGAATGCCGTTCTGGTTGTTGCCGGCGATGACGTTGTTCTGAATCATCGCACCCGGGCCGCTCGAAACGTTGACGCCGTGCGTGCCGTTTCCTAAATCGACCGTGCCGGTGCCGTCGACCCCGATGAAGTTGTTCTGAATGACGTTCGGCGTGCCGGTACCAAGACTCGCGAACACACCGTCGCGGCCGTTGGCGGAGATCACGTTGCGCTGCGTCGCGCCCGGTCCACCGATACGATTGTTCTGCGACAGCACCGCGATGCCATCGTTCCGGTTCGGCCGCGCGATCGTCCCGGTGACGTCCGTGCCGATGAAGCAGCCCTCCACGACGCTGTTGCCGCTGCCGCCGAGGAAGACGGCGCTGCCCTCGCCGAGGAATCTGTCCCCACCCGTGCCACCTGTACCGAACCGGTTGATGGCGAGGCCGCGCAGGACGCTGTTTCCGCCGCCGAAGACGAACGCGCGCGCGTTGCCGCCGGCGAGACTCCCGTCGATTTCGATGACCGGTCGTTGAACGGCCGCCCAGCCAGGCTGGGTCGTGCCGTCGATGATCACGCCATCGCTGCCGGCGTTGTTCGTCAGCTCCACCAGCAGCTGGATCGTGTGCGGCCCGTTGCCCGGAATGTTGAACGCAACGATGTCGACGCCGGGATCGTTTCGGGCGTCGAGCATCGCCTGCCGAAGCGACCCCGGTCCGCTGTCGTTCGTGTTCGTGACCGTAAAGGTCGCCGGCGGCACGACCGCCGCCTGGCACCCGGAGAACTCCGACGTGTTCCCGACTGAATTCGTCGCCGTCGCAGTGTAGACGGCCGCGGAGGGAATCGTCACCGAGAAGCTGGCGTTTCCGCTGGCATCCGTCGTCACGTTGGTCGCGGCGATGAACGTCTGTCCTTCGCCGTTGCCTGCCGGATCGCACGCGGCGTTGCCGAAGATCTCGATCGAGAACGTGGCCACCTGGGGCAGGCTGTTGAACGTCCCCTGGACCGTGGTCTGTGCCCCGTTCGGGGTCGCGGACGTCAGGATCGGGAAGTTCAGGAGGTCGTTGGCGCCTGAGTCGATGTCGCCCGGGTCGTTCGGCGTAGGCCCGGTCGGGCCGAGATCGATGCCGAGGCCGGTATTGCCGAATATGGAGTTGCGGACGACGGCGTTGCCGGCGCCGGAGGACACCGCGATGCCCGGACCGTTGTTGAAAGCGATCACATTGGGCCGACCAATCGCTGCGCCGCCGATGGTGTTACTGAACCCGTTGATGATCTGGACGCCTGCGACGCCGTTCGGAACCGCGACGGCGCCGGTCACGTCGGCCCCGATGATGTTGTTGATGACCTGAGTCCCGTTCGGCGTTCCGCCCGACAGCAGGATGCCGCTGCCGTTGTTGCCGGAGATCACGTTACGGCCGCCCGCCGTCGCGCCGCCGATGACGTTGTTCGGCTGGTTCACGACGACGCCGCTTCCGAGGTTCGGGCGCGCGATCGTGCCGGTGACGTCGGTTCCGATGAAGTTGCCCTCGATCACGTTGTTGGGTGCGGCCAGCAGGATTCCCGCTCCGCCGAATCGATTGATGACCAGGCCGCGAATGACCGAACTGTCGTCCGAGATCGTCAGCCCTGTAGCGGCCACCGCTGTGCCGTTCAGCTCGATGATCGGCGTTGTGCTGAAGCCGGGCTGGGTCGTGCCGTCGATGCCCACCGTGTCG
>DATAEE010000198.1:0-47515 GCA_036258175.1 Vicinamibacterales bacterium
CGGCCGGCGACCACGACATCCACGGCACGGCGTTGCCGCGGAAGCCGCCGGGGGTCGCGATGTACTCGAAGCCGAAGCCGGTGTTGAACCCGCCGGTCAGGTTGCGGATGACCTTGCCGTCCTTGGTGGACAGCAGGATGATGTCGAGCTCCTGATCCTTGCGGTTGCCGGCGGCGACGGCCATCAGGTCGCCCGACGGCGACGGTTCGATCGACACGACCATGGCGTAGGGCGTCTTGCCGCGCTTGGGCGCGAGATCCCGCCCGTAATCCTGCGGCCGCTCCTTGTCGCGGAACGGCTTGAAGCGATCCTTCAGGTACTTCTCGAACTGCTGATCGAACTCCTCCGGCTTCAGCCGCAGGGCCTCCTCGTAGGCATGATCTACAACCTCGGGCATGCGGTCTTCGAGTTCATCGAGTCGCGCTGGGGCAAGGAAGGCCTGCGCCAGTACCTCTTCTCCCTGCGCAAGAGCGTCATCGGCGGCAGCGACGACGCCTATGAGGAAGCGTTCAAGCTGAAGCCGGAAGAGTTCGATCAGCAGTTCGAGAAATACCTGAAAGACCGGTTCAAGCCGTTCCGCGACAAGGAGCGGCCGGCCGACTACGGCAGGAACCTCGCGCCGCGGCCGGACAAGACGAAATACCCGGTGGTGATCTCGATCGAACCGTCGCCATCGGGAGATCTCATTGCCGCGGCCGCCGGCAACCGGAAGGATCAGGAGCTCGACATCATCCTGGTCTCGACGAAGGACGGCTCGGTCGTTCGCAACCTGACCAGCGGGTTCAACAAGGACCATGGGTTCGAGTACATCGCGAATGCGGGTGGGCTTCGTGGCAACACCGTGCCGTGGATGTCGTGGTCGCCTGCCGGCGATCGCATCGCCTACTTCGCGCGCACGGAGAAGCAGAAGACGCTGATCCTGCAGAACGTATTGACGCGGAAAATCGAGTACCGCCACGAACTGAAGGAAGTCGACGCGCCGGAGTCGCCCGACATCAGCCCGGACGGGAAGCAGGTGGCGTTCGCGGCGTTGAAAGGTGCCATCGGCGACATCTTCCTTCTCGACATCGAGTCGGGCAAGTTGACCAACGTCACGAACGACGACTTCTCGGACTACGCGCCGGTGTTCTCACCGGACGGGAAATCGATCGCGTACGTGCGGCGCATCAGCGGGAACGACAAGATCTTCCTTCTGGACCTACAGACAAAGCAGAGCAGGCAGGTGACGTTCGGCACCCACGACGATACCGGTCCGCAATGGGTTGACGCGGAGACGCTCGTCTTCCCGTCGACGGCGACCGACCCGGACGTGCCCGTCGAGCCTGAGGTTGCACGCAACGGAAGCATCTACAACATCTGGACCCTCAACCTGAAGAACGGCGAGCTGCGGCAGTTCACCGACACGCTGACCGGCAACCTGTCGCCCGTCGTCCTGAAGGAGGGGCGCGAGAACCGGATTGCCTTCGTGACTTACTACAAGGGCGAGTACGGCGTGCATACGCTGAGCCGTCAGGAGCCCGTGACGACCGTCGCGTCGTCTGAATTCGGCGTGCCCGGTCCCGTGATGGACTTCCAGGCGCCGCTCACACACACGCTGATCACGGCCAACAAGCGGAAGAAGGGACGCTTCGAGAAGCTGTTCCTCGAAGGGCGGCCACCGGTGGCGCTCGGGGTCACGAGCGGCGGCGACGTGTTCGGCGGGACGCAGGTGACGTTCACCGACGTGCTCGGCGACCAGCAGTTCAACATGTTCGTCGCGTCCGTCTCGCAGTACCGGACACTGTCGTTCTCGTACCTGAATCTCTCGCGGCGACTGCAGTATGCGGCGCAGGGATTCTCGCAGACGCAGTTCTTCTACGGGCTGCAGCCCGGGCTGCTCTTCGACCCGTCGTTCGCCTACATCGATCGCGACTTCGCCATCGCGACCCGGACGGCTCGCGGCGGCAGCTTCTTCGGGATCTATCCGTTGAATCGTTACGCGCGGCTCGAGCTGTCGGCCGGCGTCATCAACTTCAACGAGGAATACAACAATCCCGACCTCGAGCGGCTGGCCGAGGAGTACCAGCAGCAGGTGTACGGGACGACGATCTTCCGCGACGGCACCATGGTGCCGCTCGGGATCACGTTCGTCCAGGAGACGACGATCTTCCGTGAATACGGTCCGCTGGCCGGGAACACCGTCAGCATCCGCTACGACATCGCGCCGAAGATTGGCAACATGCTGTCGCGCCAGACCATCGACGCTGATGCGCGGTACTACCTCCGCCTCGGGACCAACGGCGTGCTGGCACTGCGCGCACGCGGCTTCAAGAGCTGGGGCGACTTCCCGGACTTCATCTACTTCGGCGGAAACTCCGAACTGCGTGGGTACGACTACCTCGAGTTCCTCGGTCAGCGGGCGTTCTTCACGAACGCCGAGCTGCGCTTCCCGCTCATCAACGCCATGCTCACGCCACTCGGCGTGATGGGCGGCATCCGCGGTGTGCTGTTCTTCGGCTGGGGCGGGTCGGGGTACAACGACGCGCCGTTCAAGGTGTGGGATACGAGCGACGCGATCTACCCGACGATCGTCGGCTTCGTGCAGGACCCGGTCACCGGTCAGCCGCTCCCGGTCTTCGGTCCGCCCAAGCCGGTGTCCGGGTTCCGCCTCGTCGACAGCCGGGCATCGTACGGAATCTCACTGGAGACGTTCGCCATCGGCTTCCCGATCCACTTCGACTGGTCGTGGCGGACGCTGTTCAACCGCGATTACGAGGACGTCGTCTACGCGCTCTACGGCGGCAGCGACTGGTTCCGTAACGTGAAATTCAACGTCTGGATTGGCTACGACTTCTAAAAGCCACAAGGAAGGGCGCTGCAGAAACACCGTAGCGCTGCTGGCGGACTATCTGGAACATAGGCTGCCGCTCGAGGTCCACGCCGACCTCGAGCGGCATCTCGGCGCCTGCGTCACCTGCGTCAAGCAGCTGCGCACCTATCAGTCGACCGTCTCGCTTCTCCGATCGCTCACCGAGGAAGACCTGCCGCCCGAGCTGCGCTACTCGCTCCGCTCGTTCATCGACACGCACTCAGATTGCAACTGACCCCGAAACGCGCATCGGAGTCGATGACCGAGATGGTGCAGGTCGTCCTGCCGAACGACGCGAACCCGCTCGGGTTCATCCTCGGCGGCACGGTGATGCACCTCATCGACATCGCCGGCGCCATCGCGTGTCATCGCCACACCCGCAGCCTGCTCGTCACCGCGGCGGTCGACGGCCTGCAGTTCCTGCACCCGATCAAGGTCGGGGATCTCATCATCCTGAAAGCATCGGTCACGGCGACCTTCGAAACCTCGCTCGAGGTGGAGGTCGAAGTATTTTCGGAGGAGACGCTGACCGGCACCCGCCGGATGACCTCGCGCGCCTATCTGACCTTCGTCGCGATCGATCGCGATGGACGGAAGGTACCGGTGCCACCGTTGATTGTGGAGACCGCCGAGGAAAAGCGGCGGGCCATGGAAGCGCTTGCCCGGAGGGCGGAACGGCTCAAGGCGCGATCTCTCCTCAAGACCACGGCAATTGGCGATTGATGATTGGGATTGGCGATTTATTGAGGATTGACGATTGCCGATTGGTGACTATCGACGATTGACGGTTGGGGAGATTTCAGCGGGAGCTTCACTCTAAACAGCGATCCCCGATCCATCCCTTCGCTGCTCGCCGTCACGCTGCCGCCGTGCAGCTCGGCGAGGTGCCGGACGATGGCGAGGCCGAGGCCGAGGCCTCCATGCGTGCGCGTCGTGCTGCTGTCAGCCTGCCGGAACGGGTCGAAGATGTACGGCAGGAACGCCGGATCGATGCCGCGGCCGTTGTCCGCCACGGTAATCTCCGCCACGCCATCCACCGTCATCAGGCTCAGGTCGACCTGCCCACCGCGCGGGGTGAACTTGACGGCGTTCGCGAGAAGATTCCAGACGATCTGCTGCAGCCGCGCCGGATCGCCGTGCACGATCGCGGGCTCCTCCCCGACGCGGACTGCCAGCCGTACAGCGCCCGCATCTGCCATCGGCCGCACCGTGTCGGCCGCCTGTCCCATCAGCGGCGCCAGATCGACGTCCTCCGGCTCGAGGCGCACGGCGCCTGACGTGATGCGCGAGACGTCGAGGAGATCGGCGATGAGCTGTGTCTGCAGTCCGGCGTTCCGCTCGATCGTGTCGATGCCGCGCGCGAGCTGCTCGGGCGACATCCCGGGCCGCCGGAGCATAGTCGCCCAGCCAAGAATCGCATTGAGCGGCGTCCGCAGCTCGTGCGACAGCGTCGCGAGAAACTCGTCCTTGAGCCGGTTCGCGTCGAGCGTTTCGCGATAGAGGCGCGCATTGTCGATCGCCGCCGCGGCCCGGTGCGCCAGCTCCTCGGCGAACGGCAGGTCCGCGTTCGTGTAGGCACGCTTCGAATCGGACCTGACGAGCGTGATGCCGCCGATCGCCTGGCCGCGCACGATGAGCGGAACGATGATCGCAGACCGAAGACCAAGCTCTCTCGCGATCGTCGCTTGTTCCGGGTCCGCGCCGGCCCGCGTCGCGAGCTGCTCGTTGGCGTGCTCGTACAGGATCGGCCGCGCCTCACGCAGCGCCCGGCCGAGCCCTTCGTCGTTGGTCAGGCGGACCGCGCGGCGTTTCAGCAGCTCGCGCGTGACGGGCTGACGCCCCGGATCGGCGTGCTCGATCGCCAGCCGGCGCACCTCGCCGCGGTCGATCACGTCGACCGCGCACCAGTCCGCCATCTCGGGCACGGCCAGCTTCGACACCATGACGAGCGTCTGCTCGTAGTCGAGCGATCCCGCCAGCGCCGCGCTGGCGCGCGCCAGGAACGAGGCGCGGGCTTCGCCGACCCGCCGCTCGTGGACGTCCGCGACCGTGCCGATCCACTCGCGCACCGTGCCATCCGGCGCGCTGACGGGCACCGCGCGCGTCACGAAATACCTGTACTCGCCCGACGGAGCGTGCCAGATGCGACCCTGACATTGGTAGAGGGTGCGCGTCTCCAGCGCATGCCGCCAGGTCGCCTTCAGGTGATCGATGTCGTCCGGATGGATCGCGTTCGTCCAGCCCCAGCCGCGATGCTGCTCCCAC
This sequence comes from Vicinamibacterales bacterium, assembly GCA_036258175.1. Classification (GTDB taxonomy): domain Bacteria; phylum Acidobacteriota; class Vicinamibacteria; order Vicinamibacterales; family 2-12-FULL-66-21; genus DATAEE01. The sequence continues at coordinate 5,114 of DATAEE010000198.1, forward strand.
GGATGGCCGGTGTAGGCCTCCCACGACGGCTGCGGCGTCACGAATGCCCCCTCCGCGTCCGTCGTCCAGACGATCGACGCGGTCGCGGCCACGAGCGATCGATAGCGTTGCTCGCTACGCTCGAGCTGCGTCACCGCGTACCGCTGCTCGGTGACGTCCAGCACGAAGAACGTCCCGCGATCGGTCCCCTGGGGCATGCTCGCCCCGACGATGACCGGCACGCGTGTGCCATCCTTGCGGATGAATTCCTTCGACACAGGTGCGCAGACGCCGAAGTGCTGGAGCTCCTCCAGCGCTCGCGCATCCGCCTGCGCATACTCCTCGGGCGTGATGAATTTCGAGCGAATGAGTCCCTGTGCGAAATCTTCGTCCGCGTAGCCGAGCATCCTGAGGAGCGCCCGGTTCGGCAGTGTCATCCGGCCGTCCCACGACCAGCTGCCGATGCCCACGATGTCCGAGTCGTACGCCGCGCGGAAGAAGTCGCGCTGGCGTTCCGCCTCCGCGCGCGCCTGCTCCAGCGAGTCGTGCGACGCCTTGAGAGACGTCGCCATGGATCGAATCGCGACCGCCAGCCCCGCGATCTCCGCGGGGCCACCCGACGGCACCGGCGCGTCGTACGTGCCTTGTTCGAGCGCCTTGGTCGCCTGCCGCAGCCGGCTAACGGGGGCGGCGATGAGGTGCGCGAGGACGAGCGCGACCGCCGCGCCGGCGAGCATCACGATGACCGTGATGGCCCCCAGCCGCCACGCCAGCCCCGTCGCCGGGGCCAGCGCCTCCCCGCGGTCGATGTGCGCGTCGATGCACCCGCCGCCGATTTCGCGCATGTGGCGGAAGCCGTGGACGACTTCCTCCCTGCGGTAGTCGGCCGCGATCGCTTCGGCGCTTTCACCGGCGAGACACCGTGCCATCGGCTGAGAGCCGATTGGCTGTGTACGCCCGGATTCTGCTGGATAGCGCGGTTCGGTCAGGAAGCGGCCGTCGGGTCCGACGAGGAACACTTCGCCGGTCGTTCCGAGACCGGCGCGATCGTCCATGATCGCCGCCACCGGTTCAATGGGAAACGTGACATCCAGTACGCGTGGGGCACGCTCGACACGAATGATGAAGACGACATCGCCTTGGGATCGACGCTCGAAGGCAGTGATCTGCCCGGGACGCAGCGCTCCGACCGGTCCTGCCGACGGTTCACCGATCGTGACCAGAACCTGTCCGGCGTCCTGCAGCCGGATCCCGACGGCGTGTTCCGTCCGCTGGTGATCATCAGCGACGCGCGCGAGACAGCGGCGGTCGGCGCCGCAGTGTGCCAGCGGTCCGGCCAGCGTGCGCGCGGCCCGATCGCTCTGACGGTTCAGCATCCGGACGAGTGCGAGCCTGTGCGAATCGGCGACGGCGCCCACTGAGCGCACCGCATCGTCGCGCAGTTCCCGGACCGAGCTGCGCAGAGACACGGCACCGAGAAACACCGCCGTCACCAGCGTGAGCATCGTCATCGCCGCGACGAGCGTCGTCCGCAATGAAAAGGTGCGCATGCGGCCCAACGACGAATTATAGCTGTGGCCGACGGATGAGCTGGTGGATTGATCCGAGCCGCCCGACCTGACCGCCGTCGCTAAAGCTATGGCGGTCCGCCGAAGCTTCATGCAAGCGACGCGGTCTTCACGACGCCGCCGAGCCAGGGGAAGAACGAAAGGGTGACCGGTCCGCTGATCGTGAAATCACGGCCCGTGCTGTCTTTCACGTATCCCGCTGACTGGCGCCGCCACCAGGAAACGACGACAACCGCGACCGCAGCGAGCGCGGCCCTCTTCAATTTGTGCTGAGGGCGAGGGTGCTGCGCTCCAGATCGATGCCGACGCGGTACTTGCTCAGGAACCGGTGACCGACGATGCCGCCGAGCTCGAAACCGAGCAGCGCGCTGGGCGCGCGAAGGTTCAGGACGACGACCGGGATCCGGTTGAAGCGGATCGAGGCGAATTCCAGGTCGACATTCGGCATGAGGAACGCGTCGCGGTCCCAGCCGGAGGTGCCGTAGACTTTCAGCGGGATCTTGCGCGCTGCCGGATCGGTCTGGAGGCTGCCGGCGGTGGCCTGGCTGATCGAGATGACCTCGCCTCCCGTGTCGATCACGAAGGTGGCGGGACGGGAATTCACGACGCCCCGGACCATGGCGAGACGGTGCAGGCGCAGCGGCAGCTCGATCTCGGGCGTCATCGTGATACGCCGGCCGATCGTCAGGGTCAGCTTCTCGTAGTCGATGACCATCGACAACCCGAGCGCGAGCGGAGAAAACGCTTCGGTCTCACGCGTCGGCAAGCCGCCGAGCGGCGGATTCTTGATCAGGCACGGCACATCCTGGATGCGGAGCGTGCCGAACTGCAACTGGCTGATACGGCCAATCTGCAGTCCGCGCAGCCCGACCTCGCCGACGCCGGCGCTCTGGACGTAGGTGATGGGCGTAATCCCGGCTCGGCGCGCCACCACATCCGAGAGGATGGTCTGCTCAGCGCCGGTGTCGAGGACGAAGTCCATGTTGGCGCCGCCATTGACCTTCCCCGACACGACGACTTTGTCCCGAACGAGCTTGAACGGGAGTGTATGGAGCATCGCCGCCCCATCGCCCTCGATCTCGAACGGTTGCTTCCCCTTGAACGCCTTGAGGAACTTGATTTGCGCCCGGGCCCATGCCGCCTTCTCGCTGCGATCCCGATTCGGGAGGAGGTTGAGGTACCCGCTGAACGCGTTCGCCGCTTCCTCGAAGCGGTGCATGCGTTCGTAGATCGCGCCCACCGTGTAGTGGAACTCGCCATCCTGCGGCGACAGTCTGAGCGCGGCCTGCGCCTCGATCATCGCTTCTTCGAGGCGGCTTCGCGCCGCGAGCGCGCGCGCCATGCCGTGCCGCGACCGCGCATCCTCGGGCGACCCGGTCAGCGCATCGCGATACGCCCGTTCGGCCTCGTCGAAGAGACCGGAGGCCCAGAACGCGTCGCCAAGCAGCGCCTTGGCCTGCGCGTCGGTGGGCAGATCCCCGACGAGCGCTTCCGCTTCGTCGCGCGCGTCGCCGAACTCGCCGCTCCGCAACAGCGCCAGGATCAGAGCGGACCCGATCGGCAGCCGCAGGCGCGGCTCGACGTCGCGCCCCGCCTTTTTCAGCGCGCGCGCCGCTTCGCGATAGCGTCCTTCTGCGGCGAGAAGCGTTCCGAGCTGGAACTGGATGTCGGCAGATGCGCCGGGATCAGATCGAGCGATGACCGCCGCGAGAGCGGCGACCGTCAGAAGAGCGGCGAGGAGAACCCGGCCGCGCATGGTCACAGGAATATAGCACGGACCTCGTTCCTCGACCCTCGGATCTCGGGCGGTGCCTCGGCGTTCGGACCGCGGGCGGTGAAATCCGTAATTCCATCGCGAAATTTACACAGAACGAAAACGCACGAGGCACGAATGACGAGGAACTGACCGATGCACGAAGAACGAGGAACGAGGAACGAGGACCTATCGTGTGTATTGCTCGATGGGCACCCCGTCGTACATTTCGTCGACGCGGAGGATCTGCGTCTCGCGGCTGTAGCTGCCAAGTTCGTAATCCTCGCTCATGATGAGCGCTTTGACCGGCTTGGTCGGGCAGACCTCGGAGCAGAGTCCGCAGAAGCTGCAGCGCGAGAGATTGAAGTCGAAGTAATCGAGAATCTTGATCTTCTGGCCGGGTTCGCGGTGGCCCCCGAGCGCGATGAGGTCATCTGGACATGCCTTCGCACACTGGTCGCACACGATGCACGTCTGCGCGCCCGTTTCCGGTTCGACCTGGAGTCGCAGCACGCCGCGGAACCGCGGCGCGACCGGCCGCCGCTCCGCCGGGTACTGAAAGGTGAAGGCGGGCTGAGGGGTGTACTTCAGCGTCACCAGCAGACCCTTGATGAGGTCCACCAGAAGGACCGTGCGGAGGAAATTCTTGAGCGTTTGCATCTTTTTCCTTTGTCGTGGGGCCCCACCCCCACGACCTGCCACGGCTCGCTCACGCTCGCCGCGCTGGCTCGATGCGTTCGGGCTCGATCCGAACGTCTAGACGGACTCTTCGATGAGTCTGGGCTCCGTTTCGCCGACGCGAATAACTCGCTCCTTGCGCAGGACAGTCCCCTCGCGCTTGATCTTGTCCTGCAACCGCATCAGGCCGTACAGCAGCGCTTCGGGACGCGGCGGGCAGCCGGACACGTACACGTCGACCGGCACGATCTTGTCCACGCCCTGCAGCACCGAGTAGGTCGGGAATGGGCCGCCGGCGTTCGAACAGCTGCCCATCGAGATGACCCACTTCGGTTCCGGCATCTGGTCGTACAGCCGCCGCAGCACCGGCGCCATCTTCTTCGTCACGGTGCCCGCCACGATGAGCAGATCCGCCTGGCGCGGCGAGGCGCGGAAGACCTCAGCGCCGAACCGCGCGATGTCGTAGCGCGATGCCGAGGCGGCCATCATTTCGATGGCGCAGCACGCCAGCCCGAACCCCATCGGCCAGAGTGACGACGTCCTCGCCCAGTTGAGCAGCTTGTCGAGGTTCGTCGTGATGAAATTGTCCTCGAAGCGATGGTCAATCAGTCCCATGTCGCCCCTTTATTCGATGAGGGCGGTTCGTGAACCGCCCCTACTTCTGATAGTACTGCGCGTTCACCGGAATGAAACTGTTCCACTTCTCCGGCGTCTCGTCGAGCGCGAAGATCGCCTCGACCGGACAGGCCGGCACGCACGCGCCGCAGTCGATGCACTCGTCCGGATGGATGTAGAGCATATCGGCTGACGCGAACTCGGGCTCGTCCTTGCGCGGATGGATGCAGTCGACGGGACAGACGTCCACGCAGGCGGTGTCCTTCGTCCCCACGCAGGGTTCGCAAATGATATATGCCATTTCGATCTGGCCGGCCTTCGGAGGCCCGCCCCCCAACCCAACTCTAGGCACCGACCGCGACGGTCGCGGCGGGCAGATGTCCCAGTCTCAACGAAATCAACCGCGCCAGCTCCCACGCCGCGGGCGGATGGACGCGCGCAAACGCCGCGTCGTCCGACGCGTGAAGGAAGACACCGGCACGCGCAACCTCGCGGCCCGTGTAGTCGCAGACCGGCGCGCACGTGCACTGCAGCCCGGGCACCGAGCCCGGCGGCCCCAGCCGTCGCGTGATCGCCTCGGGTGCCGTGGCGTCCTTCGGCTGTACGAGCCGCAGGCAACTCAGGCGGCGCTTGGCTTGCGGATCGAAGTACACCGAGCAATGGCTCGGCATCTCCTTGCCGTAGGCCGTGTACATCGCCACCTCGTCCGGGCCTGCGCTCCAGACGTAAGTCACCTCGCCAGCCGACGGCACCGCGAGAAAGCTGCGGTTGCCGGTTCGCAGCACGTACTCTCGAAGCACGGGATACGCGTGCAGCCGGAGTTCCGACCGACCCAGGAGCTTGAAGCTGAGATCGAGCATCTTCAGCGTCAGGCTATATCGCGCCGTATCGTCGTCCTGCCGCACGTAGCCGCGGCGTTTGAGCGCGGCCAGCATGCGATGCACCGTCGCCGCCGGCATGCGAAGCGAGCGGACGAGGTCGGTGACGCTCAACCCGCGCTGGGCAGCGCTGAGCGCTTCACAAACATCGAGTGCCTTATCGAGTGATCGTTTGCGTTCCACGATGTGGAATGTCGTTCCAGTTCCTTTATACGCCGGTGGGTGCCGAGTTATCAAGGCTTTGCGCGGTCGGACTTTATAATCAGCTGATACCCATGCGCCCCGCCCCTGCCTCGCGCGCCGTCCGGCCGGTCCGCCTGTCTGCGCTCGCCTGTCTTCTGGCCGCCTTTGCAGTGGCGCCGTCGCGGGCGCAGGACCTGCCCTCCGTTCCCCTCTCCTTCGGCGGCGGACGCGTCGTCCTCGGAACCGACGTTGCCATCACGGTTGGCGAGGAGGACGAAGTCGGATGGTTCAACTACACCGATTACGAACACAACGCCCTGCGCACGTTACGGCTCGCGGTGAACGGCGAGTGGCGCATCGCGTCGCCCGTCGCGCTCGTCGGCGAGCTGCGCGCCGAAAACATGAGCAGCATCGAACCGTATGCGCTCTATCTTCGGGTGCGACCGTGGCGGGATCATGCGATCGACATCCAGGCGGGGCGAATTCCTCCGGTGTTCGGCGCCTTCGGACGCCGCGCCTACACCAACGACAACCCGCTCATCGGTTATCCGCTCGCTTATCAGTACCTGACAGCGCTCCGGTCGGATGCGCTGCCGGCGACCGCCGACGACTTGCTGCGAATGCGCGCGCGCGGCTGGCAGGCGAACTATCCGGTCGGCGCGCCCACTTTTGAACCAGGCGTGCCGCTGATCACTGCCTTCAGGTGGGACACGGGCGTCGAGGTACGCGCCGCGGCGGGAGCGTTCGAAGTCGCGGGCGCGCTCACGACCGGCACGCTCGCGAATCCGCGAGTGGACAACGACGGAAATCAATTACAGGGCCGCGTGACGTGGAAGCCAGTGGTTGGCCTCGTTGTGGGTGGGTCAGCGGCGCGCGGGCAGTTCGTCGACGATGCCGCGATCGAAGCCGCCGGAGCCGATCCGGAGCAGTCGTTCGCGCAGCGTGCGTTCGGGGCCGACATCGAATACTCGCGCGGCTATGGAATCGTCCGCGCGGAGTTCGTCTGGAGCGAATGGGCTCTACCGGCGGTGGCGTCGCCGTTCATCGATCGACCGCTTCGCGCGAACGCCGGTCTTATCGAAGGACGTTACAGGGTCCATCCCCGCCTCTACCTCGCGGCGCGCGCTGATTGGCTGGGGTTCTCGAAAATCACGGGCACGATCTTCAATGGGCCGGTGCCTTGGGATGCACCCGTCGAGCGGTTCGAGGCCGGCGGCGGCTGGTATTTCCGGCGCAACCTGGTCGGCCGTGTGGCCTGGCAGCGCAACTGGCGCGACGGCGGGCGTCTGCGCCGGAAGTCATTTGTCGCAGGACAGCTTCTCTTCTGGCTGTGATACGAACCACACTCGTGATCGTCTATCTGGCGGGCGTCGCGGCCGCCGCCCCGCAGAGCGGCGGTGCGATTCGAGGCCGTGTCGAGGTGTTGCAGTCCGCGGCGCCGGTTGAACGGCGACCGGGGGTCACGGATCTCGGTGTTGCCCCGGCACGCGGTACGGTCGATCGGCGGCGGACCGTCGTGTATCTGGAATCGGCGCCGCGCGGTGCGTTTGACGATCGCCTGGAGCACGGCCGCGAGACCATGGACCAGCGCGCCGAGACCTTCGTCCCTCACGTGCTCGCGATCATGGCGGGCACGACCGTGGAGTTTCCGAACAACGATCGGACGTACCACAACGTGTTCTCGCTCTCGAAACCGAAGACGTTCGACCTGGGCCGCTACGCGACCGGCAAGTCGAAGTCGGTGCGCTTCGATCGGCCGGGGATCGTCCGGGTCTTCTGCGACATCCACTCGCACATGAACGCGTTCATTCTCGTGTTCGGTCACCCGTACTTTGCGACGACCGACGCCGAGGGGAAATACCGCATCCCGGACGTGCCGTCCGGCAGCTATACCGTCGCGGTCTGGAACGAGGGCGTCGTCCGCGAGTCCCGGCGTGTCACCGTGCCCGCGGGCACAGACGTGGAGATCAACTTCGCGCTGGACCGATGAACTTCCTTCGATCGCTGAGCAACCGGATTTTCGTCGCCGGGGCGCTGCTAGCCGTTGCGCCGCTCGGCGTCGCGATCTGGAGCGTCACGGCCTCCGTGACGGGTCAGGCCGAGAAGGAGCTCCGGCGCGGCCTCGAAGAGGCGGCGACCCTCCTCGATGAAAACCGGGACACGCAGTTCGATCACTTCGTTCGCGAAGCGCGGCTGATTGCCGACCTGCCGCGCCTCAAAGCCATCGTCGAGTTGAACGATCCGCCGACGGCGACCGACGTCGCGCAGTTTTATCGTGAGACGATCGCCGCCGACGTCCTGATCCTCACGCACCGCAGCGGCCGCCTGCTCGCCCACTCCGGGGGCGCGGGCCTCGCGCCCGACACGATCGCGGCTCGCCCGGCCATTCGCGACGCGCTGACCGGACAACCGGTCCGCGGATTCTGGGGATTTCCCGGCGGTGTCATGCAGGTGGTGACGGTGCCGATCGAGATTGTCAGTCCCGCGACGGCCCAGCGTGAGGTTTTCGGCACGCTCACCGTCGGCTTCAGCCTGGACGAGGCGGCCGCGCGGCGGTTCAAGGCACTGACCAACAGCGATGTCGCGTTCGCCATCGATGGGGCCGTGAAAGCGGCGACCCTTCCTTCCGCCGACTGGCCATCTTTGGCTGGACTTTCCGCGAGCGGGCCGCCGACGGTGCGGCTTGGCGACGAAGAATTCTCGTGGCTTGCGCGCCCGCTGGCGACCGGCGCGCATGAGGGCAGCCCGACGGCTCTGATCCTCCGTTCGCGCTCGGAACGGCTGCGGTTTCTCAGGGCGATCTACACTGCGCTCGGCGTGACGGCGATCGCCGCGGTCCTGGCGGCGACGCTGCTGAGTTATGCCGTGGCGCGGACGGTCACGCGCCCGCTGGGAGTTATTACGGCGACGATGCGCGAGACGGCCGCGACGGGCGACCTGACGAGGCGGATCTCGCTTCCGCGCTCCGCCATCGGGCCGCTCGGAGACGACGAAGATGCGCAGCTGCTCGCCTCGACGTTCAACTCGATGACCGAGTCGATTGCCAGGTTCCAGCGCGACGCCTCGCAGCGCGAGCGCCTCTCTGCCCTGGGCCGCCTCTCGACCGTCGTCGCGCACGAGATCCGGAACCCGCTCATGATCATCAAAGCGAGCCTTCGGACGCTCCGCCGGGACGAGGTGGCGCCGCCCGATCTGAAGCGCGCGGTATCGGACATCGACGAGGAGACCGGCAGGCTGAACCGCATCGTGACCGACGTGCTCGACTTCGCCAAGCCAATCAAGTTCGATCTGGCGCCGGCGGACATCAACGCGCTCTGCCGCGACGCGGCGCGTGCCGCGTCGCAGGACGAGTCGGCGGCGCTGACGCTGACGCTGACGCTCGAGCCATCCCTTGCGCCGATCGTCACCGACGCCGAGCGCCTCCGGCTGGTGCTGATCAACATCCTTACCAACGCGCGGCACGCGATGGAGGGTACGGAGGCCGGAACGGCCGCCAAACCCTCGGCCATCGAGCTGCGGACGGTGGCCCTGCCGACGGGCAGAATCGCGATTCACATCCGCGATCGGGGCGTGGGAATTAAGGCCGAGGACCTGCCGCGGATCTTCGAGCCGTACTACACGACCAAGCGGACTGGCTCGGGGCTCGGCCTTGCGATCGCCCGCAACGTCGTTGAGGGCCTGGGCGGCACGATCGCCGTCACGAGCCGGACCGGCGTCGGCACCGAGATCACCATCGAGCTTCCGACGACCGCGGTCCTTCAACCGGTGCAGGCATGAGCACCGGGACGATTCTCCTCGTCGACGATGAGACCAAGATCCTCAACGCGTTGGCTGGCGCGCTGCGCGAGGACGGCCACGAGGTCGTCGCAACGTCCAATCCGCGCGAGGCGCAGAAGCTCATCGCGCGCCGGCTGTTCGACCTGCTGATCGTCGACAACCTGATGCCGGAGCTCACCGGCCTCGACCTGATCCGCGAGCTGGCCGCCAACCCGGACGGGGAGCGACCGCAGATCCTGCTCATGACTGCGCATGCGACGGTTGAAAGCGCGATCGAGGCGATGAAGCTCGGGGCGTTGGACTACCTGCAGAAGCCCTTCGAGATCGACGAGCTGCTCGTGCTGGTCCGGCGGGCGCTCGATCATCAGAGGCTGCACACGCACCATCGGTACCTGATGAGCGAGCGGGACGAAGAGTTCAGCCACTACGGCATCGTGGGTCGAAGCCGCCGCATTCAGGAAGTCATCCGGACGGCGGAGCTGGTCGCGCAGTCAAAGAGCACGGTGCTCATCACAGGAGAAACGGGAACGGGCAAGGAACTGGTGGCCCGCGCGATCCACGACCGGAGCGCGCAGCGCGAGATGGCGCTCATCAAGGTGAACTGCGCGGCGATTCCGGAGACACTCCTCGAATCGGAATTGTTTGGCCATGTTCGCGGCGCCTTCACCGGCGCCGCTACCAACAAGAAGGGCAAGTTCGCACTCGCCGACGGCGGTTCTATCTTCCTGGACGAGATTGGAACGATGAGCCCGACGCTTCAAGCGAAACTGCTGCGCGTGCTTCAGGAGCGCGAGTTCGAGCCGCTCGGTGCCGAGCGCAGCCAGAAGGTGGACGTCCGGGTCATCGCCGCGACCAATCGGGACATCCGCCAGATGGTCTCGGACGGCCGGTTCCAGGAAGATCTCTACTACCGGCTCAACGTCATCCCGATCAGCATTCCCCCGCTACGCGAGCGCAAGGAGGACATTCCGATCCTGGTCGAGCATTTCATCCGCAAGCATGCCCAGCGGGCAGGCAAGCGGGCGGAGGGGATCGATGACGAGGCGCTTGCGACGCTCCACGGGTACGACTGGCCCGGCAACGTTCGTGAGCTCGAGAACACGATCGAGCGCGCCGTCGTGCTCTCGACGTCGCCGAAGATCCGGACGCAGTCGGTGTTCATGCTCGGCGCGACCGGCGTGCCGTCCGCGGGTCTTCCTGGCATGAACCTCCGCCAGAATCTCGACTGGACCGAGCGCGAAACCGTCCGCCGCGCGCTCGAGAGCGCCGGCGGCGTCAAAAAAGACGCGGCAGAGACAATGGGTATCAGCCAGCGCGCGCTGAGCTACTACCTCGCCAAACACCGGATCGAGTAGCGCAGCCCTTTAGGGCTGCTTCAGGTCGGGCGTCTGCGAATCAAACTCATCCCCGCGGTTACGCGCAGTGTAACGGCTTTCCGCCGCCGAAAGCGGAATCGCAGGTTTGTTCCCTTTTTACAAGCACTTAGCTCGATTCCCGCCGGGCACCTCGTTTGCGAAGCACCGCGTCAGGTTTCTCAGGAACGGAGACAAGAACATGACCCGTGTGTACGTCCGATTCGCGTCGGGGTTTGGCGTCGCCGCGGCGCTCGCGCTTACCGTGTGGGCATGTGGTGGCGGCAGCGACGGGGGCGGAGGCAACCCGGGCCAGCCGAGCCCGAACCCAGGCGGCGGCACAACGCAGCCGACAATTACCATCACGCCGACCGGTGTCGACCCGAAGGAGATCAACATCCACTCGGGCCAGGTCGTCCGCTTCGTCAATAGCGACGCGCGCGCGCACGAAATGTTTTCGACGCCGCACGGGACACATACCGACTGCCCGTCGATCAACGATGTCGGTATGCTCAACCCGGGCGCCAGCAAGAATACTGCGTCGTTGACCGTCGTGCGGATTTGCGGATTCCACGACCATATGAATCCGGATAATCAGGCATTCAGAGGCCAAATCAACGTCGATACGACGCAGGGACCGTCGCCGGGCTACATCAGGTAACAGGAGCGCGAATCGCCAGGAGAGCCCTGATGCTTCGGCGGACCACGATGTGGGGCGCGAGGATTGCCCTCGCGCTCTTCGTTTGTACCGCACCCGCGGTGGCGCAGGATCAACCTGCACAGACGCAGCCGCCGCCGGACCAGCCGGCGCCCTCAGCGCGCGCCGTCAACCTCGCGCAGCCGGACTTCACGGTCGTGTCGCTGCCAACGACGCTCAGGATGCCGCAATGGAAGAGCGCGTTCCGGGTGACGCACCGGTTCGGCCGGCCGCTTGGAGAAGGTGATTTTGGCGATCTGCTGTCGGATTTCTTCGGCTTCGATTCCGGCGCGCTGATCGGTCTCGAATTCCGGATCGGCATCTGGGACGGCGCGCAGATCGGAATCCATCGCACGAGCGATCGCACGATCCAGCTGTTCGGGCAGGGCAACCTCTGGCGGCAGTCCGAGGGACATTTCGTCGGCATTGACGCCATCGTGTCCGCGGAAGGGCGCGACAACTTCAGCGAGGACTTCGGCGGCGCGTTCGGCGCGGCGATCTCGCGCGAGGTGCCCAATCGCGGCGCGGTGTACGTCGAACCGATCTTCGTGCTGAATGCGGCGAGCCTGGGCGGCGCGATCGACCCGCCGGAGGAGAACACGTTCTTCGTCGGCCTGGGCGCGCGCATGCGTCTGTGGGGCACGCCGTGGTACCTTGTCGGCGAATGGGCACCCCGCGTGACCGGCTACGAGCCTGGCATCGACCACGGCAGCTTCGGGATCGAGCGCCGCGCCGGCGGCCATTCGTTCCAGGTCAACTTCTCGAACTCCTTCGCGACCACGTACTCGCAGATCGCTCGCGGCGGGTTCAACAGCGACGACTGGTTCATAGGGTTCAACATCAGCCGCAAGTTTTTCTGAGCGCGTGCCGTCATATGACGGCCGTTGCGCTCCTGGTGTCAGCCGCGTGCGGCGGCGGCTATGGTGGAGACCCGCCGACGAACCCCTCCCCAAATCCCAACCCGCAGCCGACGATTACGATCACAGGGGTCGGTGTGTCGCCGAAGGAGCTCACGATCAACGCTGGGCAACGGGTGCTCTTCGCGAACAATGACAGCCGCGCCCACGAGATGACGTCCGACCCGCATCCGGACCATGGAGACTGTCCGGCCATCGATCAGGTTGGCTTTCTGAATCCAGGTCAGACAAAGGAGACGGGAAACTTCGTGGCGGCCATGAGCTGCGGCTACCACGATCACAATCTCTTCGACGTCGCGGCGCTGCAGGGGCGGATTATCGTCCGGTGAACTTCGGCTTTCGCTTCTCGAGAAACGCCGCCGTGCCTTCCGCTTTGTCCTCGCTCTCGTAGCAGATCGTCTGCGCCAGCGTTTCGATGAGCAGGCCCGAATCCAGATCGACACGGGCCGAGGCGTTCAGCGCGAGCTTCGCGAGTCGCGCCGCCAGCGGTCCCTGCCGCAGGATCTGCGCGGCAATCTCACGCGCTTTCGGCAGCAGTTCCGCTCGCGGGACGACCGCGCTGACCAGGCCGATCCCGAGTGCGTGCCGCGCGTCGATGATCTCCGCGGTCAGGATGAGATGCTTGGCATGGCCGAGGCCGACGATCCGCGGCAGCCGCTGCGTCGCCCCGGCGCCGGGAATGATGCCGAGGCCGAGCTCCGGCTGGCCGAACCTGGCGTGATCGGCGGCGATCCGGATGTCGCAGGCCAGCGCGAGCTCGCATCCGCCGCCGAGCGCGTAACCGTTCACCGCCGCGATCGTCGGCCGCGGGAACCGCTCGACCGCGGCAAACAGCGACGAGTTGATCGCCGCGAGCCCCTGGTCCCGCGTGCGGCGGCGCATTTCGTTGATGTCGGCGCCGGAGACGAACGCCGCCTCGCCGGCGCCCGTAAGAATCAGCACGCCGAGGTCGGGGCGCTCGGCCAGATCGCGCAGCGCCGCGTGGCACTCGTTCACCGTCTCCAGGTTCAGCGCGTTCCGGACTGCGGGGCGGTCGAAGGTGAGCGTGGCGATCGCGCCGTCGACATCGATGCGGATGTTGGGCAAGAGCTATCCCTTGACGATGGCTTCGAGCGTCTGCAGCGCGCGGTCGATTTCGTCTTCGGTGTTGTAGAAGTGCGGCGCCATGCGAATGCCCGCGCCCGGACGGTAGTCGACGATCACCTCGCGGCGGATCAGCTCGTCGGCGGTTGCCGCACCGCCGGGAGCGTCGATCGTAACCGTCCCGCCGCGTTCCCGGTCGGCCGGCGGTGTGTTGACCCGCCATCCGCGCGCGAGCGCGCCGTCCATCAGCCGCCGCGTCAGGCGCAGCGACTTCGCGCGGATCGCGTCCACGCCGACCTCGTTGACGATGCGGTACCCGGCGCGCGCGGCGTACATCGCCGGCACGTTGGGCGTGCCGCTCTGAAAGCGCTCCGGCGCGTCGGCGTACCGGACCGCACCCGTCGCGAACTGAAAGGGGCTTTCGTGCGCCGCCCAGCCGACGAGCGCGGGTTGCAGCTCCGGCGCGAGATCCGGGCGGACGTACAAATACCCGGCACCCGGTCCGCCGCACAGCCACTTCACGGACCCGCCGACGGCGAAATCGGCGCCGAGCTGTTCGATGGCCAGCGGGATCGCGCCGGCCGCCTGGTAGGTGTCGAGCACGACGCGGGCGCCCACGGCGTGCGCGCGCTCGATGATCGGCTGCACGTTCTGGACGTACGAGCTTCGAAACAGCACGTACGAAACGATCACGAGCGCGGTGCGCTCGTCGATGGCCTCAAGCAGCGGGTCGAGCGGCGCGCGGATCCCGTCGTCGGAGCGCCCGTAGACGATCTCTGCTCCGTATCGTCGGAAGCCCTCGAACAGATACATGTTCGAGGGAAACTCGAGGTCGCTCATGACGATCCGGTTGCGCCGGCCGGTGAACGTGTGACAGGACGCGATGATGCCCTGCGCGACGGTGACGTTCTGGTGCATCGAAATCGCGCCGCGCGCAACGCCCAGGATCGGCGCGAGCAGATCGCCGGTCTCACGCCCGATCTCCCACCATCCCTCGTGCCAGGCGCGGACGCCGCGCCGGCTCCACGTGTCCGCGTATTCCTGGAGCTCGTCCGCGGCCGCGCGCGGCATGGCGCCGAGCGAGTGGCTCACGAGATACGTGCAGGTGTCGAGGATCGGGAATTCGGATCGCCAGGCGAGCAGCGGGTCGCCCATTGTCGATTGTGGGGTGCTGATGGTTGATTTACCGGAAGATCCGGCTGGCGTTGTCATAGAGAATCTTCTGCCTGGTCGCGTCCGCGAGCGGCAGCGCCAGGAACTGCTCGACGTTCTTCCGCATGGATCGCACGCCGGGGCTCGGCCAGTCGGTGCCCCACACCGTCTTGTCGGCGATCTCCTCCAGGCGGGGGAACCATTCTAGCAACTTCGCCGGCGGGATTCCTGATAGCTCGAGGTGAACGTTCGGATGGCGCCGCACGAGGAAGAATGCCGCCTCCATCCAGATCGGCCGTCCGCCGTGCGCCACGAGAATTGTCAGGTTTGGAAAATCGACAGCGACGTCGTCCACCGCCATTGGATCGCCGAGGCGACTCCTCGCGCCGGGAAAGACCGACGTTCCGGTGTGAATGGTGACGGGCACACCCGCTGCCTGCGCGCGTCCGTACAGCTCGGCGAGACGAGGGAGCGAGTCGAGATAGGCGTTCGCTGCAAAAAGCTGGTGGGGCGGATGCACTTTGAGCGCGCGGATCCCCATCTCCAGGAGCCGATCGACCGCTTCGCCAACCCGCTCGGTCGTCAGAGGATTCACCGAACCGAATGCGAGCAACCGCGCTGGATCGGCCGACGCGTACCGCGCCGTCCAGGCGTTGGCTTCGTCTCCGATGCCGATCACGTCAGGGCTGACGTAGTTGATCAGGCCGGCGCGCTCGATCCCGTTCGCATCCATGTGGCGCAGGAGCGCCGACGGATCCGCTGACAACGCCTCGATCGCAGCGCGGTCAGGTTTCCCCACGAGAAAAACGCGCCGGGCCTCCGGCTTCATCATCTCGTAGGGAGGGATATGGATATGGGCGTCGAAGACTCGCATTCAGATCGGGCCTCGGAGCTCGGACCTCGTGCCTCGGGCGGTGCCTCGGGCCTCGGACCTCGGACGGTGCCTCGGACCTCGGTCGAAGCACGAATCACGAGGCACTGACCGAGGCACGAAGCACGAGACCCGAGGTCCGGTCAGAGATTCAGATCCACCCAGACAGTCTTGACCTGCGTGTAGTGCTCGATCGCGTGGACACCCATCTCGCGGCCGAATCCGCTCTGCTTGTATCCGCCGAAACCGGCGGCCGTGTCGTAAACGTTATAGGTGTTGACCCAGACCGTCCCGGCCTGCAGGCGGCGTGCGACGTAGTGCGCCTTCTTGACGTCTTTGGTCCAGACGGCGGCGGCAAGTCCGTATGGTGAGTCGTTGGCGCGCGCGATCGCCTCGTCCAGATCGGAGAACTCGATCGTCGCGAGCACGGGGCCGAAGATTTCCTCGCGGGCGATGGTCATCTGCGGTGTCACGTTGTCAAAGATCGTCGGCTGCATGAAATACCCGCGGCCGGTTCCGATATCCGCGCGGGCGCCGCCAGCAACGAGCGCGGCCCCCTCTTTCTTCGCGGTGTCGACGTATCCCAGGACGCGCTCGAGCTGGCCCTTCGACGAGATGGCGCCCAGCCGCGTTTTTGGATCCAGCGGATCGCCCGGGACCATCTTCTTCGTCCGGGCGACCAGCTTTTCCATGAACGCATCCTTGATCGATCGATCGACGAGCAGGCGCGATCCGGCGGCGCAGACCTCGCCTTTGCCGTAGAAGATGCCGATCGTCGCGCCGCGGATGGCCGCCTCCATGTCCGCATCCGGCAGGACGATGTTCGGCGACTTGCCTCCGAGCTCGAGCGTGATCTTCTTCAGCGTGTCCGCCGAGCTGCGCATGATCTGTTTGCCGGTGGACGTATCGCCGGTGAAGGCGATCTTGTCGATACCCGGGTGTTCGACGATCGCCTGCCCGGTGGCGGAACCAGGCCCGGTGAGTATGTTGAGAACGCCCGGAGGAAATCCAACCTCCGAAGCCATCTCGCCGAGCGCAATCGCCGTCAGCGGCGTCTGGCTCGCCGGCTTGAGGATGACCGTGTTGCCGCACGCGAGCGCCGGTGCAACCTTCCACGCGGCGAGCAGCAGCGGAAAGTTCCACGGCACGATCGCCGCGACGACGCCGACCGGCTCGCGTAGGGTGTAGACGAAATTGTTCCCTTTGACGGGGACCGTTTCGCCATGCACCTTGTCGGCCCAGCCGGCGTAGTACTGGAAGCACTCCGCGGCCGCCGGAATCTCGACGTGCCGCGACTCGCTGATCGGCTTGCCGTTGTGCAGAGTCTCGAGCCGGGCGATCTCGTCCGCCTTCGCCATGAGCCGCTCGGCGAGCGTCCAGACGAGACGCCCGCGATCGCGCGCGGACACTTGAGCCCACGGACCGGAAAGCGCCGCGCGCGCCGCTGCCACTGCAGCGTCGACGTCCGCCTTATCCGCCGCCGCCACTTCGGCGATGACCTCTTCGGTGGCGGGGTTGACGACCGGCATCGTCTTCCCGCCACTCGCAGCGCGCCATTCGCCGTTGATGAGAAGCTTTTTTTGTTCGACGCTGGTGGTGGTCATGTCTTTCGCCAAAGCAGCCCTGAAGGCTGCGCTACGCGCCCTTGAACTTCGGCTTGCGCTTTTCAAGATTAGCGGAAATTCCCTCTTTCGCGTCGTCGGATTGGAACAAGAGCTGCTGCAGTTCACGCTCGACGGCAAGCCCTTCGCCGAAGCCGGCCTCGAGCCCCGACTGCACGGCGCGCTTGATGCGGCCCACCGCGCGGCTCGCCTTCGCCGGCGGCGTGAACTGCTTGGCGTAGTCGTTGATCGCCTGCTCGAACGAACGGCCGGCTAGCGCCGCCGCGTCCCAGACTTCGGTCACCAATCCGATGGCGTGCGCCTCGTCCATCGTCAGCAGTCGGCCGGCGACCATCAATTCCATCGCGCGCGCCTTGCCGACGAGCCGGGCGAGGCGCTGCGTGCCGCCGGTTCCAGGCAGGACCCCGAGCGCCACCTCGGGCAGTCCGATCTTGCCGGCGTCTTTCTTCGCAATCCGCAGGTCGGCCGCCATCGCGACCTCGAGCCCGCCGCCAGCGCAGTGGCCGTTGATCGCGGCGATCACGAGCTTCGGCGTCTGCTCGAGCCGGTTGAGCGTCTCGTTGGCGTGAAGACAGAAGTAGTACTTGTAGTCAGGATCCGCCTGGGCGAGCATGCCGATGTTGGCGCCGGCGCAGAAGAACTTCTCTCCGGCGCCGCGAATGACGACGACGTGCACCGACGCGTCCATGCGGGCGTCGAGCACAGCGGCGTCGATCTCGCGCATCATTTCGTACGAATACGTGTTCGCAGGCGGATCGTTGAGCTCGATGACCGCGACGCCGTCAGAAACGCTATAGCGGATCTTCAAGCCGGCAGCCTGCGATCAATCACCAATCGACAATAACCGGCAATCACCAATCAACAATCCTCAATCAATCCCCAATCCACAATCCCCAATCCACAATGATCACGATTCAGTACGGACGTATTCAAAGTCCACTGGCTTGCGGTTGATGCCCTTGGCGGGAGGCGCGATGTAATTGGCGAAGCGTCCCGGCTCATAGATAGGCGCGTTCATGATGCTGAGCAGATAGTCGCGGTCGGCCGCGGAGGGCAGCCATTCGTGCTTCCGGCGCTGCCACTCGTCATCGTTGAGCGTGTGGCCGTCCGGGTCGAAATGCGCGGCGGCGAAGATGCCGATGCCGCGGTTGAACTTGCGATCCGGGAGGCGCAACCGGTCGGGCACGCCGTGGCGCTCGAGAATGCGGTTCCAGCGGTCGATCCCCGCCTGACAATCGTCGACGTACCAGTCGCGGAGCACCTCGTTCATCGCGTTGCGGAGCGGGATCGTGCGGCGCGACACCTTCCCGTCATCGAGGACCTCGAGATCGTAGGTCGCTTCGGACGCGACGTGATCCTGGTGCCGCTCTTCCATCGCGCGGCCTTTGAGGCCGTTCGCGAAGTAGGAAGCGGCGTTGGTCGAGATCTCGTTGCCGTGCAGGTCGAGGCTCAGGCTGAACCAGAGGTTGATGTGCTTCTGGATCATCGGCAGGTCGATCCCGCCTACTCTGCGCACGTCCTCGGAAAATCCGGCGCCCTCGTCTTTCATGAGCTGGCACGTGCGGTCGATGATGCGCGCCATGCCGGTCTCGCCGACGAACATGTGGTGCGCTTCCTCGGTGAGCATGAACCGCGTCGTGCGCGACAACGGGTCGAGCGAGCTCTCGGACAGTGAGAGCAGCTGCGACTTGCCGTCGCGGTCGGTGAACATCGTGAAGCAGAAGAAGTCCAGCCAGTTGTCGATCGGCTCGTTGAACGCATCGAGGATGCGCGGCTTGTCGCGGTTGCCGCTCTGCCGCGCCAGCAACTCCTCCGCCTCGTCGCGGCCGTCGCGGCCGAAATACGAGTGAAGCAGGTAGACCATCGCCCACAGGTGACGGCCCTCTTCGACGTTGACCTGAAACAGGTTGCGGAGATCGTAGAGGCTCGGGCACCGGTGCCCGAGCCAGCGCTGCTGCTCCACGCTCGCCGGTTCGGTGTCGCCCTGGGTTACGACGAGACGCCGGAGCTGATTCCGGAACTCGCCCGGCACCTCGTGCCAGACAGGCTGGCCGAAGAAATCGCCGAACCCGATGGTGCGGTTGGGTACCGGATCGGCGAGGAAAATCCCCCAGCGGTACTCCGGCAGTTTCACGTACTCGAAATGCGCCCAGCCGGACGGATCGACACTGATGGCGGTGCGGACGTAGACATGGTGGTAGTTCTGAAAGCCCTGCGGGCCCATGTCCTGCCACCACTGGATATAGGCGGGCTGCCAGTGCTCGAGCGCACGCTGCAGCCGTTTGTTCGATGAAAGATCGACGTTATTCGGAATTTTTTCTGCGGAGATCATCTTTTTCTATTTTGCGCTGGGGCCCCACCCCCAGCGCCTGCCACGCCTCGCTTTCGCTCGGCGCGTTGATTGCCACATCTAACTGCTCAGCAACGGCCCCAGTCGAACTCTGGTCTGCCTGAGGTCCCGTACGATGTCAGCGCCCCCTTCGGCCCGACCGCATTCGGGCGCTGGAAGATCCAGTTCTGCCACGCGCTGAGCCGGCCGAAGATTTTCGTTTCCATCGTCTCCGGTCCGGCGAACCGGAGATTCGCTTCCATCCCGGTCAGCGCGTCCGGCGAGAACGCCGCGCGCGCCTCGATTGCCAGCCTTACTTCATCGTCCCAGTCGATGTCGTCGGGCGCGAACGACACAAGGCCGGCCTCGAGCGCATCCTGCGCGTCGAACGGTCTCTTGGCAGCCAGCGCCGCGTCGACTTTCTCCGGAGCGCCCAGAAAACGCACCTGCAGCCGCGTGAGCCCGTTGCTCATCGTCAGCGGACCGGCGTTCATCGCCGAAAGCTGGACGGCGGTCGGACGATCCGGATCGTCGAGCATGTAGGAACGATCCGCCGCCAGCACGAGCTCGAAGAGCGTGCCCGCGAACGCACTTCCAGGCTCGATGAGCGCAAACAGGCTGCGCGACGTCAGATCCAGCCGCTTGAGGGTGCGCTTGACCAGATGAATGACTTCACGAACCAACCAGTGGTCCCGATGCCGATCGAGCGTGCGATCGACTGCCAGCACCTGCTCGGGATCGCCTTCAGTCTTCAGGATCACTGTTCCAATCGTCGGCTCGTTCACACGGGTACGAAGGATGGCGTCGTCCAGCTCGCGAAACGCTCGCAGTGGCCAGAACCGATCGCCCGCTGCGAGAATGCCTTCCGGCGTATCCGGCTGGCTTTCCTGCGGTGCGCGGACGGTCAGCGTCGCGACGCGTCGAGCGCGATCGATTGTCAGCGTCACTGACGAGTACGCGACTGCATCGTCGGTCACGCGCGGCGCCAGGGGATTGAGCGTGATACCGGGGCCCGTCGCCGGTCGATCGGAGGTCGCGGCCAGCTGCTTTGCGCGCGAGTCGACCGCCGCCTTGAACTGGCTCGTCGGATACACGGCATCGACCAGCCGCCACTCCACGGCGCGCTTGCCCTTGATGCCCTCGGTTAACGTGCTGAACACGTCGGCCAGGTCACGGCGGACCTTGCGCTTGTCGACGACCCGCGTGAGGCCGCCGGTGCCGGGCAGCACGCCGAGCAGCGGCGTCTCCGGCAGGCTGACCGCCGAGTTCCCGTCATCGACGAGCACGATCTCGTCGCAGGCCAGCGCGAGCTCGTAGCCGCCGCCGGCGCAGATGCCGTTCAGCGCGGCGAGAAACCGCAGGCCGGAGTGCGCGCTCGCATCTTCGATCGCGAGCCGCGTCTCGTTCGTGAACTTGCAGAAGTTGACCTTCGCCGCATGCGTCGAGCCGCGCAGCATGAAGATGTTCGCGCCGGCGCAGAAGATTCGCTCCTTGAGGCTCGTCACGACCACGGCGTGTACTTCGGGGTGCTCGAAGCGTAGCCGCTGAAGTGCATCGGCCAGCTCGATATCGACGCCCAGATCGTACGAGTTCAGCTTGAGGCGGTAGTCGGAGGACAGGCCGGCGTCCTCACGGACGTCCATCGTCAGCGTCGCGATAGGTCCGCCGAACGAGAGCTTCCAGTGCTGGTAGCGATCGGGATGCGTCTCGAAATCGACGGGGGGCGTGGTCGCGCGGGCGGCCGTATCCATGACCCGACAGCGTACCGCCGGCCGCGCGGGACTGTCAAGGAACTATAGTGCATATCGTCTTGAAGGAGGTATTATAGTGCTCAATGAACCCGGACCGTCTCCTCGCCGCGGCCGGCCGGCGCATCCGCGACAGCCGGCTCGAGCGCGGCTGGACGCTGCGGCAGCTCGCGGAGCACTCCGGCGTGTCGGCACGCTTCCTCACGCAGATCGAGTCGGGCCGCGCGAACCTCTCCGTTCGCCGGCTCGCCGACCTTGCGACCGCGCTCGAACTGTCGCCGGCGGCACTTCTCGCGGAAGCTCCCTCCGCTGCCCCACCACCAGTCGTTGCGCTGCTCGGGCTGCGCGGAGCGGGCAAGACGACGATCGGCCGGCGGCTCGCGCGGCGGCTTCGCGTGCCATTCGTGGAACTCGATCGACGGATTGAAGAAGCAGCCGACTTGTCGCTCGGGGAGATTTTCACGCTGCACGGCGAGGAGTACTACCGCCGGCTGGAGCGCGAAACGCTGGAGCGCGTGCTGCGCGAGCAGACGCCGATCGTGCTGGCGACCGGAGGCGGGATCGTCACATCTCGCGACACGTACGCGCGCCTGCGCCGATCCGCGCTCACCGTCTGGCTCCGGGCCCGGCCGGAAGATCACTGGAACCGCGTGGTACGACAGGGGGATCGGCGTCCGATGACCGACCATCCGCAGGCGATGGCCGATCTGCGCGCGCTGCTCGCGGCGCGAGAGCCGCTCTACGCCGCAGCGACGCATACGATCGACACGTCCGTGCTCGCGGCGCGAGAGGCGGTGGAGGCGATCGCCCGGGTGGCGGGTGCGCCGACGTAATCGACGCGGGTCAGCGGCCGTTTACTCCGAACGCAACGCCTCCACAGCGTCCACACGCGACGCACGGGCAGCAGGCAACAGCAACGCGAGGATTGCTGCAGTCACGAGAAGCGTTGCCGCTCCGGCGATCGGCAGCACCCCCGGCATCTGAACCACGCCGAAAAACCCGCTCGCGACCTGCGTCAGCGCGATTCCGGCCAGCGCACCGGCAATGATTCCCGCGCCGGCTATCACTGCCCCCTCGCCGAGGACGCGGACCAGCAGGTGACGTGGATCGGATCCGAGGGCAAGGCGAATGCCGAACTCACGCGTGCGTGCGCTCACCGAAAACGCCAGCACGCCTGCAACGCCAACGATCGCGATCGTCAGCGCCACGAGCGCGAAGCCGCCGAAGACGAGCGCGTTCAGCCGATCGGGCGCGAGCACCTCGGCGCGGACGTCCTGCAGGGTTGCCGCTCGTTCGACAGGTTGGTCCGCCGACATCTGGCGAACAATGCGCGTAATCGACGGCACGAGTGCGTACGGATCTTCCGTTCGCGTGTGCACGAACAGCCGCCCGGCGCCCCCCGACTGGGCCAGCGCCGTGTAGACCGTCATCGCAGGCCCCGGCACGATGTTCTCGTCGTCGACGTCCGCGACCACGCCCACGATCCGCCGTGGCTCGACGCTGAGGCCGCCGTACTTTATCGCGGTCTGATCGGTCCACATCAGCCGGCGGTTGACAGCGGCCTCGACGCTCGGGAACATCCGCTGCGCCACGCTCTGGCTCACGATGACGACGCTTTCGCCGCCGCGCCGGTCGCTTGCATGGAAATCGCGGCCGGCAATGATCGGCACGCCCAGCGCTACGAAGAAGCCCGGCGATACGGTGCGAGGGCGGCCGCGCGGATCTTCCTCACCATCCGCCCTGGCGTACCCTTCGACCGAGAATTGCAGGTAGAAGCCTCCGTCCCGCCAGGGCACCGACGATCCAGCCGACACGCGATCGACGCCGGGCAGCTGCTCGACCTGCCGCATGATCTCCTGGTAGAACGCGACGGTCTGATCCGGCGTCCGGCCGTCGGACATCACCGGCACGTGCACCGCGAGCACCTGCCGCGTCTCGAAGCCGGTCGGTGTCCGCTGCAGCGCGACGAGCGTCGTCAAGAGCATCCCGGCGCCGGCGAGCAGCACGAACGACGCGGCGATCTGCGTGATGGCAAACAGCCGGAGGCGGCGGTTCGTACCCGATGTGATGCGCACGCTTCCGTTGGAGAGTCCCAGGCCGCTGGCGGCGTCGGCCGACGGCAGTCGCGGCACGAACGCGAGCAGCACCGCTGCCGACACGGCCAGGCCCACGCCGACCCACAGCAGGCTTGCGTCGACTGTCAGGTCGAGGGCGCGAACGGAGAAGCGGGACGCGTATTGGCCGAGGACGGGCACCATCCACAGCGCGACGATCACACCGAGTATGGCGCCGCTGCCGCAGAGCAGCAGGCTTTCCGCGAGCAGCGTTCGGCGCAGCGCGCCCGCACCGGCGCCGAGCGCCGCCCGTATGGCCAGCTCGCCTTCCCGGCGGACCGATCGGGCCAGGATCAGGTTCGCGACGTTTGAGCATGCTATGACGAAGATGAGCGCCGACGCGGCCAGCAGCACGAGGAGCACCGTTCGTGCCGGCGACGTGATCTGATCCCGCAGCAGCTTCGCGTCGATCCGGAAGTCCGACCTCGGCAGGTACGCCTCGGGGTGTTCCGTGAGGAAGGCGCCGTGAACGGCCCGTAGCTCGGCGCGTGCCGCCTCGAGATCCGCGCCGGGCGCCAGGCGCCCGAACAGCTCGGTCATCCGATGGGTGCGGCCCGTCACCATCGTTGCCGACATGTGGTGCGGGCTCGAAACGACGTTCGCGATGATCTCGGTTTCGGTCGGATAGGGCACGGATGGCTCGAGGATGCCGATGATCGTTGCCAGGCGCGCGCCCCTGTCCCCCGCACCCAGACGCACCGTCTTGCCGACGACGGTGGGGTCGCTCTTCAGCCCCGTGGTCCAGAAGCGATGCGTCAGCACCACCACGCTCGCAGCATCGGGGCCATCGTCTGTCGCGTCGATGAGGCGGCCGCGCACGGGCCGCAGACCCATGACGGTGAAGTACGAGCCGCCGACCACCCCCGCGCGCACGACACGAGGCTCGCCGAGGCCGACCATCGTGAAGCCGATGGTCGAGAAGTCGCCGATCGCCGTCACCGTCTTCAGTCGTGAGCGCAGATCGATGAGTTCAGGCACCGAGAACGTGGTGTTCTCCACAGGGATGCCCGGGGCGCTCTGGCGGATGTAGATCAGCCGCGATTCGTCTCGATTGACGAGCGGCCGCAGGAGCACGCCCCGGACGACGCTGAACATCGCCGCGTTGGCGCCGATGCCCAGCGCGAGGGTCACGATGACGGTCAGCGCCAGCCCTTTGGCGCGAGTCAACGACCGGAACGCGAATTTCAAGTCGGCGACGAAGCTCATAGGAGCTCCTATTGCACGTCGGCGGCGACGTGGATGCCCAGCCTCACACCGAGGCTGAAGTCTGGCAGCTTGTATGCCATGTGATGTCAGAACATAACAGGCGAAACAACAATGAGTTACAGCTAGGGCCCCTGGACGCGGTGCGCGATCACGGGACGCATCTGTCCGGACGCGCGAAGCAGACGCGAGCTATTATTGGAATCTGGTGCACGAGCGGGGATCGCGCCCGACCTGGGCGCAGCTTCGGGAGCTGGCCGAGGTCGGTCGCGTTCGCCACGCGAACACGATCAGGTATCGCCTCGCGCACTGGCCCATCTGGATCTGGGTATTCTTCATCGCCCCCGGTCCCCTTACCTTCGATCTCTTCGCGCACGGCGCCGACCGTCGCATCGCGGTGTGGCTCGGCCTTGTCGTCCTGGGCACGGGCATCGCGGGGTGGTTCGGCAAGCTGCCGGGGGTCGAGCACGCGCCGTACATTCTCCGCTTCACGGAAGATCGACCAAATCCTCTCTACCGTCGCATCTGTTACACGTTCGCCTGGAGCGCGGCGGTCGTGTTTGGTCTGCTGAACCTCGCGGGGCTGACGTGGGCGATCGCGACTGGCGAATGGCGGCTCCGGCAGATCTACGATGCTGCCTACTTCCCGCTCGCCGGGATCATCTGGATCCTCGGCGCCGCGGGATATCTCCCGCGCGTGAAGGGATCGACGAAGCACGAGGGCCACGAGCGCCGCTTCTTCTATGGCACGGTCTGGGCCGCCTGTGTCGCCCAGCCGGTCCTGCTGCTGCTGTGGAAGTGGCTCCCGCACGCGCGCTGGGCCGACGCCGTGAAGTTTGGCGTCTTTGCTGGGACGCTCGTCGTCATGGGGGAGCTTGCGAGACGCGGGCAGTTGAT
Source organism: Vicinamibacterales bacterium (assembly GCA_036258175.1). Classification (GTDB taxonomy): domain Bacteria; phylum Acidobacteriota; class Vicinamibacteria; order Vicinamibacterales; family 2-12-FULL-66-21; genus DATAEE01. The sequence goes on from DATAEE010000198.1 coordinate 30,530, forward strand.
CAGGACGAGGCCTGTGAAACCTGGTGAATTGGCGGTATCAGATTAGTTTCCAGGGTAGGGGCGGTTCGCGAACCGCCCTACTCGAAGACCTTCTTGAGCGCACCGGCGACCGAAGAGCCGGCGGTCCTGAACGCGCCGGCCGTCGTTCCCATCGCGCGCGTCAGCGCATCCTGCCGTGACGGCTCCTTCGCGTCGACCGACGTGCTCGAAAGTCGCGGGAGATCTGACGCAAACGCACTCGAACGGCTGACGAGCAGCGGCGGTTCCTCGACCGATCGAGCGGTGGGTGTGTCAGGCATGGGATCCTGTGAGTCCACGGCGATCGGAATCGGAGGCGGAACCGCTTCGGCCGATCTGACTGCGAGCAAGCGCGTTGCAGGCTGCCTTTTCGCGAGCGGCAGATTGACGATGTCGATCGTGATGGCGCGTGAGGCGATGAGAGGCGCGGAGCTTTGCGCCACGGGCGTTCGCGCGTCCGGCCCGACCGGCGCCTCCGGCCAGCCGAGCAGGATCGCCGCAGCCGCGAAGGTTCCGCCAATGGCGCCAATGGCCAGCCCCTTCGCCGGTACCGCGCGCAGAGCCATACGTCAGCTTAGCACGCACCAATCAGCAATAATCATCAATACCCAATCGCCAATCGACAATCAATCTCCAATCCCCAATCGCCAATCCACAATAGACAAGAGTCACCTCGCGGTGTCGCCGGGCTTCAGCTCCAGGACTTCGATGTTCGGCAGAAGCTCGCGGAGCCGGGCGGGCGTTCCGGTGAGGAGCGGGAACGTTCCGAAGTGCATCGGCACGACCTGCGTGACGCCGAGCAGCTTCGCGGCGCGCGCGGCCGCTTCCGGGCCCATCGTGAAGAGGTCGCCGATCGGCAGGAACGCAATCGACGGCTCGTACATCTCTTTGATGAGCCGCATGTCGCCGAAGAGCGCGGTATCGCCGGCGAAGTAGGCGGTGATGCCGTCTTCGAACCGGATGACGTATCCCGCCGGCTCGCCGAGATAGACCGGGCCGCCGTCCTCCACGAACGAGCTGCTGTGGACGGCGGGCGTCATCGTGATCGTGAGATCGCCCACCCGCTGAGAGCCGCCGATGTTCATCGGGCTCGTGTTCTGCACGCCTTTCTTCCCAAGCCACGTGCACAGCTCGAAGATGCCTATCACCTTGGCGCCCGTCCCCTTCGCGACCGGCACGAGGTCCCCGATGTGATCGAAATGCCCGTGGGTCGCGAGGATCAGGTCGGCTCGGGGAATCTTCCGGCGATCCGCCGGACAGGATGGATTCTGCTCGAGCCACGGATCGATGATGATGCGCTTGCCCGCCGGTGAGACGAGCTCGAACGTGCCGTGTCCGAGCCAGGTGACCGAGAGCGATGAGTTGGAGGGCATAGGGAGTTCTCTCCGATCAAAGGGGCTACAATTATAAGGTTGTGAACCCCGGAGCCCCTGTCACTTTCATCCGCGGCCGCCGGGCACGCTCCGCCGACGCGGCGCCTCGTGTGCCGAAGCCGGAGTGGCTCAAGGTGCGCGCGCCCGGCTCTCCCGGCTACCTCAGGCTCAAGGAGATCATGCGGGCGCTCGACCTCCACACGGTCTGCGAAGAGGCGAACTGCCCGAACATCGGCGAGTGCTGGCACCACGGCACCGCCACGTTCATGATTCTCGGCGGCATCTGCACCCGCTCGTGCGGGTACTGCAATGTCGTCCATGGAACGCCGCATGCGGCCGACGAGCACGAGCCGTCGAGGGTCGCCGGCGCGATTGCCGCGATGGAGCTGCAGTACGCCGTCATCACGTCGGTCGATCGCGACGACCTGCCGGATTTCGGCGCCTCGCTTTTCGCCGCGACGATCCGCGAAGTCCGGGCAGTACGGCCGGCGTGCCGCATCGAAGTGCTCATCCCGGATTTTCAAGGCAACGAACAGTCGCTTCGAACGGTGCTCGGCGCGCGACCGGATGTCCTCAACCACAACATCGAGACCGTTCCCCGTCTCTACCGTGTCGCCCGGCCGGGCGGCCGCTACGACCGCGCCCTCGAACTGCTGGCCCGCGCGGGCCGATACGCGCCGGACATCCCGCGAAAATCCGGTCTGATGGTGGGCCTGGGAGAAACGTGGGACGAGATCGTGCAGGTGCTTCAGGATCTGCGGCGCTCGAACTGCGGCATCCTGACGATCGGTCAGTACCTTCGACCGTCTCTCGCGAACCTGCCGATGGATCGGTACTACACCCCGCAGGAATTCGTCGAGCTGAAGCGGATCGCAATCGGCCTCGGATTCGGCCACGTCGAGTCCGGGCCGCTCGTTCGAAGCTCGTACCACGCGCACGAGCAATCGGAATCGTTCGACCGCAATCAGCATTCAGCAATCACCAATCCACAATCCGAAAACACGTGCCCAGCCTGACGGAGGTTCGGGCAGCGATCGTCGCGTGCGACGCGTGTGCACGTCTGCGCACGTACTGTCAGCGCATCGCGTCAGAGAAGAAGGCCGCGCATCGCGACGATGTGTACTGGGGCCGGCCCGTGCCGGGCTTTGGCGACCCGGAGGCGCGGGTGCTCGTCCTCGGTCTGGCGCCCGCCGCGCACGGCGCCAACCGCACCGGTCGCGTGTTTACGGGCGACGCGCCTGGGGGCTCCGGCGACTTCCTGATGCGCGCCATGCATCGGCACGGCTTCGCGAACCAGCCGACCTCCCGGACGAGCGATGACGGGCTGGCGCTCGTCGATTCGTTCATCGCGGCGGCGGTCCGATGCGCACCGCCGGATAACAAGCCGACGCCTGAGGAGATTCTGCGGTGTCACGTCCATCTGGCGGCGGAGGTCTCGGCGCTTCCCCACATCCAGGTCGTCGTGGCGCTCGGCCGGATTGCGTTCGAATCCTACTGGCGGCTGCTCGCCGGCCGCGGCATCGTCGTGCGGCCGCGCCCACCGTTCGCGCATGGCCTGATCCATCGCACGCCGCACGCGCCGGCCGTCATCTGCTCCTACCACCCGAGCCGGCAGAATACGAATACCGGCAAACTCACGCCGGCGATGATGGCGCGGGTCTTCGCACTCGCGCGGCGCGAGCTGTCGTGCTAGTGTCGAAGAGACTTCAAGAGGCGAAGTAGAGAATGCGCAGAGTGGATGTCGGAAGAGGCGTGATGACGCTCGGGCTCGTCGTGGCCCTCGCGGGCTGCGATCCCTCCCCTACGAGTCCAGCCGCAAGCGCGCCGTTCACTCAGACCGACCTGCTTGTGGGGAGCGGTGAGGAAGCTGTAGCGGGAAAGACGCTCACCGTGGAATACACGGGATGGTTCTTCGACCCGTCGCGGCTCGACTTCAAGGGACTTCAATTTGACTCGTCCGTGGGCCGGGAGCCTTTCGTGTTCACGCTGGGCGCCGGTCAGGTCATCGAAGGCTGGGACCAGGGGCTCGTCGGCATGAGGGTCGGTGGACTCCGCCGGCTCACTATCCCGCCCTCGCTCGCCTATGGGGAATCCCGCAACGGCTCGATTCCCCCGAACGCAACACTGATATTCGAGATCGAGCTGACGGCGGTGCAGTGATCTTTGGTCAGCGTCCAATGTGGACGCGGGCGCCGAAGAAGACCAGCATGACGCGGTCGTCCAGTTCTCCTTCGCCGCCGCTGGTCGGATTCCCCTGCAGCCGGGCAAAGTCGAGCTCACCGTAAATCGCGACATATCGGGTCAGCCAGGCTTCTGCGCCGCCGCCGAACAACCACCCCCACCCTTCGGTTGTCGTCTCGAACGTCTGCGTCCCTCCCTCGATCGTCACAGGCTCATCATCGACCGTGACTGTGACGGGATCGTTCGTCTGGGTTGTCGTAGTCGTCGCGCGATGGAACACCGCGCCGACCTTGCCGTAGAAGCGCATCGGCCCGCCCTGAGCACCTACGAGACCGGCGACGCTGACGAGGCTCGCATCGAGCGAGCTGTCGAACCGGAACCCGGTGCCCCCGCCGATCGCCGTTGGTGAAGGCAATTGGACGTACGCTGCTTCTGCGGCGAGGAACGGCCTCACCCAGAATGCGCCGCCAGCGTGAAACCCGTCGAAGCCGTCATCGTCTGGCTCGCAGGCGGCAGTTCCGCACTGATCCGTCGAGAAGTCGCGAAACCGGCCGTACAGCCCGCCGCCGAAGGCCACGATTCCAGTCGGCGCGGGTGTCCACGAATGCGGCGCTGTCTCCGAGCCGGGCGCGGGCGGCGTGTATTTTCCGACGACGAGCATCAGGCTGGGCGGCTGGCTCGCGAGGTTGACGACTAGCGTGTTGACCGAGCGCACCCAGAAAAGGCCCGCGACTGGGTTTCGGCGGCATTGCCCTTCCGATGGCGGCAGATGACCTACGCCGATGATGAGTATTCGGGTGAGCTTCGGGCACGCGTCGACGTAGATGTAGGCATCCATTTCCTCCTTCCCCACGATCGACTTGATCTCTACGGGGATCCGCGCCTCCCCGCTCGCGTCGATTGTTGCCGTGCCGGCCGGGGCGGCGTTGACGAACACTTCGACAGCCTCGCCCGCGGCGGCATTCCTCACGAACACCGTCTGAGCCGCCGCTCCGCCAACGCACACAACAAGATTGATGGCGGCCGCCAGACCCGGCGGCCGCAAGCGTCTCGTCATTTGTCGCACATTACCCGATTGGCAGGGTTCGCCTGCGTGGCATGCGCCCGTTATCTTACTCGGTTCTCAGCGACCGCATCGGGTCGATTTTTGCTGCGCGCCGCGCCGGGAACCAATTGGCCAGCACCGCCGTCAGCAGCAGCACCGAGGACGCACCAGCGAGAATCGCTGCGTCGCGGCCCACACCGAACAGAAGATCTGCGAGGAGGCGTGTGGCACCCAACGAGGCGATGAGGCCGGTGACGACGCCGACCGTCACGACGGCGACGCCTCGTCCGATCACGGTTCGGACGACGTCGATCGTGCGGGCGCCGAGCGCGACGCGAATGCCGATCTCACGCGTCCGCTGCGTCACCAGATAGGACGCCACGCCGTACGCGCCGCCGAGCGCAAGCACGAACGCCAGGAAGGCGAAGACGCCCAGCATCCATGAGTAGGCGGCGCGGACCATCAGCGATCGCTGCAACGCCTCCTCCATCGTCCTCAGCTGGAACACCGGCAGATCCGCGTCGAGGTCGCGGAGCGCGGCCCGCGCCGAACCTGCGAGCGCCCCTGCATCGCCGGACGTCTGGAGCGCCACGGTCAACGTCTGCACCGGGTTCGCAGGCAATGGAAAGTAGACGCCCGGGCGCATTGGCCGCTCGAGCCCATAGTGTTTGATGTCGCGGACGAGGCCTACGACCGTCATCCACGGAGAGCGTTCGCCGTTGAACTTGAACCGGCAGCCGACCGGGTCGTCGACATTCGGCCAGAACGTCTTCGCGAACGATTCGTTGACGATCGCGACGCGCGGCGATCGCAGCGCCGGATCCTCCGGCTGCGGCTCGCGCCCGTCGCGATTATCGAAGAACCGTCCCGACTTCAGCCGGATGCCCATGGTCTGGAAGTAGCTCGCGCTGGCGAACCGCATGAGCGTCACCGGGACCGATTCTCCCGGCTTCCGCTCGACCCCCTCGATGTTGAAAAACGTCCCCCAGTGACAACCGAGCGGCGCGCAGGTGATGAGGCCAGCGGACTGAACGCCGGGAAGACCGACCAGGCGTCGCTCGAGCCGATCCCAGAAGGCGAGCCGCTGGGGCTCTTTCGGATAACTGGCCTCGGGAAGAGAGACCGAGAAGACGAGCACGCCGTCGGTTCGGAACCCGGGATCGACGTGGCGAACGCGATCGAAGGCGCGCATCAGCAGGCCGGCGCACACGAGAAGCAGCGCGGCGAGCGCAAACTCTCCCGCGACGAGAAGCCACAGCGTGCGCTTGCCTCGGGGCGACGCGGTCGTACCAGCAGTTGCGGCATGAACAGCGGATCGCAGATCGCCGCGCGAGGCGTGGAGCGCCGGCGCCCAGCCGAACAGGATGACGGTCGCCATCGACGCGAGGATCGCGAACCCGACAACGCGCAGGTCGACGCCAAACGACGCAAAGTGAGGCAACTGGTCGGGGACCTGTGCGAGCAGCAGCTTCACCGCCCACTGGCCGAGCGCGAGGCCGATTGCGGCGCCGGCGATGGCAAGTATGACGTTTTCGGCGAACAGCTGTCTGACGATCCGGACGCGGCCGGCGCCCAGCGCGAGGCGGATGCCCATCTCGCGGCGGCGCGCCAGCGCCCGCGCGAGCATCAGGCTCGCCACGTTGGCGCAGGCGACGAGGAGCAGCAGCGCGACCGCCGCGGTCAGCGCCTGGGCGGCGTTCGTGAAGTCGCGGACGAACTCCTCGCGCAACGATCGCGCGAACGGCGACACGACCTTTTCCTTGTCGCTCTTTTGCCAGATCGGCTCGTGCGCGCGAAGCAGGTCCTTCTCAGCAGCCTCGATGGTGACGCCTGGCTTCATCCGCCCGACGCCGTTATACGAGTAGCTCTGCCCTTCCTGGTTCGGGTTCCCCTGGAGCGGCACCCAGACGCGGGCGTTCGCCGGGAAATCCGCCTCGGGCGGCATGACGCCTACGATCGTCCGCGCGATGCCATCGAGCTTCAGGGACTGGCCGACGACGTCCGCGCGCCCCCCGAACCGCTCGCGCCACACCCCCTCGGTGATGAGCACGACCGGCGGGCCCTTCGGCGTATCTTCCTCCGGCAGAAAGTCGCGGCCGAGGATCGGACGGATCGCGAGAACTTTTCCGAGGTCGTGCGTGACGCGGGCTCCGCGAATTCGTTCCGCGCCCGTAGAGGTCGAGAGATTGAAGGCGTCGCCGTCCCAGATGGCGATCCCTTCGAACAGCTTCACGCCTTCGCGCCACGTGTGGAAGTCGGGATAGTTGATGCCGACGACCTCGAGATTCCACTTCGGCGCGGTCTCGTTGATGTAAACGAGGCGATCCTGATCCGGGAATGCAAACGGCCGGAGAAACAGGCCATTGACGAGGCTGAACACGGCGACGTTGGCGGCGATGCCGAGCGACAGCATGAGCAGGACGAGCGCGGTCGCCGTCTTCTGTCGGGTCAGCGAACGCAGCGCATAGCGGAAGTCGGCTGTCAGCATGGCGGTCCTCGGGCTGTTAGACGTCCAAGGTTGGTTAGACGTTGGCCCGGGCCGAATAGTGCCGCCATGCGCGCTCGTTAGCCCTCGGTCGGCGTCGGAAACAGCTGCCCCTGGAGATCCTCGAAAGCCGCTTGTACGCCGCGCGAGCTCATCGTCTCGTCGTGCTGCGTCAAGTCGAGGCCGAGCATCTCCTGGCGCTCCGACACGCGCAGCGGGATGATCGCGTCCGTAATCTTGTAGAGCAGGTACGAGCCTATGATCGCGAAGGGCGAGACCACCAGGAGGCCAACGATCTGCACGAAAAACGTGCGCGTCTGGCCGGTCATGAGCCCCACATCGGCCGCGAACACGCCGGTCGCCACCATCCCCACCATCCCACCGACGCCGTGGCACGGGAAGACGTCGAGCGTGTCGTCGAGTGTCGAGCGCGACTTCCAATGGACGACCATATTGCTCGCCACGCTGGCGACCGAGCCCACGACGATGCTGGAGGGCACGCTGACGAAGCCCGCTGCGGGCGTGATCGCAACCAATCCGACCACCGCGCCGACGCATGCGCCGAGCGCGGAGGCCTTCCGTCCACGGATCACGTCGAACGCGATCCACGCGAGCGCCGCGGCGGCCGACGCCGTGTTGGTGGTCGCGAAGGCGAGGGTGGCCTGTGCCGAAGCGCCGAGCGCGGACCCCGCGTTGAAGCCGAACCACCCGAACCAGAGCATGCCGGTCCCCAGGATCACGAACGGGATGTTCGCCGGCACGTGCGAGCCGACACGCTCGTGAATCTGCCGGCGGCCGAGCACCATGGCGCCGACGAGCGCGGCCCATCCGGCAGACGTGTGGACGACCGTGCCTCCGGCGAAGTCCATAACGCCCCACTGGCGGAGGAATCCATCCGGGTGCCAGGTCCAGTGCGCGAGCGGACAATAGATGAACAGACTGAACAGGCAGATGAACGTGACGTAGCTCCAGAACCGCACGCGCTCAGCGAACGACCCGGTAATCAGCGCCGGGGTGATGATGGCGAACTTCAGGTGGAAGAGCGCGAACAGCATCAGCGGAATCGTGGGCGCCAACGCTGCGTTCGAGCCGAGGCCGACGTTCTGGAACATGAAGTACGTTCTCGGATCGCCGATGATGCCACCGATGCTGTCACCAAACGCGAGGCTGAACCCGACGATCACCCAGAGCAGGCTGATGATGATCATCGCGACCAGACTCTGAAGCATCGTCGAGATGACGTTCTTCTTCTGGACCATGCCGCCATAGAAGAACGAGAGGCCGGGTGTCATCAGCAGCACGAGGCCGCTGGCGGTGAGCATCCAGGCGACGTCGCCCGAGTCGATCGCGCCGCCCGATCCCTGCCCCCCGGCCGGATGCCATGCCAAAGCCAACACACACGCGACGAACACCAGCCCGAACGGGATTACGCGTTTCACGGGGCCCTCCAGATGCGATCGATCACCATATCTGCGTAAATCTGCGGCTGTGCGATGCGTAACTATAGCTGGGTAAACCTGTGGTTTATGGTGCGTGAATCTGCGGCTTATAATCCGGGCAACCTGAGCGCGTGACAAGAGTCTTCCGTAACTGGCCGGCGCTCGCCGCGGCGTGTCTCGCCGCGTGCACCTCGGGCGCACCGGCGCCGTATCCGAGCCAGCCGATCGATATCGTCGTGCCGTTTCCACCAGGCGGCGGCAGCGATAACCTCGCGCGCACGCTGCAGGACATCGTCGAGCGCGAGCGCTTGTCGGCGCAGCCGGTGACCGTGTCGAATCGGAGCGGCGGATCCGGAGCGGTCGGGCTGGCCTACGTTGCGGCGCGCCGTGGCGACGGCTACACGATGGTGACGCTCAACGACCCGCTCGTGTCGCTCGGTGTGCAGAAGCACTATACGGGTCCGACACTCCGCGATCTCACCATCGTTGCGGTTCTCGCGCTCGACGAGATGGCCATCGTCGTGCCCGAGAAGTCGCGGTTCCAGACGATCGAAGAGGTCATCGCGTTCGCGAAAGCGAACCCCGGCAAGCTGACGTTCTCGACCGAGGCGCAGGGTGGCGGCGATCACGTGTTGGGGATCCTCATCGAACGTGCGACCGGCGCGTCTTTCACCTACGTCCACACGCGGGGCGGCGCCGAAGCGATGCAGAACCTCGGCGGCGGGCATGTCGATCTCGCGGGGCCGAACCCGAGCGAAATGCTGTCGCAATGGAAGGCTGGACTCACACGGCCGCTCGCCGTGGCGGCGCCGTCGAGGATTGCGATGATGCCGGACGTGCCCACGCTCGACGAGCGAGGAATCAAGGTCGTGCACCACATGATGCGGGGCGTGGCGCTCCCCGGCAGCGCTCCCGCGGATGCGGTCCAGTTCTGGGAGCAGGCGCTCGCCAAGCTGACCGCGACCGAGCGCTGGCGCACAAATTATCTGGATCGATTCGCGCTGACGCCCTACTTCAAGATCGGCGACGAGGCCCGCCGCTTTCTCCAGCAGCACGAGGCGCTCAATCGGGACGCGCTCAATCCGGCGGAGACGAAGTGACTACCGATCGCCGGGCCGCCCTCGTTCTCGCGGCATTTGGGATCTTCATCACCGCTCAGGCATGGCGGCTCCCGTATTGGCTGGATCGATCGCCGGGTCCCGGCTTCGTGCCGCTGTGGCTGGGCATCCTGCTCACGATCTGCGCGGGATGGGTGTTCGTTCGCGCGAAAGCGACCGCGCCTCGTGAGGCCGAGGACCAGCCGACCGGTCGATCCGATCCGTATGCGCTCGCGATCATGACGACCCTCGCGGCGGCGGTCGTACCGCTGGTCGGTCTCGTCGCCGCGACCGGGGCGCTCACGGCGGCGGCCGCCTGGCGGCTGGATCCGCGCCGACCGCTCGCGATCGTCGCCGCGACGCTGGCGACGCCTCTCCTGGTGTGGCTCGTCTTCGTCCGCTGGCTGGGCGTGCCACTCCCCTAGCCGCAGATGTACTCAGATTCCGCAGATCACGCATGAGCCTTTTCGACAACCTCGCCGCGGGCTTCGCGATCGCGCTGACGCCGGCCAACCTGCTCTTCGCGTTCGCGGGCGCGTTCCTCGGCACGCTGGTCGGGGCGCTTCCCGGAATCGGCTCCACGTCCGGCGTCGCGCTGCTCCTGCCGCTGACGTTCGGGATGAACCCGACGAGCGCGATCATCATGCTCTGCGGCATCTACTACGGCTCGATGTACGGCGGCACGATCACGTCGGTGCTGATCAACACGCCTGGCGAGTCCGCCACGGTCGTGACGACGATCGACGGGTATCAGATGGCGCGGCAGGGACGCGCGGGCGTGGCGCTCGGCGTCGCGACCGGCGGATCGTTCGTCGCCGGCACGTTCGGCACCTTCGCCCTCATGCTCGTCGCGCCGACGCTGGCGCGCGCGGCGCTGGCATTCGGCCCGCCCGAGTACTTCGCCCTGACCGTCCTCGGCCTGGCGCTGCTGACCGGCCTCACGTCCGGGTCGCCGCTGAAAGCGTTCATCTCCGCCATTCTCGGCCTGATCGTCGCGACCGTCGGCCTCGACGTCATGACCGGCATGCCGCGCTTCACGTTCGGTCTCTCGGATCTCTTCAGCGGCTTCGACTTTCTTCCAATCTCGATCGCGCTGTTCGGCTTCACGGAGATTCTCATCGGCGGCGGCGGGACCGAGCAGCTGGCGGCGCGGCTCTCCATCCGCGACGTGTTTCCGTCGACCCGCGACTGGCTCCAGGCGCGCTGGGCGATCGTGCGGGGAACGCTCATCGGCTTCCTGATCGGCACGCTGCCGGGGGCCGGCGCGACGCTCGCGTCGTTCATGGCCTATGCGGCGGAGCGGCGGATCGCCCGCGAGCCCGAACGCTTCGGCCGCGGCGCGGTCGAAGGCGTCGCGGCGCCGGAGTCGGCCAACAACGCGGCGGCCGCCGGCGCGCTCGTGCCGCTTCTCACGCTGGGGCTGCCGGGCGGGACGACGACGGCCGTCCTGGCGGGGGCGCTCATGATGTGGGGGCTGCGTCCGGGGCCGACGCTGTTCCAGGACAACCCGGACTTCGCGTGGGGGCTCATCGCGAGCATGTACATCGGCAACGTCATGCTCGTCCTGCTCAACGTGCTGCTGATCCCGGTCTTCGTCCGCGCGCTGCGCGTTCCGTACGCGATCCTCGCGCCGGCGATCCTCGTGCTCTGCGTCGTCGGCGCGTTCGCGGCGAACAACCGGATGTGGGACGTCGGGGTGATGATCGTCTTCGGCGTCGTGGGCGTGGGGATGCGGCGGCTCGGCTACTCGGCGGCGGCGTTCATCACGGCGCTCGTCCTCGGCCCGCTTGCCGAAAACGCGCTGCGGCAGTCGCTGCAGATCGCCGAGGGCAGCCCGCTCGTGTTCGTGACGCGGCCCATCGCGCTTGGATTGCTCCTGGCTGCGGCGCTGGCGCTCGCAGCCCCGGTCTTCATGCGCCGGTCCACCGCGGGGGCCGTTTCGCGAGAAACGACGTGACGCCTTCGCGAAAATCGGCGCTGCCGTAGCAGCGTGCGACGAGATCGTCGACGGGCGCCGGCCGGCGGTGATCGCGGAGCCGCTGCAGCATCGCTTTGGTCGTTTCGATCGTCAGGGGTGCTCGGGTGGCCAGCTCGGCGGCTAGCGACCGGACCTCCTCCGCCAGGGCGTCGTCGGGGACCACCCGGCTCGCGAGCCCGATCGCAAGCGCCTCCTGCGCCTCGAGGAAGCGCCCGGTCAGGAGGAGTTCCTTGAGGGCCGCCGGGCCGACGAGGTCCATGGCGCGCGCGCAGTTCGCGACTGAAAGGCAGTTTCCCAGCGTCCGCGCGATCGGAACCCCGAAACGCGCGCTCCGGCCGCAGATTCGGAAGTCGCAGGCCAGCGCGATGGCGAAGCCGCCCCCAGCCGCCGGACCATGAATCTGGGCAATCGTCGCGCGGCGGACCTGCTCGACACGATCGATAATCGCGTCCAGCCGGCGCTCGTAGGCGACGCCGGCGGCGGCGTCGAAGTCCTTGAACTGCTCGATGTCGGTGCCGGCGGCGAACGCCTCGCCGGCGCCGCGCACGACGAGCACGCGGACGGCGGCGTCCGTGTCGGCGCGCTCGCACGCGTCGACGAGCGCGCCATACATATCCCAGGTCAGCGCGTTGCGCGCCTGTGGACGGTTGAAGGTCAAGGTGGCGATGGGTCCGTCGATCTCGAACAGCGCGTTGCTTGAAGGCATTACCGTCCTCGACATAACGCAGGTGATGGCCGGTCCGTACTGCGCGATGTTACTGTGCGACATGGGGGCGGACGTGATCAAAATCGAGCCGCCCGGCGGCGACTGGACGCGCAACCTCGCCGGTGCGGTCGGCGCGGAGAGCCCGGCGTTCAACGCCGTGAACCGGGGCAAGCGCGGCATCGTGCTGGATCTCAAGCAGCCTGCCGCGCAGGAGATCTTCCGACGCCTCGCCGCCACCGCCGACGTGATCGTCGAGAACTATCGCCCCGGGGTCATGACGAGGTTCGGTCTCGATTACGCGAGTCTCTCCGCCGACAACCCACGCCTCATCTACGCGTCGATCTCCGGGTATGGCCAAACAGGACCCGACGCGGCGAAAGGGGGCTTCGATCTGGTCGCGCAGGGCGTGTCCGGTCTGATGTCGATCACGGGCGAACCGGACGGCCCGCCCGTGAAGGTCGGCGTCCCGATCACCGACCTTGGTGCCGGTCTGTTCACGCTCGCCGGCATTCTCGCCGCGCTCCACGCGCGCGATCGCACCGGACGAGGCCAGTACATCGATACGTCGCTCGTCGAGGCAGGACTCGCGCTGTCGGTCTGGGAAGCCACGGAGTACTTTTCCACCGGCGTCATCCCGCAGCCGACCGGATCGGCGCACCGGCTCAGCGCGCCGTACCAGGCGCTGAAGTGCGCCGATGGCTACATCACGATCGGCGCCGCCAATGACCGCTCGTTCGCCAAGCTGTGCGAGCTGCTGGGCCGGCCCGAGTGGACGACCGACCCGCGGTTCGCCTCGAACGCACGCCGCGTCCAGCACCGCGCGGTTCTCGCGTCAGCGATTGAAGATGTGACGTCGCAGCGCCCGCGCGGGCACTGGCTGGAGCAGCTCGAGCGGGTCGGCATCCCCTGCGGGCCAATCAACACGTACCAGGATGTGTTCCGCGATCCGCACGTCCTCGCGCGCGAGATGCTCGTCGAGATCGATCATCCCGTCCTCGGACCGACACGCGCGCTGGGAACACCGATCAAGATGTCGGGGACGCCGCTCAACCCGCGCCGGCGTGCGCCGCTCCTCGGGGAGCATACGGAGGCGATCCTCAAGAGTTTGGGATACAGCCAGGACGAAATCGCGGCGATCAGAACCAGTAAAGCGGCGGTGTAGGCCCGACCTTTCCGCCTTCGCGTGAAGCTTCGGCGGACCCGCCGTAGCCTTGGCGGAGGCGGGCACGTCGGGCGTGTTCGGAACAGCCGGGTCAGGGCAGCAACCGTTTGAGGGTCGCTTCCACATTCTCCGGCTTGAACCCGAACGGACCGGCGGCGCTCTTGTGCGCGACGCGTCCGTCCTTGTCGACTACATACAGGCGATCGGGCCAGCCGGTGTAGGCCTGTTCGACACGGTTGTCGAGTTCGTCCACGAGCGCGGGTATCTCGATCCCGAGCTTGCGCACGCACACTCCCGCCACGTCCGTCCGCTCTTCGTCCGTCGTCGTGTTCTTCACCAGCACGTCATCCTTGACGTTCGAATTGAGCTGCCACCGATCGACGGGGTGCGCCTCGGAGATGTACACGACGTAGAAGGCCGCGCGGTCGCGATACTGACGATAGATGCGATTGAGCTCGGGCACCGCCCGGCGGAAGGGCGGTCAAGTGTAGCTGCCGAACACGAGCACGACCGGGCGGCCGCGCAGCGACGACAGCGTCACGCGGCTCGAGCCGTCCTGCGCCGCGAGCGTGAAGTCCGGCGCCGGATCGCCATGGCTCAGCGAGCCTCCGCGCGCCCACAGCCACATGCGTTCGGCCGGCAGCGCTCCCCACACGAGCGGCGCGGGCGCGTAGCGCATGAACATCCCGAAACGGTCCGGCGTCTGCAGCATCGCCGCCGCGACGGTTGCAAACAGCAGGACGTAGGCGACGACGAGCGCCACCGTGAACCGCAGCGCAATCGTTTTCAGCATTGAATCCGACGATTATAGGCGATCGTTCACACGCAACGCAGGATGGCGTCAACGGATCGGTCGATGTCCGCTTCGGTCGTCCGCCAACCAGAGACAGAGAGCCGCATCGCGCGCTGCCCTTTCCACGTCGTACCGCCGACCCAGCACACGTCCTCGCGCTGGACCTGCGCGATCACGTCGTCAGTGACGTTCGACCCGGAGCGATCGAAGCGGGTGAGCACCTGGTTCAGGACAACGTCGTTGAGAACGCGGACTCCCGTCGCGCCGCGCAGACGATCGGCGGCGCGCGACGCCAGGCGGCAGCAGCGCACGACGAGCTCTTCGATGCCGGACCGTCCAAGCGTCCGGAGCGTTGCATAGATGGGGACCACGCGCGCGCGCCGTGACGCTTCAGGTACCCAATCCATACCGTCGCGCGCATCCCCCTCGGCGCGGATCAGATAGGCGGCGGTCTGGCTCATGGACGCGCGGTGCGCCGCCGGATGCCCGACGCAGACGATTCCACTGTCGTACGGCACGTTGAGCCACTTGTGGCCGTCGGTCGTCCACGAATCGGCGCGCCCGACCCCGGCGACGAGATGACGAAACGGCCGAGCGGCCGCGGCCCACAACCCGAACGCGCCGTCCACGTGGACCCAGCCGCTGCGAGCGTGCGTCAAGTCCGCGATCGCTCCCACGTCATCGCACGCTCCGGTATTGACGTTCCCAACCTGCGCGCAGACGATCATCGGCCCGTCGGAGCGCTCCAGCGTTCCCTCGAGATCGTCGGGCCGCATCCTTCCCTGATCGTCCGCCGCCACACGTGTCACGGTCTCGGCGCCCAGTCCGATCATCCGGCAGGCGGCAGCGACTGATACGTGCGCTTCGGCACCGGCCAACACATGCACGCGCGGCGCACCCTGGAGGCCACGCGCCTCGACGTCCCAGCCGGCGCGGCGCAGGACTTCGTGCCGCGCCGCGGCCAGCGCGGTGACGTTGGCCATGTGCGCGCCGGTGACAAACCCCACGCTCGAATGCTTGGGGAGCGTGAACAGATCCAGAAGCCATCCAGCAGTGACATCCTCGATCGCGGCGATCGCCGGAGACATGACGTTCAGCCCCGCGTTCTGATCCCAGGCGGAAACCAGCCAGTCTGCCGCGATGGCCACGGGAACACTGCCTCCGGTAACGAAGCCGAAGTACCGAGGGCCTGCACTCGCAACCAAGCCTGGCTCCACTGCCGTCGCGAGCGCTTCGATCACCCGGACGGGATCCTGCGGACCATCCGGCATCGGGCCGCCGAGCGCCCTCGACAGTCCGGACGCAGTGTCGCGCGCGTTGACGCGGCGTTCAGGCACTCGATCGAGGTACTCACCCGCAATCTCGCTCGCCCGCTTCAGACAGTCGTCCATCTCAGGATTCTCCATCCTAACGTCGGATGCAGATTCAACAGAAAGCGCGTTCGTGGGACGACTGGCGTTCGCATTCGGACGCTGCCGCGGCCGTTTGGCGACGACGCGGGCACAGTGCTGGCGGTGAAGTCGCGGTACGCGGTTAGGCACGAGCCTTGCTCGGGCGCCGAAGCGACCTCGGATCGGCCTTACTAAACGTTGTCATGGAGGGCTCGATGTACCGGCGACTGGACCAGGTGTTGCGCGACCTACGTTTTGCAGTGCGGCAGTTCCGGCGCGCTCCAGGGCTCACGCTCGCCGCGGTGCTCGCGCTCGCCTGCGGGATTGGCGCGACTATCACCGTATTCACGCTGGTCGACACCGTCCTCCTGCGACGGCTGCCCGTCCCAGCGCCGGACGAACTGGTCTGGATGCGGCATCCCTCGTTCTCCTACCCCATGTTCGAGCAGATTCGGGATCGGGCGCACATGCTCAAGCGTGTGTTCGCGTGGCACGAGCGCACCCTGCACGCTGAGTGGACTGACGAGCCCGAGCCGACGTCGATGCTGCTCGTCTCCGGCGGATTCTACGACACGCTCGGGCTCCGACCTGAGGCGGGCCGCCTGCTCGATCAGGCCGACGTGGGAAATAGTCCTGCCGAGGCGCAAGCCGTCGCGGTTCTGAGCTACGCGGCCTGGCAGCAACGCTTCAGCGGCGACCCGACGGCGATTGGCCGCACGCTTCGCATCGAAGGCCAGCCGTTCACCATCGTCGGCGTCACGCCGCGGGGCTTCTTCGGTGTCGCGGTCGGGATGTCGCCGGACATTACCATCCCGGTGACGATGCTCCCCCGTCTCCGCAGTGATGAACGGGACGCGCTGGTCAACGCGAGCGGCATGTGGCTGCACATCATGGGCCGTGTCCGCCTCGGTCTGTCGATCGCTCAGGCCGACGCCGCGTTTCAGAGCGTGTGGACGCAGGCGCTCGCGGCGACGGCGTCGCCCGATTGGCGGCCCACCTGGCGCGTGCGCTATCTGAAGTTCACGAGCGGTCTCGAGCCCGGCGCCTCAGGCTACTCGCCCGTTCGGCGTCAGTTCCAGGACGCACTGTGGCTGCTGTTCGGGCTGGTCGCGCTGGTGCTGGTCATCGCGTGCGCGACGGTAGCCAACCTGCTGCTCGCGGCTGCGGCCGACCGCCGCCGCGAGCTGGCGTTGCGGCTCGCTATCGGCGCCGGCCGCGCGCGGCTGGTTCAGCAGCTGTTCCTCGAAGGCCTGTTGCTTGCGGGCGTGGGCGGTGCGCTCGGGTGCCTCTTCGCGACCTGGGCCGCGGATCTGCTCGT
>DATAEE010000199.1:0-3506 GCA_036258175.1 Vicinamibacterales bacterium
GACTGCCCCCCACTGGGAGGCGTTGCCCGTGCAATACACCATGAACTAACGGAGGAAAGGCGTAGCGATCTGCTGTTCTTCGGATCCACCGCCATCGATCTTTCGAGCTGCACCTGTCTGAGGCGTAACGCCGGGCCGGCGTACTTTGCCGGCCCGGATGACCTGGCTGCTCACCGGGCAATGCCGGCCAGTTGCTTGTGCATTGCTGCAGCTTCGTTGGCTTCCTTGGCCGCATCGCGCGACAGCGCGACCAGACGGTCGTGATGCACCGCCGCTTGCGCGATCCGCGTGCCGCGATAGGCTTGGGCCAAGGTGGCGTGAACCTCCGCTTCGGCGGTGTACCGCTTCGCGCGCGTGAGGAAGTACTCCTCGAGCGCCCGGTGCTCAGCGGGCATGCGTGCCTTGGCGGCGAGAGCATTGAGCTCTTGTTCCGTCGGTTCTGAAACACCGGCGCCGCCTTCGAAGCGTGCACCGCCAAACGGCGCCGTGCCAGCCGTGCCGCCCGCCGCTTTCTCGTGGTACACGGCGAGTTCACGGACGGTCGTCGCCGATCGGCTGTTGAGATCGGCGAGGCGCTTACAGTGTGCCCTCATGCTGGTGCCCAAACTGCGGGTCGGATTGCCGGCAAAGCATTGCGCCATCGACCTGTGGCGCTTGGCCACCGCGGCATATTGCTCTCCAAGCGCCGCGAAGTGTGCGCTGAGGCGCGCGTGATCACCGGGGTCGCCACGATCGACGAGCTGACGCACCTCGACCGCGTTGAGGAGCCCGAGTGATCGGTCTTGCCCCGCAGCGCTCCCTGTCAAAGCGACAGATGCAAGAGCGGCGAGCGCGACGGAACGGACGTGAATCGTTCTCATGACGACTCTCCTTTCTTAGTGGCCGTAGCCACAACGAAACAGCCGTAATGTCGATAGCGGTGCGCTTCGCACACGCCGACTGAACGTGGACCGCGCTCAGAGATCACGCGGTATACGGCTGTGGCGCTCAGATCCGGAGAGCGGTGGAGAGAGGCTGATTGTCGAGCGAACGATCCCGATCGGCCCTGAGGTGACGGCGAGTCTCGGCCGACGGACTCGTGAGCTGATAACGTGGAAGGGCAAGCGTGTACTGCCAGCCCGGCGACACAGTACGCCTGACATTTTCTTGGGCAGGTGAAGCAGACCCGAGCACCGTGTTCCGGCAGCCGTCCTCACCGGCCACGATGGTGAAGTTGGCCAGACGCTCGTGATGGCAGCCACTCACGGCGGCTGCGATGGGATCACACCAGGTTCTGCACAGCAATGCGGCAGTTGGGGCTCCCGAAGTGGCCAGCACGATGGAAAGAACGGCTGCGCGGAACACGTTGCTCTCTAGTCCCCTGGAAACGAATTAACTGG
The DNA here is from genome assembly GCA_036258175.1 of Vicinamibacterales bacterium. Classification (GTDB taxonomy): domain Bacteria; phylum Acidobacteriota; class Vicinamibacteria; order Vicinamibacterales; family 2-12-FULL-66-21; genus DATAEE01. The sequence continues at coordinate 1,380 of DATAEE010000199.1, forward strand.
AAAAAGAATCTGCACTGTGATCTAAAGGGGCATGGCAAAGATCGGACGCCCCACGCCCGCGTTGATCGTGACCGATGACGAACGAAGCGCGTTGACGCGATTGACCAAGCGGTCGCGAGTAAACCGTTCTCTCGCGTTCCGTGCACGCCTCGTGCTCGCGTGCGCCGACGGCACGGCGGCGAGCGCCGTGGCCACGCGGTTTCGGACCACGAATGCGACCGTGGGCAAATGGCGGCGCCGGTTCATCGACCGAGGGCTGGACGGCCTCTACGACGAGCCTCGCGTCGGGACCCCACGCACGATCTCGGATGAGGACGTCGAGACGGTGATCGTGAAGACCCTTGAGTCGACGCCCCCGGGCGAGACGCACTGGAGCACCCGAACGATGGCGGCGCACGCGGGCATGAGCCACACGACCATCGGGCGCATCTGGCGAACGTTTGGCCTCAAACCGCACGTCACCGACTCCTTCAAGATGTCGCCGGACCCGCAGCTCATCGAGAAGATCCGCGATGTCGTTGGCCTGTACATGCATCCGCCCACGAATGCGGTGGTGTTCTCGTTTGACGAGAAATCCCAGATCCAGGCTCTCGAGCGGGCGCAACCGATCTTGCCGATGGACATCGGGCAGCCCGAACGACGCACGCATAACTACATCCGGAACGGCACGCTCGACCTCTTCGCCGCGCTGAACGTCGCCACGGGCGAGGTCCTTGCGCGCTGCAAACCGCAGCATCGGGCGCAGGATTTCGTCGCGTTCCTGCGCGAGATCGAAGCGAGCGTCGAGCCCGCACTGGAGGTGCACGTGGTGCTGGACAACCTGTCGGCGCATCGGGCGCCGGTCGTGCATCGCTGGCTGCTGCGTCACCCGCGCTTCTACCTGCATTTCACCCCGACCTACGCGTCGTGGTTGAACCTCGTCGAACGCTTCTTCGGCCTGCTTACCGAGAAGGCGCTGCGTCGCGGATCGCACACCAGCGTGGCGCAATTGCGTGCGGCCATCCTCGCGTACGTCGACGCGCACAACGAGAAGGGCAAGCCATTCAGGTGGACCAAGACAGCCGACGAGATCCTGGACAAGATGCGGCGCTTCGGTCTCCGTACTCAACAGGTGCATGCGCAATGACACGACTTTTGTCAGAAATCACTGATCCAGGGGACTAGCAGGCCGATGAAAAAGTGACTCGCGCACGCATGTCTATCTCCCCGCGCATCGCTCAGTGGCGGCCCGAGGGCCGCCCCGCCGCCATGACCGCGTGCTCATGCGGGCCTCGCGAGCAGGGTGCGCAGCCGGACCAGGTTGTAGGCGGCGGCGGTGAAGGTCACGATCCAGTCGACCAGTTCGCCCCCGCGGTGCCGCAGCTTCCGCAATCCGCCGATGGTCTTCATCCAGCCGAAGACCTGCTCGATCAATTTCCGTTTGCGTTGACTGACCGGGTAGCCGGCGTGACGGGTGGTGCGACCGTCGATGCGCGAGCCGACGTCCTTCTGGGCGACATGGGGCGTGATCCCGAGCTGCCGCGTGGCCGTCACGAAGCGGCCGACGTCAAAATGTTTGTCGCCCGCGACCGTCTTCGCCTGCGATGCCTCCGCGAGCATCAGCAGCGCGGCCTCCCATTCCCCGGTGCCCGTCGCCGCCGTCGTACAGACGTTGGCCACCAGGCCATGGCGGTTGTCGAGCAGGACGTGCCCGAGATACGCGAGCTTGGCTTCCTTGCCGGTCCCCTTCCGATACAACTGCGCGTCGGGGTCGGTCGTCGACTGATGCGTGTCGTTCTTCCGAGTTTCCCCGTGGAAATTGACCGTCGGATTACCCGGATCGTCGGGCGGCGCCGTGGGGCCGGCATCTTTGCGCTGAAAACTCTTCAGGCTAGCCCACGCTTCGAGCACGGTCCCGTCCACCGTGAAGTGCTCGTCAGACATCAGGCCCGCCTCGCGCGCCTGGTGGACCACGGCATCGAAAAACGCACTGGCGACATCCGCCTGCAACAGCCGGTCGCGATTCTTGCTGAAGGTCGTCGGCGACCAGATCGGCTCGTCCAAGCTCAGACCGATGAACCACCGAAACAGGATGCTGTAGTCGATCTCCTCCATGAGGAGTCGCTCGCTGCGAATCGTATAGAGCGA
>DATAEE010000200.1:0-4139 GCA_036258175.1 Vicinamibacterales bacterium
GCGGCCATTGCCGCGATCGGTGGGGCCCTACCGCATCCTGCGCCTTCTGGGCGAAGGCGGCATGGGAACGGTCTACGAGGCCGAACAGGAGCACCCACGCCGGACCGTCGCGCTCAAGGTCATCAGACCGGGCTGGGCGACGGCCGAGGTCCTTCGCCGGTTCGAACAGGAATCGCAGGCGCTGGGCAGGCTGCAGCATCCCGGCATCGCACAAATCCATGAAGCCGCGACGGCCGACAGCGGATCAGGGCCTCAGCCGTACTTTGCGATGGAGTTCATCCGCGGCGATTCGCTGCACGCCTACGCCGCGACGCACCACCTGAACGCTCGCCAGCGGCTCGAGCTGATGGTGAAGATCTGCGACGCCGTTCACCACGCGCATCAGCGCGGCATCATTCACCGCGATCTCAAACCGGGCAACATCCTGGTGGACGCGACCGGACAGCCGAAGATCCTGGATTTCGGCGTCGCCCGCGTGACCGATAGCGACGCATACGCCACGCGCCAGACCGACGTCGGGCAACTCATCGGCACTCTCGCCTACATGAGTCCCGAGCAGGTGCTCGCCGATCCACTGGAGCTGGATGTTCGAAGCGACGTGTACGCGCTCGGCGTGATCCTGTACGAGCTGCTCGCGGGACACCTGCCGTACACGATCAGCCGGCAGATCCCTGAAGCTGCGCGGGCCATCCGGGAAGAAGACCCTGCGCCGCTCAGTTCGATCAACCGGATCTATCGCGGCGACATCGAGACCATCGTCGCCAAGTCGCTGGAAAAGGAGAAGGCGAGGCGATACGCCTCGGCGGCGGAACTCGCCGGCGACTTAGGACGGTACCTGAAAGACGAACCGATCACGGCGAGGCCGCCCAGTACGATCTACCAGCTGCAGAAGTTTGCACGACGGCACCAGGCGCTGGTCTGGGGGATTGCGGCGGTGTTTATCGTGCTCATCGCGGGCATCATCGCGAGCACGTGGCAGGCCGCGCGGGCGACGCGCGCGGAGCAGGCCGCCCGGGCAGAGGCCGCGACGGCCACGGCCATCAACGACTTCCTCCTCAATGACCTGCTCTCCCAAGCCGGCGCGAGCACACAGGCCGGGCCCAACACAAAGCCTGATCCGGATCTCAAGGTCCGAACCGCGCTCGATCGGGCGGCCACGCGCGTCGAGGGTAAGTTCGATACACAACCGGTGGTCAAGGCTTCCATTCACTCGACGATCGCCAACGCGTACTGGGAGCTGGGACTGTTCACCGAAGCCGAGCAACACTATCGACGCGCCGTTGACTTGCGGGAGCGCGCCCTGGGCAAGGAGCACCCGGACACGCTGGCCGCAAATAACAACCTGGGACAGCTGTACCGGGAAGAGGGAAAATACGCCGAGGCCGAGCCAATCCTCGCGTCGGTCATGGCTGTCAGACAGCGGGTTCTCGGGGCGGATCACCCGGACACGCTCGTCACCATGGCGAACCTCGGAATCGTGCTCCACGAGCAGGGCAAGTACGCCGAGGCCGAGCCGCTTCTGACCAAGGTCCTGGAGACCGAGCGACGCACGCGGGGCGAGGAGGATCAGGAAACGATCATCAGCATGATGAATCTGGGAAAACTGTACAGCGACGTCGGCAAGCAGGCCGAGGCGGAGGCGCTCCTCAGCAGGGCCGTGACGGTCGGCCGTCGCACGCTCGGCGAAGAGCATCCCCGCTGGATTGGCGCGATGAACAACCTCGCAGCCATTTACGCCGCCCAGGGTAAGTTCACTGAGGCAGAGCCGATCTTTCGGACCCTGAGCGAGGTGCAGCGGCGCATTCTCGGCGACGAGCATCCCGACGCACTGACCGTCACGAATAACCTCGCGGTGGTGTGCCGCCAGATCGGCAAGCAGGCGGAAGCGGAAGCGCTCCTGACCAAGGTCATGGAGGTCCAGCATCGTGTGCTCGGCGATGACCATCCCAACCAGCTTGCGACGATGAGCTCACTTGCGCAGGTGTATCAGCTCCAGGGCAAGGTCGCAGAGGCCAAGGCGCTTCTCACGCGAAGCCTCGCGGGCCAGCGGCGTGTGAATGGTCCGGAACATCTGGGGACGCTGAACACGATGAGACTGCTCGGCGGGATCTATCGCGACGAGGGTCACTACGGGCAGGCGGAAGCGTTGCTCCGCGAGGCGCTCAAGGGATACCTGAAGGTGCGTCCTGATTTCTGGGCACGATTCGACGTCGAGAGTACGCTCGGCGCCAGTCTCGCCGGCCAGAGAAGGTATGCGGAGGCCGAACCGCTGTTGCTTTCCGGGTACGAGGGCATGTCACGCCTCGAAGCGAGCATTCCTCCGGTCAACAAACCCAGCCTGCAACGCGCTGGAGAGTGGATCGATGCGCTCTATCAGAGCTCGGGGCGGCCGGCTAAAGCGGCTGAGTGGCGTCTACAACTGCAGAAGCCGTGACCGGCGCCGGCGGTCAAAACCGATCCGGCATGAGGAACGTACGCCGCGCCAGATCCGACTTCAGGGTCTCAGACGTGTAGTAGCGCTCGAGCAGCGACGGCTTCCACGACAGCAGATCCGGATTGGCCGCGGCGAACGCGTCCCAGTTCACGCCCGGCGTGCGCGCGACCCGCTCGGCCACCAGGAATAAATAGGCCCACGTGATGGTCTCGTGATACAGGCCCACCGCGCCTTTGGCGGCCGCAAAGCGTTTGAGCGCATCTGCGAAGCGCCCCAGCGCGTCCGTCATGCCGTAGTGGCGGACGAACATCCACGCGACGCGGACGTGCTGCTCGTGGTGAAAGGATCCATCTTTCAGCGAGCCATCCTCGAACCGCGCGAGGAGCTCCTCGTCCGACAGGGCGTAATCAGCGTTTGCGGCCACGGTTCGATTTCTCCCGGAGACGATGCGAGTGGGACGCGTCCAGCGTCAGCCCGAAGGCCTTCTTGAACTCCGCGATCCGCGCGAGGTTGTCGGGGCCGAACGGCGCCTTCCCTTCGAAGGCGTGCAGCACGATGCCTTCGAGCAGGTCGCCCAGCGTCAGGTCGTGATGGTCGGCGAGCGCCTTGAGCGTCTTCAGCAGTCGCTTCTCGAGGCGCACGCCGGTCTGGACCCGCTCGACGAGCACCGTTTCCCCGCGTGATAGGCTTCTCCGAGGCACTGGTAACTTGGTACCAGTGTAACAAGGTAGGAACGCCGCGTCCAGCCCGCCGACGCCGGCGGCTTCGGCGCGGCAGGCTACTGCATCCGGACGGCGTCGCTGAACGCCAGCTTGATCGTGGCGCCCGGGCCGGGCGTCACGGGCGCGATCGGCTTCGCGTCCTTGCTGTACTGCCCGACCGGGGTGCCGTTAGACGGACGCGCGCTGGTCGAGGTTGCCTCGGACCAATGATGTGGCAGACTCAATCGATTCATGACCCCCGATCAGAACTCCGCCCTTCCGCTGTGGGCGCGCGCCACGGATGCAGCAACGATCGCCCTGGTTCTCTTCGCGCTGTACGTGGCGCTCGAAGGCGGCTTCGTCGTCGAGCCCGCTGGAGTCCGGCTGTCGATCCGATCTGAATGGCGCGTGCTCTTCTGGGCCGCCGCGCTCGCCGCGCTGCGGCACTTCTACGTCCCGCGGCGGCCGCTTCACGAGCGGATTGCCGAGACGGTCGGCGCGGCAGCCCGCGCTGCGGGGCCGCTCACCGACGACCTGACGCTGCTCGGACGCGCGGAGCCCGGCCGACCCCAGGCCCAACGGCCAAGCCGGCGCATGCGCCTGCTGCTTATTCCCGGTGTGTTCCTGCTGTATGCGGCATTGACGGCGTACATGACGTATCCGCAGATCGTCAAGCTGGATCATGCCGTCCAGGACATCGGCGATCCGCTGTTGTCGACGTGGCGGCTCGCCTGGATCGCACACCAGCTTCCACGGGATCCGCTGCATCTCTTCGACGGCAACTTCTTCTATCCCGCACGGCGAACGCTCGCTTTTTCCGACTCGATGATCGTCCCCGCGCTGACGGTCGCGCCACTCGTCTGGCTGGGCGTCCATCAGCTCCACGCCTACAACATTCTTCTCCTGTCAGGTTTCGTGTTTTCGGGCGTGGGCATGTTTCTGCTCGTCCGCTCGCTCACCAGGCACGTCGGCGCGGCCCTGATCGCCGGATTCGTTTTTGCGTT
>DATAEE010000201.1:0-3207 GCA_036258175.1 Vicinamibacterales bacterium
TCGCTCTACTCCCCATGGGATGCACAGTTCTATCCGGACGGCATCAAGAGTTGGATGGTGAAGGTCGATGCAGACCCGAAGGGTGGGATGAAGCTCGATGAACGGTTCCTGCTCGAATTCGAGGTGCTGCGCGCGCATCAGTTGCGTTTAGAAGGCGGCGACGCCTCGTCGGACTCCTACTGCTACCCGGACACGCGATGAACTTCTGGGGCATCGGCTGGACGACGTTCTGGCTGATGCTGCTCCTGGGCGCGTACCACGGAATTAACCCGGGCATGGGGTGGCTGTTCGCGGTAGCCCTTGGCATGCAAGAAAAGGATGCGAGGGCGGTGGCGAAATCGCTCGTGCCTATTGTGATCGGCCACATGTTCGCCATCGGGGTCGTCGTGCTGGCCGCGGCGCTACTCGGCACGGCGCTCCCGTCAGCGGGCATGCGTTATCCTGTGGCCGCGGTCCTCGTCGGTCTTGGGATCTACCGCTTCGTACGCCACCGCCACCCACGGTGGGTCCGTATGCAGGTGGGCTTTCGCGACCTGATGGTCTGGTCGTTTCTCATGGCCTCGGCGCACGGAGCGGGCCTGATGGTGTTACCGGTGCTGCTGGGCAGCCGTCCCAGCCTCGAAGCGGCGAACGACGCGCCGGGCCACGCTCACCTATCGACTGGTGTGCACCCGCTCGCTGGACTACTGGCCACCGGCGTTCACACAGTCGGCTATCTCGCGGTCACAGGGGCTGTGGCCTGGGTTGTCTATCGGAAACTTGGCCTCGCTCTTCTACGCAGCGCCTGGCTCAATCTCGACGTGGTCTGGGCCGCTGCCCTTGTGATCACCGGCCTGGCCACACTGGTGATGTAGCCGTCGGACCTTGAGCCTTCAACGCCAAGCGCATGTGCCGGTCAGTCGCGTCCAGGTGTTCACCCACGTTCAAATGGCGTCATCGCGCGCGACACGACGCGCGGACGGGTGCATCGCCGGACGACACAGCACCTTCACCGTGCCGTCGGGCCGGACCTTGATGTTCGCTGGCTTCAGATCGCGGTGAATGATCCCCTGCTCGTGCGCGGCTTCCAACTCCTCCGCGATCTGCTTCGCGATCGGCAGGCGTCGTCAATGCGGATCGCGCCGCGCGCAATCCGCTGCGACAGATCCTCCTCCCCTCGACCAGTTCCATCACGAGGGCGTGCACACCCGTGGATTTCTCAAACCAGAAGATCGCGGCGATGTGCGGGATGATTCAGCGACGCGGGCGTCTTTGCCTCGCGCTCCGTAGTGTTACCGCGGGTGCCGCGGGTCTGCCACGCGAACACGTTGCCACGGGGAAATTGACCGTGTCGGAAGGTCGTTGACGGACTGGAAGGAAGTCCAACCTCACGCTCTGTCGAATAAAGGCGTCGGCGCGCTCGAGACGCGGCCCTTGACCTCGATGAAGCGCAGCTTCCCGGTGCCGGGAACGCGCCCAATCCGTTGATTCACTGAATTGTGCTTCCTGAGAGACAGGTAACAGGGTATTCCGGACACATGGGTGACACTCGGTCCCTCTGGAGGAGGGGCCATGCCTTGGAAGGAGTGTCACGTAATGGACGAGCGACTTCGTTTTGTGGCCCGCCTGCTCGAGGGCGAGACGATGGTGGCGCTATGCGAGGAGTTCGGGATCTCCCGGAAGACTGGCCACAAGATCTACCAGCGTTACCGGCAGATCGGGGTTCAGGGACTCACTGATCGCAGCCGACGACCGCATCGCCACGCGAATCAGCTGCCGATGGTGGTCGAGAAGACGATCGTGAAGATCAAGCGGGAGTATCCCAGCTGGGGGGCCCCCAAGATCCGCGAGCGGCTCCGGCAGCGCTGGCCCGAGGTCCACTGTCCCGCCATCAGCACGGTGCATGCGGTCCTCGACCGTCACGGGCTCGTGACCCGACGGTCGCGGCGATCACGCCGACGCCTCACGGGAACGCCGCTCTCCTGGCCGGCGGCCCCCCATCGACTCTGGTGCGCTGACTACAAGGGCGAATTCCTGCTCGGCAACCGGCGGTACTGCTATCCGCTGACGATCTCCGACTTCGCCAGCCGCTATCTGCTCGCGTGCGAGGCCCTCTCGACAACCAAGGAACGCTACGCCTTCACCGTCTTCGAGCGCGCGTTTCAAGAGTACGGGCTCCCCGAGGCCATTCGCACGGACAACGGCGTGCCCTTCGCCTCCGCGCACGCGTTGTACGGGTTGAGCAAGCTGGCCGTCTGGTGGCTCCGCCTCGGCATCGGCCTCGAGCGGATTGCGCCGGGGCATCCTGAGCAGAATGGCCGGCATGAGCGCCTGCACCTCACCTTGAAGACCGACGCGACACGCCCGCCGTCCACGAATGTCCTTCAGCAGCAGGCCCGCTTCGATACCTTCGTCCACCAGTTCAACCACGAACGGCCGCACCAGGCGCTCGAGATGGCCACGCCCGCCAGCCGCTATCAGCCCTCAGCTCGCGTTTATCAGGGCCTCGCGGAGCTCGAGTATCCGCGCCACGACTGGACCGCCGTGATCACCACCTGCGGCCGCATCGCTACCAGCGACGCAAGGTCAACGTGAGTCAGGTGTTTGCCGGCCAAAAGGTCGGCGTCAAACAGACCGACGACCACATCTGGCTCGTCACCTTTATGGATTATGACTTGGGGTACTTCGACGACGAGACGTGCCGTCTCGAACCGATCGATCATCCATTCGGTTCGAAACTGTTACCCATGTCTCCGGAATAGGGTGTCACCCATGTCTCCGGAATGGACCAAGTGAGGTTGGCGCGCCCGACAGGATTCGAACCGGAGATGGAGGTTTTGCAGCCCGCACATGCACCTCGGGCTTCAGTGTGAATCGGCAGATTTCCTAATGAATGCGTCTACTTGTGTAGTGCCCGCGCGTGCCGGAGCGTGCCCTAACTTGCCAGCGCTGTTACACCGGCTGTTACAGTGCCGCAGCCCGGCCGTACGCCCGGCGGCACCCCGGCCCGTAGCCTTGCCGCCGCGTTGATCGACGTCCCTGGGACTCGCAGAGCGGCCGGGGTGCCGGGTGCGGGCGGGTACGGGGAGCAGACGGTTTGTCATGTTCGAGGAGCAGCCGGCGCCTGTCCCGTCGCAGATCAACCTCGTCCTCGGTGGCTTGGTGAGTGTCGGTCGGCGATAGACCCCAATTTGCACCCGGGTCCCCAATCGGGTACCGCACTCCGTC
>DATAEE010000202.1:0-2367 GCA_036258175.1 Vicinamibacterales bacterium
CGATCACCAGGATGTCGGGCGCCGGACGCCGGCGCAGCTCCGCGAGCATGCGCTCGAGCTCGCCTTTGGATTCCTCGGTGAGCTGATCGGTGCCGGTAATGAAATACAGCAGGAAGGAGGCCGGGCGCGCCGGAATCGAGCCGAGCGCGGCGCCGAACGTGCTCTTGACTTCCTGCTCTGAAAGGCGCGTCGGGCCGCCGTCGCGCCCGATGCGGTTCGCCGCGTATGGCTGGTTGAGCACGGTGCGCTGGTTTTGACTGTCCACGACGACCGTGCCGGTGCGGCCGTCCGCGCCCGGCAGGACTACTACGAGCTCGGCGGGCGGCGGAGCGGGAGGAACCGCAGCAGGCGCGGGCGCCGGCGGAACGGAGAACTGATGCGCGACGACGATCAGCGCAATGATGGCGAGGACCGCCACCATGCGCTACCGCGCCGGCTCGTCGACCTTGACCGCAAATTCGGTGCCGCGCACTCCCATGATCGCGGAGGGGGTGCGCACGCGCATCGCCTCCGGCGAGCGCTTCACCATCCGGCCGGAAACCACCGCGAGCGTGCCGCGCTTGAGCGAGGCATCGAATTGCCCGTCGTGGGTGGTGCTGTCGAAGGCGTAGCGATCGATCGCGAGCGTGCTGCTCGGGCCGAGCGAAAGAAGGCTGTTGTCGAGGAAGGTGACGCCGACGGCGCCGTCGGCGCCGGTGACCAGGACATCGGCCTGCCTGACCCCCATGCCGGGCGCGGCCGGGAGGCGCTGCCCGTCGCGCTCGACGTGCACCGCGCCGCTCAGGTTCTTGATCTGCCCGACGTCGCTCGCATGGGACGCCGCCGCGAATGCCGCTGCCGCAAGGATGACCAGCCAACGCATCGTGACCTCCCTCCAGGTCCCCCGGAATGCGGATTCTATAATGCGGGGTCCATCCCCCGTGTGGACAATGCCCGTGGTTTCACGAACTACAATGTTCCCAGCGAGCCTCGAGCAGCTGCACGCGCTGCGCACGTTCCTCGAGGCATTTTGCGCGCAGGCCGGGTTCGACCGGGAAGCGTGCCTGCGGCTCAACCTGCTGCTTGAGGAGTTGTTCACGAACACGGTGCGGCATGGACACCGCGGCAACTCGGACGCGCCGGTCTGGATCAGCCTCGCCGCGGGCGAGGACCGTCGCGTGACGATCACGTACGAGGACACCGCGCCGCCGTTCAACCCCTACGCGCGCATGTCGCCGGATACCACGCACGAGATCGGCAAGCTCCGCGGCCGTGGCGTGCTGCTGCTGCAGAGGCTGGCGGCGAGCGGCGATTACGCGTACCTCTACGGCCGCAACCGCATCCGCCTCGCGTTGAATCCGCAATAGCTCGGTGCCCGGGGCCGGACTCCAACCGGCACGGCCTCGCGGCGAAGGGACTTTAGGTCTTTACCGGCCGCTCATGTCAGCGTAGTACGCGCGCATCTTGCTCACGGTGTCCCGCCCTGGCAATCCGTAATCAAGGGCGAGCACACGGCCATTCACCAGGCCGAAAGCCTCGGCTTTGGTCTCGTACGTAGGTTCCGGAAAGTGAACAGGCGTGGCGGCCTGAATCTCTTCCAACGTGACTGGGTGTTGCGCGCGCGGCATGACGACAACGAGTCCCAGCGGATCCGCGAACAAGATCGGGCAAAGGTTTTCCCATCCGAACACCGGGCGCCAGCGATACCACATCTCGCGCTCCCATCGGTTGCAGCGCAGACCATGCAAAACAGATCGAGGCCGCGGAACCTTGATGGCGAAAGACCCGAGCGAGATCACGCGGCGGAAGATGTCATTGCCCATCTTGCTTCGAAGCCTACCGCGCGCTGCCGCCTTGCGGCGGCACAGTTTCACGCTAGGCCTTTCAGCCGGGGCTCAAGTGGTGCCCCGGACCTGACTCCAACGGCCTTCCGGCCAAGGGATTCTAAGTTTCGCGCTGAGACTGTCGCGGCTTGTTGTGCAGTGCGGGACTCTATAGAGAGTCCTAAGGAGTCCCCGGTCCTCACGTGCATCATGCGCAACATCATGCGCCGCTTCGCCTGCGCGCCGAGCGCCACGCCGGGAAGCTGATGGCGGCGATGCAGCGCGGCACCATGCAGCCCAGGCAAAACCGTTCACGACCACGGCGAGCGCTTTCCGGTTGTTGCTGACGATCAGCGAGGAGCGTAGGGACCGCGGGCCGCCGCCTGCGTTTCGGCCGGCGGCTTGACCGCCTCGGCGGGTTTCTCCTCGGCTGGCACTGGCGCGCCCTGGTTCCGCGGCCGGGCCACGCCGGCGCGCGGGTAACCGGCGAGGTCAAGCGCGCGGTCGTACGACTGCGCGCTGATGGTCATTTCGACCTGCTGACCCACCACTAGAACTGGGACAT
>DATAEE010000203.1:0-59136 GCA_036258175.1 Vicinamibacterales bacterium
TGAAGCCGAGGAACGAAAACAGCAGAGAGCCGGAGATCGCCAGCGGAACCGAGCCCGCCAGGATGATGAACGGATCCCGGAAACTCTCGAACTGTGCCGCGAGCACCAGGTAGATCAGGATCGCCGAGAGCAGGAACGTGCTCAGGAACTTGCTGCCCTCCACCCGAAGCTGACGCGACTCGCCCGCGTAGTCGATCGTGAACCCTTGCGGGAGAATCGCCCTCGCCTCGTCTTCGAGCACGCGCAGCGCCTGATCGAGCGGCACCGGCGGCGGGATCACGCCCTGAATGCGGATCGCGTTCAGCTGCTGGAACTTCTTGAGCTCACGCGGCTCGGTCGTCGTCTGCAAGCTGGCGAATGTCGACAATGGGACGAGCTTGTCGTCCGATCCCGTGATGTACATCTGCTCAAGCTGGTCCGGAGTCAACCGATCCTCGCGCTTGACCTGCGGAATGACCTTGTAGCTCCGGCCCTGAATGCTGAACCGGTTCACGTAGTCCCCGCCGAGCATCGTGGACAGGTCGAGTCCCGCCTGACTCAGGCTGACCCCCTGCGAGCGAAGCTTGTCCCGGTCGAAGACGACCTCCGTCTGGGGCTGGTCGAACTTCACGTCGACGTCGGCAAACATGAAAAGGCCGCTCGCGAACGCCTTCGGGACGAGCTGGTTCGTGAACTCCCGAAGCTGCTCCGGCTCCGCCGCCGACGAAATCACGAGATCGACCGGGAAGTCTCCGCCGCCGGGGAGCGGCGGCGGCGTCAGCGGGATCACACGGATGCCCGGAATCTGTGACAGGGGTCCCGCAATCTCGAGGAGAAGCTGATCTGTGGTCTTCGTCCGTTCGCTCCACGGCTTGGTGACGAACCCGCCGAAACCGGCGGTCGGAAACGTGATCTGAAAAATGCTCGCCGCCTCGGGGAACGATCGATAGACGTCGGCGACCTGCTCCGCGAACATCTTGGTCTGATCGAGCGTGGAGTTTGCCGAGGTCTGGAGCACCGAGAACACCACTCCCTGGTCCTCGCTGGGCGCCAGTTCGCGCTGGGAAAACATGTAGAACGGCACCATCAGCAGGACCACGATCGCCCAGAACACAAGGACGACGGGCCGGTAGCGGAGCGTGCTGCTCAGCGCCCGTGTGTACCAGTTGCGCAGGCCTTCGAACCGGCGATTGATCCAGCCGGCAAAGCCGCGCTCGCTCTGACCGGAGCGGAGAAGCCTCGCCCCCATCATGGGCGACAGCGTGAGCGCGACGATACCGGACACGATGACCGCACCTGCGAGGGTGAACGCGAACTCCCGGAAGAGTGCGCCCGTCAGGCCACCCTGGATCCCCACCGGCGCATACACGGCCGCCAGCGTGATGGTCATGGCGATGATCGGACCGACCAGCTCCCGGGCGCCGTCCAGGGCCGCCCGCATTGGTGGCTTGCCTAGTTGAATATGACGCTCGATGTTCTCCACCATCACGATCGCATCGTCGACGACGAGACCCACTGAGAGCACGATCGCGAGGAGCGTCAGCAGGTTGATGGTGAACCCCGCCGCGAGCATCAGAAAGACCGCGCCGACGAGCGAGATCGGAATAGCCACCACCGGAATCAGCACGGACCGCAGCGATCCGAGGAACAGGAAGATCACGACGATCACGATGAGCAGCGTCTCGGACAACGTGGTCAGCACCTCATCGATCGCATCCTGGATGTAGGCGGTCGCATCGTAGGGGACCGCGGCCACCATCCCCGCCGGCATCTGCGCCTGGATCCCAGGGATCTCGGCCCGAACGCGCTCAATGACGTCGAGCGAATTGGCGGTGGGCAGGACCCACACGCCCATGAAGACGGCGGTCTGACTGTTGAAGCGGACGTCCGCCTCGTAGTTCTCCGCGCCGAGGACGACGTCGGCGATGTCGCCGAGGCGGACGACGACACGATCCTCCTCCTTGACCACGAGCTGGCGGAACTCTTCCGGCGACCGCAGGTCGGTGTTGGCGACCAGGTTCACCGACACCATCGAGCCTTTCGTGCGCCCAAGCGCGGACAGGTAGTTGTTGCGCGCCAGCGCATCGCGCACCATGGAGGGCGATATGCCGTGCGCCGCCATCTGCTCCGGCTTGAGCCAGATGCGCATGGCGAACGTGCGGTCGCCCAGGATGTCGGCGCGCTGAACGCCGCTGACGGCGCTCAGCTTCGGCTGCACGACCCGGATCAGATAGTCGGTGATCTGGTTTTGATCCAGTTCCTCCGACGAGAAGCTGAGGTAGAGCGAGGCGAACTGCGTCTCCGCGTTCTCCACTTCGATGACGGGCGCCTCCGCCTCGGGCGGCAGGTCGTTGCGGACCTGGGCCACCTTCGACTGGATCTGCGTCAGGGCGTCGTTGGTGTCGTAGTTGAGCCGCAGGTGCACGGCGATCGTGCTGAGGCCCTGGGCGCTCGACGACTCCATGTAGTCGATGCCGTCAGCACTCGCGATGACGCGCTCGAGCGGCGTCGTGATGAACCCCCGCACCAGGTCGGCGTTCGCGCCCACATACACCGTCGACACGCGGACCACCGCGATGTCGCTGCGCGGATACTGACGGACGCTCAGCGAGCGGATCGACTGCAGCCCGGCGATCAGGATGACTAGGTTGACGACGATCGCCAGAACCGGGCGCTTGACGAACAGGTCAGTGAAGCGCATTAGCTGTCCTCCGGCTTGGGCTTCGGATTGTTCGCCGGCCGCACCTTGTTGTTCACGAGCACGGCCGCGCCGTTTCGCAGCTTGAAGACACCGGAGGTCACGACCTCATCTCCGGCCTTGATGCCGGAGAGCACGGCAATCTGATCGCCGCGTGCGCCGCCGAGCTTGACGACCTGCTGTCGGACGCCGCGGTACGTCTGGCCGTCCTGACCCTTGAGATCCGTGACGACGAACACCGAATCGCCGTACGGCGCGTAGCTGATGGCGGAGGCCGGCAGCGTCACGACCGACCGGGTCGCGCCCAACATGACCTCCGTCTGAACGAACATGCCGGGTCGCAGCGTGCCGCGCGGGTTGGCCAGCGTGGCCTGAATCTGAATGTTGCGGGTCGTCTGGTCCACGATTGAATCGACCGCCGTGATGCGCCCGCTGAACTCGACGCCCGTCAGACTGTCGGCCGTGACGCGTACGGTGCGGCCCACGCCCACCTGCGCGGCCTGCTGCTGCGGCACGCCGAAGTTCACATAAATCGGGTGCAGCGACTGGAGCGGGACGACCGGATCGCCGTCCGACAGATACTGCCCGAGGTTGACCTGGCGGATACCCAGAATGCCGGAGAACGGCGCGCGAATCGTTTTGCGCGCGATCGTCGCGCGGATCTCTCCGACCCGCGCTTCCGTGCTCTTCTGCTGCGCGGCGGCAGTGTCGTACTCCGCCCTAGAGATCGCGCCCTCGCTGACGAGGCCCTGCATGCGGGTGAAGTTGAGGCGCGCGAGATCGCGTTCCGCCTCGACCGCGGCCAGCTGCGCCTGCTCCTGCCGCGTATCCAGCTCGACGAGCACGTCGCCTTCCTTGATCGCGCGACCCGAGTCGAAGGCAATTCTGCCGACGATGCCCGGAAGGTCGGCACTGACGGTGACGCCCTGCACGGCCGCCATCGTCCCGATCGCGGCGAGCGTCGCGGGCCATTTCTCCTGCTCGGCGATGACCGTCGTCACGGCTTCAGGCGGCGGCACGAAGGCCTGTCCGGCCATCGCCTGGAACTGCCGGAACTTCACGAAGCCGAGCCCCGCGATGACCAGGGCCATCGCCACCAGCATCAGAATCAGTCGCTTGACCATACGTCCTCTCTACGTCGTCGGGCCGCTACCGGCAATTACCTCGAAGGTAAAGCTCGCCCGATCAAGCGGTCGTTATCCCCTACCCATATGACGAACATCGGGCGTCACGATCGACAGAGTTCAATGTCGGGGATTCTGCGCCCGCCGAACGCTCTGCCCGGTTCGACGGCTCCTGCGGGTCGGCGTCGTGTTCGCTGACCAGTGAGAACGAGCCTGATATGGAAGACGCCGGCGCGCCGATCGAGGTTCCCCGCATTGCTTTCCCAAACGCGCCCAATGCCTTACGGCCACATCGCAGCGTCGTCGTGTCGGTCGCGTGGTCAGGATCGGCGATCGTCGCGGCAGCCGGTGTCACGGCCTCCGCCAGCGTCGCGGCGCTCGGCAAGGACGAAGGACTCGCCGAGAAATGCGAGCAACTCGTCCGTAGATCTGAACCGTCGCTCGCGCCCTGTATCCACATCTTCAATGCAACCGACAAACAACCCTTGCGCTGGTCGAGTCTCCGGCCCCAACTTGAGGACAAACGCCCGTCGCATCACTACTTCTCATAACGGAGACCGACGGCAGCGCCGCGTGAAAGTCTCGTTGAACTCGCTGTGAAATTTCTGTTGGAGCCGTCGAAGCGAAGAGTATGTCGCCGGAGCGACTGCATGGATGGGCTTCGTCGCTCAGAGTGGGATGTTACAGTGGGTGGACGAGCTCCGAACTGATCCGCCATGAGGTTATTCACGCCGTTCCGACTGGACGACGGCAATCAGTGCCTATGGCGAGGGGAGACCCGCGTTGCACTAATGCCGAAACCGTTCGCGGTGCTGCGCTATCTCGTCGATCATGCCGGCCGCCTCGTGACGCAGGATGAACTGCTGACCGCTATCTGGCCCAACACCTACGTGCAGCCGGAAGTGCTGCGTCGTTACATCCTCGAGATTCGACGCGCGCTGGGTGATCGAGCGGCAACGCCGCGGTTCATCGAAACGCTGCCGAAGCGCGGATACCAGTTCATTGCTGACGTGACGGGCGACGGCGTCGCGAGCCCGATCGAATCGAGCCCGCCTCCGGCGCATCTCGTCGGCCGGGAATCAGTGTTGGCGCAACTCGATGGCTATCTCGGCAGCGCGCTCCGCGGGCGGCGGCAGATCGTATTTGTCGTCGGCGAACCGGGGATCGGAAAGACGAGCCTCGTCGACGCCTTTCAGCTTGCCGCTGCCAACAATCCAAGCGTCCGGGTGGCACGCGGGCAGTCGGTCGAAGGCTTCGGTGGCAAGGAAGCGTATTACCCGATTTTCGAGGCGCTCGGCCAGCTCACCCGCGGCACGTCCCGCACGCTCGTCCTGAACACGCTGACTGCCAATGCGCCAACCTGGCTGATTCAGTTCCCGTCTCTGGTGCGTGCCGACCAGCAGGCGGCGCTGCAGCGCGAGACCCTGGGAGCGACGCGTGAGCGCATGGTCCGCGAGCTGTGCGAAACGCTCGAGATCATGACGCAGACCATCGCCCTCGTGCTCGTGCTCGAGGACCTTCATTGGGTGGATCATTCGACGCTGGATCTGCTGTCGGCGATTGCACGACGCCGTGAACCCGCGAAGCTGCTGGTCGTCGGAACATTCCGACCAGCGGACTTGATCCTGTCCGAGAGCCCTCTCAAGACGCTCCGGCAGGATCTGCTGTTGCATCGTCTCTGTTCGGAAGTGACGCTCGAGTGCCTCCAGGAGCGCGACGTCGCCGACTACGTTGCGGCGGAGTACCCCGACAACGATCTTCCCGCGGGGCTGGCCGCGGTCATCCACCGGCACTCGGATGGCAACCCCTTATTCATGACCGCAATGCTCGATCATCTCGTCCAGCAGGGCGTCGTCGCTCACGCTGACGGCCGGTGGCGCATGACGGTTCCGCTCGAGCAGGTTGACCCCGGCGTACCTGAGACGTTGAGACAAATGCTGGAGATACAGCTGCAGCATTTGAGCGACGCGGAACGGCAGCTCCTGAAGTGCGTGAGCGTCGCGGGGAATCGCTTCTCAGCGTGGGCCGTGGCGACGATGCTCGCAGGCGATTCGTCGACGCTGGAGGCGACTTGCGAAGCGCTGGCGGAACGGCAGCAGTTCCTGAAGCGGGCAGGTACGCGGCGGCTGCCGACTGGTGCGCTGTCGCCCGAGTACGAATTCCGGCACGCGCTCTATCGCGAGCTTTTGTACCGGTGGTTGACTGTCTCGGAACGCGTCACGTTCCACCGGCGCCTGGCAGAAGGGTTGGAGGCCCTCTACTCGTCGGTCGACCACGAGCTCATGGCAGCGCTCGCGCTGCACTTTGAGGAGGGCAACGAATGGGAGCGCGCCGTCAAGTACTTGCTGGGCGCTGCCCAGAACGCGACGCGACGCTACGCGCACCGCGAAGCGATCGATCTCCTCGAACACGCCCGGGAGCTTCTGTCTCGCGTGCCGCCTGAGCGCGCGCCGGAGCTCGAACTGCAAATCCTCGAGCGGAGCGGCAATGAATACTACGCGCTCGGTGACATGACTCTTTCAGCCGAGGCGTACGCGGCTATGGCGAGCCGTGCCGCGGCCTCAGCGCAGCTGGCCACTCAGGCAGAGGCGCTGACGCGCGTCGCGCACACGGCGGAATCGGTTCCTTTTTTCCTGCGCGCCGTCGAACTCGATCCAACGCTGGCGACTGCCTATGTAAGCCTGTCGCGGATCTACAGCAATCTCGGAGAGGCGGACCGCGCTAAAACGTACGCGAAGCTGGCCTATGAACGCCGCGACCAGGTCAGCGAGCGCGAGCGCCTGTCGATCACGTATCAATATCATTTCGAAGTCACTGGCGATCAGGACCGCGCCAGCGACACGCTGGAGATCTGGAAGCAACGGTTCCCCGCCGAGTTCCAACCGGTGAACAGCCTTTCCCTCATCCACAATTTCCTCGGGCGGTTCGACCGCGGCGCAGAAGAAGGGCAGGAGGCGGTCCGGCGGAATCCGTCACATGGGTTTCCGTACTCGAATCTGGCGCACGCCTACCGGGGCCTCGGCCGGTTTGCGGAGGCGCAGGCGACGGCCGAACGAGCCGTCGCCCTCGACATCGAAACGCTCCCGACGCGGCGCCTGCTCTATCAGCTGGCGGTGCTCGCCGGGGATGAGGCGGCCGCGAGCCGGCACGCTGAATGGGCGAGGGACAAGGGCCGCGAATTCGACATGGTCGGCGCCCGCGCGCAGGTCGCGGCCTATCAGGGCCGTGTACGCGAGGCCCGGCAGCTCTACGAAGAGAGCGCGCATCTCGCCGAGGTGCGCAACCTCGCCGACGTGGGGACGAGTCACCTCGCGTGGGCGACGTGGATGGAGCTGGCCTATGGCAACACCAGCCGCGCGCGGCAGGAGGCGCGGCGCGTGCTGGCTCGCGGCCCAAGCTACGATCCGCGGCTCCGCGCGGCGATGACGCTCGCGGCGGCCGGTTGTTCGGGCGAGGGAGAAGCGATCCTCACGGAACTGGCGACGGCGAATCCCGACCACACGCTTATCAATTCGGTGCTCGGTCCGCTCGTTCGGGCCGCCGTCGAACTCGGCCGCTGTCAGCCGGCGCGCGCGCTCGACGAGCTGTCCGTCGTCGCTCCGTACGAGCTGGGGTTCATCGCGGCTCTTGCGCCGATCCACCTGCGCGCACGCGCCTACCTGATGTTGGGCTCACCGCTCGAGGCGGCCGCGGAGTTTCAACGGATGCTCGATCACCGCGGCTCGGATCCGTTCTCGCCCTTCTACGCGGTGGCGCCGCTCGGACTGGCGCGAGCCCGCGCATTCGCAGGAGACATCGAAGGCAGCGTAGAAGCTTACGAGGGATTCCTCGCGGGTTGGACGTATGCGGATCCGGACATCCCCGCTCTGGTCGAAGCGCGTGACGAATGCGAGCGCCTCAAACGCGCTTACTAGACCGCCTTCAGCCTCGAGTGCGTCGAGCCCGCGCTCAAGAGTTCGAGGAGTCCCGCGCGGTCAAGAAGCTCGCGAACCCAGGGCGATGCCTCAGCGATCTGCAGATCGGTCTGAGACTTCAGTGCGACGTTGTAGGCGCGGACCAGCTCGCCGACTCCGCCCGCATCGAGATTCCAGACACCGGCCAGGTTGACCTGGATTCGCCGCGCGCCGCGCCTGAGAAGCGCCTGAACGCGGTGCCGCAAATCGTGAGTGCCAGGAATGAGCAGAGGGCCCTTGACGTAAAGAACCCAGACACCCGCCGAGCGCTGTTCTTCGCGAACGAGGATCATCGAATCAGTCCGCCACGGAGCGGATTCCTCTCTTATCTATAACGAGCGACGTGGCGTGAAAGTGACGTTCAATTCCTGTGAGTGTCTGCCACAGGATTTGGAGGAAGGATGCGCTACGCGACGCGATCGCTCGGCCGCTCCGAAATGGACCACGCTCTCGTGTCACCGGTCAGGAGACGGACAACGCCTGCCCGATCGAGAAGCTCGCGGACTCGAGCCGACGCGTTCACAACGTGCAGCACCGCGTGCGCCGCGACGGTCGCGTTGTACACATTGATCAGCTCGCCGAGACCTCCCGCGTCGAGCGCCGAGACCAGGGACAAATCGAGCAGAATTCGTCGCCCGCCACGACCGAGGAGCCTGGTGACGCTCCGCCGCAACTCGCCCCCGACCGGCACGCGCAGCGGACCGTGCACGCGCAGAACCGACGCGCCGCACAAGTTCTTTTCATCAATCTGGATCATGTGATCCTTCCATAGGTAGCCAACACGCGAGCGTCGTCCTCTATTCCCGCTCTGGTCGGTGCCCCGCACACCGGTGTGCGCGTCTCGCCTCGCAACATGCCCGTCATCAACCCTTCCATTGGTAAGTCGATCAACGGAGTATCGGATCGACAGCTCCGCCGCGTCGTCTGCAGCGACGGCCGCGCCGCCCTCAAAATCCGACGATCAGGTTGATCCGCGCCGTGCGCGGCAAGGTGGGATGAAGGTGGATGTCGTCCAGGCCGCTGGCGGGCTCGCCGCGCAGCCGTGACGTGTAGAAGTAATCGATGTCGCTCGTCTTCGAGTCGAAGAGGTTGACGACGTCGACCGCGAGCCGTACGGTGTTGCTGAACTTGTAGCCCGCTTCGAAGTTGACGAGGCTCGTCGCGTTCGAACGGATCGAGTTGTCCTCGACGAGCGGCCGCGGGCCGAAGTACCGCCATCGCACACTGCCGAAGATGTTGCGGAGGCTGTCCACCGTCGCGCCGCCGGCCACGACGGTCGCGACCGCGCCCGGGACGTACACGCCGGCGGGATCATCGTCGGTGAACCGCGCGCTCGAGACGGCGAGGTCGAGGTCGAAGGTGAGCCAGTTCCGCGGCGAGTAGTAGTTCGCCCATTCGACGCCGTAGCGGTGGCTGGGACGGCCGGCTTCGGTCGTGCCCGCGTCGCCGATGAAGATCAGTTCTGAGTCGAGGCGCAGCGTCCAGGCGGTGAGGCTGGTTTGCAACCGCGGGATGCGAACGCTGCGAATCCCGACTTCCGCGCCTCGCGCGCGCGCGAGCGGCGTGACGCGATCGGCCGGAGCGCCAGTCAGCGGATCGACCGTAATTGTCGCGCCGCGCGCGTCGTTGCTGTGAAACCCGAGTCCGGCGTTGACGTAGATCTCGGTCCCGCTCCACGGCCCGAAGGCGACGCCGCCTTTCGGGCTCACAAGAGCGGCGTGATCCGTACCGGAGTTCGCCGGCTCGCCCGCGTCGACGTCGAAGCGACACCAATCCATGCGCACGCCCGCGAGCGTGCGCAGCCACGGCGTCCACTGCATCTCGTCCTGTGCGAAACCGCCGGCGCTTGTCTGGACGACCGAGTCCTCGCGGATCGTTTCGAGGGGATTTCGCGCCGCCGTGTGGTACAGGCCGACGTTCGAGATGTCGTCGTTGCGCAGCTGCCCGCCGAACGTGTTCTGCATCGGGCGGCCACCCCAGCGGCCGAGGCGCCGGTGGCTCAGTCGAGCGCCGGACACGAACCGGCGATCCGCCTGCCTGAACTGATCGCCGTTGACGGGATCGTCGAGGAAGTAGGTGAAGTTCGAGAAGAGGTTCAGATCGTAGGCGATCCCGAACGCGGTCAGCTTGGTGCTCGCATTGTTCCTCGTGCGCTGCCACTCGAACGATCCGCTGTAGCGATACGAATCGCCGCCATCGGTCGGATCGATCGTTCCGAACCTGTCGATCGTGCCGTCGGACACCGCGCGCGCCGGGATCTGATCCGTCGAGTCCCAGTCGCCACGGTATCCCATGCCGGTGATCGCGAATCCGTTCTGGGTGTCGCCGCGGCTGTAGCGAATGAGGCCGTTGACCTTGCGGAAGCTGTCGGGCCGTTCCCACGGGCCGTCGTTGTGTTGCACTTCGACTGCGGCGAGCAGCCGGCCTTCGCCGAGCGCGGGCGACGCGGCGGCAAGCACCCGGCCAAATCCCTGATCGCCGCCGCCGGCACGGACGATCGGACGGGACAGGCTGGTCGTGTAGTTGATGTTTGCCGCCCCCGCGGTCGCGAAATCTCCCTGGTCCGCGAAGTAGGGTCCTTTCGAGAACTGGACGCCGCTCACGAGCTCGGGGATGACGAAATTCAGGTCGGCGTACCCGTGGCCATGCCCGTGCGTGGGCATGTTCACCGGCATGCCCGCGACGGTGGTGGAGAAATCAGTCCCGTGATCCAGGTTGAACCCTCGCAAGTAGTACTGATTGGCCTTTCCCTCGCCGCTGTGTTGACTGATCACCATGCCCGGAACGGTTTCGAGCACTTCGCCGGTGCGCATCAGCGGGCGCGTGTCGATCTGGCGAGCGGTTATCGCGCCCTGGCTGGCCGATTGCGCAATCCCCACGAGATTCTGCGCGGGGTCTTCAGCGTCCGCGAGATTCGTAAACGTAGACTTGCCGGTGACGGTCACATCTGCGTGGAGCGCGAGCGACAGGACGACATCGACGCGCATCGTCCCGGCCGCCGGGATGATTACCGTGCGCCGGGCGTTCGAGAAATTCACTAGCGAGCAGTGAATCAGAGCCTCACCTGGCGAGAGGTTGTCGAATCGGTACGCCCCTCGAGCGTCCGTCACGGTCTGGCGCGCGGCGCCGGTTCCGGTTAGTTCGACCACCGCGCCGGGCAGGAGACCGCCGGTTTCGTCACGGACCGTCCCAACGACTTCGGACGTCTGGGCCGAGGCCGTCGCCGCAAACAGTGCGATCCACACGATTAACTGAACCGTGCGGCCCGCGCGAACGTGTGACACGTTTACTTTACGCGCGAAGCGGGCGTCTGGATGTGTCCCTGGCCCAGATCTGCGTTTATCTGCGTTAATCTGCGGCTTGGTACCGCATCGGCCGGATTTCGATGCAGCCGAGCCCGCCGGCGCACGCGGTTGGAATCTTCTTCGCCCAACCGATCGCCTCGTCCAGGTCCTGGCAGTTCAGGATGTAGTACCCGGCAAGCTGCTCTTTCGTTTCGGCGAAAGGACCGTCGAGGATAACCGGCCGCCCGGCGTTCATCCGCACCGTCGTGGCGCTGGGCGTGGGGGCCAGCGGTTCCGCGGCGACGAACGCTCCGGAGCGGCGCGCCTCGTCCATGACCGTCCGGTGGCCGTCCGCTACGCCGGCGAGAAGCTCGGGACTGGCGCGTTCCAACTCGCTCTCGTTCGAGTACACCAGCAGCATGTATCGCATCGAGCCTCCTATCTGGCCGCTGCGGGCACTACGGACGGCACGACCGGGCGGACCTCGATGGTGCCGGTGCGCGCCGACGGGATCCTGGCGGCAATGCTGACCGCCTCGTCCAGATCACGGGCCTCGATCATGAAGTAGCCGCCGACCTGCTCCCGCGATTCCGCGAACGGGCCGCCAGTGACGACCGCCTTCCCATCGCGCACCTTGACGCTGCTGCCGGCGGAGGTCGGCAGCAGCTGATCGCCGGCCACCCAGTTGCCGGCGGCGGTGAGCTGTTCCCTTAACGAACGGTACTCGGCGTACAGGGCCTGCCGTTCGGCTTCGCTGAGACTGGCAAAGTAGGCTTCGTCGTGATGAATCAACAGGATGTATTTCACAAGTTTCGCGCCTCCCGCAGTAAGTCGAACGGCGGTCGTCCGGATCGACAGGTTAGTATCTTTCAATGCCCGCCGAAACTGCCGCCTCCGCGGTCGAGCAGCTGTATCGCTCGGACTGGGGCCGCATCGTCGCTACGCTGATCCGGTTGGTCGGCGATTTCGACCTGGCGGAAGAGGCGGCCCAGGAAGCGTTTGCCGCCGCGGTCGACAACTGGCCGGTGGCGGGCGTCCCGGACCTCCCGCGGGCCTGGATCATCAAGACCGCCCGCCACAAGGCGATCGACCGGATCCGCCGGCGGGCGCGGCTCGAAGAGAAGCTCGAATGGTACGCACACGAAGAGTCCGCCCGAACCATCGACGAGCCGAACTATGACACCAGCGAGATTCCCGACGATCGCCTTCGGCTGATCTTCACCTGCTGTCACCCCGCGCTGGCGCTGGAAGCGCAGGTCGCGCTGACGCTGCGCACGCTCGGCGGCCTCGAGACCGACGAGATCGCGCACGCGTTTCTCGTGCCGCCGGCGACCATGGCGCAGCGCCTCGTCCGGGCAAAACGGAAGATTCGCGACGCACGGATTCCGTATGAGGTCCCCGACACGACCGACATGCCGGCGCGGCTGGATGCCGTGCTGATGGTGATCTATCTCATCTTCAATGAAGGATACGCGGCAACTCGGCGTGAGCCGCTCGTCCGGACGGACCTTTGCGCGGAGGCCATCCGGCTGGGGCGCCTCGTGCGGACGTTGATGGCGCCACGGCCGCCGTCCGAAGCAACCGGCCTCGTCGCGCTGATGCTGCTGCACGACTCGCGACGCGAGGCGCGGGTCGACTCCGCGGGCGATCTCGTCGTGCTGGACGATCAGGATCGCAGCCGCTGGGATAGAGCGCAGATCGCGGCGGCGCTGCCGCTGGTCGACGAGGCGCTGCGCGGCGGACCGGGGCCGTTCGCGTTGCAGGCGGCGATCGCGGCCCTGCACTGCCAGGCGGCGCGGCCGGAAGATACCGACTGGCGGCAGATCGTGCAGCTCTACGATCTGCTCGAGCGGGTGCAGCCGTCGCCGGTCGTCTCGCTGAACCGCGCGGTGGCGGTGGCGATGGCGGACGGACCGCAGCCTGGGCTGGCGATCCTCGACAGCCTCGCGGCGTCCGGCGATCTCGACGGGTATCACCTGCTGCACGCCGCGCGCGCCGATCTGCTGCGCCGCCTCGGATCGTCGGCCGAGGCCGCGAAGAGCTACCGGCGGGCGCTCGCGCTGGTCATGAACGACAGCGAACGCCGGTTCCTGGAGCGGAGGCTGCGGGAGGTGCAGTCGCCTTGACAATGCCTCCGAGGCCCTCATAATCGGCCTACGCGTTCATCCACACTCTCATCCGACCACTCTCCCTCCAGAGGAGCATCCATGCGCACGCGACGACTGTGGCTCGCACTCGGGTTCCTGCTCGTCCCAGCGCTCGTCCACGCCGACGATCATCGCGCGCGTGCGTTCGGCGCCATGACGCAGGCGTATCGGAGTATCCTCGCCGGCTTCTACGGATCGGTCGATTTCTCGACGCCTGTAATGGAGCATGATCTGGGCGCTATTGGGGAATTCAGCCTCAACTCCGGTTCGCACGAGGATATCGACGAGACGAACATGACGTTCATGTTCGGTCCCAGCATGGCGCTGTTACCGGACCTGAAGAAACCCTTCGTGTTTTCCGCGCATCTTTTGGTCGGAGTCGTGAGCACCGACAGCGACGACGACACTAGAGACGACACGAGCTTCAGCCTTGGGTTTGGCGGCGCCTGGGACTATAGTCCCGGCCGTACCAGCGAGCGTAATGGGTTCGGCGCCCGAGTTCAGGTCGACTGGGTGTGGGCCGAGGGCCGAGCGGCAAATTTCCTCAGAGCCTCAGTCGGCGGCACCTACACATGGTATCCGCCGAAGAAGCCCTAGTTCCGTAATCCGCGCCGTACGGCGTAAGCTCCACCCGTGGCTCAGCCACTGCCCCCGTCCCCAAAGGCCGGCTCCCTTTCCCCGGGCGATCATCTCGGTCCCTACGAGATCGTCGCGCCTATCGGCGCGGGAGGCATGGGCGAGGTCTACCGCGCGCACGACCCTCGCCTGAAACGTGATGTCGCGCTCAAGATTCTCCGCCGCTCCGCCGATCCGGAACACCTCGCGCGGTTCAGCCGCGAAGCGCGCACGGCCGGCAGCCTGAATCATCCGAACATCGTCGCCGTGTACGACGTGGGCGTCGAAGGATCGGTCCCGTACGTCGTGACCGAGCTGCTGGACGGCGAGACCCTTCGCGAGCGCCTCAACAGCGGACCGATGCCGTACCGTAAGGCGATTGAGTACGGGATTCAGATCGCCCAGGCACTGGACGCCGCGCATGCCAAGGGCATCTGGCATCGCGACGTCAAGCCGGCGAACGCGATGATCACCGAAGATGGCCGTCTGAAGCTGCTCGACTTCGGGATCGCGAAGCTGAACGAGCCCGAGCCGGTCGACGCTGATGAGCCGACGATCGACAGGAGCCAGTCGGGCGAGATCCGCGGCACCGCCGGCTACATGTCGCCGGAGCAGGTGCTCGGCCGCGGCATCGACCATCGCAGCGACATCTTCGCGCTCGGCGCCGTCCTGTACGAAATGTTCACTGGGTCACGCGCGTTCCACCGCGCATCGACGGTCGAGACGATGACCGCCGTCCTCCACGAGGACCCGCCCGATCCGCTGACGTTCAACGCGAATCTGCCGCCGGCAGCGATCGCGATCGTGCGGCGCTGCCTCGAAAAGAACAAGGAAGAACGGTTCCAGTCGGCGCGCGATCTGGCGTTCGATCTGCAACAGCTCCGCGAGCTGACGGGTGGGACCGGGCCGGCCGGGGCCGCCCTTCTACCTCCACGGCACAGAATCCTGCCGGTTTTGGTCGCTGCGGCCGTCGTGCTCGCGGGCCTGTTGCTGGCCGTGCTTCTGACCCGCCGGCAGCCCGAGCCGGCGTTCGATCAGTTGACCTTCAGGCGCGGTCGCATCGGCGGTGCGCGGTTCGCGTCCGACGGACAGGCAGTCGTCTACAGCGAGGCGCGCGACGGAAACGCTCTGGAGGTCTGGCGCACCGATCTCGCCGACAGCCCGGCCTCGCGTCCGCTCGAGTATCCGAAGGGCAGCGACGTGCTGGCGGCGCGCGCCGGCGAGATTGCACTCTCGCTGCGACGGCGGTTCGTGCTGGGCGAACGCTTCACCGGAACGCTGGCGGTCGCGCCAATCGGCGGAGGCTCGCCTCGCGAGGTTGCCGAGAACGTGGACGATGCGGACTGGAATCCATCGGGCGAGCAGCTCGCGGTCGTCCGCTCCGGCGGCGACGTGGGCGGGCAGAGTCAGATCGAGTTTCCCGTCGGCCGCGAGCTGTACAAGACGCCGGGCTCGATACGCTTCCTGCGAGTCTCGCGCGACGCCAGGCGGATTGCGTTCCTGGAGGATGCGACTGGCCGCGGCGTCGGCGGACGCGTCGCGGTCGTGGACCTCGAGGGCCGCCCGACGATGCTCACCGGCGACTGGCCGAGCGTACGTGGCCTCTCATGGTCCGCCGACGGCGATGAGATCTGGTTCACGGCTGGAGACTCGCGCAGCAACCGAGCGCTGCGCGCCGTCACCCTCGGCGGGAAAGAGCGCGTTGTCTGGGCCGCGCCCGGTTCGCTGACGTTGTGGGACATCGCGCGCGACGGGCGCGTGCTTCTGACTCGCGACGAGGAACGGCGGGCGCTCGTCGGCGTTCCGCCGGGCAAGACGGTAGAACAGGATTTTTCCTGGTTCGACAACTCCGGCGTGGCGGACCTGTCGGACGATGGGCGGTGGCTGTTGTTCGGTGACCGCTGGGGCCTCTACCTTCGCGCGACGGATGGATCGCCGCCCATTCATCTGGGCCTGAAGGATGGCTTCGCGGACGATCTGTCTCCCGACGGCAAGACCGTGCTCGCAACGACGAACTCCGGCCGCCAGCTCCTGTTGGTGCCGAGCGGAGCCGGCGATGCGCAGCCGCTGCCGCCGCACGGGATCGTGACCTACAGCGGCGCCCGATGGTTCCCGGACGGACGCCGGATCGTATTCAGCGGACGTGAGGAGGGACGCAATCTGCGGTCCTACATTCAAGACGTCACCGGCGGACCCCCGCGCGTGCTCACGCCCGAGAACACGCGGGCGCTTGCCATCTCGCCCGACGGCGCCTGGGCGGCCGCCATCGGTCCGGGCCAGCCGATCTCGCTCATTCCTATCGCGGGAGGCCCCTCGCGTTCCGTGCCGGGATCGCAGCCGGATGATCGACCCGTGGGGTGGAGCGCGGATGGGCAGTCGCTCTGGCTCTTCCGACGCGGCGAAGTTCCCGCGCACGTCTACCAGCTCGACATCAACACTGGCCGACGGCATCTCTGGAAGACGCTCGTACCGCCGGACTCGGCCGGCGTGTACTCGATCATCGAGTTTTCGATCACGCCGACGGGTCACTCGTACTTCTACAGCTACACGCGTCTGATCTCGCAGCTCTATCTTGTCCGAAGCCTGAAGTAGCGCCTAGGTGGACCTGGCGAGAAACGTTCGGATGCCCGCGAACGTGTTGCGCCATCCGTCACCGCACGCCGCATAGAACTGGTCCGCTTCGGGACCGGCAGGGAATCCATCCTGACTGACGCGCAGCGTCGATCCGTCAGCATGTGGCGCGACGATAAACTCCGTGACGAAGTCGGCGTGGAAGGGAAGCGCGCCGCCTCGAGCGCGGTAGCGATAGTCACTCAGGACCATTCGGGACGGCGGCTCGAACGCTCGAATCGTCGCGATCGTCACGTAGTCCGGATCGTCTTCGGAGTCGCCCCACGTGGCGGCCCAGATGCCGCCGCGCTCGGGAAGCACGATCGCGCGCGACACGCCCCACCACTGCCGGATCGCGCTCGGGGTGTGGAGGAGCGCGAACAGGCGCTCCGGCGATACGGCGAACGTCTCTTCATGCACGTGCCGACGAGTTCTTTCAGGCATGCGTGTCTCTCTTCGTCGTGCGGCGCAGGCTACGGCAACCGCCCCTCTGACACAACCGGGAACCGGCGGCCGGTCGGTTCCGGCGGCGAATGACCGTGCTCCCGAGGGCGCGCGGGCCGAATGCTCGTGACCCTCGAGAGCACGGCTTCCAGCAGGGGAGTCATGCGTCGAAGCTGCCGCAGTCGAATCACCAGATTCCAGGCAGCTTCGAACTTCTTCCACCCCGTGCTGTAGGCGAAGTGCTTCGCCTGGTGCTTCAACGACTGGTGCGTGAGCGCCGCACGAGCGATCGATGACCACCTGTAGAACTCGCGATATGCCCAGTTGTAACCGGCCTCGAGCCGTTCCGGCGCGAGGCGCGCCGGGCGGTAGACGACGTGGCGCGTGTCGTAAAGATCCCAGTTGCGGGTCGTGATCCGCCCTGCCTGCTCCATCTGCGCGTAAAGACGCGTGCCTGGATACGGCGTCTGGATGTGGAACGTCGCCGTCGTAATCCCCGCCTCGATCGCCCACTCCACCGTCCGTCGAAACACATCCTCATCGTCGTCATCCATCCCGAACACGAAGCTGCCGTTGATCATGATGCCCAGGCTGTGCAGCCGGTCGGTCACGGCCCGGTAGTCGCGGCCGAGGTTCTGACGCTTGTTGCTGTGCGCGAGGTTGGCGGGCGTCAGCGTCTCGAACCCGACGAACAGGCTCCGAAGGCCAGCGTCGGCCGCGCGCTCGATCAGATCATCGCGAAGAATGGAATCCACGGTCGCTGCGCCCTGAAACAGGCGGCGCATACCGATCATCCCGTCGAAGAGCGCCCGGGCGAAACGCCGGTCGCCGAGCAGGTGATCGTCCAGGAAGTACAGGTGCCGGCCCGGCAGCCGCTCGATCTCGGCGAGCGCATCGTCCACGCGCTGGGTGTAGAACGATCGGCCGCCAGCGAAGAACGCATCCTTGTAGCAGAAGTCGCAGTGTTGCGGGCACCCACGGGTCACGACGATCGAATTGGGCACCAGGTAGTTGCGCCGCCTGATGAGGTCGCGTCGTATCGGCGGCACTCGCTCGAGCGTCCGACCCGAAGTCGACTCGTACCGCGAGGCCGGGCATCCCGCGCGGAAGTCCGCAAGGAAACGCGGGAATGTCTGTTCACCGGGCCCGAGAAAGATCGCATCGGCGTGCGGTGCCGCTTCTTCGGGAAGTGACGTGACGTGAAGACCCCCGAGGGCGACGAAGCTTCCGCGTGCCCGGTAGTGATCGGCGAGTCGGTAGGCGCGGTACGCGTTCGTGATGTACGCCTGAATGACGACGAGGTCAGGCGAGTCGTCGAGCGCGAGCGGCTGGACGTGCTCGTCCTCGATGACCGCTTCGTCGTCCGGGTTCAGATAGGCCGCGAGTGTGGCCAGGCCAAGCGGGGGGAAGAGCGAGTACTTCACCGGCCGCCAGAACGGGCTGGTTGCTTCGGTGAGCGCGGGGAGGATGAACTTGACGCGCAGTGGCCGTCGGGGGGCCATGTGCTTTGGATTGTAAAGTAATCTAAAATGGAATGCTAGTCGATGGTGCTGTTGAACTGATTTAAACGATTTAGGGTGATTTGCGTATCGGTTCAATGCGATCTACAGTCTCTGGACCTCGGAGGCGCGATGATCACCGGACGGTTGGCGCGCAAATGGGCCTGGGCCCTGTTGCCGCTGGCGATGCCGGCGGCGGTTGCCGGGCAGGTGGGTGGCGGAGCCCTGATCGGTCAGGTGACGGATCAGGCCGGCGCGGCGGTGCCGGGTGCGACGGTGACTGCCACCGCCGTGGGGACTAACCTCCCACGCGTGGGCGTCACGGCATCCGACGGTACGTATTCGTTTCCAAGGCTGGCCACGGGGGCGTACCGGGTCCACGTGGAGCTCAGCGGGTTCCGGCCGTTGACCCGGGAGGGCATTCAGGTCGCCACCGGCGAGACCGTCCGGCTGGACCTGCAGCTCCAGATAGGCTGATTGGCCGAAGCCATCACCGTCACCGGCGACGCGTCGCTGCTCCGTAGCGAGACCGCCGCGCTCGGGCAGGTCGTCGACAACAGGAAGGTGGTCGATCTGCCGCTCAACGGCCGCAGCTTCGTGACCCTCGCCGGTCTCGCGCCGGGCGTCGCCTTGCCGCCGGGATCGTCGCTGCCGCGCATCAACGGCGGCAGGCCGCGCACGAACGAGTATCTGTTCGACGGGATCTCGGTCCTGCAGCCAGAGCCGGGTCAGGTCGCCTTCTTCCCCAACGTCGACGCCATCCAGGAGTTCAAGATTGAGAGCAACAGCCCGCCCGCCGAATTCGGCCGCTTCAACGGCGGCGTCGTCAACCTGACGACGAAAGCGGGAACCAATGCGTTCCGAGGGACCGTTTTCGAGTTCATCCGGCACGAGTCTCTCAACGCCAGAAACTTCTTCGCCTCATCGAACCCGGTGAAGCCGAAATTCGGCCGCAACCAAATCGGCGCCGTGCTCGGCGGACCAATCCGGGAGAGTCGGACCTTTTTCTTCGTGGACTCCAGGGTCAGCGGCAGACGATTGGGCGCACCGTGATTTCCACCGTGCCCACGGTGCTGCAGCGTCAGGGCGTCTTCAGCGAGCCGATCGCCGGCCGCCTGCCCGTCATCTATGATCCTGCGACAACGACGCCGACGCCGACGGGTGGCTTCTCGCGAAGCCCGTTCCCCGGCAATACGATCCCATCGGGCCGGATCGATCCCGTCGCCCGGACCCTGCTCGATCGGTATCCGCTTCCGACCTCCGCCGGGACGGCCAACAACTTCCAGCGCGTCGGCGAAGAGACCGTGGATCAGGATCAGTTCAGCGTCCGGATCGATCATCGCGTGACGGCGTCGGGCGATCGCTTCTTCGGCAGGCTGGCCGGGTTTCGCGAGGAATTCATCCCGGTATCGCCGTTGCCCGACGGCAGCGGCGTCGCGACCGGCGTGCTCGGCCCGCAGGACACGAAGGCCTGGTCGTTCGCGTCGAGCTACCAGCGCACATTCTCCGATCGGCTCCTGAACGAGCTTCGCGTGGGCGATACCAGGCGTGAAGTCGCCCGAAGCGCCGCCCGGCTGTCCGGCCCGGTGTCCTCGAGCCTCAGCCTGCCGGGCATCCCGGTATTCGCGCAGTTTCTCGACACGCTGCCGACGTTTCTCATCGCCGGGCATCAGCAGCTCGGCTCACCGCCGAACACCGCGACCGACTTCAGCACGAGCGTGACGCAGATCGCCGACACCCTCACGTGGCTGAAGGGACGGCACACCATCAAGCTTGGCGCGGACATCCGGTTGGAGCGCCTGAACGTCATCCAGCCACCTTCGCCGACCGGCTCGTTCACGTTCAGCAACCTCTTCACCGATCTCCCAGGCACCGCAAACACGGGAACGCCCTTCGCCAGCTTCCTGCTCGGGCAGGTCCAGCTGTTCTCGATGGATTTGCAGCTCGACGAGATTCGAAACCGCGCTCATTTTCAGGAGTATTTCGTTCAGGACGATTTCCGGCTTTCGGATCGCGTCACGGTCAACGCCGGGCTCCGGTACACGCTGAACTTTCCTTCGACCGAGAGAAACAACCAGGCTGCGGTGTTCGACCTGGACACGGAACAGCTCGAGTATCTAGGGCGGGATGGCAACCCGCGATCCGCCCGGCGGCTCCACGCGAACAACTTCGGCCCGCGCCTCGGCCTCGTGGGGCGGGTCACGGACAGGACCGTCGCGCGCATCGGCTACGGGATCGTCTGGATCGAGCAGGCGGGGATCACGACGCCGTTCACGACGCCGGTCTTTCCATTCCTCCAGACCGTGTCGCAGCGGACGCTGGACAATATCGTTCCGGCCTTCACGCTTGCCCAGGGACCTGGCGTAGCGCCGATCCCACTGACGGCGGACGCGGGCCGCGGTCAGGGCGTGTTCTCCGTCGAACGCGATCTCGGATCGGGTTACGTCCAGCAATGGAACGTCTCCGTTCAACGCGAGCTGACCCCAACGATCGCGGTCGAGGCGGCCTACGTAGGTTCGAAGATCACGAGAGTCGGCATCCCCGACTCGAATCTGAATCAGCTGACGGTCGAGCAGCTGGCCATCGGCGCGCCGCTTCAGCAACGAGTCCCAAATCCATTCTTCGGCACGATCCCGCGCTCGTCGTCGCTCGGCGATCCGACCATCTCGAGGGCCCAGCTCCTCAAACCCTATCCGCGCTTTACCACCGTGAGCCTCTATCGAAACAACGTCGGCAACGATCTATCACGGCGCGTACGTCAAGCTGGAGCAGCGACTGTCGCGCGGCTGTCGTATCTGGTCGGCTACACGCGGTCCACGCTCATGGACGATGCATCGTCGGTGTTCGCCGCGTCGATCCTCACGGGACCCGTGGCCAATTTTCCCGTCGCTGACAGCTTCAATCGCGGTCTGGAGCGCGACTACTCGACCGGCGACATCCTCCACGTGTTCGTCGCGTCAGGCGTCTGGGAGATCCCGTTCGGTGCCGATCGGCCGCGCCGCGCGTCGGGCGTGCTTGGCGCGATTGTGAACGACTGGACGCTGACGGGCATCCTGACGCTGCAATCCGGTGTGCCGGTCGCCGTCGCGCAGGCGACGAACAACAACGCCTTCGCCGGCTTCGGGACTCAGAGGCCGAACGTCTCTAGCGAGACGGCGCTTCGCGATGACGAGCGATCCGTGAGCCGGTGGTTCAACACGGCGGCGTTTTCGACGGCGCCGGCGTTCACGCTCGGGTCGGCCTCCCGCAACCCCGTCCGCGGCCCCGGGTATCGCAATCTCGATCTGGCGCTGATCCGGCGCGTGCCCGTCTGGTCCGGCAATGTTCTGGAACTGCGGGCCGAGGTCTTCAACGCGACGAACACGCCGCCGCTCGGCCCGCCCAATGGCACGTTCGGATCCGCGGCCTTCGGCACGATCACGACCGCCGGCGATCCGCGCGTCATTCAGCTTGCGGCGAAGTTCATCTTCTGAAGGAAGACGTGAACAGACTGATTCCGAGCAGCAGAAGGAGGAGCCCGACAAGGCGGCGGTACGTCGGCTCGGGAATCCGACCGAGCAGTGGCACACCAATGAACGTTCCAATCGTCACGCCGATCGATGCCGTGATCCAGATCGACGTGCTGCGAGCGATGACTGGACCGGCCGAGAGAAAGTAGATAGGCAACCTCGCGGCATCGACCAGCAGCGCCGACGCGGTCGCCGTTGCGACGATTTGTCGGGGCGTCAGCCTGAAGCCGAGCAGCGCGGCGGCGCGTATGCCTCCCTGATTGCCGACGAGTCCGCCGAACAGACCCGACAGGACGCCGCCGAGCAGCCGCCAGAAACCGGTCTCGGGCAGCGGCACACGCCGCCGGGCCAGCTCGGTCGATCCGGCAAGAACCAGCAGCGACGCAAGGAGAACCGTGAGCACGGAGCTTCCGAGCCACGACTGCAGGGCGGCGCCCGCCAGCCCGCCGGCGGCGCTTGCCAGTCCGAACTGCTTGAAGGTGGGGAGATGCACGTCGGACCGCAGGCGCACGAAACGAATGGCCGTCGCCAGCGCGTGCGGAATGGCCAGGATTGCCACCGCATGCGGTGTGGGCATCCACACCACGAGAAGGGGCGTGAGGAGGCTGCCGATACCGAAGCCGGAGACGGCGGCGACGGCGCCCGCGGCCACCGACACGGGTCCAACGAACCAGAGAAGGTCCGGCACAAGTACTGACGCCTAGTGTTGGCGAATTGCCACCACCGGGTCGAGTCTCGCCGCCGTGCTCGAAATCGGACGATAATCACCGCCACGGTGAATCGTCCTGAATCGCGTGTCCTCGGCTTCTGGGCTGCCGCCTCTATCGTCACCGGCAACATGGTGGGCTCCGGCGTCTTTCTTCTGCCGGCGTCGCTCGCGCCGTACGGCGGGCTGAGCATCGTCGGCTGGATCGTCTCGGCGGCAGGCGCCATCGCGCTCGCGCTGGTGTTCGCCCGGCTCGCGCGGCAGTTCCCCGCGACAGGCGGGCTGTACGCGTACACGCGCCTCGCCTTCGGCGATGTGCCTGGCTTTCTCGTCGCGTGGGGGTACTGGCTCTCGATCGTTGGCACGCTCGCAGCGCTTGCGGTGGCGTGCGTTGGCTATCTCGATCCGTTCGTACCGTCGATCGTCCGGACACCCGCGGCCGCCGCCGCGCTCGCCGTCGGCCTGGTGTGGCTGATGATCGGATTCAACATCGCCGGCGTCGGTGTCGCCGGACGCGTGCAGATCGTCACGACCGCGCTGAAGCTGCTGCCCCTCGTCGTCGTTGCGGTCGGCGGGATGTTCTTCTTTCAGTCCAGCGTGTTTACGCTGCCCGAGACGACAGCCACGCCGATGGGGGCTCAGCTGATCGCCGTCGTGACGCTGACGCTCTGGGCGTTTCTGGGGCTCGAGTGCGCCACGATTCCCGCGGGCAGCGTCCGCGATCCCGCGCGCACCATCCCTCTCGCGACCATCACGGGGACCGTTCTCGCGGCCGCGATCTACATCGTGTCCACGGTGGGCGTCATGAGCCTCGTCCGTCCCGAGGTGCTCGCGGCGTCCACCGCGCCGTTCGCGGACGGCGCGCGCCGGCTGTTCGGCGACGCGGGTGCGGCGATCGTCGCCATCGGTGCGGCAATCTCGTGCCTCGGCGCACTAAACGGATGGACGCTGATGGCGGCGCAGCTGCCGATGGCGGCGGCCGACGACGGTCTGTTTCCGCCGTTGTTCGGGCGGTTGTCGTCCAGGGGGACGCCGGCGGTCGGACTGATCGTGGCGGGCGTCCTGGCGTCGATCCTGGTCGGCCTGAACTATTCGCGCAGCCTGGTCGCGTTGTTCACCTTCATCATTCTTCTGTGCACGCTCGGCACGCTCGTTCCGTACGTCTTCTGCTCGCTTGCGGTGTGGCTGCTGCCGCAGCAGCGGTTCACCCCTATCGCCGCTGCCGTCAGCATCTTTGCGTTCGTGTATGCGATGTTCGCGATCGCCGGCGCGGGGATGGAGACCGTGTTCTACGGGTTCCTTCTTTTGCTGGCAGGCCTGCCGGTGTATGTCTGGGTCACGACGTTAACGCGTCGTACCACATGACGGTGGTCATGACAGCGTTCAACGAGTTTGGGAAACTGCGGCGGGTCGCGCTGAAACATGCCCGCGATGCGTTCGCAGGTCGCGCCGAACACGAGTGGCGTGCGCTGAACTTCACGGCGCCTCCCGATCTCGAGCTCGCGATCGAACACTACGAGGTATTCACGGAGCTGTTTCGCGCAGCGGACGTGCGCATCGACGAGCTTCCGGCCGAGCCGGGCCTGACGCTCGATGCGATCTACGTGCGCGATGCATCGATCGTGACGCCACGCGGCGTCGTGTTCTGCCGGATGGGGAAGGCCACCCGCCAGAGCGAGCCGGAGGCGCAACGCCGCGCGTTTCAGGCGCTCGGCCTGAGGGTTTCCGGCGCCATCGAGGCGCCAGGTCAGATCGAAGGTGGGGACGTCGTGTGGTTCGACGAGCGGACGGTCGCCGTCGGCCGCGGGTACCGCACCAACGACGCGGGTATCGATCAGTTTCGCCGTCTGCTCGGTCCTGATGTGGACGTCGTCGTTGTCCCGCTGCCGCACTATCGCGGACCGACGGATGTCTTTCACCTCATGTCGATCATCAGTCCCGTGGATGCCGACCTCGCCGTCGTGTACTCGCCGCTGATGCCCGTTCCGTTCCGCGAATGGCTGTGCGCGCGTGGCATCGGTCTCGTCGAAGTGCCGGACGAAGAGTTCGACTCGATGGGGACCAACGTGCTCGCCCTCGCGCCGCGGCGATGCGTGATGCTCGACGGGAATCCGGTCACACGCGCGCGCCTCGAAGCAGCAGGCGCCCACGTCTCGGTCTACGACGGATCCGAGATCAGTATGAAAGGCGGCGGCGGTCCGACGTGCCTGACGCGGCCGCTGGAACGCGCACCTTCAGCCGGATGACGTCTTATCGGGCGGACGATTGTGTGCGCCCGCTGAATACATATTCGTGCTGCGCGTCGCGAACGACGAGCGTGGGATTGGGCCCTGAACCGACGACGAACTCGAGCCCGAAGATCCCCGGCGTGATCGTGAGGAACGAGATCGTGCCGTCCGGATTCTTCCGCGACGCGACCTCGCTCTTCCACTCGCCAAAATCGAAGACCGTCGCCGCGCGGTTACGCTGCACGGCAATTTCTCCGAGCGCGTCGTTCGTATACCGCGCGGCGAGCTTCGCCGCCTCGGCCTGAGTGGCGGGTACGGTCAGCAGCTTCCGTTCGGCGGCAAGCTGCTCGAAATAGCTTTTCGCCTGCGCCGTGAGATCCGCGTCCGCCTGCGGGCGGCCATCGAAGAGGACCTCCAGCAGCTTCCGATCGAACAACCCGCGCACCACCCACCCGGGATCGGCGTTCGTCAGAATGACCGCGCCGACATTGTGCTCCGGCAACCAGAGCATGTTGCTGTGGTAGCCAATCAGATCTCCGCCGTGTTGCACGACCGGAATGCCGTAGGTGGTTTCGACGATGAGGCCCATGCCGTAGGTGACGTCCTGGCCGATCGAGACTTGCGGCGCGCGGCGGGCGAGCAGCGTGTCTTTTGCGATGTAGCGTGTGCCGCCCGGCAGCACGCCTTCGTCGAGCTCCATCTGCACGTACTTGAGCATGTCGCGAACGTTGCTCCAGGCGCCGCCGGCGGGACGAACCGGAATGACCGCGTAGTTCACCTCCATGACGGCGCGCGCAGGCTTACCATGAATGTCGGGCGCGTGAGCGCCGGCGTGATTCGCTGCCAGCGCGCGCGGGAAGTCGAACGTCGTTGCCGTCATGCCGAGCGGACCGAACACGCGGCTCGCCATCGCCTCGTCGTAGGCGGCCCCGAGCTCGAGCTTCGGGTATGCGACGTGGCCACCAACGAAGCCCGCGGCGCCGGCGAGCGGGTTCGAGTACTGGAACATCTCCCCGAACTTGCTCGTCGGCTTCATCGTCCCGAGCGTCTTGAGCGCGCCGTCGGGCGTCATGCCCTTGAATTCGAACAACCATTCGTAGTCCTGGCGCGGCAGGCCCGTACACGCGCAGATCAGATGCTTCACGAGCACGCGGCTCGTGACATCTTCGTCGCCGAGCTTGAACGAAGGCAGGAGGCTCGTCACCGGCGTCTCCCACATCAGCTTGCCTTCGTCGAGCAGCTTCGCCAGCATCAGCGTTGTCAGCGCCTTCGTGTTCGACGCGATGCTGTAGAGCGTTTCGGCGTCCGGCTTTGCAGCGCGACCGATTTCACGGACGCCAAAGCCACCCGCGAACACGACTTTTCCGTCCTGCACGATGCCGATTGACGCACCCGGGACGCCGAGCGTCTGAATGCCGCTCTCGACGAACCGGGACAGTTCGGCGATCCGCTTCGCGTCCAACTTGTGCGCGGTCTTCCCGGCGAACGTCTCGCGCTCGTAGCCTTTCGGCAAGAGGCGGCCGAAGATCAGCGCGACCTGCCCGCCACGCTTCTCGCCGACCGCCTGATCCATGTCGTAGATCACGACCGTCCAG
The DNA here is from genome assembly GCA_036258175.1 of Vicinamibacterales bacterium. Classification (GTDB taxonomy): domain Bacteria; phylum Acidobacteriota; class Vicinamibacteria; order Vicinamibacterales; family 2-12-FULL-66-21; genus DATAEE01. The sequence continues at coordinate 26,392 of DATAEE010000203.1, forward strand.
ATGTCTCCGCGGCGCCGCGCGTTGGCAGAAACATTGCGCTTTTCGTTCGGAGAGGTCTGATAGGAGTAGTCCCGGATGTTGGACCAGCCATCTTTGTCCGGATAATCGTTGGCGACCTTGAGCGGCCACTTCGCATCCGACCGGTACGCCTTCCACGCTGCTGCGACTGCCGTGTCGGCGTCCTTGGCCCGGACGTCGACGAGGGCAATGCGCGAATCACCCTCGGGCGCAGTGAGGATCGTCGCCGGGCCGCGCACTTCAATCCGCCATCCGGCCGGCGCGGTGAACTTGTTGCCCTCGACGGTCGTCCGAGGCGTGTCGGCGGCGAGGACCTCGCCGGCGGCTCGCGTTTGAGGCAGCTGGTGAGCCGCGGGGCTCAACTGCAGAGTCAGGACGATCGCGAGCAGGAAGATAGCGGCTCGAGGCATGCCGCGACGATAGCGCAAGACCGCGTCAGTGTCACGAACGCGCGACAGGCGCGATCTTGCGTGAACAATCAGGCAGCGTGCTACGACTTGCTCTGCTTGCGCCTGATCGCGTCGAGCGCTTCGTATCGAGGCCTCAGCGGATCGTCTGTATCGCGGATCGTCTCATCGAGGTGCAGCACACGGCCGCCCTGGTCGTAGCGCGGCCACTTCGGCAACCCGGCGCCGTTCGGGTCACCGGTGCGCGCGAAGTTCGCCCAGTACGTCGTCATCGCATCAGATAACTTGCGGTCGCTCGGTTCCCACGGAACATTCTTCAGCGAATCGAGCGCGCCGAAGACGTACTCGATCTCGCCGGCATGGCGCGCGCCGATGTCGCGCGACGTGGCGCGCACGCCGTTGATTGTGGCGTCGGGCGCAACGGGAATCTTACGATCGAAGGAGTACCGGTACACGGGCGCCTGACCGGTTTGTGCGTGGGTCTCGAGCCACTTCCACGTTGAATAGCCGATGAAAAGATCACTCGCGAGGGCAGCGGCGGATTCCAGTGCCTCTGCGTCGGTAGAAGCGGGGTACACCTTGAGGAGCGCGTCAGCCTGGTCGCCGAAACGCTTACGCTGATCCTCCGCGAAACTCTGAACGGTCGGCTTTACCTTGCCGAGCACGACGCCGCTCCGCACTTCGTCCGCGTTCCAGCCGGCGAGGAGCGGTACGCGAGTCTGTTTTGCCGCGGCAAAGACGTCATCCACGGCTTCCGGCAGAACGTAACCGTCGAGGTTTGGCGCGAACCAGGGCTGGGTCTTGAGCGCCGCCGCCAGAACCGCGTCGCCGGGCAGCGCTCTCAGCGCCGACAGTGACGGCACGCCGAGCCCCTCGGCGAATGTCACTCCGCGTTCTTCGGTTGCAGGGAGGGATGCCAGCGCGAGCGGTCCAGCGCCGCGGGGGAAGAACGCGCCACTCTCGCCGATCGCCTTGTGAAACAGTCCGCGCGCGAGCGGCGACGCCATCAGCGCGCTGACGGCAAACGACCCGGCCGATTCGCCGAAGATCGTCACGTTGCCCGGATCCCCACCGAACGCCGCGATGTTGTCCTGCACCCATCGGAGCGCCGCAATCTGATCGAGCAGACCGTAGTTGCCGGACGCGTTGCGTCCGGATTCCTTCGTCAGCTCCGGATGCGCAAGGAAACCGAAGACGCCGAGCCTGTAGTTGAAGGTAACGAGGACCACGCCCTTGCGGGCGAATGCGTCGCCGTCGTGGCGCGGCTCCGCGCCGGCGCCCGCCTGGAAGCCGCCGCCGTGGATCCAGACCATCACCGGCAGCTTCTCGGTCGCGGTTTTTGCCGGCGTCCAGATGTTCAGGCTGAGGCAGTCTTCGCTTTTGTCGGTGAAGACGATGTCGCCGAAGATCTGCCCCTGGAGGCATCTCGATCCGAACTCGGTCGCTTTCCGCGTTCCGTCCCAGCGCGCCGCGGGCCTGGGCTCCTTCCACCGCAGGTCGCCGACCGGCGGCGCGGCAAACGGAATACCCTTGAAGATGCGGATGCGCCCGTCGCTGGTGCTCGTGCCCTCCACCAGTCCGGCGGCGGTTTTCACCTGAGCCGCCGCCTGGCCGCTCGACGCCAGACCGCATGCCGCAAGGATGGCCGCCGTTCGCATCTTTCGTAGTCGCACGGGTCGCTCCATTCAGACGCGCTATTTCCCGACGAGCTTCAGACCAAGCATGCGCTCGGCGTTCTCGTAATACACCTTGCGGAGAATCTGTTCCGGCAGGCCGATCCCGTAGATCCGCCATCGGCCCTGCGGCGGGACGGGCGCGGGCGCGTAGTCGAAGTACTCGTCGAGCGTTTCGAGAAAGCGGTAGTAGATTCGATACAGATCTTCTCCGAAGATCTGTTGAGGCGTTTCGAAGCCGAGCGGCACGGCATCGGTGCCGAACAGGACGCGATCCTGATACTTGTCGAAGAAGCGCGCCGACGTTCGCGGCTGGCGCCCGAGCTCGCCGACGCGCGCGCCGATTTCAACCTGCACGTTCGGGAACTTGTCGAGCATCTCGCCAACCGCGCCGAGGTTTTCGGCCCAGTGGCCCACGTGCAGCGCGACGAACGTCGTCTTCGGATGCTTCGCAAAGACGCGATCGCGCGCGTTCAGGATCTCCGTGAGCGGCGGGAAGTCCCTGCCGTGGAACGACCAGTCGGGATGCGCGTGGAGCTCTTCGTAGCGCTCGTTGAAGCGATCGATCGGCAGGAAAAAGGCCTCCGGATCGCCGACGTGAATCGCCACTGGCAGACCGAGACGGCCGCAGGCCTCCCACATGGGATCGAACCGTGGATCGTCCACGCGAACGAGCTTGCCTTCGGCGCCGCCGTCACGCAGGTACAGGCCGAGCGTCTTGAGCACCTTGACGCCGACGGCTCCCGCCGCCTTGGCTTTTGCGATCTCGTCTGCCTGCCACGCGGCGTAACCCGGCTCGCTGGCGCGCGTCCACGTTGGTTCGGTCATCGACACGAACCGCTGCGGAAACGTGCGGTCGAAGTCCTTGATGGTGCTGGCGAGCTGTTCGCCCGATCCGCCAGTCAGGTTCACCATCGTCTGCACGTTGACGGCGTCCATGACGGGCACGAGCTTCGCCGGCGGCACGCTCGGCCTCTCCGAGCGCGGACGGGGCGAGACATGCGTGTGGAAGTCGATGACGGGGAAGCGTGCGCGCACCACCGGTGTCTCGGTCGCGTGCAGCATGCTCTTCGGCTGGAACTCGACGAGCGGAAGTGGCGGCTTGCGATCGGCCGGCGGCTGCCGGGTGGCGGGTCTGGTGTCCTGCGCCTTTGTCGTGTCGCCGACGGCCGTGCTAATCAGGCCCGTCGTGAGCGTTGACAACCATCCGCGTCTCGTCCATTCCGCCGGTCGTTCGCGCGTCTCGTCCATCGCATGTCCTCCGGCACATGGATCGGCCGGGCCGATATTCTAGTGCCTGGCCGGAGGCGGCGGACAGCATCATCCGGGCCGCCATCGAGAGGACGTGTTCTCCCCGCCTTCCTCATAGTGACGAGCGGTCTCCGAAACCTGGTACTGGAAAGCCGCGTCATTCACCTATGACGGCCAGGTGCGACGGGACCCGGAGAGTCCCGTTGAACTTTCCGTTCAATTTTTCGTTGGGATGAGGTGGGATGAGCGCCACAAGCCGAGCAGGCGTCCTGGCGGGGTGCGCAGTGATTGCCCTCCCATATCTGGCCACAGTTGCGAGGACAACTCCTCAGCTTGAGCGCCGATTCGCACACGTTGTCGATCTGACGCACACGTTGGACGAGGACACGCCTTACATCCCAGTACCGGGGATCACGTTTCCATTCAGGAAGACGCCGATCGCGACCGTCGCGAAGGATGGCGTTGCTGCCTACCGATGGGACATCCACGAACACCTGGGAACGCAGATCGACGCGCCGAGCCACTTCTTCGACGGCGGACGGTCGCTGGATCAGTTGCCGATCGACAGTCTCGTCGTTCCGCTCGCCGTCATCGACGTGTCCACTCGAGCCGCCTCGAACGCGGATACCTCGCTGACGGTGGCTGACATCGAAGCCTGGGAACGCCGGCACGGCCGTATCGCGGAGCACGCGGCCGTGTTCATGGCATCAGGATGGGACTCCCGGATCAAAGACGCGAAAGCGTTCGTCAACGCCGATGCTTCCGGGAAGATGCATTTCCCGGGATTCTCGCCGGAGGCCGCCTCGTTTCTGGCGCGCGCGCGACAGGTGTCCGGAATCGGCGTCGACACACTCTCGATAGATCCGGGCCTGGACGCCACGTACGCCGCCCACAAAGTGTGGCTCGCCACCGGCAAATGGGCTGTCGAGCTCGTCGCGAATCTGCGGCAGGTCCCGCCTGTCGGGTCAACCGTTTTTGTGGGCGCTACCAAAGTCAAAGGAGCAACCGGTGGGCCGGTCCGTTTGATCGCCGTCTGGTGAGGAGTCCAATGAGTCTGCAGGATCCCAATCCCGTGAACGCTGCGCGAAGGAAGCGGGTCGCGATTGTCCTCGCGAACCCGGCGACCTCGACGACGACCGGCTGGCCGGTCGGCTTCTGGTGGAGCGAGCTGACGCATTCGTACTACCTGCTGAACGAGCGGGGCTACGACGTCGAGCTGTTCAGCCCGCCGGCGGTGCGTGTCAACCCGACGCACTCAGCGATCCAAGAGACCCGAGCGGGTACTCGTCGACCGATCTCATCACGATGGGGTTCCTCGCGATCCCGCGGTGTGCGGCCCTCATCGAGAACACGAGGCTGGTCACGGACATAGATATCGGAAGCTTCGACGCGATCCTCGTGGCCGGTGGTCAGGCGCCGATGTTCACCTTCGATTCGGCCTCGAGCCTTCATCGGACGTTTGTCGAGTTCTACGAGCGAGGAAAGCTGGCCGTGGCCCTCTGCCATGGCGTCGCGATTCTCAAGTACGCCCGGCTCTCCAGCGGCGAGCACCTGGCCGCCGGCAAAACGGTTACGGGCTTCGCGAACGTCGAAGAAGATTTCGCCGACAACGCCGTGTGGCAAATGAACCTGCTGTCGAGGGACAAACACGTGATGCCCTGGCGAATCGAAGACGAGATGAAGCGCATCGGCGCGAATTACGTGCGGGCGGGCATGTGGCGGGCGTTCGCTATCCGCGACGGCAATCTGATCACCGGGCAGCAGAATTTTTCGGGAGCGGCGACCGTCGAATTACTCGTGGAGGCGCTTGGAAGATAGCGTGATGGCCGAGCGGAGCATCGTGCAGGTTCTCGAGCAGGCCACCGGGGCGTCATAGATCAGCTTGGGGGCGACGTGGTTGCCAGTCGATTCCGCAGCGCCTCGTTCGACATGTCAATAGACACGCGTTCGAAGGTCAGGAGGTCCCATGAAGACCGTCACGTCGACGCGCCGGATCGAGGCGTTCGAGCCGCCGCGCTGGTACGCACGCGTAATCAGCGGGCTGGCCGTCCTCTTCCTTCTGTTCGACGCCACGCTCAAAGTGCTGAAGGTGCCGGCGGCTGTCGACAGGACCACGCAGCTCGGCTACCCGGAGAGCGTCATCGTCCCGCTCGGCGTCCTCCAGCTGATCTGTCTGGCCATCTTCCTGATGCCACGAACGTCCGTGCTCGGCGCGATTCTGTGGACCGGGTATCTCGGCGGCGCGATTGCGACACACGTACGAGTGGGCAGTCCACTCTTCACCCACGTTCTGTTCCCGATGTACGTCGCCGTCCTTCTCTGGGGAGCGCTCTGGCTGAGCGACGACCGTGTGCGTGCATTGCTCCCGCTGCGCGCGATCCGACCAGCTCGGGACAGATCGTCGGACGAAGATATAGGTGCTCCCGTGGCTCGGAAAGTGAGCTGAGAACAGCATGACAACCAAGAGCCTCTACTGGTCGGTAACAGCGCTCATGGCGGGCTTCATGCTCATGGCCTCTGTGCCCGACATCCTGCAAGTTCCGCAGGCCGTCGCCCTTTTCGCGCATCTCGGATACCCTGCCTATCTCCTTCCCTTCATAGGCACGGCCAAAATTCTCGGCGTCGTGGCGGTCCTTGTTCCTCGCTTCGTGAGACTGAAGGAATGGGCGTACGCGGGACTGGTCTTCGATCTGATTGGCGCGCTGTTCTCACACATCGCCGTCGGCGATCCGCCGAGCGCCTGGGTGATGCCGCTCATCGGCTTGCTGCTGGTGGCCGGGTCTTACGTCCTCTATCGGAACAGACTCGGCGGTGCGCACTTGACCTCCGCCGCTGGCCCGGGCGTTCATCGCGTGCCTGTTGGTCAAGCCGTTGAGTGACGGAGCATAGCTCGGCAGGCTGACGACATGGAACCCGCGATGGCGGCTGAACGCGTGGGCGGATCGACGCCTAGAAACGAACTGGTTACATGGGGAACGCCGCAGGCGCGCTGGGTCCTGCTCGCGACGGTGCTCGGCTCGGGCGTCGCCTTTCTGGATGCAACGGTCGTGAACGTCGCGTTGCCCACGATCGGCACTGAACTCGACGCGACTGTTGCCGGCCTCCAGTGGATCCTGAACGCATATACCCTCACGCTCGCGTCCCTGATTCTCATCGGCGGCTCCCTCGGCGACCGGTTCGGACGCCGGCGGGTCTTCCTCGTCGGGATCGCCTGGTTCGCCGCGGCCTCCCTGCTGTGCGGCCTGGCGCCGACCGCGCGAGCACTCGTGGCCGCGCGTGCACTTCAGGGGGTTGGAGGGGCACTGCTGACGCCCGGTAGCCTCGCGATCATTCAGGCATCGTTCGCACCCGGTGATCGCGCGCGGGCAGTCGGCGCGTGGTCGGGACTGTCAGGAATCGCGGCCGCGGTCGGGCCGTTCGTTGGCGGGTGGCTCGTGGGCGTCGGGTCGTGGCGCCTGATCTTTCTGATCAATCTGCCGCTCGCCGTCGCCGCCTTTGTCGTCGCGCTCCGTCACGTCCCCGAGACGCGCGATCCCTTGTCAGTGCCCGGCATCGACCTCGGCGGCGCTGCGCTGACTGCTGCGGGCCTGGCGGGGGTGTCCTGGTCGCTCACAGATATGGGCGAGCGTGGCACGAGCGCGGTAACCCTCGCTGCCGGCGCGGCCGGCCTGGCCGCGCTCATTGCCCTCGTCGCCGTGGAGTGGCGCAGCCGCCACCCCATGCTGCCGCTCGACATCTTCCGCTCGCGGCAGTTCACCGCCGCCAATCTGGTGACCTTTGTTGTGTACGCGGGTCTCGGCCTTACATTCTTTCTGCTCGTGGTCAATCTCCAGCAGGTCGTCGGTTATTCGCCGCTCCAGGCGGGCCTCGCCATGCTGCCGATCACCGCGATCATGCTCGCGCTCTCCGCCCGTGCCGGCCTGCTAGCCGAGCGCATCGGACCTCGCCTGCCGATGACCGTCGGGCCACTCAGCCTCGCCGCCGGCCTCATGCTCCTGAGCGGTGTCCAGGAGGGAGCCACCTACCTCCGTACGGTACTGCCAGGAGTGATCGTCTTCGGGCTCGGGCTGACGCTGACCGTTGCTCCCCTTACTGCCACCGTGCTCGCCGCCGCTGACGCACGTCATGCGGGCATCGCCTCAGGGGTCAACAACGCCATCTCCCGCGGAGCGGGGCTGCTGGCGATCGCGGTGATCCCCGGGATCGCGGGTCTGACCGGGGACACATACCGGGACCCGGCCGCTTTCGGCAGCGGCTTCCGTACCGCGATGCTGATCAGCGCGATGCTGGCCGCCGCCGGCGGGGTACTCGCGTGGCTCTTTATTCGCAACGAGGTCGCCGGCCGTGCGAACGCGTGTCCAGCCGCCCGACTCGATCGCCGACATCACTGCGCCATCGACGCGGCACCGCTGGCCACACATCAGGACGCCGCTGACGCGACGCGCTCGGCTCGCGCGTCTCGCTAGTTAATCCGGCTCGCAAACGATCGTATCTCTCAGCACCGGGTGCGTCCCGACCGGACAGACCACGGGTGCAGGGGCTGGCTCGCACGTCAACACGTCACGCAGAACGACCACCATCCCGGGCGGGCACGTGAACTCCTCTGGCGGAGCGCAGGGCGTTGCGCCGCACGGACCTTCCGGCGCGGGCTGTGACTGTGACGAAGGAGCCGGCGACGAAGGCACCGCTTCCGGTTCGGGCTCGGGCGCTGGCCGCGGACTGTAGATCGGACCGGAGGTGGCGCCCTGCGGCGAGTGCGTATCCGCCTGGAGTCCGGAAACTGTCTTCGTCTCGATGGCGCTCGGTCCCGTTATGAGCGCAGGGGATCCGCAGCCCACCGTCACCAACGCCGCCGCCAGAAGTGTGATCGTTGTCGTCTGCTTCATGTACCTCATCTCCAAACAAGGCTGGGCGCGGCAGACATCGCAAGCGTGATGCCCGGGATTTCAGGCGCAAACGCGCCAGAAGGCCGCCGAGGGCGCGACAAAGTTCTGAGGAACGCGCCGCGCAGCGCCGCACACCGATTCCCTGTTCGGTTCCCGGATGAGTGGCGTTTCTTTTCACGCGGGGCGGTCGGTAGTTATGCCGCTTGACAATAGTCGTTTAAACGACTATTGTTGCGCGCCATGGCCACGACGCTCGCCCGGACGCTGAAGCAGACCAAGCCGTTCGCCTCCAGGGAAGAGGAGGTGATCCTGGCGTTGCAGCACACCGCCGCCCGGGTCCTCGAGCCGTGGGCGCGCCTCCTGAAGACGCGGTTCCAGCTGACCGTCAGCCAGTACAACGTGCTCCGGATCCTCAGGGGCGCCAGGCCCACACGCCTCGCCTGCCGTGAGATCAGCGATCGCATGGTCGCGCGCGATCCCGACGTCACGCGGCTCGTCGACCGGCTGGCAGACAGAGGGCTCGTGGATCGCGTTCGGGATCGAGGGGACCGGCGGGTCGTCGAGGTGGGGATTACCGACGCCGGCCTCGCGATGCTTCAGAAGCTCGACGCCGATGTCGATCGGTTTCCGCGGGCGGTGATCGGGCACATCGGGCCGAGGCGCCTGGGGCAGCTGGCCACGCTCCTCCAGGACGTCCTGTCCGACCTCGGAACATTTCCCCCCGACGGCGCGCGAGGCGGGCGGTAACACACGTGGGAACAACGAAGGGCAGCGTCTCGTCCCATTTAGTCGTTTAAACGACAATACTCACAACGATACTCGTCTTGGGAGGTTCAGATGTCCGCGATGCCAACGGCGACCACCTCGCGCAGTGAACAGGCCGACGTCCATCAGGTGATGGATCTGATCTTCGGACGCTGGCGCAGCCAGACGCTCCACGCCGGCGTGCGGCTCGGTGTCTTCGACGCGCTGGACGAACGGCAGCCGCTCGACGCCGCGTCTGTCGCGGCGGCCCTTCGCGTCGACGCCCCGCTCCTGTATCGCCTGCTCCGCGCCCTCGGATCGCTCGGGCTCGTCCGCGAGCTTCCAGGCAAATCGTTCCTGCTCTCGTCGACGGGCGTACTGCTGCGGCGCGATCATCCCGGCACCCTCCGCGGCGTGACGCTGCTCGAGGAAGGGCCCGTCCACTACGCGTTGTGGCAGCACCTGCCCGACATGATTCGCGACGGCCGCCAGAACGCGTTCGAGCGCGAGTTCGGCCGCATGGCGTTCGACTACGCGGCAGAGGATCTCGCGTACGGTGAAATTTTCAACGAGGCAATGACGAGCTACTCCAACGCTCACATCGCCTGGGTGTCGGAGTCTCTCGCCGGCTACGACTTCAGCGGCATCTCACAGCTCTGCGACGTGGGCGGCGGCTACGGCCACCTCGCGTCGGCGATGCTGGCCCGGCACCCCCACTTGCGCGCCACGGTCCTCGATCTGCCACAGGTCATCGCGCAGCGTGACGCGCTCTGGGCGCCGCGCCTCGGTGTGGCCGACCGTTGCACGTACGTGGGCGGAGACATGTTTAAGTCGGTTCCGCGGGCTGACGCGTACATGCTCAAGATGATCCTGCACGACTGGAATGACGACGAATGCTCGCGCATCCTCTGGAACGCGGCGGCGGCCGCCACTCCGCAGGCGCGGCTCTTCGTCATCGAGCACGTCGTCCCGAATGCGGACGAACCGCATTTCGCAAAGCTGTTCGACCTGCACATGATGTGCTGGGGGACGGGGCGCGAGCGGTCGGCCGCGGAATACGCGGCGCTGGGCGCGCAATCCGGCTGGCGCTTCGAGCGCGCGTGGACGCCTGCCGACGGACTCATCCAGGTATTGGAGATGCGGCTGGCGCGAGCCTGATAGACGCGCCTATTTTGAGCGCTTGAGGACCGAGCTGGGGTATAAAGTGCCGGTTACTGTCTTGTAATCGGCTCCCCGATTTGTTGGCAGTCGACTCGCCGTAGGGCCCGTTCTCGCCGATCGTCGCAAGAGTTTCGGCCGGCACCGTACTGGCAAGCCTGTCGCGGTTACTCGTCAGGTTTGCCCTTCAGCATGCCATTGAATGCAGCGCGGGTTTGTACGGTCGGCACGGCAACGTGCGTCGTGCTGGCCGGCGCCCTCGGCCCAGCCGATTCCGTGCAGGCGCAGGCCGCCGCCACGCTCAAGGTGATGGACTGGAACATCCATCACGGCGTGGACACGGGCGCCGTGAACAACCTCGATCGCGTCACCACATGGATTAAAAACATCGGCGCGCACGTCGTCTCGCTGAACGAAGTCGAGAAGCAGAACGGCTACAACAACAACGCCGACGAGCCTGCCGTGCTCGAATCACTGCTCGAGTCGAAAACGGGTGTGCCGTGGTACGGATGCTTCGCGCAGAGGGTTGGTGCCGCGACCGGTCAGGGCAATCTCGTCCTCAGTCGTATTCGTATCGACGCATGTGACCGGCGTCTACTTAGCGCAGAGCGGTCGGTCGCACGAGCGACGCTCACGCTGAACGGGACCCGCATCTCCGTCTTCTCGACGCATCTCGACGACGCCTCCGCTTCGATGCGGACGACGCAGGTCGCGGAGCTCACGAGCTGGGCGGCGACCGCGCCCGAGCAGCGGATCATCATGGGAGATCTCAACGCAGGCGCGACCTCCGCAGAGTTGCAGCCGCTGAGGGCCGCCTACCAAGACGCGTGGCCAGCCGCCGTGGCTGCGGGGACTGCCGTCTCCTACCCGAGCAACACCGCAGGCAATACCAGAAACAGCCGGATCGACTACATCTGGCGGTCCAACGGCGCGACGCAGCTGACGCTCCAATCCGCGCAGGTGTACGACACGGGAACCGTCTCCGACCACCGCCCGGTCGCAGCCACCTACGCAGTCACGACGACGACGACGACGACTCTGACCCTTCAAGCCCCGCGGCGCCTTCGCGTCGTCGCGCGCTGAGCTACCGCGCGGCGCTCGAGGCGATCGCGTAATAAGGGCCGGCCGGAATCAAGGCCCGACGGTCACCCCGCCTTCGCGACTCCAATATAAGGATAAGTCCCACCTAACGGCCGAGCTGGCCTATAGTCAGGCATATTGAGACCGTCGTCGTGAGAGTTGCTACTGCGGTCGCCGTATTCCTTCTGTTAACCGCGTCGGCATCGACGCAGGCGCCATTGCCATCGGGCCCAGCGGTCCAGGCACTGCTCCCGCAACTCGTTAACAACCACGGAATCAAGGGCATCGTCGTCGGCCTGCTGGATGAAGCCGGGGCCCGCCGCGTGTTCGCTCATGGAAATCCGGGTTCCAACGCCCTTCCGCTTGATGGCGAGAGTGTGTTCGAGATCGGCTCCATGACAAAGGTGTTCACTGGAATCCTGCTCGCCGACATGGTGCGGCGCGGCGAAGTCGAGCTCGCGGATCCCGTGGCGGATCTGTTGCCGTCCGGCGTTCGTGTTCCCGCGCGCAACGGAAAGATGATTACGCTGCTCGATCTGACGACTCATTATTCCGGCCTGCCGTTCATGCCGCCGAATCTTGCACCTGCGAGTCCTGCAAGTCCCTTCGGTGATTACACCATCAAGCGGCTGTACGAGTGTCTGTCGGGTTATGAGCTGCCGCGTGATCCCGGCGACCGCTTCGAATACTCGAATCTCGGCGTCGGGCTGCTGGGTCACGTCCTGGAGTTGCGCGCCGGAACTACCTACGCGGCGCTCGTGTCGGATCGCATCCTGCGGCGATTAGGAATGACCCACACCGCGGTCGCATTCACGCCGTGGATGAAGGATCACGTCGTCGGTGGGCACGACCGCGCCGGCAATCCCGTCCCGCACTGGGATTTTCCTGCGGTCGCAGGTATGGGCGGACTTCGTTCGACGATGAATGACATGTTGGCGTTCGCCGCTGCCAACGTGTCACCGGAAGAGAACGACTTGATGTTGGCCATGCGCACTTCGCATCGTGGACTGCGGCAGGTCGGCGAGGGTGTCGACTATCCGGGGATACCTTCTGCATTCAAGCAGGCGCGTGTTGGATTCAACTGGTTCATCTCGCGACCCGGCAAGCGTCGGATCACGTGGACCGTGGGCCTTACTGGCGGGTATTCAACCTTTCTTGGGCTGGACATCGAGGCACGGCGCGCGGTGGTCGTGCTGACGAATACCGGCCTAAATAACATCGACTACGTTGGTTTCCACCTGCTCGATCCTGCAGTGCCGCTGAGATCCCGTGGAGCCGAGGTTGTTCGCTCACCGCTTTCAGCCAGGATTCACGCGACGGCAGTGCGCCTGGCGAAATCACGTCGCGACATTCGTGTGGGCATGGCGTGTGTTTCCTGTTGAAGTTATCCGTGGCCTAGGCTCCCAGCAGCCATTGGAAAACCGGCCGTATGGTGAGGGATTGCCCCGGCTTCGGCGCTTGGACTTTAGACTTATCTCTTGAGGCGCGCCATCATCCTCGATCGACAATTGCCGCGGCGCTAATGACAGACACGATGTGCCAGCCACGGTGGCATCGTTCGGATATAATTAGCGTCTCGTGCTTTTCTGAGCCCTAGGCCATCCCGGCCCAGCCCTCACCAAAGCCTTTGTGTGAGGGTCATTGATCACCATGCCGGTAAGCGTGTCTGAGCTCACCCGTGAGCTCAAGGAACTCATCGCGGCCCTGGACCGGCGAGTGGGGCGCGTCGAACAGGCGGGCGAGGCCGAAATTGCACGGGACGCGGCGGCGCTGCGGGCCAAAGCCGTCAAGCGTCTGGCGGAACTCGCAAACCATTCCGCCGCCACTGCCGGGGACAGCGGCGATGCGCCGTAGCTACGGCAGGTGGACATGCGAAGGACCCCGTTCCCGACGAGTCCGTCTGACGTGGTCGCACTGACCGTGTCGGAGTTCACGTGCGAGCGGGACTTGAATGCGTCGGTGCCGCTTGATGCTGTCTGCCACCGCTTTCTCGACGACGCCAACCGGGCGTTGGTGTGGGTCATCCGCTTTAGCGCGCTGACCGCATGGTGCGAACGCGGAGACACGGCCGCGTGGCTGCAATCGGATCCCTCGCACCCTCAACACGCCTGCGAGGTGGCCGCGAGCTTCGAGCTGAACGAGGATTGGCAGTTTGATGCCGAAGCCTTCCGTTCGGCGGTTGAATCAATCGATCGATAGGACGTGATGGGCCGATGGAAACGCCCGGACCGGTAAGAGTCCGGGCGCGGTATGGACGTGAGCCGATGCCGCTTACCAGCGCGGTTCGCGCCGCTGACGGCCGCCACCGGATCCGCCACTCGAGCGAGCGACCATCGGTTTCGCTTCGTTGACCGTGAGGTTCCGCCCACCAATCTGGTGCCGGTCGAGCTCAGTGATAGCGCGTCGCGCGCCTTCGACATCGCCCATCTCGACGAACGCGAATCCGCGCGGTTGACCAGTGGCCCGATCGCGCACGATGTTGATGGTGCTCACCTGGCCGGTGCCTTCGAACAGGGTCTGTAACTCGGATTCGGTGGTCTCGTACGGCAGGTTGCCGACATACAGCTTGGTATTCATGACTACTCCTGCATCTCGCGGATGCAAATCGATCTGATGGCAGGCTCGAGCGGAATGCTCGGCCGACGGAACGCAGGAGAAGCGAAGGAATTCGGATCTGATGCGGAAGGTCGGTCAGCGGCTGTCAGAAAGCTGACCAAAGTTTATCACACGGTTGGAATCCGCCCATCAAGTTGAGCGGCGCGGGGCCACGAACTTCAGGATGGCGGCGTTGGTCAGATCCGGTCTCTCGTACTGAGGAAGGTGCCCTGCGGGTACTTCAATGTAGGTCGCGGACGGCATTAGCTTCCGCACTTCCTGACCCAAGGGCGTGGGAATGATCACGTCGCTGGTGCCCCAGAGAACGAGCGTCGGCGTTCCCCGCCGTTCGATTCGACGAAACAGCTCGCTCGACTCGCTGATCGGAAGGCTCGCGATCGAGGATACCAGCGCCCGCCAGAAGCCTTTGTACTCGAGCTGCGCCCGGAACTGCCGGACGACGTCGTCGACCACGCGACGGTCGGCTGAGTAGTTTTGGAGCCTCTCCTCCCAGCGGCGTTGGCCCACGGCGTTCATGACGAGCCGGCCGGCAAGTTCACCCACGACGGGACGCCGCACCAGGCGAACGAAGCCCGTCACCGGGCCATCCACTCCATCCGGCGCGATGAGGACGAGGCTCTTCACGCGCGAGGGCCGTCCGTCGGCATAGAGCATCGCCTGCAACCCGCCGGACGCCAGCCCAATGAGGTTGACGGAACCTTCGACCTGCAACGCCGCCAGCAGATCATCGATCTGCTGGTTGAAGAGACGGGCGTCGTACCGGACGTGCGGCCGGGCCGAAAAACCGCGTCCATAAAGATCGAAGCTGATCACGCGATAGCCGGCCGCGGCGAGCGGCGCGAGCGTCCGGCCGAAGACAGCTCTGGGGATGGAAATTCCGGGAATCAGCAAGACGACGGGCCCGTTCTCAGGGCCTGCGACCTCGTAGTTCGTAGGGCCGTGGGAAAGGACAACGAAGCGTCCGGGCAGCCGGCTCATCGCGCGCTCGTCCAGGGCGAGCGGTTCCCTGTCGCTCGCGAGGAACACGATGGTCACAACGATCACAGCGAAAAGGGCGGCCACCCAACGCGGCCACGCTCTCCTGGGACGCTTGACGCGACCGGCCTTGGCTGTTCGGATAGTGTCGACGGAACTTTCGTCCATTGTTCCTACTTAGTAAGACGGAAAAACGACGAGGGAAGCGCTTGTTTTCCGGGCCGTTGCCCAACTCGACAGGCCGTCACCTCGTCCAAGCGTCTTGTATGCGCGAACTATTTCACGAATGGACCCGCGATCTCCGTCACGCCACGCGCGCACTGGGGCGCAATCCCGGCTTCACGGCCATGGCAGTCGGCACGCTCAGCCTGGCGATTGGCGCGAATGCCGGCATGTTCAGCGTCGTAAACAAGGTCTTGCTGGACCCACTGCCGTACGCCCATGCCGACCGGCTCGTGCATATCGTGGCGTCGGCGCCCGGTTCCGATATGCCGCCCGAGTTCGGCGTGGCGGCGGAGTTCTTCATCCAGTACAAGGAGCAGGCGCGTCTCCTCGAGGACGTCTCGACCTACAACTCATTCACGTCGACGCTGCGCGCCGGTGATCGCGTCGAGCGCATTCGCATGTCGGCGCCGACGAGCTCGCTCTTCACGACGCTCGGCGCGTCGCCCCTGATCGGCCGGCTACCCGTCGCCGCCGACGACGACGGAGTGGCGGTCATCAGTCATGCGCTGTGGACGTCGTGGTTCGGCGGCGACCGCAACGTGCTCGGCCTGACCTGCCACATCGCCGGCAAGAACCGCATGATTGTAGGTGTCATGCCGCCGGAATTCCGGTTCCCCGACGATGGCACGCTCCTCTGGATCTCTAACCAGATCCGCCCGGACGGCATCGTCCCCGGACGGTTCGGCATGCCGCTCGTGGCGCGGATGGCGCCGGGGGCGACGCCCGAGATGGTGGCCACCGAGCTGAATACTCTGGCCCGGCGGCTGCCCGCGCGGTTCGGTGGATCGGCGGCTTACGCGCGCCTGATCGAACAGCACCGCGCGCTCGTGCAGCCGCTCGCGGATGAAATCCTCGGCGGTGTCGCGCGTCCCCTCTGGGTCCTGCTCGGCGCGGTCGGGATCGTCCTGCTGATTGCGTGCGCCAACGTCGCGAATCTATTTCTGGTGCGAGCCGAGGGCCGTCAGCGCGACCTCGCGATCCGTCGTGCGATCGGCGCGGCACGCGGACAACTGGTCCGGCTGCAGATGTCGGAGTCGGTCGTCGTGGCGGCCCTCGCCGGTGTACTCGCCGTGGCGCTCGCCCGTTTGACGCTGCCGCTGTTTGTCCGTGCCGCGCCGGCCGGCATTCCACGGCTCGGCGATGTCGGCTTGAGCGGCGCGACAATCGTGTTCACGCTCGGGTTGACGGCGTTCGCCGCGCTCGCGTGCGGAGCCGTGCCGGCGCTCCGCGCGTCCGCGCCGGATCTCACGCGCCTGCGCGAGGGAGGACGCGGCGCGACCCGCCGGCGTCACTGGGCGCGCGACGGACTCGTCGTCGGGCAAACCGCCCTTGCCCTGGTACTTCTCATCGGGTCGGGACTCCTCGTACGAAGCTTCTGGACGCTTCGCCACGTGGACCCGGGCTACGACACGACGGACATCTTTACGTTTCAGATTGCTCCTGAGGGTCCACATCTGCCGGACGGGCCGGCGTATGCACGCTTCAGCCTGCAGTTCATGGATCGACTCCGGGCGCTTCCGGGCGTCGAACGCGTGGGGCTCGTCGAGAACGTGCCGCTGAACGAAGGGACGGCAGGCGCTCGGTTTCGCACCGAGGGGATGACCGGCCAGGCGGACGTCGGTCCGTTGCTGCAGGTGACGTTTGCCGCGGGCGACTACTTCAAGACGATGGGGATCTCTGTTCTCGCGGGCCGCGTGTTCGATACGGACGATCACCTGATGGGGCTGCCGAACGTCATCGTCAGTCGCTCGGCCGCGAATCGGCTGTGGCCGGGCGAGAACGCAATCGGCAAGCGCCTGAAGCGCCAGAGTCAGACGGAGCAGACGGTCTGGCAAACGGTCGTTGGCGTGGTCGAGGACGTAAAGCAGGACAACTTCCGCGAGGCGCCGGCGCTGCTCGTGTATTTCCCGCTCGTCGGGCCGACGCCGACGAGCTGGGTCATCTCATCGCCGGCGTACGTCGTCAAGACGCCTCGCGCGGAGTCGATCGCGGCGGATGTCCGCGCGCTCGTCCGCGAGGTCGCGCCGGAAGCACCGATGTACCGTGTCTTCACGATGGCCGGACTGGCGAGCGATTCGATGGTGGATCTGTCGTTCACCATGCTGACACTCGGCATTGCGTCGGCACTGGCGCTGATTCTCGGCGCGGTCGGTCTCTACGGCGTGTTGTCGTACATCGTCGCCGAACGGACGCGGGAGATCGGCGTCCGAATGGCGCTCGGTGCCAGAGCAGAGCAGGTCCGGCGCATGGTGGTCGCGCAGGGCTTCCGTGTCGTGGTGGTCGGCATCGTCATCGGTATCGCTGTGGCGATCGCATCGACGCGTGCGCTCGGAAACCTGCTCTTCGGCGTCGAGGCAGTCGATGTCCCGACGTTCGCCGGCATGTCCGCGTCGATGATCGCGATCGGGTTGCTGGCCAGCTATCTGCCGGCGCGGCGAGCGTCAAACGTGGACCCTGTCGAATCCCTGCGAGGGGAGTGACTTTTCGGACTCAGGCGCTAAGATACCGACTCCCGATCTCGTCCCGGCCGCTGCTTCAAGGAGTTGACGATGGATTCGGTGAAGTCCCGGATCAGCCTGGCTCTGACGTTCGTGGCTCTTCTCGCCACCAGTCCAACCGCTTCCGGTCCTCAACCGCCGGCCGGGTGGACCGACGGCTATGTGATGGCGAACGGCATCCGCCTGCACTACTGGCGGACGGGCGGTGCCAAGCCGCCGATGGTGTTGGCCCACGGCTCGTCGGACGACGGGCTCTGCTGGACCAACCTGGCGACCGTTTTCCAGGATCGCTACGACATCATCATGTTCGACGCACGCGGGCACGGATTGTCGGATCCGCCGACCGACGCCGACGCGCCCGACGTGCAGGTAGAGGACCTCGCCGCGCTGATCAAGGCGCTGAAGCTCGACAAGCCAATCCTCATGGGTCACTCGATGGGCAGCGCCTCCGTGGCGCACTTCGCGGCGAAGTACTCCGACGTGCCGCGCGCGGTCATCCTCGAGGACCCCGCGCTTGCGCCTCCGGCGGCGCCGGCTGCGGGCACGACGCCGCTCACACCCGAGGAGCGCCGGGCCAACGTTCTGGCGCGCGATAACCAGACCGAAGCATCGCTCGTAGCCGAGTGCATGAAGAACTCACCCAAGTGGGGGAAGTCGGAGTGCGAAATCTGGGCGCCCTCCAAACGCCGTCATCACCCGTACACCGTCCGCCTGACGCCGGCCGCGAGGCCGCCGATGCGTGAGCTGTTCCCGAAGATCACGGCGCCGACGCTGATCCTCAAAGCGGACGCGCAGGGCGAGCTGCGCGCGCAGGACGAGGAAATCGCGCGCCTGCTGCCGAAGGGGAAGATCGTCCACATCGCCGGCGCGGGACACAACGTGCGGCGCGAGGGGCGAGCAGAGACAATCGAGGTGCTGCGCGTCTTTCTCGGCACGACGTAGATCGGCTCTTTGGTTTCGAAGACCCTTTCCCGGCGTGCGTGGCTGGCAGGCATGCTCGGTGTGCTGCCGACGGCCCGCTTTCAACTCCGAAGCGCATCGGCGACCGCTCCAGGCCACGTGCAGACCGTGACCGGTGCCGTGCGGCCTGAAGCGCTCGGCGTGACGTTGATGCACGAGCACCTGCTCGTGGACTTCATCGGCGCCGCGCAGGTGAGCCGCTCCCGGTACGATGCGGATGCCGTCTTCAAGGTTGCGCTGCCGCATCTGCAAAAGGTGCGGCAACTGGGATGCGAAACGCTCGTCGACTGCACGCCGGCGTATCTCGGACGCGATCCGCAGCTGTTGAAGCGGTTATCCGAAGCATCCGGCGTGCGCATCGTGACGAACACTGGTTTCTACGGCGCCGCGAACGACAAGCACGTGCCGGCGTTTGCCTTCGAGGACACGGCGGAGCAGCTGGCGGCGCGATGGATTCGGGAAGCGGTCGACGGCATCGAGGACACGTCGATCAGGCCGGGATTCCTGAAGATCGGTGTCGACGGCGCGCCGCTCTCGGACATCGACGCGAAGCTCGTTCGCGCGGCAGCGCTCACCACGCTGAAGACCGGCCTCCCGATCGCGTCTCACACCGGATCCGGCGCGGCGGCGGTGGCCGAGCTGGATCTAATAGAGGATGCGCGAGCGGCGCCGACGTCGTTCATCTGGGTGCACGCCCAATCAGAACGTGACGAGACGTTTCACGTCCGCGCCGCCCGGCGCGGGGCGTGGGTCGAGTTCGACGGCGTCGGCCCGACGAGCGTGGACCGTCACGTAGCGCTCGTGCTGCAGATGAAGGACGCGGACCTTCTTGGTTCCGTGCTGGTCTCGCACGACGCCGGCTGGTACCACGTCGGCGAACCGGGCGGCGGCGCGTTCCGGCCCTTCGACACAGTCTTCACATCCTTCGTCCCGGCACTGCGGCGCGCGGGATTTTCCGACGCCGAGGTGCGCCGGCTGCTCGTCGACAATCCTCGCCGCGCGCTCACGCCAGCGTAGCGCGTCTCTCCGGGCGTAACCTCGAAAAACCAGGATGCACGCCTGGTCGCAACCCCTGCTGATCAGCCACTCGACGAAGAAGGGACGCCAGCCGATCGCGCTCCTCTGCGCTCAGCGAGGCCAGGAGCGCGTCCTGGTGATCACGGGCCACACGCCCAATCGCTTTCATCGCCTCGCGCCCCTTGTCCGTGAGATGCAGCGCATAGCTCCGCCGATCGGCGGGGTCCGCCCGGCGCTCAACCAGGCCGCGTTCCTCGAGCTGGTCGATCAGCACCACGAGCCGGCTTGGCAGAATACGCAGATTGCCCGCGAGGGCCTGCTGGCTGATCCCACCGGACATGTTCACGAACCGCAGGATGCCGGCGTGGGGCGGGGAGAGATCGATGGCGGCCAGGCGCTCTGCGAACTTCGCCGCCGCATGCGCGCCGACCTGCGTCAGGAGGAACGCGGGCGAGTCAGCGCGGCGCGTTGGAGAACCGTCGTCGGGGGGTCTGGATTTGGATTGGCTCACGTTGACAAAATAATATCACTGACAAATAATTCACTTAATGAATGGTTCACCTAGAGAAGATAAACCTGGCGCGCGTGATCCCTCCCGCCCGCGGCACGCCGGCCCACCGCTGGGGCTGGTCGCGGCGGTGTATACGGTCTTGTTCCTGGCCGGCCTCTACCCGGTCACCGTGTTCGGCGGTCAACCCCATTTCCCCGGGCCCTGGGAATCTCCCGACACGATCGCGGCGTTCTTTCAGGCACGCCCGAGCGCGGTCCGCATCTGTGCGTTTCTGCAGTTCGGTGCGGCGGTCCCGCTGGGCATCTTTACCGCGTCAATCGTAAGCCGCCTCCAGTTTCTCGGTACACGCGTGGCCGGCGTCTCTATCGCGCTCTTCGGCGGCTTCGCGACCGCCGTCACGATGATGGCGGCCTCGAGTGTGCTCTGGGCGATGGCACAACCAGGTATCGCGGAGAACCGCGCCGTAATCCAGGCGCTGTATTGGCTCGATCTGGGACTCGGCGGCACGGGTTTCTCCGTTCCCTTTGGCCTTCTCGTCGCGGGCGTCACCATTCCCGCGGCGTTCATGAAACTGATTCCGAAATGGATCGTGGCCCTCGGGATCGCCGTCGCCATCTGCGGCGAGTTGAGCTGGCTCTACCTGATGGCACCCGGCATGCTGCCGCTCGTGCCGCTGACCCGGTTCCCGGGTTTCGTCTGGATGATCGCCATTGGCTTCGTCCTGCCGACGTCGATGGCGCGCGTATCACCTGCCGCCGAATCCAGGGGCGCGAGGGGGACATGAGAGCCATCGAGCGGGCGGCCTACGTGGTCGGCGCCCTGCTGATCCTGAGCGGGATGATCCATCTCACCATCCTGCTGATCGGCGGCGGTACCTGGGAAGGGCCGGTGTCGCTGCGCAAGCCCACCACGTTCGGCCTTTCTTTCGGCCTGACGCTCATCAACGTCACGCTCATTTCTTCGTTCGTGGCCCTCAGAGATCGAACACGCACGCTGCTGCTCGGCATCTTCGCGGCGGCGTGCGTCCTCGAGACGTTCCTCATTTCCCTGCAGGCGTGGCGGGGCGTCCCTTCGCATTTCAACGTCGAAAAGCCGTTCGACGCGGCGGTCGCCCAAATGCTGGCCCTCGGTGGGATCGCCCTTGTGGCCATCGTCGTGGTGCTGACCGTCGCGGCATTTCGCGCCGGCATGGCGTTGCCGCCAGGCCTCCGCTCGGCGATTCGCGCCGGACTGGTCGCCCTCGTCGGCGCCCAGATCGTTGGCGGCGTGATGATCGCCACCGGCATGCGACTCGTCTTCGGTGGCGATCCGCAGCGCGCGTACGCTACCGCCGGATGGCTGAAGCCGGTACACGCCGCGTTGATGCACGGCATACTCGTGCTGCCGTTGCTGGCGTGGTGGATCTCGAGGACAGGGTGGGACGAGCACACCCAGACGCGAGCGGTGCGTAGGGGCATAGCCGCCTATTCGTTAGTTGTCGCGGCAACGGTGGTGCTGAGAATCCTCGGTGCTGTCTAAACGAAGCGGCTGTTCATTGCGCGACCTGCAAGCACTTCAATTCTTTCTGGCCCCGTACCAGCAGCTTGCCATCAACCAACGCCAAGGGCGCCCAGTTGTCGCCCTGCTCGAGCACCACGGCGCTGGCCAGCGGCTTGAAGCCCGAGGGGTCGGGCTCGACGAGATACAGCTTCGTGTTGCCGTCAGTCGTCAGCAGCAGACTGTCGGCCAGGATGATCCCGCCCCGCACGAACGCCGGCTGCTGGTCGGTCTTCCATTTGATCTGGCCGTCCATGCTCATCGCGACGAAGCCATCGCTTCGCTCGTTGATCGTGTAATGGGAATAGAAATGATCCTTGTGAAGCATCGGCGGTTGCGTGTGCGCGCCGAAATCGGGGTTCTTGAACAGCTCGGTGACTCCGTAACTGCCGTCTTCCTTCTTCTGAACCTTAATCATCGCAGTGCCGGCGCCATAGCCGCCCGTAATGAGCATCCGGCCCTCGCCGGCGTCCACCGGCTGCGGCACGGGGATCGGACACTGCCAGTTCACGTCCAAAGAACTTTCCCGCTGAGCGGGTCGAGGCCGTTGACGCTGCCGTCCCTGGCGGTGCGTCCCCTGCCGACGCTAGCCGTGATCGTGACGAGATGGTCTTCGCCGGCGACCTTGACGATGGACGGGCTCACATATCCGGGGAGGCCCGATAGGGGAACCGACTTCCACTTGAGCTCACCCGTCAGCTTGTCGTACGCGACCACACCCGCCTCGGACGTCTACGGCGCGACGATCACCAGGTTCCCGTAGATCAGCGGATTCTGAACGATGGCCCACCTGGGCAGCTCGCCGCCGCCGAAGTCCTTCCAGATGTTCTTGTGCCAGACCGGTTTGCGTGTCTTCGTGTTGATGGCGTACAGGTCTCCGAGCGGGCCTGAGGTGTAGACGAGGTCGCCATCCACCGTCGGTGTCGTTCGCGAGCCGGCAAACATGAAACTGCCGGGCGCGTCATAAGCGAACCCCCAGAGTTCCTTGCCAGTGGGCAGATCGAAGACTCGGAGCTTGTCTCCGACCTTTTCGTCCCTGTCAAGCACGTAGACCTTGCCGTCGCTGACGGCCGGTCCGCCGAAGCCAAGGCCTAAGGGCGACGTCCAAAGCACCTTCGGGCCTTCGTTTGGCCAAGTGCGCAACACGCCCTTCTGATCGGAGGTGTTGTCCCTTCTGGGTCCGTAGATCCACGGCCAATCCGCCGCGAAGGCAGACGTCACCGACAAAACGACCATTACCGCGATGAGTTGGGGGGCGACTCGCATCCTTGCGCTCCTCGTTGAAATACTTCCTTCGCAATCGTGACGGCAGTTACGGCATTCGGCAACCCCGAATCGAACGCCGCTCACCCGAGTCAATCAGTCGAGCGGTTACCCCTTCGTGGTAGCCACTGATAACGACATCGGGTTAAGACCATCGTCCAATAGATCCACCTTCACGCGTCTGGTCTCATGCCGTCGAGGAAATCGCAAAGGAGAACACTATGACGCAAACCATTGCTACACATCCCGGCAGCGAGCAGGCGGCTGACAAGACCGCCATTCGTCCGTTTCGTGTGGATGTTCCGGAAGCCGAACTGACCGACTTGCGCCGGCGCATCAACGCGACCAAGTGGCCTGAACGAGAAACGGTTACAGATGCGTCGCAAGGAGTACAGCTCGCGACGACTCAGGCGCTGGCGCGCTATTGGGCGACGAACTACGACTGGCGCAAGTGCGAGGCGAGGCTGAGCGCCCTGCCGCAGTTCATGACTGAGATCGATGGATTGGACATTCATTTCATCCACGTGCGTTCGAAGCATGAGGATGCGTTGCCGCTCATCGTCACGCACGGCTGGCCCGGCTCGGTCGTCGAGCAGCTGAAGATCGTCGACCCGCTAACCAATCCCACCGCACACGGCGGAAATGCATCCGATGCGTTCCACCTGGTGATCCCGTCAATGCCGGGCTACGGATACTCAGGCAAACCGACCACCACCGGGTGGGATGTTCCCCACATCGCGCGTGCCTGGGTCGTGCTGATGAAGCGCCTCGGATACACGAAATTCGTGGCGCAAGGCGGCGATTGGGGCGCGGTGGTCGTCGACATGATGGGAGTCCTGGCACCCCCGGAGTTGCTCGGCATTCACACCAACATGCCCGGCATCTTTCCAGCCGACATTGACGGGGCGGCCTTTTCCGGCGCGCCGGCGCCATCGGGTCTCTCAGCCGATGAGAAACTCGCTTACGAGCGTCTGCAGTTCGTCTATCAAAAGGGAATCGGCTACGGGTACCAGATGGGGCTGCGACCGCAGACGTTGTACGGAATCGCGGATTCACCCGTCGGCCTGGCGGCGTATTTCCTTGATCACGACGCACGCAGCTACGAGCTGATCTCACGGGTCTTTCAAGGACAAGCCGAGGGCCTCACGCGCGACGACATCCTCGACAACATCACGATCACCTGGTTGACGAACACGGCGCTCTCTGGCGGCCGTCTCTATTGGGAGAATTGGGGCAAACTCGGGTTTTTCAATGCCAAAGGCGTCTCCATCCCGGTTGCCGTGAGCGTCTTCCCTGACGAACTCTATCCAGCGCCGCGGAGCTGGGCGGAGCGGGCGTATCCCAAACTGATCCATTACAACAAGCTCGACAAAGGCGGTCACTTCGCGGCATGGGAGCAGCCCCAACTTCTTTCAGAAGAGATTCGCGTGGGCTTCAGATCGTTGCGTAACTAGCGAGCACAGGGTGTCTCGTGACATCGACGCCAATCGGCGACGCTTTCTCGGCGCGGCTGCGATGACGATCGCGGCCGCGCAATTTGGCGGGTTTGGGACGGAGGCGAATGACGGCGAGCCACGGGAGTGGGCAGCTTTGAATCGCGCCACCGAGTGGCTCAATTCGCCACGCCTGACGCAATCAAGCCTCGCCGGGAAAGTCGTGCTGGTCGATTTCTGGACCTACACCTGCATCAACTGGCTGCGCACGCTTCCGTATGTTCGCGCGTGGGCGCAGAAGTACAAGCAATGGCTCGCCGTGATCGGCGTGCACACACCGGAGTTCGAATTCGAAAAGAACCTCGACAACGTTCGTCGTGCGTTGCAGCAAATGAGGATCGACTATCCAATCGTGATCGACAACGATTACTCAATCTGGCGCGGGTTCAAGAACAACTACTGGCCTGCCCTCTACTTTATTGATGCGCGCGGACGCATCCGCGACCATCACTTCGGCGAGGGTGAGTACGAGCGATCCGAAAAAATCACTCAACAACTGCTGGCCGAAGCAGGCGTCGCTGGCATCAGCGGCGGGTCCGTGTCGGTCGATGGCGCGGGGCTGGAAGCCGCTGCCGACTGGGACAACCTGAGGTCTCCGGAGAACTACATCGGTTACGAGCGGACCCAGAACTTCGCATCGCCCGGCGGTCCCGAACCGGATCGACGCAACCGCTATGCTGCGCCGGCGCAGTTGGCGCTCAATCAATGGGCGTTGGCCGGCGACTGGACGATCGGCAAGCAGGCAACCGTCCTGGGCAGTCCCAACGGCCGGATTGTGTATCGCTTTCACGCGCGCGATCTTCATCTCGTCATGGGTCCGCCGCGTCAAGGGATCGCGATACGGTTCCGCGTGTCGATCGACGGGCAGCCGCCGGGTCCTGCTCGTGGCGTCGACGTCGACGAGGCGGGCAACGGCACCGTTGCCGAACAGCGGTTGTATCAGCTCATCCGACAACCGAAGCCGATTGCCGATCGACGGTTCGAGATCGAGTTCCTCGATGCTGGCGTGGCGGCGTTCGCCTTCACGTTCGGCTGACGGCGCGATTGGGCGGGGCCAGATCATCTTTACGCGCTGAACCGCTCCCAACGCTCGCGCACCGTCCGCAAAAATGCCTGAAAGGCCGGATCGTCCCGGATCTTCGCCACCAAGATGTCGTGCTCGGGCAAGAAACGGACAATTAATGAATCCTCGGTCGGCCGCGACGCGCAACCAGCACACCGCGCGTTCGGCGTCGCCGATTTGCGCGTAGCACCAGGCCAGAAAGCGGGCGAACATATCCGAGATCGTGCCGACACGCGTGAATTCATCCGCGAGTTTCGAGAGATCGTCGTGGATCGTTCCGTCGACCGCAGCGCGCAGGCACGCGCCGAGGCGGGCGCCAAGCGACCCCTGCACGTCGGCGCCGAACCCGCCGAGGACGGGCGGCGGCCTCGTCCAGCTGTCCCGCGCGCACCAGGTTCATGCCGTAGAACAGTCTGGCCATGGGACTCGACGGATCCATCTCCAGCATCTCGCGATACGCGGCCACGGCCGTCTCGGAGCGGCCTTCGAGCATGTCGACATACCCGCGGAGCGCTTGGCTCAGCGGATTCAACGGGTCCACCGCGCTGAAGCGCTCGACGAGCGGCCGCGCCCGGTCGACGCGACCGGAGATCAGGTAGCAGTTGCTCAGGATGCTCAGGGCATCGGCATTGTTGGGATCGGTGTCGAGCACGGCCTGGAAGTCACGCACGGCGTCGGCGACGCGCGCTCGGGCGAAATGGATCCCGCCACGCAGGAGGAGCGGCTCTGGGCTGCAGTTGAAGCGTCAGACCCGCGGGAATACAGACTTCTTCGTGAGCAAGAAGGCCACGTGATGAAGCGCCGGTGACGCCATCAGCAGCAAGGCCATCCAGAACAGCGGCCAGTTGAACGTCGTCGGCAGCACCTGCAAGATCGCGTCACGGCCATCCGGGAGCGCACGCCAGGCATCGATCATGAAGACGACGAGCGCCAGCAGGATGCCGACCCAGCCCAGCGCCCATGCCCAGCGGGAGTCGGTCGCAGCATCACTCGACTGCGTCACGAGAGTGCCCCACAGGATCATCACCAGGGCGATACTCATTGGCGCGAGCACAGGGCCCCACCATGGAAGCGGCAGCAGGAACAGGATGTCCCAGTCCAGCAGCGTCCTCGGCCAGCCCGAGATGAGGCGAAGGAAGACGTAATAAAAGATGTCCCAGGCACCGAACGCAAGCGCCGCGTAACCGGCGCGGCGGCGCCACGTGCGCCCCGCGATCAGCCCCAGCGTGGCGATCATGACGAGCGTCGCCGCCTCGCGCCACAATTCGACGTAGCCCAGCGCTTCGTTCATCGGCAGCGGGTGTGGCTGGTAGGGCTCGATCCGATCGACGAGCGCACGAATGTAGAACACGCTTGCGGCTTCGACCCAGGCCATCGCGATCGCGAAGGCCATGACGATCGCCCAGCGCGTTCGCTCCGAGAAGTGACTAGTCATCTCAGCACCTCGACCTGGCGGACTTGTCCGCCGAAGCGTCTGCGCAAAGGCGGATGCGCGCCTCGACGCGGTCGATGACGTCATCCGGCGTCGAGGTGCCGGCCGTCAGTCCCACGACCTTCGCGGTATCGAACCATTCGGGGCGGACGTCTGCGGCGGTCTGCACGTGATGCACGCGGGCGCAGTAGCGCGCACAGGTCTTGACCAGCTCGCGCGTATTGTTGCTCGACCGGCCGCCGACCACGATGACGACGTCGGCCTCGCGTGCCATGTCGACCGCCGCGGACTGCCGTTCCTTGGTTGGCTTGCAGACCGTGTCGAGGAAGCGCACGTCCGATTGCGGGAATCGCCGCCGGATCAGGTCGACCACATGCCGCACCTTTTCGACTGGCTGTGTCGTCTGGGCAGCGACGCCGAGACGTCGATGCTCCTCGAGCGCGAGGACGTCACCGTCTTCGAGCACGACATCAAAGTTATCGCGATCGAGATCGCCTGTCAGGCCGCGCACCTCGACGTGGTCGCGTTGCCCGACGATGACGACGTGGTAGCCCTGGCGCGCCAAGGCGGCGACGGCGCGGTGCGCGACGTGGACGAGCGGGCACGTGGCTTCGACCACCGTCAGCCCCAGGGCGCGGGTCCGCGCGAGAGTCCGCTCGGACGTGCCGTGGGCCGTCACCATCAGGGTCTGCGTCTTGACGTGTGCGAGGTCCTGCGCGACCGCGATGCCCTTCGCCTCGAGGGCGCTCAGGACGGTGGGGTTGTGGACGAGGTCGCCGAGGATCGTGAGGGGGCCGGTGTCCGCGTGCGCGAGCGCGAGCGCGATGGCGTCGCGGACGCCGACACACATGCCGAGGTGGGCCGCTCGGAGGATGCGCATACTTTACAATTCAAAGTATACTGCGATGTAGATGTTGTCAACTCAAGACGCTCGGCTAACGCTTACGTGGAGGGAACGTGTCGAAGAGTCGGACGCAGACCTGGCTCGCGCTGATTGTCTTGGCCGTCGGGCTGATTCTCGCGGCGATTCCGGGGCTGTTTATCTTCATGAGCGCCACTGCGACACTCCTGCACCCGGATACGCAGAAGGTCCCGTCCGTTGCGCATTCGGCTCCATTGCCACAGTGGGCCGACGCGGCGGAGCAGGGGCGGCAGATCGTCCGTGCGGGTCTCACCGAGCAGAACCTGCCAGGACTGTCGGTGGCGGCCGGTGCCGGTGGCGATATCGTGTGGGCCGAAGGCTTCGGCTGGGCCGATCTCGACAACCGGGTGAAGGTCTCACCAGATACGCGGTTCAGGATCGGAACCGCCTCCACGGCGCTCACCTCCGCCGCAGTCGGCCTGCTGGTGGAGAAAGGCCAGCTGAAACTCGACGACGAGATTCAGAGGTACGTGCCCGAATTCCCGAAGAAGCAGTGCCCCGTCACGCTGCGCCAGTTAATGGGGCATCTGGCCGGCGTCAGGAACGACGGCGGTGACGAGGGGCCACTGCTGTCGGCACACTGCGAGAGGACAGTCGAAGGGCTGCAGGCCTTTGCGGAACGTTCGCTGCTGTTCGAGCCGGGAACCCAATACCGCTATTCGAGCTACGGCTGGATCCTGGTGAGCGCGGCCGTCGAAGCGGCCGCCGACGCGCCGTTCTTGCGGTTCATGCGCAGGCAGATCTTCGAGCCGCTGGGCATGAACGGCACGAAGCCCGACTCCGCTACGGATCCGATGCCGGATCGGGCGACGTTCTACTTCCCGAGGTTCGCCGCGGATCCGCGGTACGGCCTGCACCTGATGCGTGAGATCGACTATTCCTGCTACGCCGGATCCAGCGTATTCCTGTCCACGCCGTCCGACCTGGTGCGCTTCGGTATGGCGATCAACCGCGGCAAGCTGCTGCAACCCGCCACGGTCCAATTGCTTCAGACGTCACAGCGACTGCCCTCGGGGCAGGAGACGGGTTACGGTCTCGGCTGGGATCTCGAGACCGTGACGCTGGCGGGTGAACAAACGCGCGTGGTCGGCCACGACGGCGAGTCGCTGGGCGGAATGGTGGCGTCTCTCGTGACGTTCCCCGAGCAGGGGATTGTCGTGTCCGTGACGTCGAACATTTCCTACGCGGACACGTTTGGTGTTGCGGTGAAAATCGCGCAGGCCTTCGCGGAACAGGCGAGAAGTCCAGCACTCAAGTGACCCGCCGAGCACCGGACAGATTTGCCTTGTGCTCTTCCCGTTGCTGCGTCAGACTCCGCCGATCCTGAATGAACGGTAACTCGGACAGAAAGGCGCACATTGTGACTACCAATCGTTTCGTTGCCGCGGCGGTCGTCGTCGGAATGTTCAGCGTCGCGGCTATCGCCCAACAGAGCGACCCCTTGATTGGCACGTGGAAATTGAACGTCGCGAAATCCAAGGGCGTCAAAAGCGGGAGCACGACCGTCGAGGCCGCAGGACAAGGCATCAAAATGACGGTTGACCTTGTGACGGCGGACGGTACAGTCGGCCAGTGGGGGTTCACGGCGAACTACGACGGCAAGGACTATCCAGCCACCGGCAACAGCCCATACGGCAACGCCGTGTCTCTCACGCGCGTCGACGCAAGGACCGTCAGAATCACGAGCAAGCAGGACGGAAAGGTCACGACCACTTCGACGATCGTCGTGTCTGCGGACGGCAAGACCCGGACGACGACGATCAAGGGCACCGACGTCAAAGGGCGGCCCGTCGATGTCGTGTCGTTCTACGAGAAGCAGTAGACGCGCCATCCAGCAGCCGCGGCACCAAACGCGTAGTGCACACGGCATAGACGGCCCAGCGTCTCAACGTCGCGGAGCAGGTCCACGATACGCGGATGCTCCTCCCGGGACGCGGGGATCACCACGAGCGCCGGTTCACCGATCACCGCATACAAGTGGTGGAGCGCAGGCGCCTCTAGCCGTCGACGCGCAACGCGTCGACGGTCGACAACTGGAGGCTTCGCCGCGCCGGTCCCAGCGCGGCGAAGGCTGCCACGATCGTGATGACGACAGCCACCGATGCCAGCAGCGCCGCACCCCGCGCCAGCCCAATACCCGCCGCTGAGAATGTGGCGATCGCAATCACCGAACCGACACCGAGGCCGATCGACAGTTGCCGCAGGGCGCGACCGAAGACGCCGAGCAGTAACTGGCGCGGCTGCGCGCCGAGTGCCGAGCGAATACCGATTTCGCGCGTCCGCTGCGCGATCGTGAACGACATCAACGCGTGCATGCCGGCCGCCGAGAGCAGCAGGACCGTGACCGTGATGACGCCCGCCGCCCACGCGACCAGGCGCCACGCGCGGCGGAGCTCTTGGTAGAAGCTCGACAACGGTACGACGCGCCGCAACTGGAGCGCCGGATCGACCTCGGCGCCGACTTCGCGCAGGCGCCCCGCGATCCCCGGCGGAATCGAGCCGCCAACGCAGCGACACGACCACGGGGTGAACGTCTCCCGGCGCCGCCGGCTGGTACACCGTTGGTTCCGTCTCGGAAAGGGGCGGCCTCGGGAGCCCAGGGAAGTCGTCCACGACGCCGACGACTTCCAGCCACTCCTGCCGCGTGGCATAGCGGAACCGCGTGCCGAGCGCCGCGTGCGCCTGGCCGCCGAGCACGTCCTCGGCGAAGGTGCGGTTCACGATCGCCACGGTGGACGAGGCCGCGTCGCGAGCGTCGAAGGCGCGTCCGGCGAGCAGCCGTGCCCCATACGTCTCGAGCAAGCCCACATCGATGCCGAACGCGGCCACCTCGGGCATGTCGCCTCGCTGCCGCGCCGCATCTTGAAATTCGATTCGTCGATCCGGCCCCAGGCCGGGAACGGCGGACGAGAACGTCACGGCTGTCACGCCCGGTTCCTCGCGCAGCCGCGCCATCAGGGCGAGCAGCCGTTGCCTCACCAGCTCGCGATCGGGCCCGACGGCCTCGTCGCTGAGATTCATGTTCGCGACGACGAGGCGATCCACCGGAATGGGTGGTCGCTTGAGCTCCGTTCGCGCGATCTGCCAAGCGACGTAAGCGGCCGCCGGCAGGATCGCCACCGCGACCGCGACCTGCGCGACGATGAGCGTCGTCCACAGCGAGCCGAGGCGCGTGGCCGACCGGCTATTGAGTTCCTGCAGATTCGCAGACAAGCGGTTGCCCGTCGCCTTGAGGCCCGGCAGGACCCCCATGATCACGGCGGCGGACGCGGCGAGGGCGAGGCCGTAGAGCATGCTCGCCGGCGAGAGGTCCCAACGGATCCAGAACGGGACGCCGCCGTTAGCGCGCGCCATCCATTCGGCCTGGTGCAGTCCGACGCCGGCAAGGGCCAGGCCGGCGACGGCCCCGAGCGTCGTCAGCGTCAGCGCTTCGATGAACAGCTGCGAAAGGATCCGGCCACGGCTGGCGCCAAGCGCCATCCGCACAGCGATCTCGCCAAGGCGGGTGACCGTTCGCGCGTACAGGAGGATCGCGAGGTTCACGGCAACGACGAACGCCAGCGCGCCGACGAGCAATTGTGCGGCGCGCAGGAGCCACACGATTGTCGGGTCGCTGATCTCGACGTGTTCGCGCGTGAACGGCGCCACGATCGGCCGCAAGGCATCGCGACCGTCAGGATGCAGCTCGACGATCGCGCGGCCCGCGGACGCGAGCTCCGCTTCGGCATGTGCCTCGGTTGCGTCCGGTTTCAATCGCGCGAACACGTGGAGTTCGGGACCCTGCCACGGCCGGTTCGTCGAGGGATCCAGCCGAAGCGGCATCCAGAACTGGTGGTCGATCGGAAAGGCGAAGCCGTCAGGCATCACGCCGACGATGGTGTGAAGCGCTCCGCCGATCTGAATCGTACGCCCGACGATGTGTGGATCGGCGTTGAAGCGCAGCCGCCACGGATCGTGCCCGATCACCACGACGGGCGGCGCGCCGATCTCCTCGTCAGAACGCAGCAGGTAGCGGCCGACGAGCGGCGGCGTCTGCGCGATGTCGAACGCCGACGCGGTGACCTCGGCGACCCTGATCGGTTCCGGCGGCGCGTTGGGCGCCACGAAGTTGTGCTGCGCCGTGCGGAACGCGCCCGCCTGTTCGAGCGTGGTGAGGTGATCGCGCCACGTGCTGAACGCGTGAAGCGCGTGGTGATCGGCGCCGCCGGTTTTCGTCGCCACGTACTTCACCGCGACGACGCGATCGCCGTGCGGGAACGGCAACGCGGGATCGAGGAGATCGCTGATGACTTCGAACGCCGTGGCGCCAATCGCAATCGCCACCGTCATCGCCACGCCGCCGACGAGCGTCAGCCAGCGATGCTTGACCAGCATCCGGACGCCGAGGCGCGCGTCGAGCGACACACCGTCCAGCCAATAGAGACCCCGCGCTTCGCGTCCTTCTTCCTTGTATTGTTCGACGCCGCCGAAGCGGACGAAGGCCTGGCGCCTCGCCTCCTCGGGGTCCAGCCCATGAGCCCGTGCAAGACGGTCCGCCTCCATCTCCACGTGGAAGCGCATCTCTTCCTGCATATCCGCGTCGAGTTGTTTCGATCGCCACAGCACGCGCCAGATCGCGCGCGCACCACGCACCAGGGGCCGCACCTCAGATCTCCTTCACCGTCGTCCGCAACGCCATGCCAATGGCGTCCGCGATCCGGTTCCAGCTGGCCGCCTCGTTGCCCAGCCTCGCGCGTCCGGTGCGCGTCAGGCTGTAGAACTTTGCCCGCCGGTTGTTGTCAGACGTTCCCCACTCGCTCTCGATCAACTCCTGGCGCTCCAGGCGGTAGAGTGCGGGATAGAGCGCGCCCTGCTGGACCTGCAGCGCGCCGCCGGTGATCTGCTGAATGCGGAGGAGCACACCGTAACCGTGAAGCGTGCCGAGCGAGACGGCTTTAAGGATGAGAAGGTCCAGCGTGCCGGGCAACAGTCCCGTCGAGTCGTCCATCGGTTCTCCTAAGCGAGATAGGAGTATGGA
>DATAEE010000204.1:0-3385 GCA_036258175.1 Vicinamibacterales bacterium
GCAGATTCGACGCTGGCGGGCGATCGCGCGGCACGTGGCGGCGATTCGGAAGCACTGCGAACCGGGCGATCTCGAATGTCGGAGGCGCCAGCGGCAGGCCGTCCTTCACTGGGCATACGACAGCCGAAAGATATAGGAAGGATGTGACATGCGAGTGTTCGTGACGGGCGCGACCGGTTTCGTCGGCCGGGCGCTGATTCCTCGGCTCCAACGCGAGGGGCATGCCGTGGTCGCGTGGGTGCGATCGCCGGCGCGCGCTCGGGATCTTCTGGGCGCAGAAGTCGAATTGGTTCACGCCGACACGGCGCCCGACGGATTGGTCGCGGCGATTGAGCGCAGCGACGCCGTGGTGAATCTGGCGGGCGAACCGCTGATGGGCGGCCGGTGGACGGCCGCCCGGCGCGCCGTCCTCGAGGGCAGCCGCATCGCGGTGACCGAGCAGCTGGTTAAGGCCATGGCCGAGGCGAAGAGCCGCCCGCGCGTCTTCATTTCGGGGAGCGCCGTCGGCTATTACGGCGACCGCACCGATGAACTGCTCACGGAAGCCTCCAGCACCGCCGACGATCTTCTGGCGCGCCTGTGCCGGCAGTGGGAGTGCGCGGCCCAGGAAGCCGACCGGCTGGGCGCGCGTGTCGTGCTGCTACGAACCGGGGTTGTTTTGGGTCGGGCCGGCGGCGCGCTGGCGCAAGTGCTGCCGCCATTCCAGTTAGGGGTGGGCGGGCCCGTCGGATCGGGCAAGCAGTACCTGCCGTGGGTTCATCTCCACGATCTCGTGAAGATCATCGCTGTGGCGCTGGCCGACGACCGTTATCGAGGGCCGGTGAACGGCGTGGCGCCAGAGCAGACGACCAGTCGATCGTTCGCGCGCGCGCTCGGACGCGCGCTTCATCGCCCAGCCATACTTCCGCTGCCGGCGCTCGCGCTCAAAATAATCTTCGGCGAGGCCGCCACCGTGCTGCTGGCGAGCCAGCGCGTGGACCCTTGCGTGCTCCGGGAGCACCAGTTCGCGTTCGACTTTCCGACCTTGGACTCGGCGCTCGAGGACATTGTCGGGGGCACCGCCGTCGCGATCTCGCCCGCGCAGTCGAGACCCGAAGGAGCCGGGGAGGCTCGCTACGAGCTGCGGGCCAGGACGGTGATCGATGCCCCGCTCGACCAAACGTTCGCCTTCTTCTCGAAGGCCGCGAACCTCGGCGTGATCACGCCGGCTGCGATGCAATTTTCCATTCAGGGCCAGCCGCCGCCGATGGCGGCGGGCGCCCTGATCGGCTATCGCGTGCGCGTCGGTCCTCTACCAGTTCGTTGGCGCACCCGCATCACCACGTGGGAGCCGGGCCGAAGCTTTGCCGATCTTCAAGAGAAGGGCCCGTACCGCTTCTGGTGGCACAATCACACATTTCAGGCCGATGGCCCGCGCACGGTGATGGAGGATCGCGTGTATTACACACCGCCGCTCGGGCTTTTCGGGCGGCTGGCGAATCGCGTCTTCATCCGCTCGACACTCAGGAAGATTTTTCAGTATCGAGGCGATGTGATCCGCCTCCGATTCGGAGTGTCGTAGTGTGACAACTTAGGCTTCCGCCATCGCCCAGATCGGCTGCCCGCCTCGTGGCGGGGAGCACCGGCACCGTGCTTCATCGCAGCCTCAGGGCCTCGCACGCTCTCATTACTCGTTCGCTCGCGGAGGTCCGTCTCACACAAGGCATTCAGAACCGAGAGCAATTCCTCGTTGCAGGGTTCATCGCCGAAATCGCATCGGCCTCGACATTGGATGCGAACGCTCGTGGGGCCAGACTGACCGTCACGCCGGTCGAAGACGGTGTGGCAATCGAGGCTGACCGGCAAGTCCTCGCCTGTGGACTCCCATCAGGTGTAACCAGCCACGGCAACGTCGGCGACGTCGGGCCTGGATCCGTCGCAACGCAGTGATCTCCGGTCGTCAGCGAACGCCTGAGCTGCGCGATTTTGCACCTGTCCAGGCTCGACTGCTAAGGTTGCTCCTCGTCCCCTGCCGCTGGTCACCAGAGCCCAGGGGATCGGGGGAGACACCATGTCCCTGAGCGGGTTTATACGCGGCCACCACGAAGAAATCGTCAGCGAGTTCGCCCTTTTCGCCAAGACGCTGATGCCACCAGGCCTAGATGACCGAGGCAGAACTGCGCGACCACGCCGAGAACATCCTGACGGCGGTCGTTCAAGACATGAGCATTGCGCAGAGCCCCGAAGAACAGTCCCTCAAGTCGCGGGGCCGCGGCGCCGCTAAGACTATGGAATCCTCTGGGACGCTTCACGCCGACGATCGCATCCAGCACGGCTTTACGTTCCGGGCGGTGCTGGCGGAATTTCGCGCGCTCCGGGCGACGGTGCTGCGACTCTATGAGAAGAGCGGAGAATCGGACCTCACCGATGTCCGTCGATTCAACGAAGCCATCGACGAAACAATGACGGAGTCAATGGATCGCTTTGCGGTTCAGACCGACCTGTTTCGCGATCAATTCATTGGCGTCCTCAGCCACGACCTGCGCACTCCTCTCTGGGCCGTGACTGCGGGTGCCGCCCTCTTGGCTGTACCCGAGGACAATCCGGAACGAAGGGGCCGCGTCGTCACACGCATCATGAATAGTGCGCAACGCATGGAGCGGATGATCGGCGATCTCTTGGATTTGACGCGGACCAGATTAGGTGGATCACTTCCGCTCAAGCGACGGCCCGCAGACCTTCAGCAGGTGTGCGAGGAAGCGATGATGGAGATCCGTGCCGGCCAGCCTGACGCCGTCTTGCGGTTGCACGTGAGCGGGGATCTGCGCGGCGAGTGGGACGCTGACCGACTCGGGCAAGTCGTGTCGAATCTCGTCGGCAACGCGATACAGCACGGCAACGGAACGCCCATCACCCTTACCGGCCAGGAACAGGGCAACTTGGTGACGCTCACCGTCCACAATGGGGGCCCACCAATTCCCCCAGAGATGCTGCCGTACGTCTTCGAACCGCTTGCTCGCGGACCCGCGGAAGGTGCGTCACACAGCATTGGGCTGGGCTTGTTCATCGCGCGGGCAATCGTGTCGGCGCACGGCGGACACATTCATGTGAGTTCAACGACCGATACAGGAACGACGTTCACGATCGCGTTGCCAAAGGCTGAGTAGCGGCGTCTTGGCGTGGCGTTGGGCGAGCACAATCAGGCGTTCAGATGGTTTTAGGCGTCCGGTGGAGGCACGACCCGGCTGGATTGCCTATCTGCGAGCAGACCCTTCTGGGATGCGCTAGAGGCGTGACCCAGGCTTCGATAGGCTCGTGACCGACGCGAGGGTTGAACCGAAGTCGTAGGTCCCTGACCTAATCCCGGAGGCCACTTGCCTTGACATGGTCAGTCCCGTTACGGCGT
>DATAEE010000205.1:0-2900 GCA_036258175.1 Vicinamibacterales bacterium
CTCCTGCCGAAGCGGCAGGCCGCATTTCCTGCCGAGACTCGCTGGAAATACTCGAACCTCGCCTACACCCTGGCAGGGCTCATCGTCGAGGAGGTGAGCGGCGAGCCATGGGCGGACTACGTCACCCACCACATCTATCAACCGCTCGGGATGGTGAATTCCAGCGTCGACAAGGACGTCTCCGGGCTCGCGACCGGCTACGGCCGCCGCATGCCGGATGGATCGCGCGCGATCATGCCCTTCGTCGATGCACGCGGGATGGCCGCGGCGACCGGCGTCACCTCCACGATCGAAGACATGGCGCGCTTTGTGTCCGCTCAGTTTCGGGAAGGAGCCGCGGGCGGCGACCGCATCCTGAGTGCCGCGAGCCTCCGCGAGATGCACCGTGTCCGGATGCTCGAGAACAACTGGACACGCGGCAACGGCATCGGCTTCTCGGTCACGCGCAACCGCGACAAGCTCTTCGTCGGCCATGGCGGCAGCTATCCCGGCTACATCACGAACACGCTGATCGATCTGAACGGCAAAGTCGGCGTCATCGTCCTCACCAACGCGCAGGACGGCGATGCGAGCGGCATCGCCACGCAGCTGATGAACACTGTGGGCGAGGCCGTCGCGAAGGCGGCTGCCGTCGCGCGCCAGAAGGTGAAGTGGAATCCTGCGTGGTCACGGTTCGCGGGTTTGTACCGCGGTCGTGGCGGCGACTCGCATGTGGTGGAGCTCAACGAGAAGCTCGTGATCATCAACCCGGAGGCGGCGAATCTTGATAACCCAATCGAGCTCGAACCGCTCGGCGATGGAACGTTCCGCTACATGGCGCCGGTCGGCGGTGGTCCCGTCGGCGAAATCGTGCGCTTCGTGGAAGAGAACGGGCAAGTGGTTCGGATGATCACGGGCGATAGTTACGTGGAGCGCGTCAGACAGTGATCAAGGGCGCGTGCGAGTGATGCTCGGCGTATCTCGATGAGCCGCTTCCGCGTGCACAAGTTCGGCGGATCGAGTGTCGCGGACGCGGCCTGTATGCAGCGCGTCGCGCAGATTCTCGAAGACGACCCGACGCCCCGGCTCGCGGTCGTCCTCTCCGCCTGCCGCGGCGTCACCGATGCGCTGCTCGGCATGGTCGCCGCCGCCGAACGGCAGGAGTCCAAGGTCCTCGATCTCGTCGCGGCGCTCCGTCACCGCCACGTCGAGATCGCCAACGCCCTGCTCGCTGAATCGACCGCTCGCGATTACATCGCCGAGCTCGAGCGCGACCTTGCCGATCTCCAGGGGATCCTCCAGACGGTCCGCTTGATTCGCGGGTCTTCGCAATCGGTCCGCGACCTCGTCGCCGGTTACGGCGAGATCTGGTCGACGCGCCTGTTCTGGCGATACCTCGCCGGCCGCGGCCGGCGGCCCGGTCGCGTCTCCTGGATCGACGCACGCGACATCGTCCAGGTGGAGTGGACGGCACTCGGCCCGACCGTGCGTTGGGAAGAATCCCGCGCACGCGCGAGCCGCGCGATCCCGGCCGATGCCAGCGCCACGCTCGTGATCCCGGGCTTCATAGCACGCGATGAGAACGGGCTGCAGACGACGCTCGGCCGGAACGGGAGCGATTTCTCGGCGTCGATCTTCGGCGACCTGCTCGACGCCGACGACATCCATATCTGGACCGACGTCGACGGCGTCCTGAGCGCTGATCCCGGCAGGGTGCCGGACGCGACGGTCATCGACGCGCTGTCCTACCAGGAGGCGATGGAGCTCGCGTACTTCGGCGCCAAGGTGATCCATCCGCAGACGATGGCGCCGGCGGTGCTGAAAGGCGTTCCCATCTGGATTCGGAACACGTTCGCGCCGGAGAAGCCCGGTACCCTCATCGGCCGCCGGACGGCGTCATCCGATCCGGCGAACCTCGTGAAGGGAATCACGAGCATCGAGCGGATCGCGCTCGTCAACGTGGAAGGCGCGGGCATGATCGGCGTTCCCGGCACCGCCCAGCGGCTGTTCGGCGCGTTGCGCGAGAACAGCATCTCCGTGGTGCTGATCTCACAGGGAAGCTCCGAGCACTCGATCTGCTTCGCGATCTCCGCCGCCGATCTCGAGCGGACCGAGCAGGTACTCCGCAGCACGTTCGAGGCGGAGCTGGCGCGCAATCAGATCCAGGACGTCGCGGTCTCGCGCGAGTGCAGCATCCTGTCGGTCGTCGGCGACGGGATGGCCGGCACGCCGGGCGTCGCCGCCAAACTCTTCGGCGCCCTAGGCTCGGCCGGCGTCAACGTGCGCGCTGTCGCACAGGGATCGTCGGAGCGCAGCATCTCTGTCGTCATCGAGTCGCGCGACACGACCCGCGCGCTGCGATCGGTGCACTCCGGCTTCTATCTGTCGCCGCACACGATCTCGATCGGCCTCATCGGGCCGGGAAACGTGGGCAGCGTCTTCGTCGAACAGCTTGCCTCGCAGACCGCCAGGCTGAGAGGGGAGTGCGGCCTCGATCTGCGGCTGCGCGGCATCGCCACGTCGCAGCGAATGCTCCTCGCCGATTCGGAGATCGCGCTGCACGGCTGGCGTGACCGTTTGCGCGACGGCCAGGAGGGCAGGCCCGTCGATCTCGAGCGGTTCGAGACGCACGTGCACGCCGATCACCTCCCGCACGCCGTCATCGTGGACTGCTCGGCAAGCACCGACGTCGCGACGTGCTATCCGCGCTGGCTCGCCGCCGGCATCCACGTCGTCACGCCGAACAAG
Organism: Vicinamibacterales bacterium; assembly: GCA_036258175.1. GTDB lineage: Bacteria > Acidobacteriota > Vicinamibacteria > Vicinamibacterales > 2-12-FULL-66-21 > DATAEE01. The sequence goes on from DATAEE010000205.1 coordinate 2,728, forward strand.
AAGGCGAACAGTGCCGGCCTGTCTTTCTACGCCGGCCTGAAGGAAGCGCGCCGGACCGGACGCGCGCACTACCTTTACGAGGCGGCGGTTGGCGCAGGGCTGCCGGTCATCCAAACGCTGCGCGACCTGCGCGAGACGGGCGACGACGTGCGGCGCATCGACGGCCTCCTGTC
>DATAEE010000206.1:0-12972 GCA_036258175.1 Vicinamibacterales bacterium
CTGCCCGGATGTGTAGCCCGCCTGCACGTCGCTGGCGGCGGCGCCTGCGATTGTGCCGCCGGTCGCCAGCACGACCACCGTAGGCAGAGATCCGCCGGCTGCTTTCTGACCCTGGACGTTGGTTGTCGTGGCGACCGCGACGGCGTTGAAGAAGTTCAGCGGGCCGTCAGCGGACAGTGCCGTCGACGGACGCATCGCCGCGGTCAGGACCACCGGCTTCCGCGACTTGACGACGAGATTGAGGAAGTAGGCGGTCTCTTCGATCGTGTCCGTGCCGTGCGTGATCACGATACCGGCGACGTCGGGCATCACCGCCAGCTCGTTGACGCGGTTGGCGAGCTTGAGCCAGACCTCGTCGTTCATGTCCTGCGAGCCGATGTTGGAAACCTGCTCGCCCCGCAGATTGGCGATCTTCTTGGCCTCCGGGACGGCGGCTATCAGCTGTTCGACGCCAACCTGGCCCGACGTGTAGCCGGCCTGGACGTTGGTCGTGGCCGCGCCGGCAATGGTGCCGCCGGTGGCGAGCACGACGATTGTGGGCCGGTCCGCCTGTGCGTACCCGACATGACCCGCGACGATGACGCCGAGACACGCCACTATCAGGCGCCGCACTATCAGTTGACCTTCTGACATATCGACCTCTCTACAAAACCAACAACAACCACGTAGTACCCACCACCGCATAGACAATGAAGCTGACGGTCGTCGTGATTGCGCCCAGCCTGTACAGGTCACCCTGAGACAAGTAGCCGCTTCCGGCAAACAGCAGGTTGGCGCTCGACCCCTGTGGCGTAATCAGCGAGAAATAGTTCGTGGCGAACAGCAGCTGAAACGCGAGCACCACAGGGTTGACGCCGAGCTTTACGCCGACGTCGAGGAACACGCCAAACAGGGCGAGCAGGTGTGCTGTCTGGCTCACGAACAAATAGTGCAGGAGAATGTACGCGGCGACGAGGATGAGCCCCGCGGTCGGCGAGGCCAGGCCCGACAGCACGGCCGCGAAGCTGCGGCCGAGAAACCCCATGAAGCCCAGCTCGTTCAACTGACTGCTGAGCGTGTAGAGCACGGCAAACCAGATGAAGGTGGCCAGAACATCGCCTTGCCGGTTGATGTCCTGGAGTGTGATGACGCCGGTGGCGAGCAGAGCGCCCAGGCCGAGAAACGCGATCGCGGTCGAGTCGAGGCCGATCGTCGCCGCCGACGCCCAGAGGATGACCATGGCGACAAAGACGACCAGGACGATCCACTCCTGCCGGGTCAGAGGGCCGAGGGCCGCGAGCGCGGTCCTTGCAGCAGCCGGCGCGTCGGGCGTCGCGCGCACTTCGGGTCCGATGATCCAGTAGAGGCAAACCGGCAGCAGCACCATCGCGCAGATCGTGGGCACCGAGGCAGCGAGCAACCATCGGCCGAATCCGATGTCGACGCCGACGCCGCGGGCGATCTCGGTGCCGAGCGGGTTGGCCGCCATCGCGGTCAGCCACAGCGCGGACGACAGGCTGAGGCTGGCGATGCCCGAATACATCAGGAACGCGCCGAGCCGGCGCCGGTCAGGACGATCCGGCGCCGCGCCCGCCGCGTCGGCCAGCGAGAACGCCAGCGGATACAGCACGCCAGAGCGCGCGGTGTTGCTCGGAAAGGCGGGCGCGATCACGGCGTCGAGCAGGAAGATGGAATACGAGAGCCCCAGCGTCGATCGGCCGAACCGGCTGACCATCCAGTGCCCGCCGCGCGCGCCGAGGCCGCACTTGACCACCGCCCCGGCGACGAGGAACGCCACGACGATGAGCAGGATCGTGCCGTTGGCAAAGCCGGCATAGGCATCGTCTGGAGGCAACAGCCCGGCGAGCACCGCGATCGCCACCGCGAACACCGATGCCGTCAGTATCGGCAGCGCGTTGATGACCACCGAGAAGATCGCCGCCACGAAAATCGCGAAGAGCCGCCAGGCCTGGAGCGTCAATCCTTCCGGCGGCGGCCACCACCACCACACCGCGACGAGAACCATCGTGGCGATCTGCGCCACGACGGTCCGGCGGCCGTCGGGTGTCGTCACCGGCGAGCCTGTCCGGTCATGGCGACCGGGTCGAGCACTTCGGTGATCTGCTTCTCCGTCAGGATCTTCTTCTCACGGATCAATTCCATGATGCCGCGGCCGGTTTTCATCGCCTCGGCCGCCAGCTGGGTGGAACGGTCGTAGCCGATGACGGGATTGAGTGCCGTCACGACGCCGATGCTGTACTCGACGTAGTGGCGGCAGACGTCTGCGTTGGCGGTGATCCCGTCGACGCAGTGCACCCGCAGCGTCCGCACCGCGTTCATGAACATCGTCTGCGCTTCGAAGATGCACGCGGCGATCACCGGCTCGAAGACGTTGAGCTGAAGCTGTCCGGCCTCCGCGGCCCACGACACGGTGAGGTCGCTCCCGATGACCCGGAAGCAGACCATGTTCACGACTTCGGGGATGACCGGATTGACCTTGCCCGGCATGATCGACGAGCCGGGCTGCTTCGCCGGCAGATTGATCTCCCGCAGGCCGCATCTCGGTCCCGACGCGAGCAGGCGCAGGTCGTTGCAGATCTTCGAGAGCTTGATCGCCAGGCTCTTCATGCAGGACGAGTAGAGAACGAAGGCCTGGGTGTCCTGGGTGGCCTCGATCAGGTCCTCGGCCAGGTGAATCGGGAGCCCGGAGATGGCGGCGAGATGGTTCGTGCACGCCTGCGCGTAGCCGGCCGGGGCGTTCAGGCCGGTGCCGATCGCCGTGGCGCCCATGTTCACTTCGCAGAGGACGCGCTGAATCGCCTCGAGCGTGTGGACTTCGCCGGCCAGCGTCGCGGCAAAGGCCTCGAACTCCTGACCGAGCGTCATGGGCACGGCGTCCTGGAGCTGCGTACGGCCCATCTTCAGAACGCTGCCGAACTCCTTGCCCTTCGCCCGGAACGCCGCAATCAGTTCCTTGACGGCGGCCACGAGCTCGATGTTGCCGAGCGCCATGCCGACGTGAAGCGCCGAGGGATACGCGTCGTTCGTGGACTGCGAGCAGTTGACGTGATCGTGGGGGCTGCAGTGCGCGTACTCGCCTTTGCGGTGCCCCATCAGCTCCAGCGCCCGGTTGGCGATCACTTCGTTGGCGTTCCTGTTCGTCGAGGTGCCGGCGCCGCCCTGAAAGACGTCGAGGCCGAACTCGTCGTGGAGCCTGCCGTCGATCAGCTCCTGGCACGCGCCCTCGATGCCCGTGAGGATCTCCTTGCCGAACTGGCCGCACTCGAAGTTGGCTCGCGCCGCGGCCATCTTGACCATGGCGAGGCCCTTAATCAGGTTGGGATACAGCGCCAGGTGCACGCCTGAAATATTGAAGTTCTCGAGGGCGCGGGCGGTCTGAACGCCGTAATACGCGTCGAGCGGCACGGCCTTGTCGCCGAGCAGATCGTGCTCGAGGCGCGTGGGGGTATTCGACATGGATCCTCCTGGAGCGACGGTACCTCCGCTATTCCGGAGGAACTCCGGCGGGACCGTAGCCAGCCATTCGTGAAACGCGCCGCCGGCGGCCACAAATGCCGTGCGCCGACGCAACCTTAGCTCTCTTACGCCGATCTCATGCCGGGTGGCACGTGCGGTGCTGTTCGTGCGACACATGACACCCCCAGACGCCAGATGGCGCGCGGCGGAATACATCGGAAGCAAGGTGGCGTGGAACCGCCTGTATCGGGCGGTGAGCTATCTCCGGTCGTCGCTCTGGATCGTTCCATTCCTCGCCATCGTCCTGGTGCTCATGCTCGTGCCGGTGCTTCGACTGCTCGACGCCTGGCTTGGTTGGCGCCTGGTCGGACTGGGTGCCCCCGGGGCGCAGGCGCTCTACCAGTCGGTGATCACGTTGGCGTTGTCGTTCATGGTCTTCACATTCGGCTCGCTGCTGGTGGCCATCCAGATCGCCAGCGGCCAGCTGACGCCGCGGATCATCGCGACGACGCTGCTCCGCGACAACGTCGTCCGGTACAGCGTCGGGTTGTTCGTCTTTTCGCTCGTGTTCGCGATCATGGCGCTCAACCGGCTCGAGAACAGCGTGCACGAGATTGTCTCCCTGATGGCCGCACTGCTCGGGATCGCCTGCATGGCGGCGTTCCTGTTTCTGATCGATTACGCCGCGCGCCTGCTGAGGCCGGTCAGCATCCTCGCCCGCGTCGGCAATGAGGGGCTCGCGGTGATCAAGTCGGTGTACCCGTTGCAGGGTGCCGGCACCGTCGATGCCGCGGAGGCGTTCGTCGAACCACGCGAGACGCACCGCCGGATCGTTCGCCATACCGGCACGTCCGAAATCGTGCTCGCGGTCGATCTCGCCACGCTCGTGCGCGAAGCGCAGCGGGCCGACGGGATCATCGAATTCGTGCCGGAGGTCGGCGACTTTGTCGCGACCGACGAGCCTCTCTTCATGGTGTACGGCGGCTCCGGTGCGATCGACGACCGCCGGCTGCGGGCGACGGTGGCTCTCGGCACGGAGCGGACGATGGAGCAGGATCCGCTCTTTTCGTTCCGCATCATGGTCGACATCGCGCTGAAGGCGCTGTCGCCGGCCATCAACGATCCGACCACGGCGGTGCTCGCGATCGACCAGATCCACCGGCTGCTCCGCGTCGTTGGCAACCGCCAGCTGCGGGGAGCGGCGATTAGGGACGAGCGGGGTCAGCTCCGTGTCGTGTTCCGTACGCCGAACTGGGAGGACTTCGTCAACCTCGCGTGCAACGAAATCCGATACTGCGGCGCTTCGAACGTACAGATCGCGCGACGCATGCGGGCAATGTTCGACAACCTCATCGCGTCGCTCCCGCCGCATCGCCACGCCGCGCTCGACGAGGAGCGGCAGCGGCTGGATCGGATGCTCGAGTCGTTCTACCGCATCCCGGAGGATCTGGCGCTCGCCCGTGTCCCGGATTCACAAGGACTGGGAGGATCGCCGGGACGCCTGTCCCGCTGAAGCACGATGTCTGTCACCGGCGCGGTCCCTGAGGTCGTCCTCACGGTCGTCGCCGGCGCGACCGTATTCACCCTCATGCTCACGATCGGGCTCGGCATCGTGCTGCGCGAGTTCCGATCGGGCTGGGGCAATCCGGGCCTCGTCGCGCGAGGCCTTTTCTCCGTGCTGGTCGCCGTCCCGGTGGCGGCGGTCCTCGTGGCCAGAGGTCTCGCGCTGCCACGACTGGCGGAAATCGGCATCGTGCTGATGGCCATTTCCCCGGGGGCGCCGGTGGCGCTGCATCGATCGCTCGAAGCCGGCGGGCACCGCTCGTTCGCCCCGGCGCTGCAGATTCTCGTTGCGGTGCTCGCGGTGGCCTCGATGCCGCTTTCGGTTGCCGTGCTCAACGGGCTCTACGCTGGCCAGGCGAGCATTTCGGCCGCGCACGTCGCGAGCCAGGTGCTCACTGCGCAGCTGCTTCCGCTAGGGCTGGGCCTGCTGATTCGACGGACCGCACCGAACCTCGCGGATTTCGTCGAGCCCTGGCTGGGGCGACTTGGAGGGGGACTGCTCATCGGGCTGACCGTGCTGGCGCTCATCGACGTGGGACCGATCGTCGTAGAGGCAGGGCTGCGGATCGCGCTGGCGATCGCGATCGTCACCGCGCTCGCGTTGCTGGTCGGGCACACGGTGGGCGGTCCCGAACCGGGCACCCGAACTGCCGTGGCCATCTCGAGCGCCGCGCGCAACCCGGGGCTTGCCCTGCTCGTCGCGACGCTCAACCGCGCGCCGCCGCAGGTCGGCGCGACCGTGCTCGTCTATCTCGTGGTTGCGGCCGCAACCGTACTGCCCTACGCAATCTGGCGCTACTGGCTCGCTTCCGGCAGAAAGTAGAACAGGATGGCAATCATCGCGTAGACCAGCATGAGCTGAACGCCCTTGTACCAGTTCGAGCGGCCGTCGCCGGCGACGATGGCGCCGACGAGCACACTCAGGAACAGCGTTCCGATCTCGGCGCGGCTGAAGGACAGTTCCAAGGACTGCGGCGCGATGAAGCCGCTCACCAGTACGAGGACGGGCGCGACGAAGAGCGCAATCTGAATGCTGCTCCCCATCGCGATGCCGATGGTGAGGTCCACCTTGTTCTTCCGAGCCATGGCGATCGCGGATCCGCTCTCGGCGGCGCCACCGATGATCGCGAGGAACACGATGCCGATGAACACCTCCGACATGCCCAGCGCCTTCCCCGTGCCCTCCGCCGCCCCCACGAGGATCTCGCTCATCCACGCCGCGAGCGCCGACGCGCCCAGCAGGCTGCCGACCGCCCGTCCAACACTCCACTGCGGCCCCTCGTGCCCGTGCTCGTCCGCCGTTCCGGCTGCGCTCTGGAAGAACTCGGGATGGGTCTTGAGCAGAAAAATCAGGTACAGCGCGTAGGCGGCCAGCAGCACGCACGCCGTCCCGAGATTCACGATCTTTTCCTCGTGCATCGTGCCATCGGGCGAGAAGAAACGGTTGAAGGCGCTCGGCACGCCGAGGCTGACTGCGGAGATCAGCATCATCGAGCTGTAGAGGCGCGCCGCTCCGGCGTTGTATTCCTGCGTGTGATACCGCAGGCCGCCGAGGAAAAACGCGACACCCATCGCGAGCATCAGATTGGCCAGAATCGCGCCGATGATCGAGGCGCGCACCATGTCGAGCAGGCCGGCTTTCAGCGCCACCAGCGCAATGATCAGTTCCGGCGCGTTGCCAAAGGTCGCATTGAGCAGCCCGCCGACCGCGTCGCCCGTTCGCGTGGCGAGCTGTTCGGTGGAAAGCACGATCAGCCGCGCAATCGGCACGATGGCGAGCGCCGCCGAAAAGAAAAGCAGCGGCGGCGGAACATGCGCCCGCTCCAGCGCGAGGGAAATCGGAATGAACGCGAGCAGCCAGTTGATCGACGGCTTCAACAACCGCGCGAGCCCGTCAGGACCTGACTTTGCCGGTTTGTGCTTCATACATGCGGCTCACGACGGCAAAAAAGAATCCGGTGGACCACCCGCACATGAGGATGCCGGTCAACGCTTCGACCCCACCGACCAGCCGCCATTCCCCAGGCAACACGAGATCTCCGTACCCGGTGGTCGTATAGGTCACCGCGCTGAAATAGAACGCCGACTGGAGATCGGGAATGGCGCCCCGCCAGGCGTAGAAGAGCGCCCACACCGTGACTTCGACGAGGTGAAGGATGATCATCCAGCCGGCGACGCGGATGAAGAGCCAGGTCCAACGCCAGAAGCCCACACCCGACTCCCGCTGCCCGCGCAGCCAGCGCAGAGCGGATGTCACGCCCCCTGCATGGATGACGACGCAGAGCGCCATGAGCGAGAGAGCGACGAGGAGCTTCGTGAGCATCAGCCGCCGGTCGCGCTCACCCTAATATGCTTTCAGTCCCTGTTCCCGGAAGAGTGCGCACGTGCGCTCGACAACTTCGGGCGACGGCGGCTGGACGGCGTCCAGCTCGTAATTCAAGTTGAGCCGCTTCCATTTGAAGCGCCCCATCTGGTGAAACGGCAGGACGTCGACGCGCTCCACGTTGCCCAGGCTTCCGACGAACGCGGCGAGCTTCGAAATGTCCTGGACGTCGTCGGTCCAGCCCGGGACCAGCACGTACCGGAGCCACACAGGCCGCTTGCGCGCGGCCAGGCGGCGCGCGAACGCCAGCGTCGGCTCGATGTCCATGCCAACAAGCCGCCGGTGCAGTTCCGGATCCCAGGCCTTGATATCGAGCATCACGAGGTCGATCGTCTCGAGCTCGGCGTCGGTAAGCCGGTCGCCCAGGTGGCCGTTGGTGTCGAGCGCCGTGTGGACGCCCATCTTCTTCGCAGCCGAAAACAGCTTCACCGCAAATCGATCCTGCATGAGCGGCTCGCCGCCGCTCAGGGTGAAGCCGCCCGACATGGTCTTCAGGCCGTGACGATACTTGCCGAGAACCTCCGTCGCCCTCGCAATGGTGACTGGGATGCCGTTGGTCATCGTCCACGTGTCCGGATTGTGGCAATAGAGGCACCGGAATTGACAGCCGGCCGTCCAGGCGACGACGCGAATTCCCGGACCGTCTACCGCCGACCCAGTCGTGAAAGAGTGGAGAAAGCCCATGTTGCCCGTGGCGAGCGCGGTGCGGACGTCCGACTCGGGAACGTCCTTGCCGAGATTGACGCGCAGCTCGTACGGACTCTTCGCTTCGAGCGGTGTCGCCGCCGCCGACTGGGCGTCAGCCATGGCTAGGCTCCGTGGAACGTGCGGTTGATCACGTCCATCTGCTGATCGCGCGTGAGCCGCACGAAGTTGACGGCGTAGCCCGAGACACGAATGGTCAGGCTCGGATACTTTTCCGGGTGATCCATCGCGTCGAGGAGCGTCTCGCGATTCAGCACGTTCACGTTCATGTGGTAGCCGGTCGTCCCGAAGAACGCGTCGAGGATGCTGGTGAGATTGTTGATGCGATCCTCCGCCACGCGACCGAGCCCTTCCGGCAGGAGCGATGTCGTGAGCGAAATGCCGTCCGCGGCGTCGCGATATGGGATCTTGGCGACCGATGCGGCGGACGCGTGGATGCCATGCGTGTCCCGGCCGTGCATCGGATTCGCCCCGGGCGCGAACGGCTGTCCGCGCCGGCGGCCATCGGGCGTGTGCCCCGTGGCCTTGCCGTAGACGACGTTCGACGTGATCGTCAGCACCGACTGTGTGTGAAGGGCGTGCCGATAGGTCGGATACTTTCGCAGCTTGCTCATGAACTTGCTCACGGCCCAGACCGCGAGCTGATCCACGCGGTTGTCGTTGTTCCCGAAGAGGGGAAACTCGCCCTCGGTCTGGTAATCCGTCACCAGCCCGGTTGCGTCACGCACGACCCGCACCTTCGCGTACTTCATCGCGGAAAGGCTGTCGGCCACGACCGACAGCCCGGCGATTCCGAACGCCATCGTCCGCAGCGGCGCGTAGTCGTGCAGCGCCATCTCGATGCGCTCGTAGGCGTACTTGTCGTGCATGTAGTGGATGATGTTCATGGCGTTGACATAGACGCCCGCGAGCCAGTCCATCATCTTCTCGAATCTGCCGAGGACATCATCGAAGTCCAGCACGTCCCCCTTCACTGGCTCGAAGGCAGGTGCGACCTGGTCGCCGCTGATCTCGTCGCGGCCGCCGTTGATCGCGTAGAGCAGGCACTTCGCGAGGTTCGTCCGGGCGCCGAAGAACTGCATCTGCTTGCCGACGAGCATCGGCGAGACGCAGCACGCGATCGCCCCGTCGTCGCCCCACGCCTGGCGCATGATCTCGTCGTTCTCGAACTGGATCGAGCTCGTGTCGATGGCGACCTTCGCCGCGAAGCGGCGGAAGCCGTCGGGCAGCCGCGGCGAGTACCAGACAGTGAGGTTCGGCTCCGGAGCGGGACCGAGGTTGTAGAGCGTATGCAGCAGCCGGAAGCTCGTCTTGGTCACGAGCGGCCGGCCGTCGTCGCCCATTCCGGCGATGGACTCAGTCACCCACGTCGGGTCGCCGGCGAACAGGTCGTCGTACTCGGGCGTGCGCAGAAACCGGACGATGCGCAGCTTGATGACGAAATCGTCGATGATCTCCTGCGCCTGTTCCTCGGTGAGCGCCCCCGACGCGAGGTCGCGCGCGAAATAGACGTCGAGAAACGTCGACGTCCGCCCGAGCGACATCGCCGCGCCGTTCTGCTCTTTCACACCCGCCAGATATCCGAAGTAGAGCCACTGCACAGCTTCCTTCGCGGTGCGCGCCGGACCGGAGATGTCGAAGCCGTAGGCAGACGCCATCTGCTGCAGCTCCTTCAGTGCTCTGATCTGCTCGGCAAGCTCCTCGCGATCCCGGATGATATCGTCGGTCGAAAGCGCCGGGTCGAGGTCGCTCTTCTCCTCCTGCTTGCGCTCTATCAAGCGAGCGACGCCGTAGAGCGCCACGCGGCGATAGTCGCCGATGATCCGGCCCCGGCCGTACGCATCTGGCAGCCCCGTCAGGATGTGCGAGCTGCGGCATTTCCGGACGTCCGCCGTGTAGGCGTCGAATACGGCGTCGTTGTGCGTCTTCCGATACTTGGTGAAGGTCTCGACCACCTGCGGATCGGCCGTGTAGCCGAACGCCTTCAGGGCGTTGACGACCAGGCGAAAGCCGCCGTTCGGCATGATCGCGCGCTTGAGCGGCGCGTCGGTCTGCAGGCCGACGATGATCTCGGTGTCCCGGTCGATGTAGCCGGGCGCGTGCGCGGTGATGGAGCTGGGTATGGGCGAGACGTCAAGGACGCCCTTCTTGCGTTCCTCGACGAACATCGCCATGAGCTTGTCCCAGATCTTCAGCGTCCGCTGGGTGGCGGGCGCCAGAAAGGACGCGTCGCCGTCATACGGTTCGTAGTTCTGCTGGATGAAGTCGCGAACGTTGATCTCTTTTTGCCAGAGACCAAGCCGAAATCCCTGCCAGGCCGATTTCGCCCGATCCGTTGCCGTGTCCGTGGCCATCGTCGTGGTCATTGCGGTACTCCCTTTGCGATCAATCCCAGCAGTTGACCGGTATGCCGCGCGATCATCAGTTCTTCATTCGTGGGGATCACCCAGGCCGACACGGCGCTGCTCTTCGTGGAGATTCGAGGTCCCTTTTTGGCATTGCCGTCTTTGTCCAATACGACGCCGAGCCATGCGGACGCCTCGCAGATCCGGCTGCGGATTTCCGGTGAGTTCTCTCCTATGCCGGCCGTGAACACCAGGCCGTCGATCCCGGCCAGTACCGCCGCGAGGGCGCCAATCTCCTTCGCGGCGCGGTAGACGAAGTAGTCGACGGCCAGGCGCGCAGCCGGCTCAGAGCTGCCCAGCAGATCGCGCATGTCGTTGCTGATGCCAGAGATCCCCAGCAATCCCGATTTCTTGTAGAGAATCGTCTCGACTTCTTTGGTGGAGAGGCCGAGATTCTGAAACAGATACAGGACGACGCCTGGATCGAGTGCGCCGGGTCTTGTACCCATGCACAGCCCATCGAGAGCAGTGAATCCGAGGCTGCTGTCGATGCTCTTTCCGTTCTTCAGCGCGCACACGCTTGCGCCGCTGCCGAGATGAGCGACGATCACTCGCCCGCCAGCGATCTCCGGCGCGACCGTCGGCAAAACGGATGCGATGTACTCGTACGAGAGACCGTGGAAACCGTACCGCTGAACGCCGGCGCGGGTGACGTCGCGCGGCAGCGGGACCACGCTCGCGACGGCGGGCTGGCCGCGATGAAAGCTCGTGTCGAAGCAGGCAACCTGTGGAACGCCGGGAAGCCGCGCCGAGACCGCGTCAATGGCCGCGAGGTTGTATGGCTGATGGAGAGGAGCAAGAGGGACGAGCGTTCGCAGCTCCTCCATTACCGCCGCGGTGACGATCGTCGGCGCCCCGAACGTCGCGCCTCCGTGGACGACCCGATGACCGACACCGAGCACACGCGATCCGCCGTACTTCGAGCGGAGCCAGGCGGCCAGCGCATCGAGCGCCGCGCGGCCATCGGAGACGCTCTTGTCCAGTTCCTGCTCGTCGAGTTTCTGGCCTGCGCCATCCTTCGCGGAGAACCGCGGTGACGTGCCGATCCCCTCGATCTGGCCGCGCGCCTCGAGCCGCCAGGCGTCGCCCTCGGGCCGGACGTACACGCAGAATTTCAGACTCGACGACCCGGCGTTCAGGACGACGGCGTAGTCGTTCATGCCGGTGCCCCTACGCGGGACGAAGCGCCCTGGCGCCGGGCATGCGCCGCGAGCATGGCGACGCCGCAGCTCGCGATCCGCGATCGCACGCTGTCGGCGCGGCTCGTCAGGATAATCGGCACGCGCGCGCCGAGAACGATGCCGGCGCTGTCCGCGTTGGCCAGGAAGCTGAGCTGTTTTGCCAGGATGTTGCCCGCTTCCAGGTCGGGCGCGAGGAGGATGTCAGGATCGCCAGCCACCTGAGACTTGATGCCTTTGGTCTTCGCCGCTTCCTTGCTGATGGCGTTGTCGAACGCCAGCGGGCCGTCGAAATCACCGCCGGTGATTTGTTTCCGCTCGGCCATCTTGCAGAGCGCCGCGGCATCGAGCGTGGCCTGCATCTTGGAATTCACGGTTTCGACCGCGGCCAGAATCGCGACCTTCGGCCGCTCGACGCCGAGCGATCGCGCCAGGTCGATCGCGTTCTGGCAGATGTCGACCTTGTCCTCGAGCGTCGGCGCGATATTGATCGCGGCGTCGGTGACGATCAGCACCTTGTGATAGGTCGGAACGTCCATGATGAAGACGTGACTGAGGCGGCGACCGGTACGCAGGCCCGTCTCCCTTGCCACGACCGCGCTCAGGAGCTCGTCGGTGTGGAGACTGCCCTTCATCAGGAGCTCAGCCTCACCCTGACGAACCAGCTCCACCGCTTTCGCCGCCGACGCATGGCTGTGAGGCGTGTCGACGATGCGCGTGCGTCCAAGGTCGATCCCGCTCGCCTTGGCAACTTCCCGAATTTTTTCTGCGGGACCGACGAGGATGGGGACGATCAATCCCTTCGCCGCCGCCTCCATCGCGCCGGCGAGCGCGGATTCCTCACATGGGTGCGCTACCGCGGTCGGGACCGGCTCCAGGCTCCGGCACCTCGCCAGCAACTGCTCGTACTTTCCCGTTCCGGTTTCTCGATTCATGACCTCTGACCCGCCACTGCCGGTGCCGGCGCCCGAACCGCCGGTCCCGTCTCCTTCAGGAGAAAAGTGAGAACGATTGCCAGGCCGACGCCGTACAACATCGCCGCGAACGTCGTCTGGTAGTGCTCGAGTGTCATCCGCGACGCGCCGCCCGCGACGTTCAGTAGAATCCAGCCGAAGACCGGGCCGAGCAGCGCGCTGAACGTGAAGTTGAGGAAGTTGATGACGCCGGTCGCCGTGCCGCTCATCTGCGGCGGATTCGCCTCCTTGATGACCGTGTACGGGATCATCGCGGCGCCCGACCCGGTGCCCGCGACCAGACCCAGAACGTACGGAGGAAGCACGTC
>DATAEE010000207.1:0-14185 GCA_036258175.1 Vicinamibacterales bacterium
TAGTTCCAGAAAGCGGCGATGACGCATCCCGCCCCGAAACCCCAGGAGCTGTTCCGGCGGGTGAGGACGATCACGGCCACGTAGATCAGGGCCTGAAGCGCATGGAGGACGCGAATCCGTGGCTCAAAGACGGCTGAGAGGACGAGCGCAAAGATGAAGAGGCCGGCGCCTGCGAGGATCGACCACCGAATCCAGCGAGACCCGGCTCGGGTCGCGGCCATTGGCAAAATCTACGTTCGGGCGCGAGAAAGGTTCGAGCCGGCGCCATGATTCACTGATCTCTAAAAACCCCCAGCGGAAAAAGGATCGCGACGAGCGCCGCGATCACGAGCGCCATGTATGCAATGCAAAATACAGATGCTGCGGGTAGTTCCGCCCCGAACGCCGGACCATGAGCGCGACGAGCCCCGCGAAAAGCGGCACGAGGACGAACATGGCGCGCGGCACCCACTCGACCAGGGCCGGGCTGGCGCGCAGAACGCTCCGTCGAGTCCGGCGCCGCAGTTCGGGCAGGTCACTTGTGCCTTTCAACGAGCCGCTGCAGCCGCTCGATAGGACGCCGCAACGATCGCTTGCGCTTCGGCATCTCCGCCCACAGATCACCAACGTCCGCGACGCGGCGCGCCATTGCTCGCAAGGTGAACGTTCCCGGTCCTACGTCGCCGCGTTCGATCTCCTTCCACGAGCACGGCGCCGAGACCGGCGCGCCCGGCTTGGGACGCACCGCGTACGGCGCCGCGAACGTGGCACTGTAGCCGTTCCGGCCCGTGTCGACCAGAATCCGCCCGCGGCGGTCCGCCTTGCTGAACTCCTGCGTCAGCCGCTGCGGATCCCGCTCGACGAGAAGCCTCCCGACCGCGTGCGCGAAGCGCTCGACGACGCCGAAGTCCGCTTTCCCGTCGAGCGGCACCGCGATGTGGAAGCCCTTCGCACCCGTCGTTTTCACCCAGGCTGGCAGCCCGAGCTCCGCCAGCAGATCTCGAACGGCGAGCGCCGCCGCGCGAAGGGTGTCCGGATCTTCCCTGGAGGGGTCTAAGTCGAAGACGCAGACGTCGGGATGGTAGAGGTTCGGCGCCCGCGACGTCCACACGTGCGGCGTGATGCAGTTCTGGTTCGCCAGCCAGACGAGCGACCGCGTGTCGCGGACGATGGGATGGTGCACGGTGCCGTCTTTCTTGGGAACCTCGACACGCTCGAGCCAAGCCGGAAAGCCCTTGGCGACGTCTTTGTGAAAGAAACCTTTGTGCCCGATGCCGTTTGGATAACGTTCCATCGTGATCGGACGTGACCGGATGTGCGGCACCATGAGCGGCGCGATGGCCTCGTAGTATGCGGCGAGCTCCCCTTTGGTGATCCCGGCATCCGGGAAGAGCACTTTCTCCGGATGTGTGATCGTCTGAGTGGCTTTCATTTGTCGAAGCGGACGCCCAGCAGCCGCGGATGCCGAAGCTTGCCGCGAACCGTCCACTCGATGAACGCGACCTGGACGACGATCTCGGGCCGTGTCCAGTGCGCTCGAAGGCGCGGAAGACCTTTCGCTTTGTTGAATGGCGATGCCGGAATCTCGATCGCATCGAGCCGCGAGCGAAGCTCGAGCAGCAGCTTCGTGTCGAACCCGGTGCCGACCTTGCCGGCGAAGACGAGAGCGTCTTTCTCGTAGTAGCCAACGAGGAGCGCACCAAGGCCGACGCGGCTTCTCTGCGGGTCGGTGAAGCCGCCGACGACGAAGTCCCGCTTCGCCTCGCACTTCATCTTCAGCCAATGCGGCGAGCGGCGGTGCTCGTAGCGCGAATCGCGCCGCTTGGCGATGACACCTTCCCAGCCCTCGCGGCACGCCCGATCCCACGGTTGTGAATCGCCGATCGACGCAACTCGCCGGAGCGGCGCGCGAAGCGGCAGCTTTTCGAGCAACGCGCGCCGCGCCTCGAGCGGCAGCGATCGCACGTCGCCGTCGAGCCACATGACGTCGAAGATGTGGTACGCCGCGCCGGAACCCCAGGTCATCTCGCCGTCGAGAATCGCATCCTCGACGGGCAGCTTCGCGATCGCCTCTGCGAACGCCGGAAGATTCTGGGGCAGCCGGTTACGCGAGAACAGCCGGACGTCCGATCCGCGCTTGTAGGCGATGAGCCGGATGCCGTCGAACTTGCGCTCGAAAATCCACTCCGGGCCGGTGAAGCGCTCCTGCGTCAGCGTCGCCGCCATCGGCTCGAGCCAATCGGGGAAGGTGGTCGTCATACGACGCGCCGTGGCATGATGGCGGCACACTGTATGACGTCACAGTCCAGCCGGGTCGTGGTCGTCGCGCTGCTGGTCATGTCGATCGCCCTGCTCATCCCCGGACTGTTCGCGCCGGTGCTGACGATCCGCGGCGTGCTGACGAAGGAGGGGCTCACCCAGGTCGCCCCGATGATGCTCGAGAAGGGGCTCAACGACGAGACGGTCGCGGTGCTCAAGTCCATGATGAACCCGTCCGTCGTCGCCTTTCTCGAAGCGACAGGGGGAGACATCCGCAAGATCGTCATCGACAAGCTGGGCCCGCAGCTCACGTCGGCGCTGCAGAAGAGCGTATCCGAAGTCGAAGTCTACGAGCAGACTCGCAGCATCGTCGGATCGGTGCGGAGGCTCTACGAGGTGGGCAGCCCCGTGCCGGCGACGCTCATCCTGCTGTTCAGCGTGATCGTGCCGCTCGGCAAGGCGGCGCTCGTGGCATGGGCGATGTTCATCGCGGACCCCGTACGGCGTCGCCGCACGCTCGCGTTCGTCGAATCGATCGCCAAATGGTCGATGGCTGATGTGTTCGTCGTCGCGTTGTTCATCGCCTACCTCGCGGCACAGGCGAGCGCGACGCCGACGACCGGTCCCAACGCGGCGCCGCCGCTCATCGCCTTCACCGCGCGATTCGGCCCAGGTTTTTATTGGTTCGCTGCGTACTGCTTGTTCTCGCTGGCGTCGCAGCAGTACACGGCGCGCCTCGCCGCCAATCCAGCCTCGCCTGCTGACCAGCACGCCGCGAACGTCTCTCGCATCTAGTAGCACTCGGCCCCGCCCTTTTCTCTACAATCGGCTCATGCCGGCTTCCGGTGACGCTCCCCTGATCGGGATCGGCTGTATGCGCCTCTCGACCGAGGCCGATCGAGACGACGAGTCGGCGATCGCGGTGCTTCACGCCGCATTCGATGCGGGCGTCAACTTCCTCGACACCGCTGATGCGTACTGCCGTGATGCGACCGAGACCGGCCACAACGAGCGGTTGATTGCGCGCGCGATCGCGAGCTGGTCCGGCGACGCCTCCAGGATCGTGGTCGCGACGAAGGGTGGCTTGACGAGGCCGGACGGGCGCTGGGTCGCGGACGGGCGCGCGCGGCACCTGGCCGCGGCGTGTGAGGCCAGCCTTCGGGCGCTCGGCGTCGACCGCCTCCCTCTCTATCAGCTGCATGCGCCAGACCCGCGCGGGTCGCTGTCGACGAGCGTCCGCGCGCTCGCTGCGCTTCAGCGCGACAGATTGATCGACGCCATCGGGCTCTGCAATGTGACGGTCGGTCAGCTCGAAGAAGCGATGCGCATCGCGCCAATCGCCACGGTGCAGGTCGAGCTGAGCCTCTGGAACGACGACAATATCTTGAGCGGAGTGGCGGAGTATTGCATCGCGAACGGGATAAGGCTTCTCGCCTACAGGCCGCTCGGCGGACCGAAGCAGCGGCGACGGGTGGCGTCGGATCCGATCCTCAATGACGTCGCTGCCCGTCACGGAGGCACGCCGTTCGAGATCGCCATCGCTGCGCTGCGCGACTTGTCGCCCGTTATCGTGCCGCTGCCAGGTCCCACGCGGGTCGAGACGGCGCAGTCGGCCTCACGCGCGTGCCGGATATCGCTTGCCGCAGAGGACCGTGCGCGTCTGGATGAGCGTTTCGCCGCTGCGCGGGCCCTGCGGTTCCGCGAGAGATCGCGCGCTCACCCTGCTCCAGCGGGCGACGGCGAAATCGTGATGATCATGGGTCTTCCGGGCGCTGGCAAGAGCACCGTTGCGGAATCGCTCGTTGCGCGTGGGTACGAGCGGCTGAACCGCGATGAGGCGGGCGGATCGCTGCGCGCCCTGCTGCCGGCGATCGCGTCCGGCTCGTCGCGACTTGTTCTGGACAACACCTACGTCACGCGCAAAGCTCGCGCGGCCGTGATTCAAGCCGCCTGGCAGCGGCAGCTTCCGGTTCGCTGCATCTGGCTCATGACCAGCCTCGAAGATGCCCAGCTGAACGCGGCGTCGCGAATCGTGTCGCGGTACGGACGGCTGCTGTCACCAGACGAACTTCGAGAGACGGCGAAGCACGACACCGCGGCGTTCGCGCCAACCGCGCAGTTCCGGTATCAACGCGAGCTCGAACCACCCGATTCGTCCGAGGGCTTCGCTCACCTCGAGGTCATGCCGTTCGAACGCCGGCTCGATCCCTCGCTGATCAATCGCGCCGTAATCGTGTGGTGCGACGGCGTGCTCTGGCGAAGCCGGTCCGGCCGGCGCACGCCTTCGTCTCCGGACGATGTCGAGGTTGTGCCGGGACGCGCGGAGATGATGCGCCGCTACGAATCAGATGGATGGCACGTGCTCGGGATGTCGTGGCAGCCCGAGATCGCCGACGAGACGCTTGACCCGGCCGCGGTCGACACGGCAATCGCACGACTGCGAGAGCTTCTCGGCATCGCGATCGAGGTCGAGTACTGTCCGCACGCCGCGGGCCCGCCTGTGTGCTGGTGCCGCAAGCCGCTTCCGGGTCTTGGAGTCGTTTTTGTCCAGCGTTACAAGCTGGATCCTTCGCAGTGCATCTACGTCGGCGCGGGGCCGCAGGACCCCGGGTTCGCGCGGCGGCTCGGCTTTCAGTATCGAGATGCAGCGGATTTTTTCGCAGATCATCAGCAGCCCTAAAGGGCTGCGCTACTTCGCGACCCGGTCGGCGAGGGTCGCGATGCTCAGCGCGTAGGTGTGCGCGCAGTTGTATCGGAGCAACGCTTCGTAGTTCGGGTAGGCGAGAAAGCTTCGTGAGCCGGCGCGGACGAGCGAGGCCTGCATGGACGCGGCCGGCAGCGGGCGGCCATCCGGCCAGGTGACGCCCAGCTTGCGCCATTCGGCCACCGACCGTGGCGCCGTCATGCCCCGAATCGCTTCGCATCCGCTCGACTGGAGCGGCACGGCGGAGTTGATCTTCAACGAGGCGGCAGCGGACACCTTCACCTCGCGCCCCCAGCGCTCTCCCGTCTGCCAACCGTTCTCGAGCAGGTAGTTGGCGATCGAAGCAAAGATGTCGGCGTGCGAGTCCCAGATGTCGCGACGGCCGTCTTCGTCGAAATCGACTGCGTATCGCAGATAGCTCGACGGCATGAACTGCGGCTGGCCCATCGCGCCCGCCCAGGATCCCTTGAGATGCGCCAGCTCGATGTCGCCCCGGTCCACGATCGTCAGCGCGTCGAAGATTTGCGCGCGGAAGAACGTGCCGCGCCGCGAGTCGTGCGCGAGCGTCGCGAGCGCGGAGAACGTCGGCCGGGCGCCGCTGAACTTCCCGAAATCGGACTCCAGGCCCCACACCGCGACGAGCAGGGACATCGGGATCCCGTAGCGCGTTTCGATGCGGCGCAGCAAGGTGCGATGACGATCCGCCATGAGCCGCGCCGTTCGCACGACCTTCGGCGTCAGGCGCCGCTGCAGATACGCGTCGAGGCCCATCGTGCGCTCGGCCTGGGAGCGGTCGCTCTTCAGGACCACGGGGAGCGGCTCCACCGTACCGAGGGCGCGCTGCACGAGCGCCGCCGAGTAGCCGCGCGCGACCGCCTCGGACCGAAGATCCTCGAGCCACTGCTCGAACGCCGGCCGCGGCGCCTCCAGCGGCGTTGAGGCAGGCTGCGCGCGGAGCGTGGCCGGAACCAGCAGCCAGAGCGCCGCGCACAAACACACGCGCCCGAAAATCATCGATAAGTTGTCAGGGGGAAGCGCTCCTATTTTAGCGCGGGAACGGGCTGGTTGGCCACCGGACCGCGTCACGGCCGGCTGATAGACTGTAACGCCCGTGGCCGTGTCGTCCGCACACACCAGCGCACTCCGTTGCACGGGCCTGATCAAACGTTACGGCGACGTCGAAGCGGTCGTCGGCCTCGACCTCGAAGTGCGCGCCGGCGAGTGCTTCGGGCTGCTCGGGCCGAACGGCGCGGGCAAAACGACCACCGTCGAGATCTTCGAAGGGCTGAGGGAACCGGATGCCGGCGAGGTCGAAGTGCTCGGCGACCGCTGGCGCGGCGACGGCCTGACGCTGCGCACGCGCCTCGGGATCCAGCTCCAGGAAACGAAATTCCCGGAGAAGCTCCGGGTGAGCGAAGTGCTGACGCTCTTCCGGAGCTTCTATCCGCGCGGCCTCGAGGTGGCCGAAGTCCTCGCGCTCGTCGGCCTCGAAGAGAAGGCCGGCGCCTACGTCCGCACGCTGTCCGGCGGCCAGAAACAGCGGCTGTCGCTCGGCGCCGCGCTCGTCGGCGACCCCGAGCTGCTCTTCCTGGACGAGCCCACGACCGGCCTCGACCCGCAGTCGCGGCGTCAGACCTGGGAAATCGTGGAAGGTCTCAAGGCGCGCGGGCGGACGGTCCTCCTGACCACCCACTACATGGAGGAGGCGGCGCGGCTCTGCGATCGTGTCGCCGTCATCGATCACGGCAAGGTGATCGCGCTCGGCACGCCGCGCGAGCTCGTCGCCTCGCTCGGCGCCGAACACGTCATCGAGTTTGCCGTCGCAGATGCCGCGTCCGCGGCGATCGACGATCGCGCGCTGCGCGCGCTGCCGACGGTGGAAGAGGTCGCGCGTGACGGGGCTGCGTGGCGCCTCACCGTCCGCGAAGTGCACCGCGCCGTTCCAGCGCTGCTGGCCGCGCTGTCGGAGCGCGGAGTCGAACCGACGCAGCTCACAACGCACCACGCGACGCTCGAAGACGTCTTCATGTCCCTGACCGGACGGAGGCTCCGTGACGCCTGAGGCGCGGACCGTTTACAGGCCCGGCAGCCCCCTGCTGGAGCTCACGCGCGCCCGCGTCCGGGAACTGGTTCGCGAGCCGGAGGCCGTGTTCTGGGTGTTCGTGTTCCCGATCCTGCTCGCCGCCATACTCGGCCTCGCGTTCCGCAGCCGGCCGCCCGACGCAATTCCAGTCGCGGTCGTCGCGGGGCCGAACGCCGAGGCACGGGCCGTGGCGCTGGCGGCCGGAGGCGATCTCGAGCCGAGCGTTCGCTCGGAGGCAGACGCGCGTCAGGCGCTCGCGCGAGGAAGGGTCGTACTTGTAGTGTCGGCGGACGAGCCGCCATCATATTTGTACGATCCCACGCAGCCGGAGAGCCGCGCCGCGCGGTTGGCAGTCGACGCGGCGCTCCAGGGCGCCGCCGGCCGGCAGGACGCCTTCACCCCGAAACGCGCGGAGATCACGCAACCCGGCGGGCGATACGTGGACTTTCTCGTGCCCGGCTTGCTCGGCATGAACCTCATGGGCACCGGTATGTGGGGCATCGGATTCGCGCTCGTCGTGGCGCGAAACGGCAACCTGCTCAAGCGGCTCGTGGCGGCGCCGGCGCGGCGCAGCCACGTGCTCGGCGCGCAGCTGACCTCGCGCCTGATCTTCCTCATTCCGGAAGCGGGCGCGCTGCTGCTCTTCGCATACTTCGCGCTCGGCGTGCCGCTGCGCGGGTCGATCCTGCTGCTCATCGGGATCTCATTGCTGGGCGCGCTGGCCTTCAGCGGCCTGGGCCTGCTGGCCGCCGCCCGGCCCCGGACGATCGAAGGTGTGTCGGGGATCATGAACTTCGTCATGGTCCCGATGTGGATCTTCTCCGGGATTTTCTTCTCCACCGAACGCTTCCCCGCGGCGATGCAACCGTTCGTGCAGGCGCTGCCGCTGACCGCGCTCAACGACGCGCTGCGCGGCGTCATGCTGGAGGGCACGGGCCTCGTTGCGCTGCTGCCGGAATTGGCGCTTCTCGCGGCGTGGGGCACGGTCAGCTTCGCGCTCGCCGTCAAATTTTTTCGCTGGCAGTAAGCAGCCGGCCCCGCAGCTCACCTGTGTGTCCTTCTGCGGCGGGCCCGTCACGGCCACACAGGTATCCGGATCGAGCCCCAGGGCCGCCGCAGAAGGACACACAGGTGAGCCCGGGGCCTTACCCGTCATTTCATCCCGGCAAAGGCATAGAGGAAATCGACGTACCACTTCTCGATCTGCGCTAACCCAGCTACTTTCGATCCGGCGCGCGGCTCGAGCACGAGGTACTCGTCGGGCGCGTGCGCGCCGCTGCCGTGCCCCATCCCGCCCATGACCATCGGCAGCTTCACCCGGTCCGTGAAGATGTAGTACGGCGCGCTGCCCGCCAGCCGCGGCATGACAGTGGGCGTGACGCCGTACTTGTTGAACACGCCGATCGCCGCGCGGACGATCGGCGTCTCCACCGACGTTTGCGCCGGCGGGTACCCGGAGATCTTCTTGACCTGCACGTCGCTGAAGCCCTTCGCCGCGAGGTGCTTGCGAATCAGCTCGAGCTGCGCGTCCGGCGTCTGGTTCGGGACGAGTCGCGAGTCGAGCCGCGCCCGCGCGACGTGCGGGAGGATCGTCTTCATCCCCTCCCCCGTGTATCCCGTCCACATCCCGTTGATGTTGATCGTCGTTGTGAAGAGCAGGTTCGCGAAGAGATCGCGGCCGGTTACGCCGCCGGCGAAGCGCTGGACGGCCAGCCCCTTCCGCATCGCCTCCTCGGTCGCTGGCGTCGAACCGCGCACGACACCGTTCACGAGAGCCTGCTCTTCAGGGAGCGGCTGTCGAATGGCATCGTAGTAGCCGGGTACCAGAATGGTGTTGCCGTCCGGGCTGACGAGCGTCGCGAGCGCCTGCGTGAGCCGCCATGCCGGCGCATCGACGATCGCCTTGAGCGAGCTGTGGATCTCGGCGCGCGTCGGTCCCCCCTGCGGCCCACCCATCGCCTCGAGCTCCATCGAGAGAATGCCTTTCACGCCGAGCGGCAGCGAGACGGCGCCCGAGGCGTCTTGAGCGTTGAACGGGAAGAACACCCCGTCCGCTTTCTTGAGCCGCGGCTCGTACTTGTCGATGACCTGGGGATAGTTGGGCGACCCGAGCTCCTCCTCACCTTCAGCAACGACGAGAAGGTTGACGGGAAGCTTGCCCTGCGTCTTGAGGATCGAGTCGATCGCGTTGAGAAACGCGCGCTCCGGACCCTTCTGATTGATCGCACCGCGCGCCATGAGCACTCGTCCGTGCCCGGTCTCCTTGATCGTGCCGTCGAAAGGCCCTACCTGCCAGCCGGTTTCCTCCGGCTGCACGTCGTACATCATGTAGATAAGGAGCGTGCGCGCCGCGCCGGCGTCATGAAAACCAAATACGCCGGGATGGCCGGACGTCGGCACGATCGCGACTTCCTTGAACTGGAGAGCCGTCAGGTCGTTCGCGAGGAGCTTCGCCATCTCGGCGATGCCGCGGTTCTGCGCGCTTACGGACGGCTGCCGGACCCACCGCTGCAACTCGGCAACGTGCGCCTGGAGGTTCGCATCGATATGCTTGTACACGTCATCGTGCTTCCCCGCGTAAGCCGGAATCCCGCGGGCATCGAAGGCGTCTTCCGTCGTGAACCGGATCTCCGGCGCGCGAACCTCCTGCCCCGCACCCGACGTGGCGACTAACGCCGTTCCCGCAACCACCACACCCGCGACCAGCCGTAGCCCAGCTCGCATCGAGAACCTCCATCGGGCGGAATCGCGCCGTTGACGCACCCACGACCGAACGCCTAGATTCGATTGCACGGCAGTCCTAAGACTGCGCTCCACAGCAGCCCTAAAGGGCTGCGCTACGCATTCCTTGACGCCGCGCCCCGCCGCGGCTTTTGTTTTTCAGGAGGACACCATGCAGCCGGATGAAGGCTACCTGAAGTCGGACGACGGCGTCAGGCTCTTTTATCGAAAAGTAGGAACCGGGGCGGACACGGTGATCGTGCCGAATGGGATGTACCTGATCGAAGACTTCAAGCGTCTCGCGAACGGCCGCACGCTCGTTGTGTATGACCCGCGCAACCGCGGCCGATCGGATACGGTCGATGACCCATCGAAGCTCGCTCGAGGAATCCTCAACGACGTCGATGACCTCGAAGCGATCCGTCGACAGCTCAGCCTCGAACGTGTCGCGCTCCTTGGACATTCATACGTCGGGCTGCTCGTGATCCTTTATGCGATGAAGTATCCGGACCGCATCACGCGCATCGTCCAGATCGGTCCGATGGAACCCCGGCCGGGCAAGACGTATCCGGCGCACCTGACAGCGAACGACACCGTCGTGCAGCAGGTGTTCGCGAGACTGGCGGAGCTGCAGAAGGAACCGGCGGCGAGGGAGCCGGAAGAGCAGTGCCGGAAGTTCTGGTCGGTGCTCGGCGCAATCTACGTGACCAATCCGGCCGACGCAGCGCGAATCGACTGGGGACGCTGCGACCTTCCGAACGAGCGGAACTTCATGAAGTACTGGATGGGAAGCCTGATGCCCTCGATGAAGGCCCTCAACCTTGCGGAAGGCGAGTTTGCGAAGGTGACGTCGCCCGTCCTTACCATCCACGGCACGAAAGATCGAAGCGCGCCGTACGGCGGTGGGCGGGAGTGGGCGCTGCTCCTGCCGAACGCGCGGCTCGTGACCGTCGAAGGCGGCGGACACGCACCGTGGATCGAGTCGCCGCAAGTCGTCTTCAGCGCGATTGAAACGTTTCTCGCGGGCGGGTGGCCCGACGCCGCGCAACGCGTCGAGCGTCTTGATCCGAACGATGGGAACGCCTGAGGTCGACCGAGTAGAATGACGCCGATTGAACGCCAAGGCCGTGCGCGTCTGCCTGGCGGCGCTGGCGATCGGCGCGCCGGCGGCCGCACAGAACTCCCCGAACGGATTTCCGACGATCACGCCGCCCGCCGTCATGGTGCGCGACGCCGAGGGCCGCGTCACGATTCGCGCGGTCCGCGTGGACGAACCGCCCCGAATCGACGCCATTCTGGATGAGGAGCACTACCGGACGCTCCCGCCCATCACCGATTTCATTCAACAGGATCCAGATGAGGGTCAGCTCGCGACCGAGCCGACACTTGTCTGGATCCTGTTCGACGCCCGCAACATCTATATAGCGGCCCGCTGCCGGGACAGTCAGCCGTCCCGTATCGTCGCGAACGACATGCGCCGCGACGGCAGGAACGTCAGCCAGAACGACAACATCAGCATCGTCCTCGACACGTTTCACGACCGCCGCAACGGCTACGAGTTCCTGATGAACTCGATCGGCGGCGCGTGGGACACGCAGATCACCGACGAGCGGGACGCGAACCGCGACTGGAACACGCCGTGGGTGCCGCGAAGCCGCCGCGATGCCGAAGGCTGGACGGTCGAGATGGCCATCCCCTTCCGGTCGCTGCGGTATCGCGGAAGCGGTCCCCAGGTCTGGGGCATCAACATCCGGCGCAACGTCCGGTGGAAGAACGAGCTCTCCTACTTGAGTCCCGTGCCGCGCCAGTACGGCGCCCGCGGCATTCTCAGGCTCTCGCAGGCGGCGACGCTGGTGGGACTCGAGGCGCCGCCGTCGGCGCTCAACCTGGACGTGAAACCGTACGCGGTCGGAAGCGTCACCGCCGACCGCACCATCGACCCGGCGTTCGAGAACGAGATCGAGCCGAACGCGGGCTTCGACGTCAAGTACGGGGTCGCGCAGCGGATGACCGCCGACTTCACGTACCGTACAGATTTCGCGCAGGTCGAAGATGACGATTTGCAGGTGAACCTGACGCGCTTCAACCTCTTCTATCCCGAAAAGCGCGACTTCTTCCTCGAAGGTCAGGGCATCTTCGCGTTCGGCGGCGCGCAGGCAGCTCCCTCGACCAGCGGGGCCGCCGCGAGCGCGCCGCCTACGAATACACCGGTCCTGTTCTTCAGCCGGCGGATTGGCCTGAACGAAAACCGCGTGGTGCCGATCGACGCCGGCGCGCGACTGACGGGAAAAGCTGGCCGCTACAGCGTCGGACTGCTCGATATTCAGACGGACGACAGCCCGGAGGCCAACGCGGTCTCAACAAACTTTGCGGTGGTGCGCGTGAAGCGCGACATCCTGCGGAGGAGCCATGTCGGATTCATCGCGACGCGCCGCGACCCCACTACGCTCGCGGACGGGGTCAACACCGTTTTCGGCGTTGACGCCAATCTGTCCTTCTATCAGAGCCTGAACATCGTGGGTTACTACGCCGGGAGCCGCTCGCCGGACCGACAAGGGGACGATCAGAGCTACCGCGCCAGGTTCGACTACGATGCCGATCTGTTCGGCCTGCAGGTCGAGCACCTGGCGGCGGAACGGAATTTCAGACCCGAGATCGGTTTCATGCGGCGTGAGGATTTCATCGAGAGCCTCGCACAGATCCGCGTCAGCCGCCGGCCTCAGCTCGACAGCGCCGTGCGGAAGTACAACTACGAAGCGGCGCTCGACTACATCACGAACAACGAACGGCAGCTCGAGAACCGGCAGTTTCGAACGGGCCTTCGTACCGACATGCAGAGCGGGGACGCCTGGAGCGTGATGTATTTCCGCGATTTCGAGTTTCTCGCGGAGCCTTTCGAGATTGTCCCGGACATCCTCGTCCCGGCCGGCGCCTACCATTCGTCGACCATTCGTGCGAGCTACACGGTGGGAACGCAACGCCGCATCTCGGGCGACATCAGCGTCGCGCGCGGGGGATTTTACGACGGCGACCGCACGGATCTCTCGTACCGCGGCCGCGCGGAGCTGACCTCGCGCCTCTCGATCGAGCCGGGGATTTCGTTCAACTGGGTCGACCTGCCGACAGACCGCTTTACGGCGACGCTGCTGACGACCCGAGCGACCTTCTCGTTCACGCCGCGCATGCTCACGGCCGCGCTCATTCAGTACAACTCCACCAGCAATCTGCTTACGACGAACGTACGGTTCCGTTGGGAGTATCGCCCTCTCAGTGAGCTCTTCATCGTGTACAGCGACGGCCGCGACACGCTGACGCCCGGATTCCCGGATCTCCTCAACCGCGGCGTGACGCTCAAGCTGACGCGTCTGTTTCGCTTCTAGTCTGGATCGCAGCCCCCGGGCTTACTTGTGTGTCCTTCTGCGGCCCAGGGCCCGATGCTCGCTTGGGTGCCGATCTGCAGCGGGCCCGTGACGGCCAGCCCGATGCTGGGATTTAACCCCAGGGTCGCTGCATCGGCACCCAAGCGAGCCAGGGCCCTGAGTCACGGCTTCGCGAATGGACCCACCTCCGGCTTTGCCTGGGTGTTCGCCAGCGGGCCGAGCTCGGCGGCGGCACCGCGCGTAATCGCAGCTATTTCACTCCCCGCCTGGAAGCAGGTGAAATCGGGCCGGTCGCGCCAGGCCAAGGGACCGCACAACCGCACGCGCGCCTTGATTGCGGCGTCATGGACGATGTTGACCGCCCGTTCGTAGTCGGGCGTGCCTTGTTTGTAGCCCGAAAAGTTCCCGAGGTCGCCGCTGGCGGCGAAGATCGCGTCCACGCCGGGGACCTTTGCGATCTCGTCCGCATGCTGCAGGCCTTCGAGCGTCTCGATCATGAGGATCAACACGACGTTGTCGTTGATGGTGTTGCGATAGCCGCCGGGGACGCCGCCCCACATGCCTGACTCGAACGCCTGGCCGCCGCCGGCACTGCGCCTGCCGCGGGGCGGGAAATACGTCCAGTCGCGCGCCGCAATCGCCTCAGCCACCGAGTCGATGGTCGGCACGACGATCACGAGGGCGCCGGCGTCGAGCGCGTGCTGAATCTCGCGTTCATCTGCATACGCGACGCGCGCGCCCGGCACGGCCTTCGCGTTCGGGCACGTCCGCCACATGCGCGCGGCCGCCTGCCAGTCGCGCTGGTCGTGCTGCATCTCGGTCCAGATGAAGTCGTAGCCGGCGTTGGCCATGGCGCAGTAGGTGGAGGCGTCGCCCGCGCCGAAGAACGTGCCGCCGGTCACCTTGCCGCCCTGCAGCATCTTCAGCTTCACCGGGTTCCAGATCTTCGCCCCCGGTGGCGGATTGAAGGCCGTGCCAAACTTCCAGGTCGCCGGATCGAAGGGTCCGCTGTTGACCGCGTTCGCGGGCGCCGACGTCATTGCGCGGCTGTCCACGCCG
>DATAEE010000208.1:0-48655 GCA_036258175.1 Vicinamibacterales bacterium
ATCGCGCCTCCGCTTTCTGCAGAGACGCATGGTGACGTGAATCACCGGCCGGGAGCTATGCTCGCAGCCGGCAGCCAACCGTGCTGCCGACTGTCAGATTTTCACCCGCCACAAGTGTCGAATTTATCGCCGCCGCTAACAAGCGGCGCATACGCTGTAACTCGTTCAAAGAATTGGCTCCTCAGGTAGGACTCGGAACCGCTAGCAACGAGCAGAGCGAGTTGCTGCGCTTCCCCGAAGCCTACCTGGGGAGCCGTCGACCGAACGCAGTGAGGGAGATGGCTCCTCAGGTAGGACTCGAACCTACAACCCTCCGGTTAACAGCCGGATGCTCTGCCATTGAGCTACTGAGGAACACAGGCAGCGCGTGAACGGGAAGATCAAAATGATAACGGTTCAGGGTGCGGGGTTCAAGGCTCATCGCGCAGGGCGATCTCGTAGTGCCGCACACGTTCGTCCCACGCCGACAGAAGCGGCCGAACCTCCGGGTCCACGACGGCCCGGTCGACGTCGGCGCCCGCGAACGCCCGAATCGCGTCGAGCGATCGCCACCACGTGACGACCAGGATCTCGACCTCGCCCCCATCGGGACGAGTCAGGAGCCTGGCACCTGCATACCCGGCGATTCCGCGAAGCACCGGAAACACGTTCGCCTCGAGATGCGTTCGATACGCCGGAAGGTCAGCCTCGGCAGTGCGGGCGCGCCACATCCGTGCGATCGTCGCGTGGTGATGATCACTCGCCGCGTCCATCGACGACGACGCTACTTCGGCCAGGAAGCCCAGACGGAGCACATCCCGGCGCTGTCGACGGCCAGCGGCGATTGGCGGATGCCCGCGTACACCGGATTCATGATCGCTGCCGGCGGCGGCCCGAAATGCCCGATGCCCAGCGAGTGGCCGTTTTCGTGCAGCGCGACGGTCTCGACGTCGATCCCCGGCGGCGGACTGTTGATCCCCCACGGTCTCCCGGCCCTGTCCGTGCCGGCCTCTCCGAACGTGTTGTTGTAATACACCTCGTTCAGCGCGGTATCGAGCCGATTGTCCCCGTTGATGTCGGTCGGATTCCCGTCGTCATCGATGAAGATGAAGCTCACCGAGAACGCGAGGATGCCCCGCCCGCCGCCAGGCCCGCCGACCGCCTCGAAGAATGCGCGCGGCAGCCACCCGGCGTTCGTGATGTCGGCCAGAAACGGATTCCCGAACCCGCCAAAGCCGAAGAAGGAATCGAAGATGTCGGGATCAGCGCCATCGTCGGCGCGCTTCACGATGTTCACGGTCTTGAAGCACCGGTTGGCCTGCCACGTGTCCATCGCGCCGTCGATCGCGGGTTCGGTCTGCGCGTTCGTCAGGCCGCTGGCGGTCGCGCCATCGCTCTGATCGACGAGATAGGTGATGTTCGTCCCGTCTGCCTCCCGGCGCGGATCGCCTGCCACCCACCGGAACTCCTGGGCATGAATGCGGTTGCTCGGCCGCCCCTGCCCAATCGTGAAAAACTCGATCTGCTCGATCGCGATGCCGAGCCCCATCGAGCGGAGCTTGGCATTGATCTGCTGCATCCGGGCGAGAACGGATGGATCGCCCTCCTGAGCGGAGGCAGCGAATGCAGTGATCATGGCGAACACTGCAGGAACAATGACGCGGAGGTGAGGTCTGGCCATGGTACGTCCTCCTACTGTATTTGTTCAGTGTTTGTTCCGCGCTAGCTGCCTAGCGTACCGAAGCGTCGAGTTCGATCGTCATCGTCCCTCGAAGCGCATTCGAGATCGGGCAGCGGCCCTCCGCCTCGCGCGCGACTTCTGCGAACTGTTCCTTCGGAATGCCCTCGAGCCCTTCAGCGACCGCCTTGAGCTTCGACGTCGTCAGCTTGATGCCGGCGTCGGTCTTGTCGGCGACGACGGTTGCGGTCACTTTCGTGCTGCGCGCCTTCGCGCCTTTCCGGCCGAGCGTCCCGTTGAGCGCCATCGCATAGCATGCCGCGTGCGCGGCCGCGATGAACTCCTCAGGGCTGGTCACGCCGCCCGGATCGCCAATGCGCTTCGGAAACGACACCGGCAGGTTGAACGCGCCGGTGCCTGCCTTGACCTGCCCCGTCCCTTCCATCACGTTGCCTTCCCAGTTCACTTCCACGGTCCGTTCGAACGTTGCCATCAAACCTCCGAAGCAGCCCCAAAGGGCTGCGCTACGAGCACCAAAGACACGAACACCCCAAGCGGCCAGCCGGGTTATCCGCTACACGCCCGACCTGAAGGTCGAGCCTACAGTCATTTTCGTCCCTTCGCCGTGAAAGCTAGCTGAACGACGACGCCGGCGGCGCCGAGAAGCAGCCACGCGATCACGAGCCAGCGGTTCGCGCCGGCGCCGGGGATCGGATACACGATCATGATGTCTTTCCGCTCGGCGGCTGCCGCCGCGGCCGGATGCCCCGTCAACTCGAGGACGCCCAGGAGCATCGTCGACGCACCCGCGTACGAGGTGCCAATAATAATGACGTATCGCTGCAGCGCCAGCGCGCCGAGCGCGCCGATGATCGCCGCGACGATCACGACGAGCGCGTGGGGATCGCGGCCCATCTGCGACCAGATCAGGTTGACGGCGAGCGCACCGAGTCCGGCGCCGATGAGCGCGACGCCGACGAAGTACGCGCCGACGAGAATCAGCGCGCCGACAATCCCGCCGACGATCGCCGCGATCGCGAGATACAGCGTCTGCTGCTCCGCGCCCACGATGGCCGTGGCCGCGAGCGCGCCGACGATGAAGCCGTAGATCCCGAGCGTTGTTCGAAAGAGACGATAGCCGGCAAATGTCACCAGCGCGCCGAAGACGACGAAGAATGCCGCCGCCGGAACGCGCAAGGCGATCGGAAACATGTCCGCGGCATTATATGATCGGCTTCCGCAATGCTTAGCGCCAAGGGAGCGCCGCGCGTCGAAGGGCGGACCGCTCTCATCGGGCTGACGACCGCTGCGCTCGGCGCGGCGCTGCTCGTCTGGCTGGTTGCACGCGTCGGCGTCGACACCATCGCGACGGGCGCGCGACAGGTCGGTTGGGGCTTCGCAGCGATCCTCGCGATCTCCGGCATTCGAATCCTGGCGCGAGCGTTTGCCTGGACGCGCTGTCTGGATCCCGCGTACACGTTGCCGCTCCGCGACGCGTTCGCCGCGGGCCTCTGCGCGGAAACAATCGGCAGCCTGACGCCGCTCGGGCCGCTTGCCGGCGAGCCGGCGCGCGCCGCGTTCGTGTCGCGCCGCGTGCCACTTGGACCCGCGCTCGCGGCGGTTGCGGCGGAGAATCTCTTCTACTCCCTTTCCGCCGCCGTGATGATTGCCGCCGGAATGACCGCGCTCGTCGTCGGCTTCACGCTGCCGGAGAACCTGCGCCGTGCGAGCGCGGTCTCCATCGGTGCGACGCTTGCGCTCGCTGCAGCGATGGTCGCCGCGCTGTGGCTCGCGGCCAGGCGTGCCGCGGTCCTTGCGGCGATCGCCGAGCGGATCGCGGGCCCCGCGCGTGCCGAGCGGTTGCGCGCGCTCGAGCGCCGCGCGCACGCCGCGCTCAACCTCGGTTCGGGCCGCCTCGCCGGCGTCGCCGCCGGCGAAGCCCTCTTTCACCTTGCCGGCGTCGCCGAGGTGCATGTCACGTTGTGGCTGCTCCTGGGGGGCGCGCCGCCGCTCCTCACGTCGTTCGTGCTCGAAGCGGTCAACCGGGTCATCAACGTGATCTTCCGCTTCGTGCCCATCCGCCTGGGAGTGGACGAAGCGGGCACCGCGCTCGTCACGCGAATCATCGGCCTCGGCGCGGCGCCGGGCGTCACGCTCGCGCTCGTCCGCAAAGCGCGCGTTCTGGTCTGGAGCGGTCTGGGGGCGATCCTCATGCTCCGACGGGGGTATGATCTAGGCCCCTCTGGGCGGACGGCCTCATGACGACCACTCCACGCCGAGCCGGTAAGAACGTTGCCCAGGCCATCGAGCGCCCGACGGTCGAGTACGTGACGGCACGCGCGCTCGCGGAGTCGGATACGCTCGCCGAGGCGACGCCGAAAGTTCTCCAGGCAATCTGCGAGGCGCTCGGCTGGGATCACGCCGCGCTCTGGAACGTCGACGCCGAGGCCAAGTTGCTGCGACGATTGTCGCGCTCACCGCGCATGCAATGTCCGGCGACCGCGAGCGGTGCCTCGAGGCCGGCATGACGGCGTACCTCGTGAAGCCGCTGCAACCGCAGCAACTGATCGAACCCGTCGAGAGCCTCGCGCAGGCGGCGCCGGCTGCCGAGCAGCAGAGCGTTCCCAACGTCGTCGAGCCGCACGTCGAAGGGATCGTGGACGAGGCTGACGCGCTGAAGCTCGCGGGGGGCGATCATGCCCTCAGGCGCGAGCTCGCTCAGCTCTTCCTCACCGAACTGCCGGACAAGCTCGCGAACCTGCGGACCGCCGCGGCAGCGGGCGACGCGGAACAGCTGCGGCTCGCCGCGCATGCCTTGAAAGGATCGACGGCCGCCGTCGGCGGTCGGGCCGCGTCCGACGCCTCCAGCCGCATCGAGCACCTCGGCCGCTCGGCAAATCTCGCGGCGGCGCGCGCGGCGCTCGCAGATCTCGAAGCGGCGCTCGAGCAGCTCGCCGCTGCGCTTCAGGAATCAGCGCACGGACCATCGAGCCTGCCTCGCCGAAGCCAGTCGGCCCAGGCGGCGAAGGCGGGCCGACGTCCAAGGAAACACCCGTGACTCGGATCCTGATCGTCGAAGACGATGGCGCGTCGCGTCGCCTGCTCGAGCAGCTGCTCGCGTCGGACGGTTACAGGGTCGCATCCGCGCGGGACGGCGCCGACGCGCTCAGACGGCTGGCTCGCGGCCGGTTCGATCTGATCCTGCTCGACGTCTGGATGCCGCGCATGACCGGGCTCGAGCTGTTGGAACAGGTGCGGAAACGACGCCCCCGGCTGCGGATCATCATGGTGACCGCGGACGACACGTCAGCGACGCTGCTGCACTCGGTGAAGCGCCACGCAACCGAGTTCGTCCGGAAGCCGATCGATCCGGACGCGCTCCTCGACGTGGTCCGCCGCGTGCTCGAGCACCCCGCGCCGCCGCCGATCGACGTCGTCTCGGCGCGCCCGGAGTGGGTCGAGCTCGTCGCACCCTGCACCCTCTCCGCCGCCAACCGCGTCCACGACGTCGTCGTCCACCTCGACGCGGATCTCGCGCCGGAGGTCCGGGAATCGGTCGGCTTTGCGTTTCGTGAGCTGCTGATGAACGCCGTCGAGTGGGGAGGGAAACTCAACCCGCGGCGGAAGGTACGCATCTCGTACCTGCGCGCCGCGCGGATGGTCCTTTATCGCATCGCCGATCCGGGCTCGGGATTCGATGTGGCGAAGCTGGATCACGCCGCGATCGCCCATCCCGCGGATCCGACCGCGCACCTCGAGCATCGCGAAGCGAAGAACCTGCGCCCCGGCGGTTTCGGCCTGATGATGGCGCGCGAGAGCGTCGACGAGCTGATCTACAACGAGAAGCACAACGAGGTCGTGTTCGTGAAGTACCTGGATCGGGCGTAGTCCATTCCATGTCCCTCTCGCCAGGCACGCGCCTCGGCCCGTACACCCTCGAAGCGTCGGTCGGCAGCGGCGGGATGGGCGAGGTCTACCGGGCCGTCGACAGCCGGCTGGGACG
Source organism: Vicinamibacterales bacterium (assembly GCA_036258175.1). Taxonomy (GTDB): domain Bacteria; phylum Acidobacteriota; class Vicinamibacteria; order Vicinamibacterales; family 2-12-FULL-66-21; genus DATAEE01. The sequence goes on from DATAEE010000208.1 coordinate 5,661, forward strand.
GACCGTCGCGATCAAGGTGCTGCCGTCGCACCTCGCCACCGCACCGGCTGCGCTCGGACGGTTCGAGCAGGAGACGCGCGCCGTTGCCGCGCTCAACCATCCGAACATTCTCGCGCTGCACGACGTCGGCCGCGAAGGAGATGTCGCGTACGCGGTGTCCGAGCTCCTCGAGGGAGAGACGCTTCGCGGGCGGCTCGACCGCGGGCCCTTGACGCCGCGCCGTGCGCTGGTCTTCGCCATTCAGATCGCGCGCGGACTCTCGTCCGCGCACGAACGCGGCATCGTGCACCGCGATCTCAAGCCGTCGAACATCTTCATCACGCGAGACGGTCGAGCGAAGATCCTCGATTTCGGTCTCGCGATTCCCGACGCCTCCCATGCGGGCGCCTGGGACGAGCAGCGGACACGGATCCAGACGACGCCGGGAACCCTCGCCGGCACGCCCGGATACATGTCGCCCGAGCAGATCGTGGGCGAGCCCGCGACCGTCCGGTCCGACATCTTCGCGTTCGGCATCCTTTTATACGAGATGCTGACGGGCCTGCACCCGTTTCAGCGGGACTCGATGGCAGCCACGACCGGCGCGATCCTGCGCGACGACCCACCGCCGCTCGGTCGCGACGTTCCCGGCCTTGCGCGGCTGGCGACCCGATGCCTGGAAAAGAACCCCGCCGATCGGCCCGAGTCGATCCGCGACGTGGCCACCTATCTGGACGCACTCGGCGGCGTGACCGATCAGGATGCCACGGCGGTTGGTGAGGGGGTGACGAGCACGACGCTCGCGAGGCTCCGCACCCGCGTGGCGCTGATTGCCTGCGGCCTGCTGTTGTTTCTGTCAGCGGCGACGTGGGCCTACGTGCGATCGATGGCTGACCGCGTGGTGACGGCCGCGATCGACGCCGATCTCGCGCGCGCCGAACGGATCGTGTCGCAGGTCCAGCAGGAGCGTTTGACCCGGCTGCGGCTCACCGCGCGGCTCCTCGCGTCGTTTCCGAACCTGAAGGCGCTGTTCGAGACCGACGCCGCGACCGTCGGCGACTTCCTGCGCTCGTATCAGCAAGGCAACCCGGGGACGCCGATGCTCGTCGCGCTCGCGCCCGACGGGCGGCTGTTCGCGCGCGCGGACGAGTCCGGATCCTCGCAGCCTGCGGCCGGTGAAGACTGGAACGCCGCGCTGACCGCGAGTAAAGGCGAGCCTTCCGTCGTCGCGGCCGGCGACCGGCACTACCACGCCGCCAGCGCGGCAGCCGAGGCGGGCGGCCAGATCTTCGGCTACGTGATCGCGGCCGCGCCGATCGACCGGGGATTCGCGCAGGCGCTGAGCGACGCCACCCGCGACGACATCGTCCTGCTCTCCGGCTCTCGGGTCGTGGGATCGACGCTGCGCGACGAGCCCTGGCGGTCGCTCGGCGACTGGCGGCGCAACGGTGCGCGGCCGGGCGAGTCCAGCGAGGTGCGCGCCGGCCGCGAACGGTACGTCGCCCGGGAGGTCCCGCTCGTCTCCGCGCCGCCGCTCGCCGCCGTGCTCCTCACGTCGCGCGACGAAGCGATCGAGCCGTACCGCCGCATTCAGAACGGCGTCGCCCTCATCGGCGTCGCCGCGGCCCTCGCCGCGATTCTGGGGAGTTATTGGCTGACGCGGACGATCACGAAGGCGATCGCGCCGGATGCTCCGAAAACGCAAGCTCCCGGGTCGCAGGGATCAAGCCCCAAGCCCTAGTCCCCGGTCCCTAGTGGCCTGTATAGGCTGAAGTACTACTAATTCGATGCGCCGGGTTTCGATAGCTCCAGCGGATCGGCTTCGCCGCCTTGTTGTAATGACGGATGTACCGCCGAATCTTACGCGCGAGATCGCTGACCGAGGTGAAGATGCCGCGAGCGAGCAGGTCGCGCTCGATCTTGGCAAACCAGAGTTCGACCTGATTCAACCACGACGCGTACGTCGGCGTGAAGTGCAGGCGCACGTTCGGGTGCGCGATCAGGAACGTACGCACGGCCTGCGTCTTGTGGGTGGCGAGGTTGTCGACAATCACATGGATCTCGCGTCCCTTCGGTTGACTGGTAACGATCTCGCCGAGAAACTCGACGAACGCCGCGCTGGTGTGACGGGGCACCGTCTGCGCGAGCACCTCACCGGACCGCGTATCGAGGGCCGCAAACAGGGACAGGGTGCCGTGCCGGTAGTACTCGAAGCCGTGGCGCTCCGCACGACCCGGCGACAACGGCAATACCGGATCCAGCCGATCGAGGGCGTGGATCGCGGTCTTTTCATCCGCGGCGAAGACAGCGGCGTGCTGGGGCGGATTGACATACAACCCGATGACGTCGGCCGCTTGGGGCTCGAAGTCGGGGTCATCCGACTGCATGTACCGCTCGAACCGGTGCGGCTGCAGTCCGGCGCGCTGCCACGCGTGCGCCACATGGTTGTGATTGATCTGCAGCAGCCGCGCGAGCTTGCGCGTGCTCCAGTGTGTGCTCCCGTCCGGTGGGGCTTGGCGCGTCTTCTCGAGAATCCGCGCTTCCATCGCCGGCGTCAGCACGGACGGCGGTTGGCTGTAGTGCCCGGCCTGCAGGCCCGCGACGCGTTTGGCCAGAAATCGCCGACGCCAGCGATTGATGTAGTCGCGATAACACGGCAGCGTCGCTTCGATCATCGAGTACGAGGCCCCCTCGGCGAGCATCAGGATCACGCGCGCACGGCGCGCGTCCTCCGAACGGATCTTGCGGCTCCGCCGTCGGGCCTCGAGCTCCGTGCGTTCATCATGCGTAAGAACCAGCGCCATATGGCGCGGCAGCGTACCAGTACTGAGTCACGCTGTACAGTCCACTAGTCCCTAGTCCCTAGTCCCTAGTAAGCGTGGTACGAGGCTTTAGCCTCGCCTAACATCTCCACTGACTTTCCTGAATTCACTGCCACGATCTTTTGGGGGAGCTCAGGGAGGTGGGGAGATTGACGCTATTCGTCCTCGTCACTAGCCGACCCGAGGATCGCGAGTTCCTCGGCTGTCAGACAGCGCTTGTTCACGACGCGCCGGATGCCGTGCTTCAATAACGGGACGTTGAAGTTGAGAATCAGGCCGACGGGACAGTCGGCGAGTCGCAGATAGGTCCGCAGTTGCGTCCGATGAATGGGCGTCATAGGGATGACGTTGAAAAAACTGACCGCCTCGCGTGCCGACGGGCCATCAGGCCGACGGCCCGGCGGAGCCGGGCCTTGCTGACGTGCGAAGGGTTTTGCAAGCGCAGTCAGCCTCCCCACCTCCGGATCTCCCCCCTTAAAACGTGTGGGCATGTCACACGAAGTGTCACGTGCAGTCATGAAGCGTTTGGGAGCGCAGTCGTTGGGCATGCGAGGTCTCGTCATGTCCCAGGCCTGCCATCATTTCTTATAAGCCTCCGGCGGATAGTCCTGTCCGAACTTGTTCTTGTGCTGGACGGTGACCCACGCCGACTCGTCGAGTGTGAGCTCCGGTGCCGCGACCGCGCCGGCGGTGCTGACGACTTCACTCGAGACTGGGCCCGCGCGTTCGGACAACGCGGTGAGGCGATATCGGCCCGGCGGAAGATCGAGCACGAACCGGCCGTCGGGCCCGGCGATCGCCACGTAGGGCGTCGGCACGACCACGATGAGCGCGGTCATCTGCGGATGAATGTTGCAGAACACGCGGTACGTGCCGGAATCGGTGAACGTCCGCGTCTTCGACGCGCCCCCGCGGTACAGCCCCAGGTCGAACGGCTGCGGCCCCGACAGCGAAAACACGTTGTGGAAGATCGCGTCCTTGTTTGGAAACTGGACGGTCGACCCGGTCGGAACGGGCAGGACACGCGGCTGGAAGGTCTTGTCCCGCTGCGTCATCACGAACGTCGCTGGCCGGCGCGCGGCCGCCTCATCGATCGGCTCGGCGTACACGATGCTCCCCGCCGGCGCGACGCCGGGGCGCGTCACGGTACGGACGCTGCCCGACACAGGACCCGCGTGCGCCACATGGCCCGCGATCGCGACGATCGCAGCCACGAAAATGCCGATTCGCATCATGGAGATGTTCTGTTCAGAACTTATAAGCAAGAACCCAGTCGAAGTGGTGGTTCCGTCGCTCGCTGCCGGTACCGGGCGACGTTTCCAGCCACCGGTACTCGAACGATGCCTGCACTTCGGGAGTGAGCGAGAAGATCATGTTGCCGTATCCGGTGCGGTTCATGCGCCGAGCCAGCAGCGCGCGGCGATCGTCCGTCACCTGATCGATTCCGGCGCCGAGATTGAACGACGTCTTGTCGCCCGCGAAGAACTGCAGCTCGGCCCACCCGCCCGCGGCGCGCGCGTCGAGGCCGAGCGCGCCGCCGAACGCGTCGATATTCTCACCGACGAACGCCTCTCCAGCCAGCCCCACGTGGTCGCGCCGCAGGCCGAAGTCGAACGCGGCGGCCCAGCTGTCCGCCAGTTCCGCGGCACGCCGCTCCCATCCGTAGTGGCCGGACACGCCGAAGCTCGCGACGCGCGCGGCGTCGGCGGGGCCGCTCGCGTAGCCGAGATGGGCCTGCACTCCGGGCCGCCTCGATCGTTCGCCGGACAGCGCGGGAGGCACGAACCGGTAATCCTCGATCGCCAGATCACCGGCAATCGGCGCGACGATGCCGCCTGAGATGCGGACGTTCGACACGATGACGCGCTCGATGCGTGCCTGCGGCGTGCGCAGGTACAAGTTGCCCGAGCGAAAGAGCGCCGGGAACGCGAACGCGGCCAGCGAGGTCGGATCGCGCGGCGCCAGCATCATCTGGTCCTGGCCGACTTCGACCGCCGTGCGATCGGTCTCGACCCGCGCGAACGCGACCAGCAGCCGCGGCAGGCCCATCACCTGACCGGTTTGAAATCCCGGGATGCCGCCGAAGAAGTCCATCGCGACGTTCGCGCTCGCGCGCGCCGAGCCGATCGTCGGGCCGGCCATCGACAGCCCGATGCGAGTCTGCCGCAGCGTCGCGCTGAAGGTCCCCTGCCGTCCGTCCGCAGGCGGCGCCGCGACGAGGTTCGGATTCTCCAGCCAGTTCGGTGTCCCCGAGTTCGCGAACACGTTCGCGTGAATCGTCCCGAAGATCTTCACCGGCATCCTGGATTCGGATTCCACCTTGACCTGCGCCAGTTCCGCGACCTGCGCCTGCAGCACCTCGGTCGGCGCACCCTGAGCACCTTGAGCACCTTGAGCACCCTGAGCACCCTGAGCACCCTGAGCACCCTTTAACCCCGCAACCTCGCTGCGAAGCTGCTGAACCTCCGCCCTCAACGCGGCAAGCTCGCGCTTGATGTCCTCGGGCGCGTTCTGCGCCGCGGCCGACGTCGTGCCGGCCAGACACAGAGCGAAAATCGCACAGGACAATGTCTGGAATGGTCGAATCGCGGTCATGGACCTTCTCCGTGAGAGCGGGGGAAGCTTAGCGCCAGTCGCCCTGCAGGACGAAGGGGGCCCAGAAGTACGGCGACGCCCATCGTCGACTGGCCGATAGCTCGCGTTGGGCTGCGCGCAGGGCCGCGGCTGGTGGGAGGCGACTGACGAGCATGCCGCGGTAAAAACGTCTCATCAGCTCAGCGGTCGCGAGATCGTCGACGGGCCACAATGACGCCACGACACGAGGCACGCCGGCGTACATGAACGCGCGCGTGAGGCCGATCGGTCCCTCCCCTCGGATTTGTTTTCCAAGTGCCGTCTGACAGCCGCTCAACACGACCACGTCGGCGTTGAGGGTCATGTCATAGATGTCCGGCACCATCACGAATCCATCGCGGGCTCCGCCTGCGCGATCGACCAGGGAGAGGACGAGACTCGACAGGCTTGGGACGTCCTGGTTGACAATCCCATGCGTCGCGAAGTGGACGAAGCGGTAATCGAAGAGAGCCCGCGCGAGGGCGCGCTCGCGAGTTGCATCCGACCCGAGGTACGTCGTGACGTTGCCGGGCGCCAGCCGGGCGATGGCTTCCGCTTCGCCGCGCGAAAACGGCAACCGGGTCAATGCCACACTCCGCACCCCGGTCGGCTGCGGTGCGTCGCGCCGGACCAACGATGCGGCGCTCGTGCGCACCCGGGGATCCTGCGCATCGAAGATCGGGTCCGCGAAGACTGCCGCTGTCCGTACGGGACCAGCGCGCCCGGCCGTCAGCGTCCGCATTGCCCCGAGGATGGTCGCCGAGGGGACCTGGACGATTTCGTGCTGCGCGATCATCGGCAACGGGTCGATGGAGGCGCCCGGTTGCGGCAGCGCGGCAAACGGGACGAGCGACAGCCCGCCCGGCAGGACGACGACGAGCCGCTTGCCGGCCAGCAGAGATGCCGCAGGCTCGATGACGAGGCGCGTCAATTTGCGGCGATCCTGCTCGACCAGAGGATTGGCGGACGCGGACGGTGGCCGCGAAAGCGCCTCGTGCACGCGGCGCGCGAGCGGTTCGATCTCTGCGCGAGGCGGCAGCGTGAAGGCGCGAATCTCGCGTGCGGAGACGACCCAGAGATAACTACGCGCGTCGCCCAGCGCGTACTCGAGCAGCAGCGTGCCGTCGTCCAGGAGCCTCTGTATCGCGTCGAGGCCGGATGGACGAGGACGGAGAAAAGTCGCATGTCGCGCGTCGGCTGCATCGATTCTCGCGTCGATGTCGCGGACCTGCACGCCGAGCGCCGACGTCTCCTCCGCGAGCACCTTCGTCTCTGAGTCCTCCGGACGGGCGCGCATCGCGACCTGCAGCTCGGCGAGCCGTGCGCGCCACCGCTCGCGGATCTGTGCGCGTTCGGTCGCCAACGCCGACGGCACTCGGGCCTGCGCACCGAGCCGCCCTTCCAGGACGCGATCGAGCAGGCCGCGCGCCATCGCGTGCTCGTTCAGTATCAGCCCGCGGTTGATGGCGTCCTGGTCTCCCCGGTCGGCGCGCCGCATACTGATCTCAATCGCGCGCTCGTAGGCAGGCGCGAGGGCGCCGAAGCCAAGCGAGCGCGAGTCCAGGCTGACCGCTGCCTCCCGGAACGTCTCCGTGAGCTCGACGACACGGCGGGCCTCGGCGTCAGCGGATTCGAGGTCGCCCCGCTGCGCTGCGACCTCGGCCAGCCCGGCGCGTGCTTCGGCTTCGCAAGGTGGGTTCCGCCGCTGCACGGCGATCTCGAGCATGGTCTCGAATCGTGCGCGGGCCTCATCCAGTCGGCCGTCGCCGAGGTCCATGCGCCCGAGGCGCTGCTCGCCGATGCAACGCCACCGCGGAGCCCCTTTTTCCAATGCGGCGGCGACCGCTTCGTACCGCTGACGTGCGCCATGGCGATCGCCGCGTGCGAGCAGCACGTCTCCCAGCCCGAGCCGCGCGTGGGCCTCTTGCTCCCGGTTGACGTACTTTGAAGCGACAGCAAGGCGCGCCTCGAAGCGCGACGCGGCTTCGTCGAGCTCGCCACGGCGCAGGTGATTCAGGCCAAGCCAGAGCGTGATGAGCGCCACTGCGGGGGAGTTGCCGGACGCGAGCGCGAGGTCGAGCGCGCGGCGGTTCCGGACGATCGCGGCCTCGACGTCGCCGGCCAGATCGTCGAGCCGGGCGAGGTCCCACATCGCCAGAGCTTCGACCGTCTTATCGTCTATCTCGGCGGCGAGCTCCTGCGTCCGATTTGCCTCTTCGCGCGCTTGGTCATAGTTGCCCAGCTCGAACTCGTAGTATCCACGCTCCCGTTGGTAGCGCGCCGCGGACCCGCGAAGCCCCGCCGCGCGTGCCAGGTCGAGCGCGCGGCCCACGGCCCGCTTTGCGTCCACGAGTCGACCCTCGTTGAAGTACGCGTTCGCCATGCCTGCCCAGTTCATGGTTTCGTGCTCGCGCTGCTGCACGCGCGGATAGAGCTCCGCCAGGCGCTCGCGCGCCGCGATCGATTCGCGGGCGAACTGCGAGAAGAGGCCCGTCACGCTGGCTAGCGCCTCCAGCGTCGAAAGCTCCATTGAGACATCCGCCGCGGCCCGCCAGCTGGCGGCAGCCTCCCACAACACAGGGACGGATTGGCGCAGGCCGTCCATCGTATGGAGCAGAGCGAGCTTCGTGCCTCTCTCCATCACCTCAAAAGCGCGGGAGCGGGCGTGATCCGCCGTCGACGCTGGGCGGAGCGCGGCGACATGGAGCACGAAAATGCGCCGCGAATCCTCCGGGCCACGTTTCCGACTTTCTTGCCAGCCTCCCCTGTTGACAGGCTGCGGAACGATGACCGTGGGATCGAGGGATACCTCGACGATGTAGCGACCGGCAGCCGGTGCGATGAACATCAGCCGCTCGGGCATCGGATCGATGTCCGGGAGGTCGATCATATGGAGCTCGCCGCCGTCCGGGCCGCGGACTGCGATCGAGACCAGAAGCTGATTCTGCGATACCTCGACTTCCACGAAATCGCCGGCCGTCAACGCCACTTCGAAGGAATGGTGGTCGCCCTGCCCTGCGGTTCTTTCGACCGTTGCTCCTTCGTAGAGGACCGCAGGCGCGTCGGCGGGTTGGACGTGTGCCGATCGTATCGAGGCGCTTTGAGCATGGGCGCCAAGAATGAGTACGGCAGCGAAAATCCCGCGTCCCGCGATCACGGCGCCCGCACCCGGAAGTAGTATCGATACAGCTCGACCTCGCGGCCGGTCGCCTCGATGCCGACGAGCTCGACGATGTAGTCATCCGGCCCGAGCCGAGCGGCTGGAATGTCCACGCGGGCAAGTTCCTGCCGCTGCGATCCGATGGTGGTTGGCCCCTGCCAGATCTCGCGTCCCACGACGGTGCGCACGATCGCGCGGCCCCGGCGCCCCTGCCGGTCGACCGGCTGTCCCTGCAGGCGCAGCGTGACGATGTCCGTGCCGGCCGGGATGGCGAGGCTCGCCGGCTGGTCGACGCCGCGGACGAGAATCGGAGAAATCGAGAGCACGACGCCGACCGGGGCCGGCTGTGGCGCGGGAGCCGAGTCCGCACGGGGCGGTTCCGGCACGGGAGTGACAGGCGGACGGGGACGCTGGCCCCCAACCATCTCGGTTTCAGATCCCGGGCGCAGAAACCAGAGACCACCGACGATCAGCAACACAAGCGCGGCGGCCAGACTCGCCGCGGGCCTCGAAAGACCAGCAAATCGGCGCCGTTGGCCGGACATAGCCGGTTCAGCGGCTCTGAGCGCGCGCGCGACCGCGACGCGCCGACGGTGGCCCGGCGTCGTGAGGTAATGTCGCTCGAATTCGTCACGTTCGTCCGCCGCGAGCTCGCCCGAGACGTACTCGTCGATCAGGTCGTTTTCGGCCGCGCGGACGCGATCCAGAGCGTCGCCATCCTCGAAGTACTCGCCCTCGGTCGCGGCGGCCTCTTCCTCGGTGGATCCTCCAAGGACGTAGCGCCGCAGCTGGCTGACGTCCCGTGTCGCGGTCATCGAGAGCCCTCGGTACAGGTCTGCACGCACCGCTCGAGGCGATCGCGCACACGCTGCACACGGCTGCGAAGCGCGTTTTCAGAAAGGCCCAGAGCCCGTGCGAGACGCCGGCGGTTGTCGATCTTCTCCCGTCGCTCGGCGACGTAATACGCCAGCACGAGGTTCCGGCTCTCGGCGGTGAGCGCGGCAAGGCAACGATCGAAGCAGACCATCAATCCTTCGTGTGCGGTCTCTTCGACCGGCCGTGCGGGCCACTCGGCGCGCGTCGTACGCTCGCCTATCGCCACCGGATGCGGATGCCGTCGCCATTCGAGCAGCACGAGGCGCGCGATCCCGCGCGCGTAGCCCCGCAGGTCATCGATCTGCTGCCCGCTTCCCAGTTTCAGCGCGAGCCGGTCGAGCGTCTCGTCCGCACACTCGTCCGGCGGCCAGGCGCCGCGCCAGTCGAAGAACCTCTCGAGCGCTTCGCGTAACTTTTCGTACGCCGTTGCGGCCCGATCCGGGTCGGGATCGAGCCGCTGCAGCAGGCGAGAAAATCCGAGCGATGCAACCTGCCACGTGCCGGTGGTTGGACGATCACCCATGGGACCCGAGAAGGTGGCACGCATCTTACTGCCGATACCTCGAGGCGCAAGCCAGGAACCCTTCACGCCATCCCGCATGGGCGCGCAGAGACTCACAAGAAGGAGTGAGTGGAACGGCGGAAATGTGTCGGCGACACGTATCGACCCGATCGCGCACCGGTAGGTACCCAGCTGGAAGGAGATCTTCGATGAAGCCGGTGCTCGTCTGCGCGGGTGTGTTAATACTCGCCGCCTCGACACGACTGGCCGGACAGCTGGTCGACAAGAACAAGGCGCCGAATACGGCAAGCGAAGGCATTTCCCTGCCGCTGACCGGCGGCCCGTACCCGAGCCAGCTTGGAGACGGTCGCTCGGGGACCGATCCCAATACATCGTCGAACGTCATCGCGATGGATCCGTTCCGCGCGATCCGGCGCGGCCGGCAGCTGTTCCAACGGAAGTTCACGCGGCTCGAAGGACAGGGCACGGTGTTAGGCGATGGAACCGGAAACATCGACGTCGACCTCATCATCGGCGCCGGGCTTTCGGACAGCTGCGCCGGATGCCATGGACGTCCACGGGGAGCCGCCGGCTTCGGCGGCGACGTCGTGACGCGTCCTGACAGCCGCGACGCGCCGCACCTGTTCGGCCTCGGCCTCAAGGAGATGCTGGCCGACGAAATCACAACGGAGCTGCGCGCGATTCGGGCGGCGGCAATTGCGAAGGCCTCCTCCGACGGCGCACCGATCACGCGGCTGCTGACGAGCAAGGGAATCCGCTACGGCCGGATCACGGCCCTGCCGGACGGCAGCGTCGACACATCAAACGTCGAAGGCATCGACCCGGACCTGCGCGTGCGTCCTTTCTTCTTCCACGGCGGCACGATCTCGCTGCGCGAGTTCATCGTCGGCGCCCTCCGGGCGGAAATGGGACTCGCCATGGCGGTGGACCCTGACCTGGTTGCGGCTCAATCCGGACCCGTGACGACTCCCGCCGGTATGGTGCTTAACGGCCTCACGGACAAAATCGAACAGCCACCGGGAGAGGAAGGGGATATCGGGACTGTCGAGCAGCGGACGGCGCTCGTGGATTACCTCGAGTTCTACCTGCTCAACTATTTCAAGGCAGGTCGCGGCCAGCCGACGTTATCGGTGAAGCTCGGCCGCGGAGTCTTCGAGCAGGTGGGCTGCGCCCGATGCCATATCCCCAACCTGAGAATCGCGCGCGACCGCCGCGTCGCGGACGTCGAAACGGTGTTCGATCCGGCGAAGGGGAATCTCAACCGTCTGTATGCGACCGCGCGGCTTTTGCTCGCAAACCCCTCTTCGGTGGGGCAGGAAGGCGTCGTCAAGGTTCCGGCCTTCCAGCCATTTCTCGTCGAGAACATCTACACGGACTTCAAGCGTCACGATCTCGGGCCCGGCTTCCACGAACGCAACTACGACGGCACCGTACGCACGCACTTTCTGACAACGCCGTTGTGGGGTGTCGGGAGCACGCCGCCGTACGGCCACGACGGCCGCAGCATCAACTTGATGGAAGTGATCCTTCGGCACGGCGGCGAGGCGCAGCGATCCCGAGATGCCTTCGCGACGCTTCCGTTGCCGGCACGCGAGCTCGTGATCGCCTTTTTGAACTCGCTCGTCATCTTCCCGCCGGACGATACGGCGTCGAATCTCAATCCGGGGGATCCGGCGGCGCCAGGATTCCCGCAGTTCGGGCACGGCAGCATCCGGCTGACGGGGCTGTTCAACAACCCGGCGATTATCGAATAGAAGGACAGCGAACGGTTCAGAGTTCTCGTCTGCCCTGTATCGCGCGCTGCATGGTGATCTCGTCGGTATATTCCAGGTCGGCGCCGACGGGAACACCCATCGCGATGCGCGTGACGCGCGGGCCGAGCGGCTTCAGCAACCTCGCGAGGTAGATCGCGGTTGCCTCGCCCTCGACGTTCGGATTGGTCGCGAGAATCACTTCCTCGATCTCTCCGGTCCCCACGCGGCTCAGGAGCGGCTTGATCTTGAGGTCGTCAGGACCGATCCCGTGCAGCGGCGACAACGCGCCCATCAGCACGTGGTACAGCCCCTTGAACTCGCGCGTCTTTTCGATCGCGGTGACGTTCTCGGGCTGCTCGACGACGCAGATCACGCGGTGGTCGCGGTCGGGATGCGTGCAGAAGTAGCAGGGATCGGCTTCGGTGATGTTGCTGCAGACCGAGCAGTACGTGACGCGGTCCTTGACCTCGCGCATCGCGTTGGCGAGCCGCTCGACGTCCTCGCGGGGGGTCTTCAGGATGTGGAACGCGAGCCGCTGCGCGCTCTTGGCGCCGACGCCGGGAAGCCGCTGGAGCTGCTCGGTCAGCCGAGCCAGCGGATCAGGTTTCTGCATGACGGGCTAACGCAGGCCCAGGCCGCCCATCAGGCCGCCCATCTGCTTCTGGAGCGCGTCGTCCACTTTCCGCTGCGCGTCGTTGATCGCCGCGAGGATCAGATCCTGCAACATCTCGACGTCCTCTTTCGATACGGCCTCGGGGTCGATCTTCAGCGAGTGGATCTGCTTCGTGCCGCTCATCACGACGGTGACCATTCCGCCGCCGGAGGTGGCCTCGACCTTCAGCTCCTGCATCTGTTTCTGCAGGCGCTCCTGCATCTGCTGCGCCTGCTTCATCATCTGTTGAATGTTCATCTCTCTCGGGTCCAGGGTTCCATAGGTTCCATGGGTTCCATAGGTTCCTGGGTTCCATAGGTTCTGTGGGTTCAAGGTTCAGGTTCTGGAATTGGAACCAATGGAACCCTTGGAACCTGGATCGTTACATTTCTTCGACGTTCTTGATCTCCGCGCCGAACACGTCGAGCATCGCCTGGACGCCCTTGTCTTCGAGCGCGCGCGCCTTCAACGCGGTCTGACGATCCTCGGTCGGCTCGCCGGCGGCAGCGCGCGTGGGCGCCGTCGGTGCGGCCCCTTCCAGGCCGATCACCGTCACCTTCCGTCCCGCAATCTCCGAGGCCAGCGTCTCGAGCCATCCGCGGCTCTGCTCGAGCTGCACGCGCAGCGCCTTGTGGTTGGGGCCGAACACGAACGTCACGCGCTCGCGCTCGACGTCGACCCGCCGCGCCTGCGCCACGACCGTCCCGTGAAAGAACTTTTTCTGCCGCCGGATTTCGGCGAGAAACGCGGCCTTGAAATCGCCGCCGACCACCGCGGCAGCCGCCGCCGGCGCCGGCGGCGCCGCCGTGCCTACGGGCTCCGGGACAAACGATTCGCGGGAATCGGCCGTGATCCGTGGCTTCTCAGAATCCGTGGTGATCCGTGGCTCCCCAGAATCCGCGGTGATCCGTGGCTCCCCGGGGTCCGTGGTGATCCGTGGCTTCCCGGGATCCGTCGTGGTCCGTGGCAAAGGTGCGGTCGAGCCCGTCGTCAACGCCGCAATCACATCTCCCAGCGGCGTCAGCTTCCGCAGGTGGAGCCAGCGCAGCAGCGCCATCTCGAGATGGAACCGGGGCTGCGCGGAGCCGCGAAGCTCGGTGTCCGCTTTCGCCAGCACGTCGAACGCCCGCATGAAGTCCTCGCGGGAGAATCGCCCCGCCAGCGCCTTCAGCCGATCGCGCTCTCCTTCCGCCGCAATCTCCGGATCGGTGAGACGCGTCGCGTCGATGGAGACCACGAGCAGATCGCGGACGACGCGCGTGAGCTCGCGGCAGACGGAGCGCAGATCGTAGCCCGCGTCGACCGCCTGGGCCGTCAGCTCGAAGATCGCCGGCGCGTTCTCCTCGGCGATGGCATCGACGATCGAGAAGACGAGCTCGCGCCGGACGAGGCCGAGCACGGCCGAGACCGACTCGGTATCGATCGTCTGGCCGGCGAAGCCCACGACCTGGTCGAGCGCGGACAGCGCGTCGCGCAGGCTACCGTCCGCGGCACGCGCGATGAGCAGCAGCGCGGCATCGTCCGCGACCATCTTCTCGGCGTCGGCCACCCGGCGGAGCTGATCGGCGATCGCCTTGAGCCCCACCGCCTTCAGCTCGAAGACCTGCGAGCGCGACTGGATCGTCGGTGGAACCTTCTCCAGCTCGGTCGTCGCCATCATGAAGAGCGCGTGCGGCGGCGGCTCCTCGAGCGACTTGAGGAGCGCATCGAAGGCCTGGACCGACAGCCGGTGCACCTCGTCGATGATGAAGATCTTGTAGCGGTCGCGCACCGGCGTGATGCCCAGGCCGGCGATGATGATGTCGCGGACCTTGTCGACCTGCGTGTGGGTCGCGGCGTCGATCTCGAGCACGTCGATGTCGCGCCCCTCGGCGATCTCGATGCACGCGTCGCAGACGCCGCACGGGTCGGTGGTCGGCCCTTTGACGCAGTTGAGCGCGCGCGCCAGGATCCGGGCGGTCGTCGTCTTGCCGACGCCGCGCGGACCGGCGAAGACGTACGAGTGCGCGATGCGCTTGCTGGCGAGCGCGTTGCGAAGCGTCTCGGTGACGCCGCGCTGCCCGATCACATCCTCGAAACGCGCGGGCCGCCATTTGCGGGCGAGAACCTGGTAGGCCATCTGTTGGGAAGAGGCGCGCCCCACCGCGGTCCGGAAGACCTGCGGCACATGGCAGGATCTGCTTAGCGCTGCTGCCTTCCGGCCCTGACGCGGTTCACAGGCTGCGATTGCACAGGGTCCGAACCGCGGTGCGGCGCGCCCAAAAGCCGATTATAGCCGCAGCCGCAGATTAGCGCAGATCAACGCAGATTTACGGAGATCGGCGCAGATGACGTAGCATCTGCGCCATGCATGCTGCGATGCTGTTCGTCCATTCGTTGTTGCGCTGGTTCGTCCTCGCCGCCGCTCTGTACGCGGTCGTTCGCGCATTCGGCCGGGATTACAGCGCAGGGCGCTGGTTCTCGCGCCTGCTCGACCTGCAGGTCGCGATCGGTTTGATCGTCTATTGGTTGAGCCCGATCACGTCCAGCGCGCTCAGCAATATGGGCGCGGCGATGAAGAATCGCGTCGTCCGGTTCTGGGCGGTCGAGCATGCGTTCTCGATGCTCATCGCCGTCGCGCTGGTTCACATCGGCGTCGCGCGCGCGCGAAAAGGAAAAGGCGGCGTTGCAGTTTTGTATCTGCTCGCCCTCCTCGCGATCCTCGCTGGGATTCCCTGGCCGTTCCTCCCTTACGGGCGCCCGCTGATCGCCGTTCCTTAGCGGTTGTTACTGGCGCCGGGATGGTCCGTTGAGGTATCGTCTCGGCCCCCGGGCAGCAGACCCCCGAAAGCTGTCCGGTAACGCGGTAACCAGGAGGTTCACCATGCGCAGGCGTAGTGTGGCGTTCGCCTTCGCCGTCGTCGCAGCCGTCGTAGTGACTGCGATGGTCCGGGCGGGAGGAGGAGGGGGACACGACGATCATCATGGAAGGGCGGATCGGCTCTCGGGATATCAGGAAAACCCTGATATCTCCTCGGCCGCTCGAGGATCGGTCACGATCGACATCGATGACGATGCGCGGGAAATCACCTACGAGCTCCGGTACCAGGGGCTCGAGGGAACCGTCCAGCAGGCGCACATTCACTTCGGCAAGGTCGCAGTGAATGGCGGCGTCACGCTCTTCCTGTGCGGAACGGCCAACTCTCCAGGGCCGGCGGGGACTCCGACGTGCCCGGACGACGGCGGGGTTGAAGCCGTCGTCACTCGCACGGTGGGGGCAGATCAGATACTTGCTCCCGGGGTAAGCCCCACGAACGCGGTCGGACAGGGCATCGAGGCGGGGAACTTCGAGGAGTTCGCGGCGGCGCTCCGCAGAGGGAACACCTACGCCAACGTCCACTCGAGCAAGTGGCCGGGTGGCGAAATCCGCGCGCAGATTAGCCCGCGCAACGCGAAACACTAACGCGCTGGACTTTTCTGAACCATTCGAGAGCCTGATCGGAGGAGTCGGGCTCTCGAATTTGTTTCTACGCGGTGAGATCGACGCAGATGGTGTTCAATCGGTAGTACAGGTTTTCGGGAAACGTCCCCGCCTTGACGGCCGGCAGCAGCGGCGCCGAAGCCGTGCTGATGATCTGAGTCCTGCCGGCGGCCTGTTCCAGCCACTTCAAGAGGTGACGCTGCTCGTCCGGCGTCAGCGCGCCGATGTCGTGCAGGATGAGCGTGCCGATACGGCCGGGAGGCGGAAGGACGAACGGCTGACCGGGACACCAGGTGGCGATCGGCTCGTGAAGATCCAACAGGAGCGTTCCGAGAACGTTCCACACGGTCCCGTCGACTCCAATCAGAAGCAGATTGACGCGCGGCATTCCCATGAGCAGCAGGCTCAGGTATTCAGCGCGTGCGTGGCGCCAGTCTTCCGGGCGCGTGGGGTCGTGACCGAACGGCATCGCCACTTGCGTGGCGCCCGCAAAGGCCTTCGAGGGGATGCCCAAGGTGCCTCCTTCGATCCTGCGATCCTGCGATCCTGCGAGCGGGGAATCGCGAGCCGAATCTACGCCCGGCGCCGCTCGCGTGCATATCGGGAAGAAGGCACCGAGGGATAGGGAAGATCCCTAGGGGCCTAGGGACTGGGGACTCAGAGACCTATATATAAAGGATAGGGGTCAGGCGTTGTGGAGCCAGCCCTGGAGCAGTGCGTACTTCACGATATCGATGCGGCCGTTCAGACCGAGCTTGCGCATCGCGTTCGCCTTATGGGCTTCGACCGTCTTGACGCTGAGTGCGAGCCGGCCGGCAATCTCCTTGTTGCTGTAGCCTGACGCAATCAACCGCAGCACATCGGCTTCCCTCTGGCTGATGGTGGCAGCCGACTTCCCCACTCCCTTCCCGTCCTTGGCCAGAAAGCCGGCGGTGACTCGCGCGGTCAGCGTGGAATCCAGGTACTGGCCCCCCGCGGCGGCCGCGCGGATCGCCTGGAGCAGCTCCGCCGGTGCGCTCTGCTTGAGGACGTAGCCTGATACGCCCGCGCGCAGCAGTTCTTGCAGGTACGCATCGTCTCCATGCCGCGTGAGCGTGATGATCGCCGCGCCCGGCTGCCGCTCCTTCAGCGTCCGTGTCGCGAGAAGGCCGTTCATGCCGGGCATGGAGATGTCCATGACGACGACGTCCGGTTTGAGCTCGAGCGCCTTGTCCACGGCGCTCCTCCCGTCGCTCGCCTCGAAGATCACTTTCATGTCCGGCTGGCTTTCGATGAGCAGCTTGAGCCCGTGCCGTACGGTGACGTGATCGTCGGCCAGGAGAATCCTGAGCATCTTCGACGGTTCAGGCATGATCCCCCCTCCGGGGAGTCGCCATCCGGACCAGGATGGTGGTGCCTTTGCCGACATATGACTCGAGCTCCAGCGTGGCGCCCACGAGCAGAGCGCGCTCCTGCATGCCCAGCAGTCCAAAACCCTGCTTCGACGTGCCCGCCTCTCCAGGATCGAACCCGACGCCATCGTCTTCGATGACGAGCAGGACACAATCCGGGCGCCGCTCGAGGATCACTTCCACGTTGCGCGCGCGCGAGTGTCTGGCGACGTTCGTCAGTGCCTCCTGCGCGATCCGGTAGAGCGCCGTTTCGGCTTCCGACGGGAGCCGTTCGTCGAGGAGCCCCGAGGTGTGCAGCTCGGCGGCGATGCCGACGCGCGCGGACCAGTCCTGCACGTAGTTGGCGACCGCCGCCCGCAATCCCAGGTCGTCGAGCGCGGTGGGCCTGAGCGCCCATACGAGCTGATCGACATCCCGATCGAGCTGCTGCGCGACCGCCTCGAGGGCGTCGACCTGCTCGCGCAGTTCGGGCCGGTTGCGGCACGCCTCCTTGAGTGCGCCGATCCTCAGGCTGAGCGTGGTCAACTGCTCGCCGAACTGATCGTGCATCTCGCGGGCGATGCGCCGCCGCTCGTCCTCCTGCGCAAAGATCAGCCGCGCGAGCATCTCGGTGCGCGCCCGTTCCGCCTCGGCGCGCTGCCGCTCCGTCAAATCGAAGTGCGTCCCGACGATCCGGACCACGGGTCCCCCCGGCTCGCGGCGAACCGGATATCCGCGCGAGAGAACGTTCACGTAGTGGCCGTCTTTGTGCCGGAGCCGAAACTCTCCTTCGTAAGTGGGGTCGCCGCGCGCGACCCGGTCGTTCAGCTGGTCGGCGCGCGACCGGTCGTCGGGATGAAGCAGGCGTTCCCACGCACTGACGTGCGGCTCGATGTCCTCATCGTCGTAGCCGAGCATCTGCTTCCAGCGCGGAGAGTACACGACCGCGCCTGTTTCGAGGTTCCAGTCCCATAGGCCTTCCTGGGCACCGGCGAAGGCGAGCGTCAGCCGCTCTTCGCTTTCCCTGAGCGCCGCCTCGGCGCGCTTTCGTTCGGTAATGTCCCGTACAACTAGCTGGACTGCCGGGCCGTCAGGCTCATCGAGAAGCGTCCCGCTGATTTCCACGTCCGCCGGGGTCCCATCCAGCCTGACGATTCGCACGTCGATGAGCGGCATAGGCTCACCGGCGAGCTGACGTTCCATTCGGTGCCGAATCGGGGCGTGGCTGTCGGGGTGGAAGAAGTCGAGCGGGGACATGCCCCACAGATCCTCAGCCGCGGCGGCTCCGAAAAGACGAACCGCAGCCGGGTTGACGAACACGATGCGGTTATCGCGACTGATGAGGATGGCGTCGGGCGAGGTCTCAACCAGGCGGCGATAATCGGTCCCGGGAAACGCCATTCGTCGGAGTCTAGCCGCGGCGACCGGCGTTTTCCAGCTGACGTATTTGTTAGCCGCGCACAAATCTCGCATGCTCCGACTGCGCCGCGGATCTTCCGATGGCACGCAAGTGCCGCTGCTTGCAGGCGGTTGGGCGCGCTCGCGCACCGGGCATTTCGGTTGCTGCCGCGAACCCGATCGGCTCCGCCGCGTCGAACGGGCCCGAACCAGAATGATTGGCCAAACGATCGGCAAGTACCGGGTTACGGGGCAGCTCGGACGGGGCGCCACGGGGATCGTGTATCGCGCGGTTGACGCGACGCTCGATCGCGAGGTCGCGATAAAGGTCCTGAACCCGGATCTCGCCAGTCCCGACATCATCAAGCGTTTCCGCGTCGAGGCGACGACGCTCGCCAGACTCAATCATCCGGACATCGCCACGATATACGAGCTCCTGCCGTCGGGAGACGACCTGCTGATGGTGATGGAGCTCGTGCGCGGCCAGACGCTCGACAGATTGCTGGAGCGTCACGGACCGATGTCGCCAGAGCTCGCGGCGCCGATCATCGATCGGATTCTGTCGGCGCTCGAGCATGCGCACCGCGCCGGAATTGTCCACCGCGACATGAAGCCGGCGAATGTCATGGTGACGATCGCGGGCGGCGTCAAAATCATGGACTTCGGCATCGCCCGAGTGCGCGGCGCCGAGCACATGACGATCGACGGTCTGATGATGGGGACGCCGGCGTACATGGCGCCCGAGCAGGGGCTCGGAGAAGAGGTCGACGAGCGGACGGATATCTACTCGGTCGGCGTCGTCTTCTATCGTTTGCTGAGCGGGGCGCTTCCGTTCAAGGCCGACTCGCCGATCGCCATGCTGCAGCGGAAAGTCGTGGACGCGCCGCGGCCGCTTCGAGAGCAACGTGCCGAGTTGCCCGAGTGGTGTGAGGCAGTCGCGCAACGCGCACTTGCCCGGCTGCCGGCCGATCGATATCAGACGGCCGAAGAGTTTCGACAAGCGCTGCGCGCAGCCGGACTGGATCTGACGATCGATATCGCGAAGGCGTGCGATCTACAGGAGGACGCCGCCTGTTCGCCCGCGCAAGCGGAACCGGCCGGCTCTCCGGAGGTCGCGCGGACGGAAACCATCGTCGTGACCCACGCGCCGCTCGCCTCGATCACGCGCACGGCGAAGGGATTGGTCCGCCGCGGCAAACCAAGCGGTGCGCAGGCCGTCGCAATGACCGCCATCCTCGTTGCGAGCGTGGCCATGCTGGCGTACGTCGCGCCGCGACCTCCGCTGGCGGAACGGGTGACGCCCGCGCCGGCGCCGCCACTGGCGTTCGACACCCGGGTGGTCGTTGGCGCCGGCGAGCGGCAGCGACAACCCGAGGCGCAGCTCCTCCTCGCGAACGGCAATCTCACCGTGCTCGTCGACAAAGCGGACGATCCGCTGTACTCGGCGCCGTACAGAACCGTTCGCTCGATCAGCTACTCGCGGACCGCCGAGCCGATGTGGCAGTCGTCGCAGGGGCCCGCGCGTGTAGCCCGGATCCGGGGCGGCCTGCTCGGCGAACTGGGAATTTTGCAGGAGCGGCATTGGATTTCCTTGCGGACGGCTGAAGACCGGTTCGTCATTCTGCGGGTCGGCGAGCGGTTGGTCGGGGCCGTGCTGACCGCGCTCGAGGAGCGGACAGGGCGCAAGGTGGAACGGGTCCGTTGACCTGGCGGTAGCCTCGAAAGGATTCGCATGCGGCTGCGGGCTGGAGCGGGAACGGATCGCGGTCGTGTCCGCAAGCTGAACGAGGACATGTATGTGTCTCGAGCGCAGCGAGGTCTGTTCCTGATCTGCGACGGCATGGGCGGCGCGCCCGCGGGAGAAGTCGCGAGCCAGATCGCGGTAGAAGCGATTCTGGAACGGCTCGACGGACCCACGAACGGCGCTCCTGTGGCGTCGGGCGACGAACGCGGCTACCTGCCTCAGACCTGCCGGTTGGCCGACGCGGTCCGTCGATCGAATCGCGTCATCTACGATCGCGCGCAACTGAACCCGAGTCACGCCAGGATGGGAACGACGGTCGTCGGCGCGTGGATGACCGAGCACGTCGCCAGTGTGGCGCACGTCGGAGACAGCCGCGCGTACCTGTGGCATGACGGCCGCCTCGAGCAGCTGACGCGCGATCACTCGCTCGTGGAAGCGCACGTGCACGCCGGCCTCCTGGACCGTGAGCAGAGTATCCGTTCGACGCAGCAGAACGTGCTCGTGCGGGTCCTGGGGCGAGAGCCCGATGTCGAGGTGGATCTGAAGGAAGTACCGGTTCAACCCGGCGATTACCTGCTGCTGTGCAGCGACGGCCTGACGCGCATGGTGCCCGACGAGGCGCTAAGCACCGCGATCGGCCGCCTGTGCGACCCGCAGCGGATCTGTGACCACCTGATCGACGCCGCCAATGCCCGCGGCGGCACCGACAACATCACCGTCGTCGTCGTGCAAGTGATGACTGGCTGGTGGCGGCGTCTCGCGCGCCACTGGCCATGACAGACCAGGGAGAGCAGGATGCCGAAGCTCATCATGAAGTTGGATGATCGCGTTGTGAAGGAATTCGTGATCGGGGAGAGCGCCACGGTAGGACGCCTTGCCGACAACACCGTGCGGATCGACAACCCGGCGATCTCGAGCCATCACGCGCGCATCTTCCACGATGGGGATCGCTTCGTTGTGGAAGACCTGAAAAGCAAGAACGGCACGTTCGTCAATGACAAGCTGGTGCTGACGCGGCGAACGCTGCAGACTGGCGACGTCGTGACGGTCGGCAAGCACAAGCTCGTCTTCGACGAGGCCCAGCTCGTCGACGACCGCGAGGCCGTGCTCGAGGAGCTCGGCGACACCGTTTATCTGGACACCGACGGTCATAGAGAGCTGCTCGCCAAGCTGCGGGCGATCCGCTGGACGAAGAAGCCAGCCGAGGTGGCTCCGGCCGAACCGATCGCGGCCGAACCGATCGCGGCCGAGCCGATCGCCGTCGAGGCGAACGCGGTCCAGCAGCCGGCCAGAGTTGGAATGTTGCGGGTGCTGGCCGGTCCGTCCGAGCGGCAGGAGTACCCTCTGGAAGCGAACACGACGTTCATCGGTAAGTCAGACCAGGCCCTGGTGCGTCTGAAGGGCTGGTTCAAGCCGAAGGTCGCGGTCGCAATCGCTCGTAACAACGGCGGCTACGTGGCGACCCCGTATGGCGGCGAGCCGCATATCAACAATCAGCGTCTGCGTGGACGCCATGCGCTGCAGGAAGGCGACGTGCTGGACGTCAGCGGGCTCGTTCTGGAATTCCGCTGGGCGAGCTGACCGGTCGCTCAGGGCCGGACCGCCTCGAGCAGGTGCTGCATCTGCCGATCGGTCAGCCACTCGTTCATGATCTCGGCGCGCGTCGCGCGCTCGACGTCGCGATTCTCGATGGCCTCGCGCAACGCCCGCGCGATGTCGTCCGGCCGGTCCTCCGTGACGATGAAGTGGCCGCCGACCTCCCGCAGCATCCGTGCGGTCTCCCCATCTTCGTCGGCGATCGCGAGGATCGGTACGCGGGTGCCGAGGTATTCGTACAGCTTGTTCGGCACCTGGAGCGGCTGACGTTGGGCGAGCAGCAGCAGAAGGTCGGCCGAACGCTGCACGCGCTGGATCTCGTCGTGAGACACCCAGTCGTGGATGCGAACGATCTGGCGCAGACCGAGCGCGTTGACCACGTCATCGAGAGGCACGGCGGGGTGGGCGCCCCCGGCGAAGATGTCGACCTCCACCTGTATCCCGGCCGCCGCATAACGCGGCGCCACGTCGGCAACCGCGCGGATGAATGCCCGCGGATCCCGGCCGCCATAGAGGCTGCCGCTGTAGACGATCCGGAACGGCGCGCCCGGCCGGCGCCGATCCCTGCCCGTGAATGCCGGAATGCCGTTACGGGCGACCACGACTTTCGCGGCGCGCTTGCCGAGCCGCTGACGATAGAGCTCGGCAGTCTGATCTGTGACGGTGACGAGGTAGTCGGCAGCGTTGATCGACAGAGATTCCAGCCAGCGGTTCGCCCGCGCCACGAAGGATGTCACGCGGAAACCTTGCGGATAGCACCAGGGATCGCGGAACTCGGCCGCCCATCGGAGCCGATGCAGCCGGCGCAGGAGCAGCCCGACGAGATTGGTCGAATGTGACGGTGCGCTCGTGTAGACCAGATCGACGCCGTCGCGGAGAAGGCGCCGCGCGGCCCGGTATGCTGGATACACGAAGCGCAACTCGTCGTCCGGGATCCAGACCAGCGACAGGAGCACGCCCCGCAGGCCGGTTGCTTTCGACGATTGGGGCGTTGCCGCGGCCGGCTTGCTTCCCGTCTCCGGCTGACCGCGGCGGAAGAGTCGCGTCAGCCGGTCGCGATAACGAGGGCCAATCAGTACGGTGTGAACTGTGACGCCGGGCATCCAGTCACGCCGTCCGGGCGCTTCACCAGCCATCGCAGCGGTGACGACGACGACACGATAGCCCGCGTCGCGGAAGGCGCGCGCGACGTTTGCGGCGCGCAA
The DNA here is from genome assembly GCA_036258175.1 of Vicinamibacterales bacterium. GTDB lineage: Bacteria > Acidobacteriota > Vicinamibacteria > Vicinamibacterales > 2-12-FULL-66-21 > DATAEE01. The sequence continues at coordinate 28,813 of DATAEE010000208.1, forward strand.
GGCGCCGACGACGGGCTCTGGTGGAAAGGCCTGCGAGATCAGGAGGACCGTTCGCGGGGACATCATGCGGAGCCCGGGCTCAACGTCGCAGGTGCCGGCACCCTGGACGAGTGATTCCGCCGCGCGAGTCTGAGCAGCGCGTCCGCGGCGCGCCGATGCGCGATCCATAGCATCCCGGCGTAGACCGACCCTCCAGCCGCGATCTGGACCGCCATCTGCGCGAGGGGCGGCTGGATCGCGTGCGACATTGCAATTGCCTGCACTACTACCGCCATGGCCGCGCTCGACGACATCGCGGGCCAGATCGCGCGCAGCCAGTCGCCCCACGTGACGCCGATTCTGCGCCATACGTAGTGGGCGTACAGCGGCAGCGACAGCGCCGGGATAACGCAGAGCCACACCGCGGCGACGCCGGTGGGCCCCCATCGCGCGAAGAGCAGGAACGCGAGCGGGGCGACCACGGCGAAGAACGCCATCATGTTGCGACCGAGGTACGTTTCGCGCCGGGTGACGAGCACGACAGGTTCGAGCGTGGCCAGCGATCTCAAGATGAACGCCAGTGCCAGGAGCCGCAGCGGGCCCACCGACGCCGCCCAGTGCGGACCGAGAACGAAGTGCACGAGCGGATGCGCGAGGAGCGCCAGGCCAATCGCCAGCGGAAAGATGATGAGCGCGATGCCTTGCACCATTACGAGGAACATGCGGCGAACCTCACCGGCATGCTGGCGGGCGTCGGAAAGGATCGCCGGCGCCACCTTGAGCATCAGCCCTGCAAACTTCTCGGCAGGGGCCGACGCGATGCCCCACGCCAGCGTGTAGGCCCCGAGAGCATCCCTGCCCAGCAGGCGTCCCACCACCACGAAGTCGGCGTTCGAGAACGAGAACCAGGCAAGGCGGGACAGCACGAGGTCGCGGCCGAACGTCAGCAGATAGCGCAAGTCGGCGATGCGGCCCGGCCACTGAGGCCTGACCGGCGCGGCGCTGTTCGCCAGCGTCACCACGACCAGACTGCTCGCCAGGTTTGCGGCGACGAGCGCCCAATAGGAATGTGTGAGGTAGGCGGTGACAAGTCCGACGACAGCCATCGCGAACGATTCGACCGCCTCGAACATCGCCAGTTCCCTGAAGCGGAGCTGACGTGCCAGCACCCCGCGCGGCACGCTGCCGAACGCATCGATGACGAAGCGAATGCCGAACGCGGGGATGACCAGCAGCAGCGCCTCCTGCGAGAAGAAGGCCGCCACGAGCGGCGCGCTGGCTGCCGTGAGCACCGCCAGCGCGAGCGCGATCAGGATCGCGGCGCCCGCAAGACGACGCTCGATTGCCCGCGAAAGATCGCGATGCTGGATCACCGCCGACCCGAGCCCGAACTCCGCCACCTGGTTCACGAGGCCGATCAGCACCGAGGCCATGCCGACGATGCCGTAGTCGGCCGGCAGCAGCAGCTTCGCCATCGCGATCGTCGAGATCCAGCGCAGCAGCTGAGAGACCCAGCGCGCAGATGCGACCCATGCGAGGCTGGCAACGAGAACGCGGTTGCGGGCGTCGGGGGAGATGGGATCCTGGGCCACGGGGGGTCTTGAAAACTGCAATCAGGCGATCCGAGCGCGACCGCTCATAACGGCGCCGGCGTCTTCGACCCCGAGCGGCGGACGCTCCGTAAAGGCAACCAACGCATCGACGATCCGTTCGCTGGCCCGGCCGTCCCAGCCAGCTGGTACCCGCGCGGTTCCAGAACGTCCCCGCGCGAGCGCGGCACGCAACGCCGGCAGGAGCGTCTCCACTGCCGGCGGCCAGGGCGCGAGACGATTCGTGCCTTCGGTGATCGTGATCGGCCGTTCGGTCGATTCGCGAATGGTCACGCACGGCACGCCCAGCACCGTTGTTTCCTCCTGAATCCCCCCGGAATCGGTGATGACGAGGGCGGCCGCCTGTTGCAACCCGACCATCGTCAAGTAACCGAGCGGTTCGGTGGTCCTCAACGGCGCGAGCATCGGCTCGAGACCAAAGAGCCGTACGCGTTCACGCGTACGCGGGTGGATCGGAAAGACGACGTCGCACTCCTTTGCGAGCGCACCGAGCGCGGCGAGGATGACGCGCAGAGGCCCCGGAGCATCGACGTTCGAGGGCCGGTGCAACGTGCAGACGACATACGGCCGGTCGGCGACACCCAATGCAGCCGGGGCATTGAGCGCTCGCGCTGCCGGCAGCATCGCCTGCAACGTATCAATCATGACGTTGCCCGCGAAGACGATCCGGGACGCAGGGATCCCTTCGGCCATCAGGTTCACCGCGGCGTCGGGCGAGGGCGTGAGCAGCAAGTCGCTCAGGCGATCGGTCAGCACCCGATTGATCTCTTCGGGCATCGTCCAGTCGCGGCTGCGCAGACCTGCCTCGACATGCGCGATTCGCAGACCGAGCTCGTGCCGGAGTTTGGCGGCGACGAGGGCACAGGCGAGCGTGGAGTTGATGTCGCCGACGACGGTGACCCAGTCGGGCCGGGCGCATGCGAGCACCGGCTCGAACGCCTCCATCACACGCGCCGTCTGCTGGGCATGCGACCCCGAGCCAACGCCGAGGTAGAAGTCGGGTACCGGAATACCCAGATCGGTAAAGAACGCGTCCGACATCGCCGCGTCGTAGTGCTGGCCGGTGTGCACGAGGACGGCAGGGAGGCCGCGGTCCCGCGCCGTTCGAAGAATCGGCGCGATTTTCATGAAGTTGGGTCGAGCGCCGGCGACCAACAGCAGAGTCGGCTTTTGAGGCATGCCTGCCGTGGATGTCTGCTATCAAACGACGTGCCGCCTCAGCCAAATCGCCAAGCGCCGTCACCGCCTCACAGCTCATCCTTGAGACCGACGGATCAACGGTCTTGACCGGCGGGCCGTCATATGTATGATTCCCACATATGGCGCTCACACCGCCGGATGATACGACGCTCAAGAAGGGCACTGCCGAGCTGCTGATCCTTGCCCAGCTCGAGCACAAGCCGAACCACGGCTACGAGATCGCCCGCCTGATTGACGCCCGCTCGCGGGGATCCGTCTCGTTCCACGTCGCTTCCCTCTATCCGATCCTCTACCGCCTGGAGCGCCGCGGCCTGATCGCCGGGCGCTGGGTCGAGAAGGCCGGGCAGCGGCGGCGCAGGTACTACACGCTCACTCCAAGCGGGCGGAAAGTACTCGCCGAGCAGCGCAGGAACTGGAGCGCCTTCATGCAGGCGGTGCAGGCGGCCGCAGGACTGGACTATGCGTGACTTCCGTGCCTTCGTACGCGAACACCTGTCGTCGATCGAGCTGCCTCGCCACCGTGAACTCAAGATCGTGGACGAGCTCGCCGCCGAGCTCGAGGACGTCTACGCCTCTCTCCTCGCTGAAGGCCGTTCCGAGGAGGATGCGTGGATCGAGCTTCAGCGTCAGATGCCGGACTGGCAGACGCTCCGCGAGGAGTTGTTGGACTCCGAGCCGGTGCTCGTCAGGTTTGCCCAGCCGCAAGGCCGGCCCTTCGCCGGCGCCGCGAAGCGATCGCTCGTGTCGGGGCTCCGGGAGCTTCTCGCCGTTGGACTCGTTCGCGATCTGCGGTCGAGTGTCAGGTTGCTCCTGAAGAGCCGCGGCTTCTCGGCCACCACTATCCTGACGCTGGCGGTCTGCCTCGCCGCCAACACGGCGATTTTCACCGTCGTCTATTCGGTGTTGCTGCGGCCGCTGCCCGTTCCAGAAGCGGAGCGCATCGTTGCGATGGGAGACGTGTACCCCACGATCACTCCCAACGACATCCTGTCGAACACCGTCCCGGCCTACTTGGATCGGCTCGCAGCGATCGACACGCTCGAGGACCAGGCGCTGTTCAGTTTCTGGTTCGACACGATCACGATCGACGGCGTTTCGCAGGAAGTCCGCGGCATGAGAACGACGCCGTCGCTCTTCCGCGTCCTGCAGGTCCAGCCCGCTCTGGGCCGGGCATTCACCGATGCGGAGAGCGAGATCGGCGCCGAACAGAAAGTCATCCTGAGCCATGGGCTCTGGCAGCAGCTCTACGGGGGCGATCCGGCGGCGGTTGGAAGAGACCTCCGCCTCGGTTGGACCGGACGCCGCTACTCCATCGTCGGCGTCATGCCGCGCGGATTTTCCTTTTTCAATCCCGGCAGCGACGGCCACGCCCGGTCAGCGGGTGACGAAGTCCAGTTCTGGATACCGCTCACGTTCACGCCGGCGCAGCGGTCCGACGATGCGCGCACGCGCTACGGATTCTTCCACATCGGCCGGATCCGGCCCGAAACCACCGTCCAGCAGGTTCAGGCTCAAATCGATGCCCTGAACGCCGCGATCATCAAACGGTTTCCTCAGCTAGGTTTCGCCGAGCTGGGCATGTATACCACCGTTACCCCACTTCAGGCCGCCTTGACCCGCGGCGTACGTCGCATCCTTTATCTCCTCTGGGGCGGCGCCGCGTTCGTCCTGCTGATCGGAGCCCTCAACATCGCCAACCTGTCGCTGGCGCGGGCGAGCGTCCGGGCACGTGAAATGGCGACACGTGTGGCGCTCGGCGCGAGCGGCTTCCGGATCACGCGCCAATTGATCATCGAAGGTCTGCTTCTCGCCGGGATCGGCGGGCTGTCGAGTCTCGCTCTCGGTGGCTGGATGTTGCGGAGCCTCGGATCGATAGAAATCGCCGAGCTCCCCAACGCCGGCTCTGTCCGTATCGACTGGGCCGTCGTGATCTTCACGCTGGCGATGTCGTCGTTCGTCGGCGTGCTGATCGGACTGGTGCCTGCGGCGACCGCCAGCCGCCTGGATGTCAATCAGGTTCTCGCGGAAGGCAGCAGGCTCGGGACCGCCGGGCGGGCAACGCGCCTCTTCCGTCGCGGCCTGGTCGCCGCTCAGGTCGCATTCTCAGTCGTGCTTCTAATTGGCGCGGTGCTCCTGTTGACGAGCTTCCGCAACCTGCTGGCGGTTGACGCGGGGTTCAGACCGGAGCGAGTGACGACGGCGACGATTTTTCCGCCGCCGTCGCGATACGCGGACGAGCGCGCCGTGGTGACGCTGTCCAACCGGCTGCTCGAATCAATTCGCACCATCCCTGGCGTTGTGGCGGCGGGCATCACCTCGAATATCGCGTTGAGCGGTCGAACCAGCCCGGCGACGGTCTTTCCCACCGACGACCCTCCGCAACCAGGCGAACCCGTGGTTCTCCCCTCGGTCGTCTGCGTTTCACCTGGATACTTCGAAACGATGGCCACGCCGCTCATGCGCGGGCGATTCTTTGACGATCGCGAGCGGGAGAACAGCCTGCGCGTTGCGATTCTCGACCAGCGCCTCGCGGCGCGGTTCTGGCCGAACCAGGATCCGATTAGGAAGAGCGTGCGTCGTGGAGCTTCCGAACCGTACACGGTAGTGGGCGTTGTTGGAGATGTGCGGTTCGAGAGTCTGGCCGGATCAGGGGATTCGGTCGGCGCCGCGTATTTCCCCCACACGCAGACGCCGCCGCTCGGTCGCCTCCGCTGGATCGCGGTGAAGACGCCGGCCGACTCCATGGACGTCATCCCCGCACTTCGATCGACGCTCAAGAGCATCGATCCGGACCTGCCACTTTCCGACATCCAGACGATGACCGAGCGGACGACGCGATCGGTCATGCAGCAGAAACTCGCGATGGGCCTGGCCAGCCTGTTCGGCGGCGTCGCGCTGTTTCTGTCGGTGCTGGGTGTTTACGGAGTGCTGGCGTACCTCGTGGCGCAGAGAACGCGGGAGATCGGCATTCGCATCGCGCTGGGGAGCACCGCGCGCGGCATTTTCAGGCTCGTGTTCAAGGAAGGCGTGTCGGTCGTGGGCGGCGGCTTGACGCTTGGCCTGCTGGGCGCCCTCGCATTGGGTCGCGCGTTCGAAGGTCAGGTGTTTGGCGTGCGACCCACCGACCCACTCATTCTGGGCGTCGTCACGCTCTCAACGGGCGTGATCGCGTTAGTGGCCTGCATCCTTCCCGCGCGCCGCGCCATGCGGGTCGATCCGTTGACCGTTTTAAGCGATCAGTAACGGACCTCGTGAAACGAATCGGATCCCCAGATACAACAACAAGCCGGCGGGCCCGAAGAGAAATGTCAGAACCAGCGCCGGCACGATGAGCAGGTGGCGGATACCGTGCCGCTGCGCGTCGCGTAGCTCCCATCCGCCGATGAACAAGTCGAACGCCAGGTAGTGCGTCCAGCCTGCAAGCAGCACCCACGGATGCTCGAACAACGCGCGCACACCAGCCAGCGTAGAAAACCCGCCCTCGCTCCGCCCCAGCGTCGCAGCCACCAGCACCACGTAGATGACGGCGAGCAGCGCAGGCACCATCACGGGGACGACCGTCACCGCCCAACGCACGCGTGGCAGGAACACAAGCGGCAGCCATGCAACCAGGGCCACTAGATTCAGGACAGAGAAAAGTTGTTCGGCTGTCATACCGCCATCCAGTCGAGACCATCGCGCGAGACACGTCGCGAGCGAAGGCCGATCCAGCCGAGCACGAACAGAGTCATCACCGCCCAGATGACGATCGAAGCGACCGCCACGGCGTCTGGCGCCACGATGCTCTGTCCCCGCAGCGCCTGCCAGAGCAACAGAAGGAAGAGCGAGGCATAGCCCGTGGTGGCCGCAAGCATCGCCTTGACGCGAACCGCTTCAGGCCGGCGCCAGCGCCGGAGCCCGATCGCGATCACCGCCAGCGCCTGGATCGCGTGGAGGCCGATGAAGTGTGGAACACGAACATCGCCGTGCTCTCTACTCCATCCCGTCACGGGCACTCCGGGTCCGCCGTCAGGGCCGCCGACCGAGTGCGCGCCGGCAATCGTCATGCGCTGCCCGGCGCGGGCGTCCGCAAGTTGCTGCGCCGTCGGACGCGTCATCAGCGGACCAGTCATAGCGCCGAAAATCGTGAGCACCATGCCGAATCGCAGGGCCCAGCCGAGCGGCTTCTCGGTGAACGGCTGCCGCCAGAGCGCGACGGCGACCGCGACACTCACGAGCGTCTGCAGCAGGATCGCCGCGCCCATCACGGAAAACACGATGATGTTGAACGCAGTCGACACGTTGAAATGACTGGTCGTCCCGCGCCAGGCCTGTGCGTCGATGAGCGCCACTTCCAGCACGAACACGATCGCGGTCACCCAGCCGACGATCCGGGTGGTACGCGGCCAGTTCGACAGGTAGCCGAAGATCCATGCGAGCGTCAGGCTGTAGACGGCGGTGGAGACCGCGAACTTGAACGGCTTGAGCCACGCCGGCGCGCCGGTGATGATTCGCGGATCCACGAATACGCCCACCGCCGACACGACGGCCGCGGCGAGCATCAGCAGGCCGACCGCCGTCAACGGCGGGCTCGTCCGCCAGAGGCGATTGAGAAAGGCGAGTATCGAATTCATGAGTAGTTCCTTCAGATGTTGCCGCTGTCAACATATGATGACCAATAATGTTGACGGTGTCAACACTGTGGTGTAGGATGAGGCGGATGGCCCGGTCGAGCCGGACGGCCCGCAAGCCGCACCACCGCTACCACCACGGGAACCTGCGCCGCGCGCTCCTCGACGAGGCGCTGGCCACCATCCGCGCGGACGGCGTCGATGCGCTGACCCTGCGCGAGATCGGCGCGCGGCTGGGCGTGTCGCGCACCGCCCTCTACCGCCACTTCGCCGACAAACGCGCGCTGCTCGCCGCCGTCGCCACCGAGGGATTCCGCACGCTGCGCCAGCAGCTCGTCCATGCCTGGGAGGAAGGTGGCCGCTCACCCGCGGCGTTCGACGCGATGGGAGTCGCCTACGTGCACTTCGCCGTCGCCAACCCGTCCCACTATCGCGTCATGTTCGGCGGGTTCGTCGATCCAGACGCGTGCGATCCCGAGCTGGCCGCCGAGGCGGCGGGCGCCTTCCAGGCGCTCGTGGACGCCATCGCGGCGCTCCAGCGTCGCGCCGTGCTCCGCGCCGACGATACCGTGAAAATGGCGACGTTCGTGTGGGCGGTCGTGCACGGCGTGGCCATGCTCGCCATCGATGGCCAGCTGCGCGAGCCGGTCGGCATCGAGGGGCTGATGCATTACGCGCTCGAGCGGCTGAGGGGCGGAATCAAAGCCAAGAACCGTCGCGTCGCTGGCCAACGCGTTCGGCATTGAGTCGTCCTCGGACATTCCTCTCTAGACCGCAGCCTTCGCTGAAGGGCTGCCTCGGGCCATGTACGAACGGCGTCGGAACGTGGTGACGGGAAAGCCTGAGCTTGCCAACTGCGATGATCGACCCTATATTGTGCCCCGACGAAGGTCCGCGCTCCGAGCGCTGTGCTGTCCCCCCACGCGCTCTCAGGCAGTCTCGCCGCCCGATCCTTCCGAATAGCTCCTACTGGTACTTCTTGAGGTGCATGTCGGGGGCGGAAGCTTGCCCACATCCGTGTGCAACAGGGAGAGGTGCGCGCACACTCGAAGGATCCGGCAAAGCGCGGCCATATGGCGAGACTCAAGTTCCTAATCAACGGCGACGACTTGAGCGAAGGACACGTCAGGGGGCCGCCGCACCGTGCCGGAGTGGGGTTTTTCAACAACGAGCGGTGTAGCTCTCGCAAACCCGATGGGGGGAGGTGAAAGATGAAAAGGAACAAGCTGTTGGTTGCGGGTGCTGCCGCCTTGTCCGTTCTCGGACTTGCGAGCACAGCAGTAATTGTGTTGGGTCAGGAAGAGGAAGCGACCGAAGCCGCGCGCGAACATGTGACACCCCTGAGCCAGCTGGGACCGGCGGCCACGGCCACGGATGTTTGGAGCCTCCAGTGCGGTTTGGGGACTTCCAGAGCTCGGGCGGACGTTCTGGATCTGGGTGGTGTTGACGGGAGACGTTTCATCGTGACGCTTACGGATTCCCATGGCCGCGCCGTCAGCCGGACAGGTAACGATGGAGGCGCTTCTTCTCTCGACATCCTTCTGTCATCCGGACCGGGCAACTACCTGGTGTATGTCTCCAAGACGTCAGCCGGTACGTTCGAAAACTACAACAGCATTGTCCATTGTGAGACCTCAATAGGCGGAGCTGTGGCGCATAACATCATGCTGGTTCAGAACCAGTAAACAGCGCAGTGCGAGTCACTGCCATCACAGTACCCTGGCTCGAGCCTCCACCCCCGTTATGCCGGATGGAGGCTCGAATCCACGATACCGAAGGTGGGCCCCCGCCACCTCCGAGAGGGAAGCCCAGGTAAGACATGCGACCTACGAAGACCGTCCTGGCTGCTGGTGCGATCGTTGGCGTGGGACTGTGGCTTCTCTCTGGCGGTGTCGAAGCGGGCCACGCGAATGCCCGACAGCGGGAGTCATCGAGTCCGCAGCGCGCTTCGCCAGTCCGCCGGCTTTCAGTCACGGTTCATCAGGGCCGCTTGACCGCAACCGTTCAAGATTCCCCGATCGGATCCGTTCTTGAAGAGCTCGACTCACAAACAGATGTGGCGCTGATCCCGGCGGACGATTTGGACATCGCGGAACACCGCATCTCGGTGCAACTGGCGGACGTGCCCTTGGATGAAGGCTTGCGTCGATTGCTCAAGGACTACGACACCTTTTTCTATTACGGCGGTGTGGGCAACGCACCTTCCTCCCTGCAAGCCGTGTGGATATACCCGAAGGGGACGGCCTCGGCCCTGCGACCGGTTCCGCCCGAAGCCTGGGCAAGCTCGAAGGAACTGGAGGCAGGCTTCGCTGACCGGTCTCCGGAAGTCCGAGAGCAAGCGTACGTGGCTCTGCTGTTGCGTCCCGGTAGCGCAGGCCGCGAGCGCGTCCTGCAGGCCATTCGTGGTGTCAGCGAGACGGACGAAGCGGTGCGGCAACGGCTTCTGTCGAGCGCCATCAGCAACGGTATGCGATTGCCGCCCGATCTGCTGGCGGACCTGGCGCGTTGGGATGGTTCCGAGGGCATTCGTCTGATGGCATTGGATGCGCTGGTAGGAGACCCGATCGTACAGGAGACTGCCCAGGCCGCCTTGACCGATTCGAGCCAGACCATTCGGAAGCGGGCCAAGGAGATCTTGGCCGAGCTGGCTGTCCGCTGAAGATCATCGTCCAGCGGCCAAGATGGAAATCCCGGTGAGAAGCATTACCGCGACGCTGGCCTGTGTGGCAATCTTCGCCCCCTGCCTTTCAGCTCAAGGTTCATTCGTCATCACGTGGAGAGAAGCGCGGGTCAGCGTTCACGCCGATAGCGCGCCGCTGACCGAGCTGCTCCGCGAGGTCGCACGCCAAACCGGCGTCCAGATTGTCGGGTCCGAGCGCGTTGAAGGAACGTACTCGGGAGACTTTGTCGATCGCCCGCTCGTGGAAGGCCTGGAGCTCCTGCTGGAAGACGTCAACTACCTCATGGCGGTGAGGGAGCCGTCCGATGCAACGACGCGTCCGACGATTCGGATCTGGCTTCATTCTCGCCGCAGTGCGGGTGATGCCTTGCCCACACCGCTAGCCTCTCCTGAAGCTTCCAGCGAAGGAAATCAAGACTCTCCCGAGAGCGCTCAGGTTGAAGACCCGCCTCCATCTCAAGCTGTCGATGCCGAGGATGGCGGCGGACACGACGAACCTGAATCCGCCGACCCGGATGAGGCCCATGTGCAGCAGCTGGAGCGCGCGGGTTTCTTCGATGACGCCACGCCGTCGCTGCTGATCGATACCGCACGTTCGAAAAACGCAGTCCTTCGCGCGAAGGCCCTGCGGGTCCTGACCGAGCGCGACCCGTCGATGGCGGCCGACGTGCTCGCTGCCGCGGTGAGCGATACCGACGCGACCGTCAGCAGCGCGGCGGCGGAGTTGCTCGGCCAGGTGGATGGACTGGAGGTGCGGGAACGTCTCGGGAGCCTGCTTCAGAATCCGGACCCGGTCATCCGCTTCACGGCTCTCGAACTGCTGCGCCGCCGTCCGGACCCTGACATCTTGTCGTACGTGCAACGGGCGTTGCACGACGAGAACGCGGCCATTCGGGCGACAGCCCAGAGTCTGATCAAAGAGCTCGAAGTCAAAGCGCCTGAAAGGAAGGACGACCTGCCGAAGATGTTCCAACCAGACTGAGGTTCGTCTCCAGGAGGAAGGAAACAGTCATGAGGACAACGGTGTATTCGGCACTAGGGGCTACGGTGCTGGCTGTTCTCGGCTCGGCGCCTTTGCTGTACTTCTCGCCCTACGTATCCACGCAGGAGGTATCTCCGGCGACGGAAACAGCATCCGCGGTTGGGGTGTCGTCCGTCTCCGTCGGAGTCGTGTCGCCCGTTTCCGCGGAGGCGGAGAGTCTTCCCGCACCCAGACTCACGCCAGCGGAGCTCGATGCGCTGATCCAGCGGCACCTCGCGCGCCGGGAGCGTATGGACGCCCTGGTCAACAACCAACCAACAGGCCCTCCGGGACTCGCGGAGACGGCCGGCAGACAGCTTCAGCTGGCAGAACAAGCTGAAACCGACTTTCACATTCCGCCCGCGCTGAGTTCCCTGGTCATCGGGCGAAACAGCCTCAATACCCGCGCTCGCACCGTGGGCGTAGGATCAACGCTTGCCGAGCCCACAACGGTCAACGAGGGCATCAGGGTACTCTACACCGGCAACACCCACGCCGAGTTCTCGACCGACGGCGGCGTCACGTTTCCAGCGGCGAACAATATTCCTCTCCCCGCCGGTCCAGCCACCGCACCGTTCGTGTGCTGCGACTTCGACACTGTGTACGATCAGGCTCGCGGCGTCACGTTCTGGATCGCGCTCTACCTCAACGCGGCGGGCACACAGGGCAGCGTCCGGATCTTCGTGCGACGTCAGATCCAGTTGGCGAACAACTGTTCGTACACGATCACGCCCGGGGCAGGCATCGTGCCGGACTTCCCGAAGGTCGAGGTCGGCAATAATCATCTCTATCTCAGCACGAACAATGTCGGCCCCCCCCCTGCCCGTCTGCAGGTCCGTCGATTCAACATCGACCAGATGGCCGATTGCCAGTCGACGGCTGTTACGACGTTCACCCTCGCGCCTGCGGTGGGGCAGAGGGTCGTGAATCCTGTCGATGGCATTCGGAATATCGCGTATTTTGCGTACCACGAGAACGCGACCCAGATCCGCATCTTCTCGTGGCCAGATACGGCTGCGGCTCCGACCAGCGTGCTCAGGGGCATCTCGGCCCATAATCACGCCAACCCCGACTGCCGCGGCGGGGCGAACAACCTCGACTGGCTCGAAGGATCGACCTCGTTCAGCATCACTGGTTTCCGGTTGCGCGGCGCTGTCGGCGCGTCGGGCAGGCTCGGCTTCTGGTGGAATGTCTCGGCCGACGCCGCGGCGGGTCACAACCAGGCCCACGTCCACGCCGCGATGTTCAACACCACGGGGTTGACGCTCGTCGCGCAGCCCCACATTTTCAATTCCGGCTTTTGCTTCGGCTATCCGGCGGTTGCCGCCAATGAACGCGGCGACATCGGTCTCTCCATCGCCGCAGGCGGAAGGGCCGGCGGGGGCGGGCTGCCAGTCAGGGGGTTCGTGGGCATCGATGACGATTTCACCCCCGGCATCGGCGTGTTTGGAACCGTTTTCCAGACCTGCGCCGGTACTCACAACCCCGCCAACCAACGGTATGGGGACTACCTGAGCGTGAGCCAGCACGAGCCGTGCGACCTGGCGTTCACCGCGACCTGCTATGCCCACAACGGCGGCACAGGCGTCGCACAGGTCAACGCGCGATATGTGGAATTTCTCCGCGGACGGGACAACCAGTGCTACGTCGGGTGGAGGGACGAAACCCGAATCCCATAGGGACCCATCCACTGCACCTCGGATCAAAGGAGCGCCCGCTCGGGCCCACGCGGGGAGCCGGGCGGGTGTTCTTCTCGCCACTTCCGCCTTCCGCCAAGTCGGCTTTACGGACAGAGCGACGATTTACTGTTTAGTGACGGTGAACGCGAGTTGCCGGCTTGTCTGCGAGCTGGACACGAGTGACACCGGATGGTCGCCGGGCATGACCCGCGGATGCATTTCAGCGCAGGGCAGTGTCAACTCAAGGTCGGGCGGCGGACACACCTCGTGGTGCTCGGGAACCACGAACCGAAGGGTTCGGCCATCAGGTGAGTCGAGATTAGACACGTAGCCAACCCCGAACTTCACCACGTTGCCGGTCCGCGAAAACCCGGAACCGGTGACCTGTACAGTCGTACCGACGGGGCCCGCAGATGGGGAGATCTTCGAGAGGTCGAAGGTCGTCGGAGGTGTCGGGCCCTGATCACAACCGCCCTGCATGCACAGCGCGCAGATGAGACAACCTAGGCTTGTTGAGAGGTTCATTTCAGGCTCCCTGAGGGTTCCTTATCACCTCGTAGCACTTCGCACGGAACACGTCAATATCGTCGGGAATCCTCGAGGTCGTGATGGCAGCCGGTTTCCGCTTCGGCGCTGAATTCGAGATCGTTCTCCCGCGCACTGGGAGTGGGCCTCGCCTATGGCGGCCTGCGCGTGCTGTTGGCGATCGAGCCGTCGAACCTGCCAGGCTGACCGAGATCTCGCTCGACGCGGGAGACGCCGAGCGATCGGCGCCAGAGAGACTGTCAATCCGCGTGGTGCCTAACGTTGACGGCGCGCGCCGGCACTGAGGTCGGCCAGAATCTGCGCGGCTCGATCACGAACGGCCTCGCTCGGATCCGACAGCGCCGCTTCGGCCAACCGCTTCACGTCTGTGTGTGTGACAAGGGCATCCAACGCCATCGAACGGATTTCCTCAGAGGCGTCTGCAACGGCCATGTACGGCAGCAGATCGGGAGGAAACACCACGCCCTTACTGATAGCCGAAGACAGAATCCGTTGACGCAGCTCAGGATCGAATTCAGTTGCGCCTCGGATCGCCTGTATTACCAGTTCCTGACTTTCAGGATCGGGCCTTGACATGAGCGCCTCGTACGTCTGCTCCCGGACTGTCGGGTTCGACGCAGCGAGCAGTGCCTTTAGCTCTCGGCTGGACGCCCACGCCTCGGGTGGCACGGGCTGCAGCATCGCCGCAGCGCCCTTCGGGTAGATCCAGACGATGCGCAGTTCCGTAGACGCTTCTCCCTGGCCGCCGTAATAAAAGAAGGTGTCGTAGTTCTTCAGTAGTTCACGCAACCCTCGATCCAGCGGCAGGGCCTCTACGTGTGCGGAGACAGGATCCTGCTCGATTTCTGGTGCCGCCACGAGCGCGACCTTTGTGCGCGAGCCGAGCTCCGCCAGTACCGCACCGAGTGGATGATTTCTTGCCTTGGCGGTCAACAGTCCATCCTTCACGTCGATGATCGGCGCACTCGGCGGCGGAGACGGCGGCGGATGCTGACGGCTGTCCTGCGCATTGATCAGGACAATGGTTCCAACGAACGTCAGAACGGTGGCAACAAATGAGAATCGCAGCTGCACACGGGCTCCTACTGAGCGACTCATCGCGCTCCAATGAACCGGGGCGCGCGAACGACCCGCGCGCCCCGAAACGCCCTGTGACCATCACTAGTCGTACACGACGAGCTCGAAGGTCCAGTCGTCTATCGTGGCAACGAGGACACCGTTGTCCGGCACAAAGTCAACCGGCATGATTTCTACCCGCAGCGTGTGACTACCCGGGCCTACCCGCTTCGCCCAGTTTCCTTTGTGCGTCGCAAGTGGGTTGACGGCGGAGCAGAACCTTTGATCGCCGTCATAAGGCTCCACCGGGGTGGTTTGAACACCATTGATGAAATGGGCGATTCGGATTCGCGCGGTGTCGCCGTTTCCAAGACTTCGAACCTGGCATTCGGCGGAAAAAGCGACGTTGAACAGGTCGGTCGTGCCAGCCGGCACGATCCGGGTGAGGACTGCGCCGGGAAGCGGTCGCCAAGCCCCTTCGGACAGCGCCGACAATGTCGTCTGGGTGCGAGCAAGCTTTGCCCTCACAGGTCCGCCACTCAGGCCGAAGAACCCAGCTTCAATGCTCTCCTGCGCTGCCGCGGCTTGCTCTGGTGCAATCTGCTCAGCAGCAGTGGCCTGAATATCGGCCGAGCCGAAGTCAGATGTCGTCACCGACACGAACGCTGCCGCCGCTCCCACCAGTACACCGATTCTCCAAGGCATAGACACCTCCCTGCGTCGTTCCTGCCGGGCGCGCGTCATACAGTGCGCGCCGCTCAGATCGATGTCAAGAAACAACAGTCCGCGAACGTGGGTTCCTGATGCAGTACTGCTGAGCTGTGCGACGGAAACTCACAGCGACGAGTGCACGAGGCGATAACCCGTCTGTTGTGCGCATCGCTCACCGTCGTGCAGTTCCGATGTGAAGAGCTGCAGGTCGAGGCGTAGAAGGACGATCGTCTGGGCCGACAAATGCTGGAGGACCTGAAAGGACTGCCGTCCGCGGTCATCAAGCGCCACTATCTCACCGTGTCGCCTCATCGTCAGTAATTCCAGTGTGACTGACTTTCTGTATCTGCGCTCGACGACGCGATCACGACGCAACCAGACGCAACCCCTGCGCAACCGGACGCGGAATCAGAACTTCAAAAAGTGAAGAAAAGTGTCGGTGAGCCGAGCGTGACGGCCGAGGCGACATCCCGCAAGCTGGAGCCTGAGAAGAAGGTCGGTCCTGGCTCTCGGGCGCGGGGTGCGCATGCGCCGGTGCGATGACTCACGCTGCGGCACCGCGGGGGCGGATGGGACGACGCACCAGCGTTTTGATCCGCTGGAACGGTTCCTATCGTCCATTCTCGCGAGCTGATGCAGTACGCGCTCGAGCGGCTGAGGGACGGCATCAAAGCCAAGACGGGTACTCGCTCGTGAATCGCCCGCGGAGATTCCTCGACGACGGGGCCGTCATGCCGCTGGCGCCGGGTGCGGAATGCGGCCGTTGTAAAGGTTGACCAACAGCCAAGGCTTCCTCGTGAGAAGTGTGACGATAGGCGGCGGCGGAAGATCCTTGGATGCGTTGCGAGCCTGCGCGGGAGACTCCGGCCACACGAACGGGAGCTCGACGTAGGTGTCGGGCCCTGGTGCGGTAGCCAGGAGTTCCAGCATGGCGCGCAAGATGACGCGCTGACCATCCGCATCGTGCGGGCGGCCGAGCGGCCGCCCCATCGGATAACTAATCCCGACCAGGCGCGGCACACCGACGGCACGGGTGAGGTCAGGGATCATCGAGAGGGCCACCGTCGGAAAGCCTCCCGCTTCAAGGACACGCTGCACCAGTCCCACGGACCGGCAACAGAACGGTCACGCAGGCACCAGCGCGACCCCATCGACATCGTCGGCTCGCATCCGATCGGCGAGTGCGGGCGCGGTCTTCTCGACCAGCTCCGTCGGGTCCAGGATGTACCCCATGATCGAATAGTGTCTCGGCGCGGGTCGGCCGACGATGCCCTCGTGGGCGAGTTCGGTGAGCCGGCGCATTGGCAGCACGACATCGAGATCCGCCTGCCCGAACCGTGGATCGATGTGCATGTGGTAGATCCGCGCGTCCTGCTCCGTCGTGTCGAGGGGGATCAGGCGGAAGGTCGGATCCCCCCACCACGGGTCGCGTCTCTCGCGTTCCTGGTCAAAGGGCCGATCGTCGTGTCGTGCGACGCCCGCGGTTGAGATGAGGGCGATGGTGCACTCGCGCAGCGGTTTCGCGAGCGGCGTGAATGGGATGACGCCTCGCTCCTGCCGGGCGGCCCACGCCTTCATCACTTGCCGGGACGCAAAATCCAGAAAGCGGTACGAGTCGATGCTCATGATGTGCGTTACGCGGGTAGTCCGCCCGTGAGTCTGAGGATCCACCGCATGCACGCGTGGCCGAAGTCGGCGCCAGCGCCGTACATCATCGGGCAGGCACCAGCGATCACGCTGATACCGTTCTGGCGGCAGTACCCGACTGCCTCCGGCGAGACACTCGTTCCCTTTTTCATGGATTGGTGCATCCAGACGCGGTGCACGCTGGCATCGGTGCAATCGCGCACGATTCGCCCGGTGATCTCAGGTCGCGTGATGATCACTACTCCGTCGACTCCACCCGGGATTGATTGCAGGTCGGGATAACAGCGATCGCCCTCGAAGGTCTGCATGTGCGGATTCACTGGAAAGACATCGTGTCCGCTCTTCTTCAAGCGGTCATAGATCAAATTGCCGACCGGGTGGTGACTCTTGTCGCGCGACACGCCCGCAACCGCGATCCGCTTCTGCGCCAGGAAGTCGTGCACTTTTGTGTCGAGGGGTGTTGTCTTCATGGGTCCCTCCGTAACCGCGTTCCTCCGCCTCCGGGAAACGCGCCTCGGGGCTGCCGATAATCCGGCAAAGCATCGGTGGCCGGGGAGGTGCTGCATATTCCGCGCCGCCATGAAGGCTTCCGCAATCGAACACAAGCTATGATCCACGACGCATTCGTGCGGTCTGCCGAACATGCCTGAAGTCGTTGGATTGTTAATCGCGACGCTTGGCGGCGCCGCCGTCGGCTTGGAGCGGCAGTGGTCCGGACACGCCGAGGGGCCGACCGCACGGTTCGCCGGCATCCGCACGTTTACGATGCTGGGCGCCGTGGGAGGATTCACGGGCCTGATGTGGACCGCCGGAATCACGGTGCCGGCAGCCCTCCTTCTGGGCGGGGCCGTCGCGATCGTGGCGGCTGCATACGTCGCCGGAAGTCGTCAGGACATCGACGGCACCACGGAGGTCGCCGCCCTCGTCGTGCTGGCCGCCGGTGTGCTCGCGGGCGTCGGATCCGTCCGTCTCGCCAGCGGAATCATCGCGCTCGCAACGCTTCTGCTCGTTGAGAAATCCAGACTGCATGCGCTCGTGAATCGGATCGACGACGTCGGGCTGCGATCGGGGGTCCGGTTCGCGGTCATGGCGCTCGTCATCCTGCCGCTGCTGCCGGAAGGACCGTACGGCCCGCTCGGCGGCGTTCGGCCGCGCGAGCTGTGGGCGCTGGTCCTGTTTTTCTCAGGTCTGAGCTTCGCAGGGTATGTCGCGCGGCGTCTGGTCGGTCCCGGTCACGGATACCTGCTCACCGGGCTCCTGGGTGGCCTGGTCTCGTCGACGAACGTCACGTTCACGTTCGCGCGCGACAGTCGCGCCGATTCGATGATGGATCGCACGCTGGCGTTTGGTGCCGTCGCGGCGAACGCGATGCTGTATCCGAGAGTGCTCGTGGCGACCGCGATCCTGAACCCGGCGGTCGTGAGGCCCCTGATCGTCTACCTCATACCTCCTGCCCTGGTCGCGGCGCTCGTGGCGGCCGTCGGGGCGATGCGACTCGAGGCGACCGCTGCGCCGGAAGCAGCGCACCGCAATCCGTTGCAGCTGACCTCAGCGCTTCAAATGGCCATTCTCTTTCAGGCGGTGTTGATGGTCGTCCATGCTGCCGGTGATCTCTGGGGCGCAACCGGTGTCTTCACATCGGCAGCGGTGCTGGGATTGACCGACGTGGACGCCCTCACCCTGTCGATGGCTCGCGACGTCGCCCAGGCCGCCTCGCCCGCCGTGGCCGCGACCGCTATCGCGATTGGCGTGCTGACCAATACGGTGATGAAGCTCGGGCTGGCGCTCTTCCTTGGCAGCCGGAGGTTCAAGGTGATTGCTGGCGGCGCGCTCGTGCTCATGCTCCTCGCGCTTGGAGCTGCCCTGATCCTCGCCTCGCGGTGAAACCTGCGCGAGCGCATTGCCGATTGCGGATTGCGAGAAGTCATCTTCGATGTAATCTTCTCCCGCGCCACGATGAAGAGTCCTGCCGTTGTTCCCTTGATGGCGGTGTGCTGCGGCTGGATTTCCATGTCGGCAGTGCCTCGGGCGCCCTCCGACGTCGGGGTGCTGGTGACGCAGATCGCCGAGCGCGTCGCCAGGTATTACGGTCGCGCGCAGAGCCTGATCTGTATCGAACACTCCGTCGTCCAACCGATCGGGCGGACCTGGTCTTGGGAGGGGCTTGCGCGCACGGTCGAATCAGAACTGCGCGTCGAATCCGAGGCCTCGGATGGTGCGAGACTGCCTGAGGCGAGGGTGATCCGGAACGTTCGACGAATCAACGGACGCGCACCAAACCCGCGTGACAAGACCGACCGCAGCGGCTGCACCGATCCGCGTCCCTTGTCACCCGAGCCGCTCGCCTTTCTCCTGCCGGCGCATCGCGACGGGTACCGGTTCACGTCGGTCCGCGAGGGGAAGGAGGACGACCGCGCGGCGCTCGTCATCGACTACACGTCGACGATTCGGAAGAGCCGGCCGGAACTGATCGAAGACGAACTCGGTCACGACGACTGTTTCGACTGGTCCGGACCGGTCGCGACGCGGGGACGCGTGTGGGTCGATGCGAGCACGTACGATGTGCTCCGGGTCGAGCGGCGCCTCGCCGGTCCCATCGACGTGCGGGTGCCCTGGGCGTTGCAGCGCCGCTACCTTCTCCCACCATGGGTCGTCGTCGAGCAGGACGATCTGACCATCCGCTACAAACCGGTGATCTTTACCGATCCTCACGAAGTGATCCTGCTGCCGGAGTCCAGCGACTCGCTGACGATCGTGCGCGGGAGTCTTCAGTCGGTCCGCCGGTCCGAGCGGTTCAGCGGCTACCGCCGCTTTCTGACTGGGGGCCGCATCGTGAGTGGGCGGTGATTACGGCCGTGGCGCTATGGGCGGATTCACGCCGCCGTCCCCGATGAACTGAGTCATCCGCTGCTCCAGTACGGGCAATGGAACCGAGCCGAGCGCGAGGATGGCATCGTGGAAGCGGCGCTGATCGAACCTGTCGCCCAACTTCTCCTCAGCTTCACGGCGATGGCGGCGGATCTGGATCTCCCCGAGTTTGTAGGCGAGCGCCTGTCCCGGCCAGGCGATGTAGCGTTCGACTTCGGTCGTGATCTCGTGCTCGG
>DATAEE010000209.1:0-1501 GCA_036258175.1 Vicinamibacterales bacterium
GGCCTAGGAGCAGGCGCGACAACCGGATCGCCTCGTCACACAGCGGCAGGCGCATGTGGAGCGTACCGCCGCTCGCAGAATAGCCCTCGTTGAAGAGCAGGTAGATCATCGCCGCGACCGCAGGCACTCCCTCGGCGCGCTCGCCAGGATCCGGTATTTGGAACGGCAGGCAGGCATCGGCGATGCGGCGCTTGGCCCGGGTAATACGTTGTTCCGCGGCACTCTCGCTGATGAGGAAGGCGCGCGCGATTTCTACCACTGAGAGTCCGGAGACAATGCGTAGCGCCAGCGCGATCTGTTGCTCGGCGGGCAGATCGGGATGGCAGCACGTAAACAGCAAACGCAGAATATCGTCCCGATAGACGGCGTCGTCGAGCCGTTCCGCAGACATCGCGTCGGTACTGACGGCCGTTGCCGCGAAGTCGTCAGGCAGTGCTTCCATTCTCTTCCTCCGCCGAATCTCGTCGATCGCCGCGTTGCGGCCGACCCAAATCAGCCACGCAGCTGGATCCCGCGGTCGCCCTTTGCGCGGCCAGTTCGTCAACGCGCGCAGACACGCCTCCTGGAACGCCTCCTCGGCGATGTCCAGGTCGCGGAAGTACCGCAGGAGCGCCCCCAGCGCTTGGGGACGCGCGGTCTTCACCGCCAGCTCTATCCAGGCGCGATCGTCGGTCTCGCTCACGTCACGTCGTTCCCTGGTCACGCAGTGCCACCGGTCGGATCTCGATCGCGCCCGTCTGCTTGTGACTCGCAAACCGGCGCGCGGTCTGGATGGCGTCTTCGAGCGACGCACAGTCGATGATCCAAAACCCAAGTAGCTGTTCCTTGGTTTCGGCAAACGGCCCGTCCATGACGATGGGCTCGCCGCCCGAGCGGACGGTGACGGCGGCGCTCGTCGGCATCAAGCTGAGGTTCGGCCCGAGCCGCCCCTGGTCGGCGAGCGCTCGCTCGACCGCCGCGTGCTTTGCGAAGACCTCTTCCTCCTGCTTGCTTGTCCAGGCGCCGGCGACGGCGTCGGAGTCGTAACAAAGAAATGCGTATCGCATTCGAATCTCCCGGCAGCGTCCATCCTAAGGACGTTCGCGCAGCTACAAATCCGACAACGCTCTCGAGCCGAATGCTAGCCGGGGCCGAGGTTCGAGCCCGCGGCGCCTCGCGTGGATGCACTCCGCCGTGTTGAACCGGTCGGCGCGGAGCCGTCGTGCGTGCGCCTCGATGATCAACGTCATGCGCTCCGCGGCAGCCGGGACATCCTGGAAATACAATTGTGGCTCCGTCAGTTCGAGCTCCATGAGGACAGGACCGGCCTTCCGATCAGTAATGAGATCGACGCGTGCGTACAGGAGTTGGCTCCGCGCCCAAGGCACCGCGTCGAGCACCCGCTCCGCGGCGACCAGCTCTCTCGGGGTCGGTTGATGTCGGCGCAGCGTCAATCCCCCGTGTGGCTGGAAGCGCCGATCGACGCCGATGTCAGGGCCCGTCAGTACGGCAGCCTTCCGCA
>DATAEE010000210.1:0-1855 GCA_036258175.1 Vicinamibacterales bacterium
AACCCGGCGATCCAGGAGCGGATCCAGGCCGGCCAGGAGGTCCGCACCTTCCGGATCAGCCTGAGCATCATGGGTGACGGCTTCGTCGAGTCGATCGACAGCAACACCCTGGTCGCGATCGCGGCCGCCCAGCCCTCCGGCCAGCGCGGCACCGTGATCCAGGTCCCGGTGGCCGAATCCCCCGGCCAGATCCGCGTCGGACGGTTCGGCTGGAAGAACCAGAACTCCAGCCTGCTGTCGTTCGCGGCCGACGCCTACGTCAACGAGATGGGCATCACCAGCCCGCTGCAGCCGATCGAGAACACCTCGAACGGGCTGGTGGTTTCCGATCCGGTACCCGGCCTGGACGACGAGGGCGTCGACGTCGAGCTGTTTGCGCTCTTCATGCGCGATCTGAAGGCGCCGCCGCGTGGCTTCATCGGCAGCGACGAAAAGGAAGGCGAACAAGTGTTCAATGACATCGGATGCGACAACTGTCACATTCCGAGCATGGTCACCGCCTCGCCGGGGATGCTCATCAACGGCGGCGCGCTCAAGGTTCCCAACGCGCTCGGCAACAAGCGGATCTCCCCGTTCAGCGACTTCCTCTTGCACGACATCGGGACGGGTGACGGGATCGTGCAGAACGGAGGCCAGTCCACGCGGAACAAGGTCCGTACTCCGGCGCTTTGGGGGCTGCGGGCGCGCGGCCGGTTCATGCACGACGCGTCGAGCTTCAGCCTGGAGGACGCGATCGCGCGTCACGGCAACCAGGCGTCGTCGGCGCGCAGCGCGTTCAACAGCCTGCCGTCGTTCAAGAAGAGCGACCTGATCAAGTTCCTCAAGTCGCTCTGACGATCGGGGCCTAGAGGCTCGGGGCTTGGGAGCTTGGGTGGCTCCTAAGCCCAGGGCCGCAAGGCGACGTCCTAGGCCCGAAGTTCTGAGCGTAGCAGTCTCCACACCAGCGCCATGGGCAGACCCACGACATTCGAGTACGATCCCTCGATCCGATCGACAAAGCGCGACGCAAGCCCCTGAATCCCGTACGCGCCAGCTTTCCCCCGTGGCTCGCCGGATGCGACGTACCAATCGATGTCGGCGTCTGACATCGGCACAAAGCGCACGCTCGTGGTGTCAACCGCCGAGACGAGGTGTCCGTCTCTGATCAGGGCGACGCCCGTCAAGACCTCATGGGTGCGGCCAGACAGTCGCGTCAGCATCGCACGCGCCTCCGTATCGTCGGCGGGTTTCCCGAGCATCAGACCATCGATCACGACCGTTGTGTCGGCCGCGAGAATCTCGGCCCGGGGATGCTGCGGCGCGACGGCTCCCACCTTCTCGCGCGCGAGACGTTCGACGTGTGCCGCCGGCGTTTCACCGGCAAGCGGCCGCTCGTCGATCTCGGCCGGCACGATCTCGAACGTGATGTCCGCGGCGCGCAGGAGTTCCGCACGTCTGGCCGACGAGGACGCCAGAATCAGTCGCAACACGGAAGATGCTACACTCGGGAGATGCCGCGGTCGGGAGAATTCGTTTCGACGCGCGCGTGCGCGTCAGACACGCTGCCCGCGCTACTCGCGCGGCAGCCGATGAGCGCGGGCAAGATCACTTTCGCGTGGCAGCTGGCGGTCGGACCGGCGCTCGCACGGGCAACGAGCGTCACGTACCGCGACGGCGTGCTGAGCGTCAGGAGCGGGGACGCTCGATGGATCCGTGAAGTCGAGCGGTCGCGCGGGATCATCCTCGAACGGCTCCAGTCGCTGCTCGGCCCGGCGGTCTCCGAACTCAGGACAGAAAATGCGTGAGTCAGTCATCGTCAGCGCCGTCCGCCTTGCCACAGGCAAGTTCCTCGGCGCGCTGAAGGATTTCACGGCGC
>DATAEE010000211.1:0-5151 GCA_036258175.1 Vicinamibacterales bacterium
ACGCGGGAAGCTACCGCGCGGCGTTCAATCTTGCGCGCCTGTACGAGCATCTTGGGGACACGGCGCAGTATGAAGCGCTGCTGCAAACCTCGATCGAGCTGAATCCGCGGTTCCCCGAAGGGCACTTCTACCTGGCGAAGCTGTTGCTGGATCGTAATCGCGATCTAGAGCGGGCGGCCGCGCTCGCACTTCGAGGACTCCAGTTTGGCGGCGCGTCACCAATGGCGCCGCTCGGTCATTACGTGCTGGCGGACATCTACAACCGCCAGGGCCGTCACGCCGATGCGGCGCGAGAAGTCGCGCGCGGCCGTCGGCTCGAGCGCAAGGTCGATCGCTCGCTGAATAGATAAATCGATGGCTCGTTGACTCGACCAGCCGATTAGATGACGCGACCAGCCGATCAGCCGCTCGCCAGATCGAAGGCGTTATCCATCCTGATGGTCTCGCCGGAGGCAACGCCGTTCGCAAAGACCGGCGGGCTCGGCGACGTGGCCGGCGCGTTGCCTCAGGCGCTCGGCCGGCTCGGACACCGCGTCACCCTCGTCCTGCCGCGGTATCGAGGCATCGATGCCGGTTCCACCGTTGCTCACCAGCGCCTCTGGATGGGCGGGCGTCCTTTCGACGTCGCGTACGGTGAACGTCCACTCGCCGAGCGGGCGCGCGCGATCTTCGTAGACGTCCCCGAGCTCTACGATCGTCCCGGTCTGTATAGCGCAGGCGATCGCGACTACCCGGACAACGCCATCCGGTTCGCTGTCCTGTCACGCGCCTCGCTGGAGTTTGCCGCGCGAATCGACGACGCATGGCGGCCGTCGCTCATCCACGCGCACGAGTGGCAGGGCGGACTCACGCCGGTGTACCTCAAGACCTTGTACGCCCAGCACCCGCGCCTCGTCGGGCTGCCGGTGGTGTTCACGATTCACAACCTCGCGTTTCAGGGACTATTCCCCGGCGAGACCATGCGCGCGCTCGATCTTGGCTGGGAGCTGTACACACCGGACGCGCTCGAATTCTGGGGCAGGATGAGCGTTCTCAAGGGTGGCGTGAACTTCGCCGATCGGATCACGACCGTCAGTCCGCGCTATGCGCGCGAGATCGTCACGCCGGAGCTCGGCTTTAACTTCGACGGGATCCTGCGCGCGCGGCAGGCGGTGCTGAGCGGCATCCTCAATGGCATCGACGGTGAGACCTGGAACCCGGAAACCGACGCCTATCTGCCAGTCCACTACGGACCGTCGACCCTCGAGCGGAAGCGCGAGGTCAAGCGTGCACTGCTCGAGCGGCTGCGAATTCCTGCCGATCCTGCGGCGCTCGATCGCCCGATCATCGGGCTCGTCTCCCGCATGACCGATCAGAAGGGCTTCGATCTGCTCGGCGCGGCGCTCGAGGACCTGCTCGCGATGGACGTCACGTACGCACTTCTCGGCTCGGGAGAGGCGCGCTACGAACGCCAGTGGGCCAGGCTGGCAGCGGAGCGGCCCGGACGCGTGGGCGCGGAGATCGCGTTCGACGAATCGCTTGCCCATCTCATCGTCGCCGGCGCAGACATGTTCCTGATGCCGTCACGCTTCGAGCCGTGTGGTCTCAACCAGATGTACAGCTTGCGGTACGGGACTGTGCCGGTCGTGCGAGCGACTGGCGGCCTCGCGGACACGGTCACCAACTATTCCGAGAAAACAGGAGAGGGGACCGGCTTCACGTTCGAGGAATACACGGCGCGAGCGCTCCTCAAAGCGGTGGAGCAGGCCACCGGCCTGTATAGGCGGAACCAGGAAACGTGGCGGACTCTTCAACTTGCGGGGATGACGGAAGATCATTCCTGGGACGTTTCAGCCCGGGAGTATGTCAAAGTGTATAGAGGCCTGTTTCCAAAGGCGTCCGCGCGTCGATCCAGGCGGCGGGCGACGACGGGAGGACAGCAGCCGGAAAGGTGAGGAATGGGGTCAGCGAACGTGGAGACATTTACAGACGGCGATTTCGAACAGAAAGTCCTCGGGGCCACGGGCCCAGTTCTAGTCGACTTCTGGGCAGAGTGGTGCGGCCCCTGCCGCCGCATCGCGCCAACGGTCGAGGCACTGGCGGCGGACTATGCAGGCCGGGTCGTCATCGGCAAGATGAACGTCGACGAGAATCCGACGGTGCCCACGCGCTACATGGTCCGAGGCATACCGACGCTGCTGCTCTTCAAGGGAGGACAGGTCGTCGAACAGGTCGTCGGCCTGGCGGACAAGGACACCCTCAAGCGCCTCCTCGACAAGCACGTCCAGTAGTCAGATAGCATTGCCAGCTATGCGCAACGTGATCATCATCGGCTCGGGGCCGGCGGGTCTGACCGCCGGGCTCTACGCCGCGCGGGCCAATCTCAAACCTTTGCTCATCGAGGGCGTTGAAGCCGGCGGACAGCTCATGATGACGACGGCGGTCGAGAATTTTCCCGGCTTCCGCGACGGCATTATGGGTCCCGAGCTGATGGCGGAGATGCGCGCACAAGCCACGCGTTTCGGCATGGAGATCGTCCAGGGGGATGTGACCGGCGTCGATCTGTCGCGCAAACCGTTCCGCCTCGCCACCAGCGGCGACGAATATCGCTGTCATGCACTGATCATCGCGACCGGCGCGTCCGCACGGCTGCTGGGTTTGCCGTCGGAGCGCAAGCTAATGGGGCATGGCGTCTCCACCTGCGCTACCTGCGACGGCTATTTCTTCCGCGACCGTCCAATCGCCGTCGTTGGCGGAGGCGACTCGGCGATGGAGGAAGCACTCTTCCTGACCAAGTTCGCGTCGAACGTGACCGTCGTTCACCGGCGCGACACGCTGCGCGCTTCGAAGATCATGCAGGACAAAGCGTTCGCGAACCCGAAAATCTCCTTCGAGTGGAACGCCGAGGTCGAGGACGTGCAGAACGCAGGCGCCGGCGTCGTGACCGGTATCGTCCTGCGCAATAACCGGAGCGGTGCCCGGAAAGAGATCCCGGTGGACGGAGTGTTCGTCGCGATCGGCCATACGCCGAATACGGCGCTCTTCAAGGGCCAGCTCGACATGGATGCCAACGGCTACATCAAGACGCACGACGGCACCCGGACGAGCGTGCCAGGCGTCTTCGCCTGCGGTGACGTCCAGGATCACATCTACCGGCAGGCGATCACGGCCGCAGGTACCGGCTGCATGGCAGCAATCGACGCGGAAAAGTACTTGGAAGGATTGCCGCAGCACCTAGGCGAAACTGAGGCGGTCGCGTCGTAACGGTCAGTCTATCCAGCCGCCGCCGAGAACCTCATCGCCATCGTAGAAAACGACGGCCTGTCCCGGCGTGATCGCCGTCTGCGGCTCGTCGAACACGACGCGAGCCTTGTCTGCATCCAGCCACGTGATCGTTGCGGGCGCCTCGTGATGGCGGTACCGAATACGCGCGAGCGCCCGCACGGGTGCTGACGGTATCTCGCCCGAGATCCAGTTGACCTGCGACGCGGTCAGTGTTGTCCGATCGAGTGCCTCACGCGGGCCTACCACGACGCGGCGATCGGCGGCATCGATGGCGACGACATACAGAGGCACGCCGGCGCTGAGACCGAGTCCCTTGCGCTGTCCAATCGTGAAGCGGTGGGTTCCCTCGTGCCTGCCGAGCACGTGCCCATCGCGATCGGTGATGACGCCTGCACCGACCGGCTCTGGAAGGTTCTCGTCGACGAACGACGCGTGCTCACCGCTCGGGGCGAAGCACAGTTCCTGGCTGTCCGGCTTCTCCGCCACGCGAAGTTCAAACCGCCGCGCCGCCGCCCGGACGTCGTCCTTCGTCAGCGCACCGACCGGGAACTGCGCGTGGGCGAGCTGGTCCTGCGACAGGATGAAGAGGAAGTACGACTGGTCCTTTGACGCGTCGACTCCGCGAAGCAGCCGGTACCGTCCCGAGGAATCGCGCTCGACCCGCGCGTAATGCCCCGTCGCCACCGCGACGGCGCCGAAGCCGCGCGCCCGGTCTGCGAGCTCGGCGAACTTCAAATCGCCATTACAGTGCACGCAGGGAATCGGAGTCCTTCCGGACGCGTACTCGTCGATGAAGTTCGACAGGACATGCTCGCCGAACTGCCGCTCGAGATTCACGATGTAGTGCGGGATGCCCAGGGACGCCGCGACCCGGCGCGCATCATAGAGGTCATCGATCGTGCAGCAGCTGCCGAAGCGAACGTCTCCCCGGGTCTGGTCGTACAGCTGCATCGATAGACCGATGACGTCGTGACCGTCCGCCGCGAGCAGCGCGGCCGCAACGGAGGAGTCGACGCCGCCGGACATGGCTACGACAATACGCATCCCGGTAGTGCCTAGTGCCTCGTGCCTAGTGCCTGGACATGTCGCGATCCGGTCAGGCTTCTCAGTTTCTCGACGATGCCCGGCAGGATTGCGATTACGTGATCGACCTCGGCCTCGGTGTTGTCCTGGCCGAGGCTGAAGCGGATGGAATTCTGCGTGCGGTGCGGCGGGAAACCCATGGCGCGCAGGACGTGCGAGGGCTCCAGCGTTCCCGACGAGCAGGCCGAGCCAGTCGATACCGCGACCCCTGCCAGATCGAGCGCGATCAGCAGCGATTCCGCCTCGACGCCGTCGAAGCTTACGTTCGTGGTGTTCGCGACGCGTGGTTCCCGCGCACCGTTGACGGCGGTTCCAGCCACGCTCGACAGGATCCCCGCTTCGAGGCGATCGCGCAGCGAGGCGAGCCGCGCCGGCTCCGTCGCCAGCTTCACGCGCGCCGCGACGGCAGCGGCGCCGAGCCCCGCGAGACCCGGAACATTCTCCGTACCGGCCCTACGGCTTCGCTCGTGCCGCCCGCCGGTGAGAATCGCGGCGAGCCGCGTGCCGCGTCGGATCCAGAGCGCGCCCGCGCCTTTCGGTCCATTGAACTTGTGCCCGGAGATCGCGAGCAGGTCGACGGCCAGCGCGTTGACGTCGATTGGAATCTTTCCCGCCGTTTGCACCGCGTCGGTGTGCATGAGCGCGCCGCGGTCGTGCGCGAGAGCGGCGATCTCGGCGATCGGCTGTATCGTTCCGATCTCGTTGTTGGCGTGCATGACCGAGACGAGCGCCGTCGCATCGGTCATCGCGGCGCGCACGCGATCGGGATCGACCACGCCGTGCGCGTCGACCCGCACGAGCGTC
>DATAEE010000212.1:0-4909 GCA_036258175.1 Vicinamibacterales bacterium
TTCTGGTCCCTCGCCAGCGCGTCAACTGCGGGACGCTCTCCGCTGGAGACGCTCCCATGGGGACTGCTGGCGATGGCCACGGCCGGCCTGATGGGGGTCGTGGTCTGGCGGCTGACCCGGCGCGTCGCCTGGGACTGGCGCTGATTCAGGACGTGCCATGGCTGCACTGTCTGGGCGAGGCGACGAACGCGCGCGCGGCGATTGCCGCCATCGACGAGCTGCAGCCGGATCTCGTGTTCCTCGACGTTCAGCTACCGGGCGCCTCGGGAATCGATGTGTTGTTGCGCGTTCGACATTCGCCGGCGGTGATCTTCACGACGGCGCACAGTCAGTTCGCCGTCACCGCGTTCGAGCTCGCCGCGCTGGACTATCTGCTCAAGCCGTTCGGCCGGGACCGGTTCAGCCGCGCGGTGGAACGTGCGCGGCCCCTGCTGGAACGGCAAGTCGATCACGGAGCGACCGAACGGGCACGCGAGGTGCTCGTGCAGGGACCCATCCCCCGCTTGTATGTACGCGAGTCGGATCGGATCGTCCCGATCCGTGTCGCGTCGATCGAGCGGCTCGAGGCCTGTGACGACTGCGTCATCGTCCACGCGGCGGGACGGCGATTCCGCATCAACCTGACGCTCTCCGATCTCGAGCGTCGGCTCGATCCCCGGCTGTTCGTCCGCGCTCACCGCTCGCACATCGTCAATCTCGATCACGTGGCGTCGTGGACGCCGTACGACGGCTCGCGCTTTCAAATTGCGTTGCGCAGCGGCGCGACGATCGTCGCCAGCCGTCAGCGATCGCGCGTCCTGCGCGATCTCGGCCGCTAGCCGGCGGCCGTTCACCGTCAGGCCTGCGCGTTGACCGTCGCACGTCACCGCCGGCTGATCCGGCGTTGCGACCGCGCCACCGGACCTCTAGCGCCCTTTCATGACCATTCATCTACCCCGTTACGCCCTTGCCGTGGTGATCGCCGTTCTGCCGATCGGCGCGGCCGCTGACTCGAACAAGGCGGTAGCAATCGTCGAGCGCATCAGGCGCGCAGACTACGAAGGCGACCGCGCTGCGCTCCAGCGGCTGTATACGGAGCTTGAACCTTTCACGCACACGCGTGACCTGTCGCCTCGCATCCGGTATTGGCGGGGCTTCTCGCTATGGCGTCGAGTGCTGAACGGATTCAATGAGTCAGCCGACGCCCGCGAGCTCGAGCAGGACCTCACGCAGGCGGTGAACGAGTTCGAGCAGGCATTTTTCGACGACCCGAAGCTGGTCGACGCGAAGGTCGGCGCGGTCGCGTGTCTCGGCGGCCTGATCTTTCTGAATCAGGGCAATCAGCCCCGGCTCCAAGAGCTGATCCCGCGGTCGGGCACGTTGCTCAAGGAAGCGCAAGCGGCTGAGCCGGACAACATCCGGATGCTGTGGGTGCGCGGCGCAGTCCAATGGTACGTGGGGCCGGAGCGCGGTGGCGGTCAGGCCGCCGCGATCGCGACATACGAGAAAGGACTCGCCCTGGCCCGGCAGCGGAAGCGTCCCGAAGCGGATCCATTGATGCCGTCGTGGGGCGAACCAGAATTGTTAATGAGCCTCGCGTGGTCAAGCTTGAACAAGACCCCCGGATGTCGCCGCCGCGCAAAAGTATGCAACCGAGGCCCTGGCGATCGTGTTGTATTGGCACTATGTCCGGGACATCCTGCTGCCCCAGATTCGCGCGAGGCGTAGCGCAGGCCAAAAAGAATGAGTAGCGCAGGCCTTCAGGCCTGCTCGATGGAACGGTGAGCGTTTCGTCAGCGCTTCGTCAAGGGTGGACCGGTGCCTCTCTTCGTAGGTGATCTGAGACGACTGCACAAAAAACGAAGAGAGGAATCATGCTGGAAACTGTCGCGTCATTGGAACGAATTCGGTTTGGTCCAGGCGGTGGCGTCTACCGGATCGTTGCGACGGCGTCAGAAACTGGGAACACGCATTTCGCCTTCGAGGCGATCGAGCCGCCCGGTGGAGGGCCGCCGCTCCACACGCACGCGAACGAGGAAGAGTTCTTCCACGTCCTCGAGGGAGAAATCACGTTCTGGGTCGACGGCCGCGTTCGGCGCGTCAACGAGGGAGGCTCGGCGTTCGTTCCGCGCGGCGTGCCGCACTGTTTCAAGAACTGCTCGCGCCGCCCGGCCCGCGTGCTGGTCATGTTTACACCCGCCAACATCGAAGGGTTCTTCAACTACGGCGAGTCGACGACCGGGAGCGCGCCGCCGGAGTCCGTTCTGATGGACCGGATCAATCTTCTCGCCCCGAAGTACGGGCTGGAAATCCTCGGGCCGTCACCTCTGTAGAGGCGCGCTGAGGATTTCAGAAAATTTACAAGATTGACTCTCTGTTGAGCCTCCAGCGTTCAGCTTGCATCTCTTCTCTCTCCCTCTCACCATAGTGATCACTTCGCAGGAGGTATTAGATGGCAAAAGCAGCAAAGCCCGTCCCTGACGGCTATCACACCATCACGCCGCAGCTCACGCTCGACAACGCAGCACAGACGATTGAGTGGTACAAGAAAGCGCTCGGCGCAACCGAGCTGAGCCGCAGCGCCGGTCCAGACGGCAAGATCATGCACGCTGAGCTCAGAATCGGCGATTCCCGCTTCATGGTGAACGACACCATGCCGGGCGCCAAGGGACCGAAGGCCTTCGGCGGGTCCCCGGCGTCGCTGTGGGTGTACGTCAATGACAGCGATGCGCTCTTCAATCGCGCTGTCGCCGCTGGCGCGACGGTTCAGATGCCTCTCGCCGACCAGTTCTGGGGCGACCGCGGCGGCGCGTTCGCCGATCCGGAAGGCTATACGTGGTGGATCGCCACGCGGAAGGAAGACTTCACGCCCGAGGAGATGAGGCAGCGCGCCGAGGACTTCTTCAAGCAGATGGCGCAGCAGCCGGCGTCGCGATAGGCTCTACGTACGAACGTCAACGCCGCCGGCGCTTCGGCGTCCGGCGGCGTTTCTTTTTCCGTCCGGTCTTACGAGGCGTCGCCTTCCGTGGGCGGCGGCGTGCGGCCAGCGCGCGAATCGCCTCATGACCGCGCTCGAACGTAGGATCGTCGGCGGGAATGCCACGCGATCCACCGCGCGATGGCCCTCGGGTGACGGGCGCATCCCTGACGCCGAGGACCACGCGTGCGGCCTGGTAGAAGCGTTCGCGATCGGTGAGGCCGTTGAACCCGCCGTTGATGCGGCGGGTGATCTCGCGAAAGGCCTCGGACGTCGCCTGGTCCGCGAGCTCGTTGAGGCCCCTTTTCATCCAGAAGAGGCCGGCGATTCTGACTGCGAGGTCAGGCACGGCGGCGCGCTCGGGCTCGGACACGAGGTCGACGTCCAGCAGCCCGCCAAAGCGCTGGTAGTTCGCGCGGCCGGTAATCTGAATCGGGCCGCGCCCTTTGTACCGCTTCCCGTCGCCGGGCTCGGTGTTCCCGAGCCGCGCGGCCAGCTCGCCCGGCGGTTCGTAACGGCGCTGTTGAGCGGTGGGACCCCAGATCTCTTCCATGAACCGGAACTGCCCCGACTCGTGCGCGAGCTGCGCGACGAACGCCGCCTCGCGCGCGGGACGATCGATCTCGAACTCGGTCATCGCGGCCTGCAGAAACGGAAGGAACCGGGCCCGCCTCGCGGCGGGCACGTCGGGCATGATCGCCTGAAGCTGCTCATCGCTCACCATGACTGCTCATCCTTCGGTGGGTGCGAGCCGCGCCGCGGCCGTCGCGGCGTCGATGCCGGCGACCCGCAGGCGTTTCTGGCGGGAGCGTTCTCCGGTGACGATCGAGACGGCGCGAGGCGGGACGTCGAGCACCGCGGCAATGAGCGCGATGAGTTCGTCGTTCGCTTTGCCGTCGACGGGCGGAGCGTTCAGGCGCGCGAGGAGGGCGTCACCGCGCGTGCCGTCGAGCCGGGACCGGCCGGCGCGCGGGATTACCCGCACGTTGATCACGACGCCGTCCGGTACGGCCTGAATGATGTCCGCCACGACCCTGCACTATGCTCTTCGGGATGCGAGGAGTCCAGAGGATAGGCGAATCACGGTCATGGAGCGCAACATGCGACGAAGTATTCTGATCCTCGGCCACATCGGCGTCGGATTTATTTGTCTCTCGATCTTCTCGACCGTGATGGTTAGCGCGCAACCGCAGGCCGCGCCGCCAGCGCCTCCGAAGATCGTCGCGGTCAAGGCGGGCCGCCTCGTCGACCCTGAATCGGGCACCGTCGCGACGAACCAGATCATCCTCGTCGAGGGTGAGCGGATCAGGCAGGTCGGCGCCGGCCTCGCCATCCCGGCGGGCGCCGAGGTCATCGATCTCTCGAACCTGACAGTCCTGCCGGGCCTGGTCGACGCGCACACGCATACGGCGCTCACCTACAAAGAGGTCCCGGAGAACAACGTCTACTACCTGACGTACGTGCTCGACTCGACGCCCCTCCGCGCGATCCAGGCCGCGTCGAACGCCATGCAGTTGCTGGCCTCGGGCTTTACCGTGATTCGGGACGTCGGCAACAACGCGATGTACGCCGACACGGCGCTGCGCGCGGCGATCGAGCAGGGCTGGCTGCCCGGGCCGACGATCATTCCGTCCGGGCTGATCATCGGAGGGACCGGCGGCCAGTTCACGCCGACCCCCGAGATGTATAAGAACCACAGCCTCGTGTATCCCGAGTACCTGGAAGCAAACACGCCGGACGAGATCGTCAAGGCGGTCCGGGAGAACCTGCTGTTCGGGGCGAAGACGATCAAGATCTGCGTGGACTGCAAGCCGTGGGGCTACTCCGTGGACGACATGAAGCTGTTCATCGCCGAGGCCGCCAGGGGGGGCGCGAAGGTCGACGGCCACGTCCAGACACGCGAGGGCGGACAGCGCGCCATCGACGCCGGCATCCACGTGATCTCTCACGGCC
>DATAEE010000213.1:0-1986 GCA_036258175.1 Vicinamibacterales bacterium
CACGTACACATCGCCGTCGTGCTCGATCGCGATGTCACAGCCCTGCACGTCCTTGCCGAAGGAGAGCCGAATCGGCTGCGAGAACGTCGCCCCCGAATCGGTCGACCGGCTGAAGGAGATCTGAGTCCGGCCGGCGCCGACAAAGCGCGACCAGCAGATGTAGACATTGCCGTCGAACTGACCACCGGTCCGGTCCACCTCCAGCTCCGGCTTGTCCTCGAACGGGCCGGCCAGCGCGGGCACGCCTTGAGCGACCACAACCGTGCGCAGGTAGTCCTTGGGGTAGCCACTGGCGTGCGGACGGTTCGCGTACGTGGCCACCCACACGTCTCCGTTCTGCGGGTTCACCCGGTTGAACGCGATCCCGCCGGCAAAAAGGTTCCCGTCGTTGTCGAAGGCGAGCAACGGGTCGCCGGCCTCCGCCTGCCGGCCGTGCAACGGCGACGCCGCGCCCTCGGCCGAGGTATCGGTCGGGTAGCCGGGGATCTTCGACGGCGTCCAGCTCTCACCATGGTCGCGCGAGAACGCGAGGCCCATCCAGCCGCCCCCGAGGTCGCTG
Organism: Vicinamibacterales bacterium; assembly: GCA_036258175.1. Taxonomy (GTDB): domain Bacteria; phylum Acidobacteriota; class Vicinamibacteria; order Vicinamibacterales; family 2-12-FULL-66-21; genus DATAEE01. The sequence goes on from DATAEE010000213.1 coordinate 560, forward strand.
TCGCAGTAGTCGTTCCAGGCCGCGAAAACGAGGTTGGGGCTCGTGGGATCGATCGCAACGGTGGGCTCGTTGCCCTGACGGAACGCACCGCCGTCGTTCGAGTCCGTGTCACCGTCATTCGGGATGTCGGGCGCGGTGCTCGTCGAGGTGTCCGAGCAATGCTGAATGGCCCGGTCGGTTCCGCCGTCGTGGCGTACGTAGGCGGTCGCGGGCGTGACTCGGTCGTCTGGCTCGGACGGTGCTGCCGCGGAGGGCTGGACTACGGAGATGAGTCCGCCAACAAGCAGCGCAGCGATTGACAAGTAAAGAGATCGTCGCATGCTTCCCTCCATATCGGTTCGTATAAGTTCGTTCGGCCGCGACACCATTTATCACCGGGCGGAGCCTGTCAAGGTCGCTTGGACGGAAGGCAAGAAGGTTTGAGGCTGCGCTTCGCGCTGGGCGCCCGAGCGATGTCGGTGAGGCCGACCCCGGCTGACGCCGGCACTCGTTGAGCGCGTCGCTGAGGCCGTCGAGGCGAGTATCTCGTTCACGCACGGGCTCGACGAAGCGCCCGTCATCTCCGCCGGCATTGCGCTCGCCGCGGGGCGGTCTGGACGCCACTTACCGTCGGCACGACGCTCGCTTTGTGCCGACGGCTTTCTCAAGCGTGGCGCCACGGGCGCGGCTGAAAGACCGGAGTTAAGGCACTGCGACCTGCTTCGCGCGGGTACGGGACACACTGCCCGGGAAGATGAAGAGAAGGAACAGGGCTATGGCCCCAGGGATCGTCACGCCGACATCCGGAGTGTCGCCTCCGAACAGGACGCTCAAGCCGACGGCGCCGAGCGCAAGGGTTGACAGGAGCGCGACGGCCACCCACCAGCCAACACCGACTTGCCAAATCAGAAGCCGACTGAGCAGCTTCCGTACCCCGGCTTTGCCATGCATTACGGCGACAAGCACGATCGCCAACGTGGAAGGCACCAAGGTTGCCAGGAGCGTCAGGACGAAACCGATGCCTGTGGGAGAGTCGTCTCCAGAGACGACGAGCGGCAGCCAGAGGATCCAAGAAATCGCGTAAGCCAGGACGAAGAAACCCGCCAGTGGATGGTGCTGGATCGGGCTCGAGAGGTGGGCTTTCGCTTCGGTTGGCGGTCGGTTCGACCAAGCAACCTCCTCCGAAGTGCGGGCGGCGGTGACGTAGTGGGGGTCTTCGTCGTTCCGGATGCCGGACGCCCTAGGTCGTCGCCACCTGTGCGGCTTGCTCTCCGCGGAGGACGGCGTAGGTCCAGATCGCCTTGACGACTGCCCAGCCGAGTGCCACCAACGCGCTGGCAACCAGCAAGTAGACGAGGTCGGGGAACCCAGTGGCGAGAACCGAAAGCGGCAAACCCAGCTGCTTTGGCACGAGCACCAGGACGAACAGTGCCCAGACCAGGCTCAGC
>DATAEE010000214.1:0-1638 GCA_036258175.1 Vicinamibacterales bacterium
GGCGGAAGGCCGAAGCCGCGCTGGATGGCGCACTGAAGGAACGCGAGACGGATGCGGCGACCGGTGAGCTCGCCACGGCGATGCAGCGGATCGGCGAACTGAGCATCGAAAACGAGCTGCTGCGCTCTCGCATCGAGCGCCCTGGCCCTTTGGCCCGCGGGAGGTCGCGGTGATGGCGGCGGCGATTTCCCCGACCACCGGCGGCCGCTACGGCATCGCCCAGGTCTGCCGCATCTGGGACGTGCCGCGATCGTCCTTCTACGCCGACCGGCGCCGGGCCGACGCGAAGACGGCGCCAGTCCCGGCGCAGCGTCGGGGACCGAAGCCGGCGGTGTCCGACGAGGCCCTGTTGGCGGCGATCCGCGCCGATCTCGCCCGGTCGCCCTGGCACGGCGAGGGACATCGCAAGGTGTGGGCTAGGCTGCGGGTGATGGACGGCGTCCGGGTCGCGCGCAAACGGGTGCTGCGGCTAATGCGCGAAAACAGCCTGCTGTCGCCGCATCGCGCCCGTACGCGCGATGCCACGCCGCACGACCGGCACATCATCACCGACGCGCCGAACATCATGTGGGCGACGGACGCGACCCAGATCATCACCGTTCAGGATGGCAAGGTGTGGCTGTTCGGCGTCGCCGAGCACTGGAATGCCGAAGCGCTCGGCTGGCACGTTGCCAAGCGCGGCGATCGCTACGCTGCTGTCCAGGCCGTCGGCATGGCGGTCCGGAATGTCTTTGGCCACGTCAGCCCCAGCGCCGCCCGCGGCGTGGCGCTGCGTCACGACCACGGCAGCGCGTTTCTCGCCGAACATTTCCACAACCAGATCCGCTTCTGGGGCATGACCCCCAGCTATGCGTTCGTCGGAGAGCCCGAGACGAATGGCGTCATCGAGCGCTTCTTCCGCACGCTGAAGGAGCAGATCGTGCATGGCCGAATCTACCAGACCATCGACGAGGTCCGTGACGCCGTCCGCGACTTCGTCGCCCGTTACAACGCCGGGTGGCTCATCGAAAAGAACGGCCTGCGCAGTCCGAACGATGCCAGGGCAGCGTGGTACCAGCCCGTCATGAGGGCCGCCGCTTAACAGCAAACTTGTGTCCAAAGAACCGGGCGCGGTACAGACGCTCGTCGTAGGCGCGTGGCGGGCTCGCATCCCAATACCCCGCTCTTTGCCACGCGGTCGCCCGTGCGACACGAAATTAGCACGGCTCGGGAAAAAGCGCTTGTCGAAGATATCCCGTGAGGTAGCGATTCTGCCGATGCCGAACGTCCAGCAGAAGTTCCCGCTTCGCGACCCCGTAGCTCCGAAGGCCATCGGTGATCAGGCGACGCGGTTTGTACTGTAGTCCTCGGAGCAGGCGCTTGAAGAAACGCTTGGCGGCCGCGGCATTCCTGCGATCTTGCACGAGGATGTCGAGCGTGACGCCGTGCTGGTCGACCGCGCGCCAGAGATAATGCTGCTCGCCGTTGATCCGGAGAAAGACCTCATCCAGGTGCCAGATGTCGCCTGGCCTGGGCCGCCGCCGGCGCAGCTTGTCGGCAAAGCTCCTGCCGAATTTGAGGCACCACCGACGGACGCACTCGTAGGAGACTATCACGCCCCGCTCGGCCAGTAGCAGTTCGACATCCCGCAGGCTCAGG
>DATAEE010000215.1:0-11113 GCA_036258175.1 Vicinamibacterales bacterium
GTCAGAGACGAGACCACGTTCGCGCCGAGCCGCTGCGTGACGTCCAGGCTCGGTTGAAACTCTCCGTCGACATCATCGTCCGGTGCCGGCACCCCGCCGCCGGTTGTAACGGCCGGCCGGACGGTGAGCCCACGACCCAGATTGAACTCCGGCAGCCCGGTGATCAGCCCGGCGCGGCTCGTTTGCGTGACCTGATACTGACGCGCAGGAAACGCCCATCGATCGGTTTCGAGCTTCCGCTGAATCCTTCGCTGGACGTTGAAGTGCCATTCGCGCAGGTTGGGATTGAAGCTGAGGGTCTGAATGGGAATCCAGATCTCGGCGCTCCACCCGTTCGGGATGCGCGCGGTCGCCGCCTCCCAGATGCCGTCCCAGTCCGGATTCTCCGTCTCGCCGCCTGGATTGATGAGACCGTCGTAGCGCGCGCCACTCGGATTGACGGAAAACACGTAACCCGACCGGCCGTCGCGAAAGGGACCCAGCACGATTCGCACATGATCCTCAGACGTGAGCGTTGCGTCCCGGCGCACGCTGAAACTGACGATGCCCGCAGGGTCGGGGTCTTCACAGACGATTCCAATGATGATGGCCTTGGGACCGGCGAGGACCCGGACGATGGTTCGGCCAGTAGGAGTGGCACCCTCGCTGGGATCCGTCTGCCTGAACGTATCGGCGGCTTCGGCGGTTCCCCACTCTTTATCGTCCAGCAAACCGTCGATGCGGACCGTCTCCGGCAGGACTCCCGCTCGCAGCGTAGGCGGCGCGCTGTCCTGGCCGGCGCCGGCCGGCGGGCACCAAAGGCAGGAGAGCGTCGCTCCGAGCAGCAGGAGTGAGGGCCTTACTTCCAGGTGACCTCCATCCCGAAGAAGTGCAAAAACACCTCGCGGTTCGGTCGGTTCTTCGGGTTCTGCTGCGGGCTGCGGATGTAGAAGTCGAGCTGCTGCGCGGCAGGATTCACTTCGCCCGCCGGCTGCCTTTTGCCGGCCATCGGGTAGTTCACGCGCAGCGTCTTTCGATCGCGAATGCCCTGCGTCACCATGAAGTGCATCTCATAGTTGTCGTAGATCGGCTTGCCGTTCAGCGTCGCGTGCCCGTATCCCCAGCCGGCGACGTAGACGAACGTCTTCGGCCAGTTATTGTCGCCGCACCCCGAGTCGACCCCGTGCTCGTGCAGAAATCCAACGATGCCGCCGTTCTGGCATGGACTGAACTCGTGAAACTTGTCGACGGCCAGGACGAGATCGCCTTCTGGGATCTTGAGGCGGGCCTCGAACGTGCCGGTGTTGGTCAGATCGTTGATATCGATCTCGGCCGTCCCCTGCACGGGTTTCACCGTCCTGGCCTCGTTGTCCATGTGATCCCACCCGGCGGGATCGTTCAGACCGCCGATCATATGGATGCGGTTGGCAGAGATGACGTAGTGACCGTCGTACAGGTCGTGCTGCTCAGGCGCAAACATCGTCATCGACGCGCCAGGTTGCTGACGCGGATTCGCCGACTGCTGGGCCGCGAGCGCCGTCCCCAAGAACACTCCCAATACCAGAGCTAGATCGCGCATACGCCCCCTCATTGACGGTTGTAACAGTTCTCCTATACTCTGAAACGAACGTTACGACGTCAAGGTATTTCGCGGCGGAATCCACGATGACATCGCGCTCACAGGCCGATCGGGGACCAGCGGCTCAGTCTCAGCCCGGCGCGCGCCGCTGGCTCTTGTTTGTGCATCAGCTTCCCTCGCATCCCTCGAACCTTCGGGTTCGAACATGGCGCCGGCTTCAGCAACTCGGCGCGATCCCGATCAAGCAGGCGGTGTATGCGCTGCCGGACACACCGGGCGCGCGCGAGGACTTCGAATGGCTGAAAACGGAAGTCAAAGCGACCGGCGGCGACGCGAGCGTCTTTTTGGCGGACCACGTCGACGCCTGGTCCGATGACGCGCTCATCGAGGAGTTCCGGCGATCCCGGCAGGATGCCTACATCAGTCTGGCGCACGATGTGGACCAAGCGCTGAAACGAGCGCGTGGCAGGCGTCGGCCTCGCGGCACGCGCGCGCCCGCCCTCCGTCGCCTGCTGGACATCTTCAGAGAACGCCTGGCCGGGATCGAGAGTATCGACTTTTTCGGCAGCGCCGGCCGCGATCGGGTCATCACGTTGATGGCGCAGCTCGAGGAAGATGCGTCAGGCCCGAGACGGTCCGAGACGTCCTCAACTGCGGCAGCCTCCGGAGCGGTGACGTCGTACCAAGGGCGGCTCTGGGTCACCCGTCCGCGGCCGGGCGTGGATCGCATGTCCTCGGCGTGGCTGATTCGACGGTTCATCGATCCGCAGGCCCGCTTCAGCTTCGCTGCTGACCGGCAGGTCGTCCCCGAACACGCGGTGCCCTTCGATATGTTCGGCGTGGAGTTCAGCCATCGAGGCGAGCGCTGCACATTCGAAACGTTGTGTGACGTCTTCGATATCCGTGAGCCGGCCGTCTTGCGAATCGCGGCGATCGTACATGACCTCGATCTCAAGGATGGACGCTTCGGCGCGCCTGAAGGCGGCACAGTGGCTGCGATGATCGATGGGCTTCAGCTCGCCTATGCGGACGACGATGCGCTGCTGGAGCAGGGCATGACGCTTTTTGATTCACTCTATCGCTCGTTCGCGCAATCGGTGCGATCCGGCGGACCACGGCCGCTCGCACGCGCCAGGCAACGGACCGGCGCGAGCGAGAAAGCTCGGCGTCCAAAGAAGCAAGGCTGAGCCGATGGCTCTACCGGAAGTCGCGGCCCGCGAGATCGAGCGATCGGCCGCGCGCGTCGTCGGGACGGACCGCCGTGGAGCTCACGCCGCGTTGATCCGCCTGTGTGCGGCCACACTCGTCGCGTACTGCAGCTATGCGATCTGCCGCGTGCCGCTCCTTCCACTGCTCGCACGCGAATTGGGCGCCGCGCCATCCCTCGTCGGCTTCGTCATGGGCGCGTCGACGCTGACAGGCGTCGTCGTGAAGCTGCCGGCTGGCGCCTTGTCTGACCTCCTGGGCCGCCGCCGCCTGCTCCTCGCCGGCGCCATCGTGTTCGCGATCATGCCGTTCACGTACCTCGCGGTTTCGACGCTGGCAGTGCTGATCCTGCTGCGGTTTTTTCACGGCAGCGCGACAGCCATCTTCGGGCCCGTGGCGTCGGCCAGCCTTTCCGATGTCGCACCGCCGGCAAGCCGCGGCGCGTGGCTGAGCATGTACTCGACGGCTCAGGGCGCCGGTCAAGCGGTGGGACCGGTCGTCGCGGGGTATCTCATTGCGGCAGGTCGTTTCGATCTGGCGTTTCTGACGGCGGGCGTGATCGGCCTCGGCGTGCCGCTCCTCGTCGCGGGTTGGCGTGTCGCTCCGGCGACATCGTCGCGACGCTGGTCATGGGGTGAGTTCAAGCAGGGCGTCATGGAAGTTGGGCGCGATCGGCTGGTGCTTGTGACGAGCGGCGCGCAGGCGGCGCAGTTCGTGTTGAACGGCACACTCAACGCGTTCCTGCCGCTCTACGGTCGCGAAGCGCTCGGCCTGACGGCCACGCAGCTCGGATGGCTGTTCGGCATCCAGACGCTGACGACGTTGGCGGTCCGGCCGGCGATCGGGCTCCTCTCGGATCGTGCGGGTCGCCGCTGGGTCATCGTCACGGGCTTGACGATCTGCAGTACGGCGGTGTTCTCGCTATCGCTCGCAACAACCGCAGCCGCCCTGGTCGTCGCGGTGATCGGCTATGCCGCCGGTGTGGCGACGACCACGGCCGCGACGAGCGCGTTCATCACGGATGTGACGCGCAGGGCGCGATATGGCGCCGCCCACGGTGTGTTCGGAACGATCTACGACGTCGGTGACGCGCTCGGCCCAATCGTGGCGGGCTTACTCGTCGTGGCGGTCGGCTACGCGAGGATGTTTCAGATCATGGCGGCTGTCGCGCTCACGATGGCGATCACGTTCTCGCTTGCAGCGCGTTCGCGGACGTCGACTGTGTGAAACCGCGATGAAGGGAGCACGTCAATGCGAATGGTCAGCCTGTTGGCGGCATGTTTTGCCGTCGGTATGACGCTCATCGTGCATGGCGCGACGCGGAACGTCGACTTTTCGAACGATGCGGTCGGCCAGCCGCCGAAAGGCTTCGAGTTCGGCCTGACAGCGAAGGCGGGTGCGCCCGGCAAGTGGGTCGTGCAGGCCGAGGGGGACAACAAATATCTGGCCCAGGTTGACGCTGACAGTACGCGATCGAGGTTTCCGGTCGCCGTCGTGGCGGACGTCACGGCAGCAGACGTCGACCTGTCTGCCCGCTTCAAGCCGGTATCGGGCCGCGTCGATCAGGCGGCAGGCCTCGTCTGGCGGTTCCAGAACGAGGACAACTACTACATCGTTCGAGCAAACGCGCTCGAAAACAACGTCGTCCTGTATAAGGTGGAGAAAGGCAAGCGCACGGATCTGCCGTTGAAAGGAGAGGGCCGGACGTACGGGAAGAAGGCTCAAGTCCCGTCCGGGCAGTGGAGCACTCTGCGAGTGGTCGCCGCCGGCCCACGCTTCGAGGTGTTCTTCAACGGCAACAAGTTGTACGAGGTTGAGGATACGACGTTCTCTCAGCCGGGGAAGGTCGGCCTCTGGACGAAAGCGGATTCGGTCACGCAGTTCGACGACGTGACGATCGTGACGAAGTAGGTATGGCATCCGTCAGGCGTCGTGCCGTCGTTCACACGTGCGTGCTCATCGGGATCGTCGCGTCGAGCGCATGTCGCTCCTCGGAATCGACACCGGGTGCCGCACGACAAGTCACAGTGTATGTCTCCACAGATCGGGTGTTTTCGGAGCCCGTGTTGCGCGAGTACGAGAAACAGACCGGCGTCACGGTCAATGCGGTCTACGACACGGAAGAAACGAAATCTACCGGTCTTGCCAATCGGCTGCTGGCGGAGAAACCCCGACCTCAGGCCGACGTGTTCTGGTCCAACGAGCCGGTCCGCACGCTCGTGCTCAAATCGCGAGGTGTGCTTGCGTCCTACAAGTCGCCCAGCGCCCAGGGCATCCCGCCGGTCCTCGTCGATCCGGAGGGATTCTGGACCGGATTCTCGGCGCGAATCCGCGTGATGGCCTATAACACGACGCTCGTGAAGCCAGACGAGGCGCCGCGATCGGTCTTCGACCTGGCCGATCCCAGGTGGCGCGGGCAGGTGGTGATCGCCGATCCGCGCTTCGGCTCGACCTCGTTCCACGTCGCCGCCCTCTACGCGCTGGCTGGCGACGAGAAGATGGACGACTTCTTCCGGCGTCTGAAGGCGAACGACGTCCGCATCGTCGACGGCAACTCCGTCGTCCGGGATATGGTGGCGCGCGGCGAGGTCAAAGTCGGCTTGACGGATACCGACGACGTCAACGTGGCGCTGGAGAGCGGGCTGCCGATCGCGATGGTGCTGCCTGACAGCGACGGTCTCGGCGTTCCCGTCATGCCGAACATGGTGTCGTTGATCGCGAATGCGCCACACCCCGAGGAGGGCCGGAGGCTCGTCGATTACCTCTTGTCCCCCGACATCGAGCGGCAGCTTGCGCGGTCGGAAGCCGTGCAGATCCCGCTGCACTCTGGCGTGCAGGGTCCCAAGAACATCCCGGCGATCGACACGTTCAAGCCGATGACGCTCGACTACGCGAAGGCAGCCGCGCGCGTCGAGGACGCGACGAAACGTCTCGCAAGCATTCTTGGACTCTGAATGTGGGGCTGGCGTTCCAGTCGGACGGTCGTCGTTGGCGTCACGGGTGTCATCTTCGCGGTTTGCTGTCTCTTGCCGGTTGCGTATCTGTGCACGACATCGCTCGCAGGCATGCAGGGCGCCATCACGGCGCTGTGGCTCGACGCTCGTCAGCGCACGCTGCTCTACAACACAGCGCTCCTGGGCATCGGCGCCGCTCTGCTGTCAACCGCGATTGGCGCACCTCTCGGCATCACGCTGGCGCGGGTGCCGCTGAAGCGGAAAACGGCGATCCGTGTCGTGCTGGCCGCACCAATGGTCTTGCCGCCCTATGTCATGGCCTTGTCCTGGGTATATCTCGGTACATCCTGGACCTACACCCTGCCGGCGGCGATCGTCGTGTTGAGCGCCGTGTTCTATCCGCTCCCGATGCTGGCGACCGAAGTGGCGTTCAGGCGAATAGACGCTCGGCTCGAGGAAGCGGCGCTGGTTGTGGCGCCGCGCCGGCTGGTCCTGCGGCGAATCCTGCTGCCGCTCGCCGCTCCGGTCGTCTCGGCGGCGTCACTGATCGTGTTCGTCCTGGCGATATCGGAGTTCGGAGTGCCAGGGCTGCTGCGCGTCCGTGTGTACACCACCGAGGTGTTTACTGCGTTCGCGGCGCTCTACGACTTCTCGCGGGCGATCCTGCTCGCGGTTCCGCTCTTGGCGCTGGCCTCTGGAGTCGGCGCCGTCGCCGCGGGAACGCTGGGGGATCGGCTCGTCTCGGCGCGCCGCGCCACGGGCAGCCATCCGCCGCTCTTTGATCACTGGGGTCGCCGCGCAAGAGTCGCTATAGCTGTAGTGATCGTCAGCGCTGTGGCGTTGCCCACCGTTGTGCTGGCGCGTGAGGCGCTACAGAGTCGGTCCCTGTCGGCGCTGCTGGACGGCTCCGGGGAGGCCATCGCAAACAGCGTGCTCTTCTCGGCCGTCGGCGCGACCATCGTGGTGGCCGTCGCCACGGTGCTTGGCTATGCGCGCGCGAGAGCTCGCGGCCGCAGCGCGACCCTTTCTGACATTCTGTTCGTCGTCATCTTCGCCGTTCCCAGCACGATCGTAGGCGTCGGACTAATCGGAGTGTGGAATCGACCTGGCATCGCCGGTAGTGTCTACGGCACGGATGCGATGTTCATCCTGGCGTACCTGGCCCGCTTTCTTCCGGTCGCCGCGCTCATCCTCGCAGCCGCTGTCAGGTACGTGCCGATCTCTCATGAGGAAGCGGCGGCCGTTGCCGGCGCCGGCTGGCTACGCATGGTTCGCCGGATTCTGCTGCCACAGCTGCGCCTGGGCGTCGCCGCAACGTGGGTCGTCGTATTCGTCCTGTCGTTTGGGGAGCTCGGAGCCAGCATTCTGATCGCGCCGCCCGGCGAGGCGACGCTTCCGATTCGCGTCTACACGCTCATCGCAAACGCTCCGCCGGCGCAGGTTGCGGCGCTCGCGCTCCTGCAGGCGACGGTCGTTCTGACGCCGGTCGGGATGCTGGCGTCGCTCGCATCGCTCCGACGGTCGGAGGAACGTTGACGGCCAGCGCCCTGTCAGTGAGGGCGGTCAGTAGACGATTTGGGTCGCATCGAGCGCTCGACAACGTCTCGCTCGAGGTTCCGCAGGGCGAGTGCGCCGTCGTCCTCGGACCGAGCGGGTGCGGCAAGACGACGCTCCTGCGCATCATCGCTGGACTCGACACGCCAGACAGCGGCGAGATCTGGCTGCAGGACGAGCCGGCGAGCGCCGGGCGCCGGATCGTTCTCGCTCCACATGAGAGGCGAATCGGTTTCGTCTTCCAGGATCTGGCGCTCTGGCCCCATCTCACGGTGCGGCAGAACCTGGAGTTCGTCCTGGAAGCGCGGAAGATCCCGCCGCGCGATCGAGTGGGAAGGGTGACGGAGGCGCTGCGCGCCGTCCGCATCGAGACCCTGATGGGCCGCTACCCACACGAATTGTCGGGAGGAGAGCAACAGCGCGTCGCGCTCGCGCGCGCGGTCGTGGGGCAACCGCGGATTCTGCTTCTCGACGAACCTCTGGCGAGCCTCGACGCCGAGTTGAGGGGCACGCTTCGACTGGAGCTCGCGCGACTTCAACGGAGCCTTCGGCTCGCGATGATCTACGTCACCCACGACCGGGACGATGCGACCGCGCTCGCCGATTCAATCGTCGAGATGCGCGATGGCCGCGTCGTGTCCATCGGCGGCGGGACGCGGAGCGGACGGTGAGGGCGTTGCTGCTGACGATGGCGGCGGTCCTCGGGATCGCCAGGTCTGTGGCCGCGCAGGAACCGTGTCGCGTACTGTGCGGTCCTGAGTTTTACGTCGAACCCACGGTCACCTTCACACACCTGTGGGGAGCCGCTCGTGTTGAAACCGACGAGGGTACGGCTCGTGAACCGCGCGACGCTGAGTTCGAGCTGATTCTGTCGCTCGGCGTGCCGACCGGCGTTTCCTGGCTCGAATTCACCGTGGAGGCTATCTTCCTTCCGTTCGAGTCCGACAGCACGCCGGAGCTCGAGTTCGAAACCAACTTCATCTGGCTGCCGGCGGCGCGGACGGGTGGGTGGGTCGGCTCGCATGTCGACGTCGTGGACAAGTTCAGCGCCGCCGAGCGGCCGAGCGATAGCCGAGCGTACACGCACAAGTTGAACTTCGAGCTCGACACCGCCGTGGCGATCTTCAACTGGCTGCCGGTAGGACGCTGGCTCCGGGGCGTGGAGCTGGAAACGTCGCTGGACTACGTCGCCACCGGACTTCCCCGACGCGGCGACGTCATCGACGGGGTGCGTTTCCTCGACGACGCGAGTCCCTGGTCCCTCTCTCTCGTGCTTGTCGTCCCCGTCGCCCCGATGTAGCGGCTCGAGACGGCGACTCAGCGGTGGTTCTCGATGAGTCGCCAGGGGAGCGGATCCGCTCAGGCGCTCACATCCAAACTCGGCCGTTCCAATTGTCGAGCGCCACGAGATCCGACCGACACGCGTAACCGCTCCCATGTTACGCTGGGGTTCTGCTCTCGCGTCGGACAAGCCGCATGTGGCTTCACATTCAACAGCCTCCTTCGACGCGGCCTGCGCTGCCTCCGCCGGCCGTTCTGCTCGTCGAGACCCACGCTGACTCGCGCGAGCTTTACGCGTTCGATCTCAGACATTTCGGGTTTCGTGTCCACGAAGCGGGAAACACGACCGAAGCGATTGAGTCTGCCACCGCAGCGGTTCCCGCCATCGTCGTCGCCGACCTCACGCTTCGCGACCCGTCCGAACTGCAGTTGTGCCGGACGCTGAAGGAGTCGGCGCCGACGTCGGACGTCCCGATTATTGCGATTACAGGTAATGCCTCTGCCGAAGCGAAGCAGGCCGCCGAGGCGGCCGGCTGCGCTGCGGTGCTCCTCAAGCCCTGCGCCCCCTCGGTGCTCCGCGCCGAGATCGAACGCCTCCTCGCCGCGTCGCTTCAGAGCCGCCAGCGCGGCACCGCGGCTCGCGATCGGGCGCTGGCGCGAAAGAGCGCGGCGCTCAAAATGAAATCCGAGCGCCTGCAGGCGAATGTCGCGCAGCGCGCGATCGACGACCCCGTGTTTATCGAAACGCTCGCGCGCGTACGTTCCGAGTTCATCGAAATGCCCGGGCTCCACCTGACCGCCGCTCAGGCAGCGCGTCTGCTCGGTCTGGATCGAACGACCGCCGGGCGCTTGCTCGAGCGTCTCGTCGCCGAAGGATTCCTGCGGCGCACCGGAGCGGAGATGTACCTTCGCGCCGGGTGACCTGAGACTCACGGCTCGCGACGAATCTTCTCCGCGCGCTTGTCCTCGCGCACTCCGACGAACGCCGCATGGCGAAGATTGCCATCGCGCGTCCACTCCACGAACGACACTTCGACGACGAGCTCCGGCCGTACCCAGCGGAGTGTCTTCATGTCGGCTTCTGTGATTCCCTCACCCCAATGGCTCGTTTTCCCCTTGCTGTTCGGCAGATTCGAGAACGGACAGTCCGGCGTCTCGAGCGGCCGCAGCCGCCTGAAAATGTCGGCGCGCACCTTCGGAGTCAGGCCGGCTCGCACCTTGCTGGCATACAGCAGGCGTTTCCGGTCGTAATAACCAACGAGGAGCGATTCGAACCCGTCGGGACCCGGCTTGTAGCCGCCGACGACGAACTCCTGCCGTTTGGAGAAACGGACCTTGAGCCACGCGCGTGACCGGATGCCGGGCGTGTACACAGAGTCGCGCCGCTTTGCGACCACGCCTTCCAGTCCGAGGCCACGGATCGCCTTTTCGATGTCCTTCGGCCGCCCGGGCAGCGGCTCGGAGAGATGGACGGCGGATCCACTGACGACGTCCCGCAGCACTTTCCGCCGCTCGTCGAGCGGACGCTTCATGATGTCGCGACCGTCGATCCGCAGCGCGTCGAAGGCGTAGTAAACGATCTGCGTTCCGGAAGATGGGCTGTGATGCAGGTCCTGGAACGACGGCCGGCCGTGGCGATCGATGGCGACGATCTCGCCGTCGAGCAGGACCGAATCGGCCTCGAGCTTTCCCACCGACGCAGCCACGCCGGGGTACTGTTTGGTGACGTTCTTGAGATTCCGCGAGATGAGCCGAACGTTCGCGCCGGACTTCGCGGCGAGCGTCCGATAGCCGTCCCACTTCACTTCGTAGGACCAGCCGTCACCCTCCGGGAGCTGCGACGCACCGGTGGCGAGCATCGGAGTGACGGGTGAGAGCACGCGGGAAGCTTATCTGATTGTCGTGCCACACTGGAGACATGACGCTACGAGGCTCCCTGTTCGAGGCGGATGTCCCCGACGGTTTCCACTACCGCGACGATTTCATCAGCCCTGATGAGGAAGCGCGCCTTGCCGAGGAGGTCGCGGCCGTCGAGTTCTCGAACTTCGAGATGCGCGGCGTGGTCGCGCGGCGGCGCGTGGCGTTTTTCGGCAAGCCGTACAACAGCGGGACCGCCGTCAGCGGACCGATGCCCGCCTTTCTCCTGCCGGTCCGTGCCAGGCTCGCGCGCTGGGCGGAGGTCGACCCCGACGCGTTCGAGATGGCCGTGATCAATGAATATTTTCCCGGCGCACCGATCGGCTGGCACCGCGACGCGCCGCAGTACGGGATCGTCGCCGGTATCTCTCTGCTTTCAGCGTGCCGGATGAAATTTCGTCCGTATGTGAAGCCCGCGGGCCGCGGAGCTCGAGAGCGTCGAACAACGACGCATGAGATCACTCTCGAGCCGCGGTCGGGGTACCTCATGACCGGAGAGTCCAGGAACGCGTACGAGCACCACATCCCTGCTGTGACCCGGCTTCGTTATTCGATTACGTTCCGTACGGCCCGATCCTAAGCCCACGTCATCATAAGAATCCGGTAGCATCGAAAAGTAGAAATAATAATGATGAACGCATTC
>DATAEE010000216.1:0-10305 GCA_036258175.1 Vicinamibacterales bacterium
GACGATCTCCAGCGGGCGAGGCGCTTCTACGAAAACGTGTTCGGCTGGCGGTTCGAGCCCTGGGGGCCGCCCGGCTTCTACCTGATTCACACCGGCACGCCTGACGATGCGGGCGTCCAGGGGGCGATGCAGAAGCGGCGCGAGCTCGTGCCCGGACAGCGGACGATCGGCTACGAGTGCACCGTCGGCGTCGATTCCGCCGACGCCGCCGCGAAAGGCGCCGAAGCGAACGGCGGCAAAGTGATCATGGCCAAGACCATCCTCCCGACGGTCGGTGAGCTCGTCTGGCTCCAGGATCCCGAAGGCAACATCGTCGGCGCCATGAAGTACGACGAGCAGCGGAAGGCGCGCATGAAAACGTAGCCGCTTGTCGCCCTTGGGTCCCTGCGTTACCATTCCAGCCTGTGCCGTGAGGGAGGCCGACGGTCCGCGTAAAGGGTTCAACCCACCCCACGTCGTTCTTACATAACCTTCTATTCCTCGCCCTGCGTGCGGACAACGGGCGGCACGAAAGGGATCGCTCCCTTTCGCAGGAAGGGAAGGTATGGCACTCCCAGAAAAGCCCAACCTCGACTGGCTCCGCAAGCAGGCAAAGCACCGGCTCGAAGAGTTGCGCCGGTAAAATCCAAATGCCCAACTGTCCGATGCACAGTTCGATCTGGCGAAGGAGTACGGATTCCCGAGCTGGCGCGCCCTGAAGGCGCACATCGATTCGTTGACGATCGAGGGCCGTCTCGTCGAGGCGGCGCGGACTGGAGACGTTCGGACGCTGACGACGCTCCTCGACAGAGATCCGGACAAGCTGTACATGAAGGCGAAGCCGTACGAGACGTCGTTGCTGCACTTCGCAGCGCACAACGGACATCTCGCGGCCGTCGAACTTCTCCTGAAACGCGGCCTCGACGTGAATGCCCGCGAAAAAGGTGACAACACCTACGCGATGCACTGGGCCGCAGCCGGCGGGCACGTCGATGTCGTGCGGCGGCTCGCCGACGCTGGAGGCGACGTCGTCGGACACGGCGACGACCACGAGATCGAAGTGATCGGATGGGCATCCTGCTGGGATGGATGCGACGATGACGCGCATCGAGCGGTTGTCGATCTGCTGGTGAGCCGCGGCGCGCGACACCACATCTTCTCGGCTGTTTCGATGAACCTCGCGGACGAGGTACGGCGCATCGTGGCGGCGGATCCGTCGGCGCTCAACAGGCGTCAGAGCCGGAACGAGAACCATCGGCCGCCGCTGCACTTTGCCGTTTCCCGGAATCGCCCGGAGATGGTCTCGCTCCTGCTCGAGCTCGGCGCTGATCCGCTGGCCGTCGATGGCTCGGGTCAACCGCCGGCGGCTTACTCAACTTCATCGGACATCGACCGTAGTGTGATGGAGAAGATCCGGGCGATGACCGCCGCGGAATTGCCCAGCGCAGTTCGCGGGCATCGTCCACCGCGTGGCGGGCCGATCGACCTTCTCGCGCTCCTGGCGCTCGGTGACATTACGACGGCGGAGCAGATGTTGCGAGAGAACCCCGGACTCGTCGCGCCTGCCGGCGGCGTACTCCATCTGATGGCCAAGCGGGGCGACGTCCGCGCCGTGAAGTGGCTGCTCGACCACGGCGCGGACCCGAGCGGCCGCTGGGCGCACTGGGACTCCGACGTGACGCCGCTGCACCTCGCGATCCTCGGCGATCACGCAGAGGTCGTCCGCGTGCTCCTGGACGCTGGCGCGGACCCAGCCATCCGCGACACGAAACATGACAGCGACGCGATGGGTTGGGCCGAGTTCTTCAGACGCTCCGAGATCGTCGAGATCCTGCGGTTTTTCGGCGGCTGACAGAACCTTCCACCGGGCCTGACGGTTTCCGTTCACGGTTTGCGCAATGCGGGGTACGGAGGTCCTATGCAGCAGATCGTGGAGAACGCTGCGTTATGAGCTTATCGACAGAATCCATTTGACGTGTTCGGCGTACCCGGCTATGTGATGTGCCGAGGTACCCAGTGAAACGCAGAGAGTTCATCGCGGCGATCGGCGCTTCGTCCGCGGTTTCGGCGGCCGCCGTCGATCAACAGGGGCGCCCGCCGTCGAAACCGCCATCCAGGCCGCTGAGCGTGACGCTGCTCGGCACGGGCACGCCCGCGCCGTCGCTGGAGCGGCAAAGCTCTGGCTATCTCATCGAGATAGGCGCCGATGTGATCGTGTGGGATCACGGGCCGGGCGCTCATCAGCGTCTGCTCGAGAGCGGGCATCGCACGATCGACGTGACCCACGCGTTCTTCACCCACCTTCACTACGACCACTGCATGGACTACGGCCGGCTCGTGCTCCAGCGGTGGGATCAGGGCGCCGGCCGGATCGGCGAGCTGAACGTGTACGGGCCGCCGCCAATCGCGCGGATGACAGAGCAGCTGTTCGGCACCGACGGCATCTACGGTCCTGACATCCGCGCGCGGGTCGAGCACCGCAGCAGCATGGACGTGTACGAAGCACGCGGCGGCAAGCTCCCGCGTCAGCGGCCGGCGCCGCGCGTGACCGAGATTCACGCCGGCTCGGTCATCGACGGCGCGGAATGGAAGCTGACCGTCGGCCACGCGCAGCACGTACAGCCGTACCTCGAATGCCTCGCGTTCCGCCTCGACACGAAGGAAGGGTCGATCTGCTATACGGGCGACAGCGGACCGAGCGACACCATCGTGGAGCTGGCCAAGGGGTGCGACTTACTGATCCACATGAACCACTACTTCAGCGGGACCGAGCCGAGTCCCGCCTACCGAGCGGCCTGCGGCAATCATCGCGACAACGCGATCATCGCGAAGCGCGCGGGCGTGAAGACGCTGGTGCTGACGCACCTCCTCGCGCAGATCGATCAACCAGCCATCCGCGAGCAGATCGTTCACGAGATACAGAATGTCTTCGAGGGCAAAGTGATCTGGGGGGACGATCTCATGAAGCTGACGCCTGCCGGATCGCGGATGACGAACATCGAAACGCGGCAGGGAGACTAACCGCCCGCCGAATTCCGTTCGATCGATTACACATCCGGCACGCACGGGCGCCGTCTGGGCGCGCCGCATCATTATCTATAAGCGTCGATTTTCCGGGCGAGGAGCTTGCTGATCACTGGCTCGTGACGGAAATCTTCCAGATCTTCCTTCTGGGCGTTTCCCTCTGCTCGTTTTACTGGATCTATAGAGGTCGGTATCCGACACTGGGCGATTTCGTGGGCGTGTTGTTGGCCGCCTACGCGGTGCTGGCCGCCTACGACGGCGCCACGCTCGCTCTGCATGAGTATGCCCGTACGTACGATGGCCGCGTTACGCCGGGCGTTGTCGTTGCGCTCGTCGAGCCGCCCAAGACACGGTGGCCGAGGCATCCCAGGGGAGGGCCACGCTTCTGGTATGCGCTGCAGAGGTTCGCGACTGAGGGATCGAGGATTCACGAGGTACTAGGCCGTCTGATCCTCACGGGGTCACCACGTGTGTGGACCATCGAGTACCGGTACGACTGCGAGCGCGCGCAAGGCTGCTATGGCCGGGATGCGGTCTCGGAAGAGATGTGGCGGCAGACGTACCCGGGTCAAACCATCGAGGTGCGCCGGCCGAACCGTGAGCTCGACGACAGCCGGCTCGAGGACAACCCGCAGTGGAAGACGGCGATCGTCGACGTGGGCGTTGGCGGAGCGTTGCTCCTCACCGCGGGTGCCGTCTCCGGCCGATTGAAGCGGCGCGGGCCGCGCTATCTGACGGCGCGGGCCGTGGTGACCGCGATCGAGCCCCTGAGATCCGGTGACGAACCCGCCTGGCGCATCAAATTCGCGTACTTCGATTCAAAGGGTGAAGCGCACGAAGGCACTGACGAAGTCGTGGCCGCCAAATGGAAGGCGGGCGACGAAGGAGTCGCCGTGTTTCCGCCTCATAGACCGGAACTGGCGACATTTCGACCACTGGAGACGGCGTAACGGTTACTTCACCACGCGTTTCAACCGCACCCGCGAGTCCGCAAGGTGCAGGAGGAGAAACAGAAGCGTGACAAGCATGACACGTGTCTATAGCATACCCGCCGGGAGACGCTGGTCATGGACCAGGACGTGCGTCAGGCCGCGCGCCTGATCAGGACGCAACCCGGCTTCGCCGCTGCCGCGATCGTCACACTCGCGCTCGGTATCGGCGCAACCACCGCGATCTTCAGCATCGTCAACGCCGTTCTCATCAACCCGCTTCCGTATCCCGATTCGGACCGGCTCGTGCTGATCTCCCACACGGTGGGCGGCACGGATCTGCCGTATTTTTCTGACGTGATCTTCACAACCTACGAAGAAAACACTCAGACCTTTCAGGACTTCGGGGCCTGGAATCCGGATGGAACGACGGCGACTGTCACGGGCCGCGGCGAGCCCGAGGAAGTGCGCACGTGGACGTTGAGCAGGGGAGTCCTGACGACGCTCGGCGTGCAGCCGGAAATAGGACGCTGGTTCTCGCACGCGGACGATTCGCCCGGCGCGCCGGACGCGGTCGTGCTCACCAGCGCGTACTGGCATCGAAAGTTCGGCGGTGACCCGGCTGTTCTCGACCGGTCGCTCACAATCAACGAACGTCCGCACCAAATCGTGGGCATCATGCCGGCGGGATTCAGATTTACCGGCGAGGCCGACCTGATTCTGCCGCTGCGGATCAATCGCGTGCGGCCGATCCCGTCGTTCCGGCTCCAGGGGCTGGCCAGGTTGAAGCCCGGTGTGTCGCTGGCGCAGGCCAACGCGGATGTCGCCCGCATCCTGCGCATCTGGCTCGTCAACACCGGCAAGACCGACGCGAACTTCCAGGCGCGCTACGGGCCGTCGCTGCGCCCGCTCAAGCAGGAGGTCGTCGGGGATGTGGGCCGGACGCTGTGGGTCCTGCTGACGACCATCGTCATTGTGCTGCTCATGGCGTGCGCCAACGTCGCGAACCTGCTCCTCGTACGGGCGGACGGACGCCGGCAGGAATTCGCGATTCGTGCCGCGCTCGGGGCGCGGCGGTCGCGAATCGCGCGACAGCTGCTCGTCGAGAGCCTCACGCTGGCGGTGGTCGGCGGCCTATTGGGGCTGGCACTCGCACACGGCGCGCTTCGCGCGCTCGTCGCGATCGGGCCCTCGAACCTGCCAAGGCTGTCGGAGATCTCGATCGAGCCCGGCGTCCTCGGCTTCGCGCTCACGATCACTCTGCTGTCGGGGCTGGTCTTCGGGTTGATCCCGATTCTCAAGTTCGCCCGGCCGCGGCTCGAGGACGCGATCGTCGCCGGTGGCCGCGGTGCGAGCCTCACGCGCGAACGCCAGCGATCGCAGCAATTGCTGGTGGCAACGCAAATCGCGTTGGCGCTCGTGCTCCTCGTGAGCTCGGGCCTGATGATTCGCAGTTTCCAGGCGCTGCGGCGCGTCGAACCGGGGTTTGCACATCCTCAGCGCGTTCAGACGTTCGCTCTATCGATCCCGGACACGTCAGTTGCCGATCCCGAGCGCCTGACACGCATGCAGCGGGAGATCCTCGACACGATCGCGACGAGTCCGGGAGTCGCGTCGGCGGCGTTTATGACGCGTCTGCCGACCGACTCCGAAAATCGATACAGCGCCGCGATCGCCGTTCAGGGCAGGGCTGACGATGGGCGGACGCCGCCGAACCGGCACGTCAAGGTCATCTCGCCGGGTACGTTTCAGACGCTCGGAACGCCGCTCGTCGCGGGGCGCGACTTCAGCTGGTCCGATCTCCATGATGCGCGCGAGGTCGTGATCGTCTCCGAGAACCTGGCGCGCGAGCTGTGGAAATCTCCAGAGGCCGCACTCGGGAAGCGTATCCGTGAGTACTACGGCGAGGGCGGGCCCTGGCGCGAGATCATCGGCGTCGCTCGCGACGTCTACGAGGACGGCGTTCATCAACCGGCACCGCCGACGGTGTATTGGCCCGGGCGATGGCACGCGCAGCTCTTCGGCGTGCCGGGTTATCAGCCGCGGCGCGTGAGCGTTGCGATCCGCAGCGAACGTGCCGGGACTGACAGCCTGCTGGCGCAAATCCGCGAAGCGGTCTGGTCGGTCAATCCCAACCTTCCGCTCGCGCAGGTGCGCACGCTCGACGCGCTCCTGGATCAGTCGATGGCCCGCACGTCGTTCACGCTGGTGATGCTCGCGATCGCAGGCGCCATGGCGCTCCTGCTTGGCATCGTCGGGCTCTACGGCGTGATTTCGTACGCCGTCTCGCGCCGCCGGCGCGAGATCGGCATCCGGATGGCGCTCGGCGCCCAGACGACCGACATCCGCGCCCTTTTCATGCGGCGCGGGTTGATCCTGATTGGTATCGGCGTGGCCGTCGGCCTCGGCGCCGCCGCCGGCTTCGCGCCGGCCATGCGCTCGCTGCTCTTCGGCGTCGGACCGCTCGATCCAATCACGTTTGCCATGGCGCCAATCGTCCTCGCATCGGCGGCGGTGCTGGCCACCTATCTGCCGGCGCGGCGGGCGGTCGCGGTCGATCCGATCAAGATCCTGAGGGCAGAATAGTCTCCCGCACGGTCGGAGCGTCACGCCGCGCGCTCAACACGCTGCTTCTCGCTCGACGTCACATCAGGAACTGGGCGATGGTGCTGTGGCTGCGCTTCTTCGCACGCCGTCCTGTCGTGTTGTCGCTGCGCGCGGGCGTTCGTGTGGCGTGCATCAGGCTGGTCACCGGCGCCGTGGCAGGTTTCAGCGGGGCCGCGACGCTGAACGTGTCCTCGAACGTCGCCGGCACGAACATCATTTTCAGTCACCGCGACGCATCGACGCGGCAGATCGAGGTACCCGTGATGGCGTTCTCCAGCATCCTCTCGGGCATTGACGGCGCCATCTGCCTCGTAAAGATGGACATCGAAGGGAGCGAGTTTGCTGTCGTCCATTCAACTCCTCCCGAGGCGTGGGCCAGGATTCCTGCGATAGCGATGGAGATTCACGAGGATCTCGCCCTCGACCTGCGCCGGGACGGGATCCTCGAGCAGCTTGCATCGCGCGGATACCGCGCACAGTCAGATCGGATGGGGTCGTGGTTCCTGACGCGATGAGGACTCGAAATAACGGGCGGCGGTATCCGGATCGGCTGAGAGCCGCTGCAACTCGTTGAAATGCGCGATCAACGCCGGGTCGGCATTGCTGCGAAAGTACTGGCTGGTCACGACCTGCCGGAACGCCGGCGTGTTCCGGCCCCACCCCTTCCGGATCAGCGTCATGAGCGCCCGGTCTTCCTCCGGATCGTAGCCCGGTCTCGCTTGGGCGCCGCGGCAGTAGCCGCCGTAGAGAATGAGGTGCGAGACTCTTCCAGGGTGTTTGACCGCGTATGTGGCTGCGGTCCATCCGCCTTCGGAGATCCCGAGCAGAACGGCTTTCTCAGCCCCGATGGCGGTGAGCACGGCGTCGAGATCTCGTTGGCGGGTTTCTTCCGTGAACTCCCCGGTGTACGGACCGGAAAGGCCGATCCCCCGCCCGTCGTAGCGGACGACGGTATGTCGCTCGGCAAGCTGCTCCCAGAACCGGCGGAGATCGGGCCACTCCCATTCCGCCTCGAGGTGCGTGAAGTAGCCCAACACCCGAACGATGTACGGCCCAGTGCCTAAGGCCGTCCGGCTAGGAGGACCGACGAATTTCCCGGATGGTCTGCAGCAGATCGGGGCGGTCTGGGTACTGCGGGTCGCGCTTCAGGACATCCTCCCACCACGTGTCGCGCGGCTCCAGTTCGGCAGCTTTCCTGAACGCGGACGTCGCCTGCAGCTTGTTACCTGAGCCGAAGTACGCGGAACCAAGCTCCAGATGCATGACGGGATGCTTGCCGTCCGTCACGCGCAGCGCGTTCTTCGCGGCGGGGATCGCTTCGTCATAGCGACCGAGGAGCCGCAGCGCTCGCGCCAGTGAGTGGTACGCCCATCCGTCGCCTGGAGCAATCGCGATGGCCTGCTTTGCGTGCGAGATGGCTTCATCGTAGACGCCGCGTTCGACCAGAATCTGGCTCATGGTCCGATGTGCGTACGCCACGTTTTCTTCGGAATCTCTTATAGTGGCTCCCAGTTCGATGCAGTACCTCGCCGCCGCAAGGGCGCTGTCGAAGTTCTCATCGGTCCAGAAACTTCCGGCTGCCTTGCACAAATCGTCGTAGGTGCCGCCTTTTGCGCCCGCGGCCTGGACGTACGCGTCGCCCGCCGCCAGATGTTCACCGGCATCCTGCAGGAAGGCCGCATAGCTCTCGTAGTGCGAGCTCATCGCCTTGCCCGTCTGGTTCAACTCGGCAAACCAGCGCTTGGCCTCTTCACGCTTCGACAGTCTTCTGGCGACGTCGAACAGCTGAAACAGCTCGTGAAAGACTTCGTCAGGCGCCGATTGACGGCGAAGTTCGAGCGCCCGTTTGTAGTTCAGATACGAGTCGTCGAGCCGATCCGGAAGCTCTTTCTGGATCCCGGCGAGAAGATCGAAGTGATCGGCGAGTGGAGAGCGCAAGGCCTTGATCCCGGTAGCCGCCTGGTTCTCGGCCGTTCGTAGCAGCGGTCGTTTCTCGTCCTCGTTCAGCTGCAGACTCTTCGCGCGGAGCGCGCGCGCCAGGGCGATGCGAGCCTGCGGGTCGGCGCCCTTTGTAATCTCGACCGCCTGTTCCGCCGCCTTCAGCGCGATCGCGGCGCTCTCGAGGCTGGCGGTCTCGGTCAGCATCAGGAGCGACTCCGGCTTGCCGTCGGCAGCTATCAGCGCGTCCGACAGCACTCGCGAAATGCGGCGATTCAGTTGTTGATACTCAGAAGATGGATCGGCCGAAGCACTCGTCTGCGTTCGCTCCTCCTTCAGACGCTTGACGAATGCCAGCAGGCTTTCGATCGACTGGGATCCCGAGCGCCCGCCGAACAACAACGCACGGACGGCCGCGGCCGGGACCGCGAAATTGAGGTTCTGTCCTTCCTGCAGGTAGCTCACCGCGACGCCAACCACTTCACCCGTGCCGTTGACGATGGGGCCGCCGGACGAACCTTCCGAGATCGATGCCGAGACTTGCAGCAACGCCTGACCTTCGAGGCTGCGCGGCCCGGAATACAAGCCGTGACTGATGGTTCGTTCGAGGCCCTGTGGATTGCCAATCGCGTACACCGTCTCGCCGGGCTTCGGAAGCTCGGCCGCCAAGCCGAGCGGCCGCGACAGACTTACAGGAATCGTCAGCAGCGCGAGGTCGTTGAGCTCGTCCCGAGCTTCGATGGTGCATGGGATCTTCGACCCGGCGTTCTTGAGGAAGACGTTTCCTTCTCTGATGACATGCGCATTTGTAATCAGGCGCCTGTCGGCAATCAGGAAGGCCGTTCCCTGCCAGAGGGCTTCGCCGTCGTCGCTCTCGGTCTGGACCAGGAAGACCGAGTCAGCTACCCGTTCGTAGACGGCGCGCCCGGAAAGAGGTTGTCGTTCCTGAGCGACAGCCGTCGTCGCAACGAGCGCGCAGACGACCGGCAGGACGAGCCGCTGGGGCAGCATCGACCCCTCGGTCAGCAAAACGAAGGCCACGCCGAGAATCAGCGGATTCATTGATTCCGGCGCGAGTAATCCGCCTCACGATCGCCTTTTGGTCGCCCTGCGAAGCGAATTCCCGGGGGACGGCGCAGTAGAATCCAACGCCATGTGCCGGCGCACCCTTCTCCTTTGGCTGGGCTGGCTCGCGTTGGTCGCCGGAAGAGCGTCGGCGGCCGAGCGTCCGAACATCGTCTTCATCATGTCCGACGATCACGCCGCCCACGCCATCGGCGCGTACGGCTCGCGTGTGAACGAGACACCCAACATCGATCGGATCGCCCGGGAGGGCGCGATCCTGACCCGCGTGTTCGCGACCAACGCCATCTGCACGCCGGGCCGCGCCACCATCCTCACGGGCCAGTACTCGCACATCAACGGCGTCACGATGTTCAACCGTTTCGATAGTTCGCGACCGACCGTGGCGAGGCTGCTCCAGGCCGCCGGGTACCACACGGGCATGATCGGCAAATGGCACCTGGGGAGCGACCCCGTCGGGTTCGACGCGTGGGAGATTCTCCCGGGGCAGGGCGCGTATTTCGATCCGGTTCTCTACACTGCAAGCGGCGAGAAGACCTACACCGGCCGCTACGTGACCGACGTCATCACCGATCTCGGCATCGAGTTCATCAGGACGCGCCCCCGCGGCCGACCGTTCTTCCTGATGCTCCATCACAAGGCGCCGCACCGGCCGTGGGAGCCGGCGCCGGACCAGGCCGCGCGATTCAGGAACCGCTGGATCCCTGAGCCGGAGACGCTCTGGGACTCGTACGAAACCAGATCG
>DATAEE010000217.1:0-3060 GCA_036258175.1 Vicinamibacterales bacterium
CGTCGGGCCGCACCAGATAGAGCGCGTTTCGACGCACTCCGGCGCGCGTCATTCCAGAATGCCACGCGAATTCATGAAGCGGCAGACCGCGATCGCCGCATAAATCACGAATCTCATCGGCCGCAGTCCCGTAGATGTGCACTTGCCAGTCGAGCGATGTGAGGGGGGCGAAGTTATCGGTGTTGTGACCGTCTTCAGCGAACCGCACCCACGGCAGTCGGTCGCCGCCATGGACGTTGCCCGCATGGCCGTCGCTCAGGATGCTCCCGCGGTAGTTGATCGCCGTCTGCGAAATCGTCCGAAAAGCAACCCGCCGAAACCGTCTCGACCTGAGTAGCGCCGGTAAGACGGCCGGCACGACATGCAGGCGCAGCACGCGCGCTGTCATCGAGGAGCTCGTGACACCGGTAAACGCCTGGTCGGTCGTCGCGACCAGCCGCCGTGCGAACGCGATTCGCTCCCGTTCGTAGGTATCGAGAATGCGATAGTCGGCGCGTCCATGAAGAACGGCAGCGAGTTTCCACGCGAGGTTCACCGCGTCGCCAATCCCGGTATTCATGCCTTGCCCGCCGACCGGACTGTGTATATGTGCCGCGTCGCCCAACAGGAATGCGCGCCCGCGTCGAAACTGGTCGGCCACACGATGATGCACGTGATACGTCGAGAACCAGTTCACGGCGTCCACGTCGATCCGCAGCCATCCCATCACGCGGGTGGAGACATCATCCCAGGTCAGGTCGTCGCGCTGGTTGGCCGTCTCGTCACGCACCGTGCCGACAAGTCGCGCGCGCCGGCCGCCTTTGAGAGGGAACACGGCAAGAAAGTCGGTGCGGTCGAGCGCCACATGGATGTCGCCGTTCATCACCACACCGCGCGCTTCGACATCGGCGACGTAGAAGAGATGCTCGTAGGTGCCGCCAGGGAAACCAATCGACAGGATCTCGCGGACACGCGAGTGCGCACCATCGCAACCGACGATGAACGCGGCGTCGCAGTCTTCGAGGCGTCCATCTGGATGCCTCAACTTCGCGACGACTCGATCCTCGCGCTCCTCAAACTGGATCAGCTCCGTCTGACGTTCGACGGACACATCGCGGTCGCACAGTGTGTCAATGAGCAGCCGCTCATGCTCGTCCTGCGTGAAGATGAACGCGTACGCATACGGACTGATGCCGGCACCCATGTCGCCGAACACCGCGCGCGCGACGTGACGGCCTGCCACCCACATGTTCGCCGCCGAGACGTGATGGCCACGCGCCACGACCGCGTCGGCTACACCGATCTGGCGATAGAACTCGAGCGTGCGAGCCTGAACGGCGACGGCGCGGGAGGTTGTCCCTGGCTCCGCGGTCTTGTCGACGATCCGGACGCGGACGCCCAGTCGTGTCAGCCAGAGCGCCATCACCAGACCCGTCGGCCCTGCACCGACGATGAGCACCTGCGCGCGTGCTTCGGTCACGCAATCGCCGCCGCGGCCTGCATGCGACACCAGAAGAAGTACGAGAGTCCCCAGAGCACGCTGCTGCCCGCCGCCCAACCCCAGGCCTCCGGGCCGTCGCCCACCGAGAAATGCGCGACGAGCGCCGAGACGAGGGTGATCGCGAAGCCGGCGTAGGCCCACTCCTTGAGCCGCGCCGCCACCAGCGCCAGCAGCACCACCACGCCGAGGAGCTTGGCCCACGCGAGCTCGACCCGGAAGTAGTCGGGGAAGCCAAGGTGGGCGAACGCCTCTGCCACCACTGACAGCCGCAGTTGCGCGTACGCGGTGAAGCCGATCTGCAGGCAGAAGAGTGCGGTGGCGATCCAGAAGCCGATGACGATGCCTCTGGCGCGGGGGATGCTCAGGTCCGCCGGCGAGAGGGTGGCTTGCATGTTCATGACTTGCCTCCTTCGCAACCATGACGGAACAACCGGGACACGTGTGACTGGGCCACCAGTTCAGCCCTCGACGGCCGACAGATCGAGCCGGCTAAGCCGGTCTGGATCCGCCAGGATGTCCATCTCGACGACTCTGCCGTCCGCGATGGTGAAGCCGATCACGGAGAACAGGCGCCCGTCCGGAAGGCGGCACACGAGGCCGATGTTGCCATTCACCAGCACCACCTGATTCGACAACGCCATCTTCGAGAACGCCGCAGCTTGTCCAGCGACGGCCTGCGCCCCACGTACGAGCCGCGACATGCCCTTCACCGCTCCGGCGTCAGCCCGCAGCACGATGTGCGGATCGAGGACCGCGACCAATCCTTCAAAGTCACCGGCCTGCGCGGCGGCGAGAAACGCGTCGACAACGCGGCGCTGCGCCCGCACATCCGTGTCCGGTGTCGGCGCCTGGCCCTGGACCCGTCGGCGCGCACGGCTCGCGAGCTGGCGCGTGGCGACGACCGAGCGATCCACGACGGGTGCGATCTCCTCGAAGGTCATCCCAAACACATCGTGGAGGACGAACGCCAGTCGTTCTGCGGGCTCCAGCTTCTCGAGGACCACGAGCAGGGCGAGTCCCACCGAGTCCGCGAGCACCGCATCGGCCTCCGGACTTTCGTCGGCGCGGGAGATCACTGGATCGGGTACGTGCGAGTCCAAGGGGTCCTCCCGCCGCGATGTCCGCGTCCGCAACATATCCAGGCACACACGCGCGACAACGGTCGTCAGCCACGCGCGCAGGTTCTGGACGTCGCTGACATCGGTCCGGCCGAGTCGAATCCAGCTTTCCTGGACCGCATCGTCTGCCTCGCTCGCCGACCCGAGCATCCGATACGCGACCGCCCGCAAGTGCGCCCGGTGCTGTTCGAACTGCTCGGCGAGCCATTCAGGGCTGGGCATCGGTCACATTCCTCCATCGCGGTCCGTCATGGTAGTGACGGATGAAACATCGATGATGTGACAGAAGAGGAGGCAGCGATGCAATTTGTGCTGATGATCTATCAAGGGACTACACCCCTGCCCGGTTCGGATCGCTGGCAGGCGTTGTCGGAGACGGAACAGAAGACGATTTACGCCGACTACGCCGAACTCAATAAGACCAAGGGCGTCGCTGCGGGGCTTCCGCTGGGACTCCCGCAC
>DATAEE010000218.1:0-6313 GCA_036258175.1 Vicinamibacterales bacterium
AGCGCGACGACCACGACCCGGCTGGACTGTGACGTCATACAGTGTGCCGCCATCATGCCACGGCGCGTCGTATGACGACCACCTTCCCCGATTGGCTCGAGCCGATGGCGGCGACGCTGACGCAGGAACGCTTCACCGGCCCGGAGTGGATTTTCGAGCGCAAGTTCGACGGCATCCGGCTGATCGCCTTCAAGCAGGGATCCGAGACCCGGTTGTTCTCGCGCAATCGGCTGCCGCAAAGCCTGCCGGCGGTCGCGAACGCGATCGCCGCGCTTCCCGTCGAGGATGCGATTCTCGACGGGGAGGTCACATGGGGCGCTCGTTCAGGCGAAGGGGGCGTGGCGTACCACGTGTTCGACGTCATGTGGCTCGACGGCCGCGACGTGCGATCGCTCACGCTCGACGAGCGTCGCGCGTTGCTGAAGGCGCTGCCGCTTCAGCCACCGCTCCGGCGGGTCACCACCATGCACGACGCGCAACCGTGGGAGCGTGCCTGCAGCGAGGGCTGGGAAGGCGTGATTGCGAAACGGCGCGACTCGCGGTACGAGCACCGCCGGTCGCCCCACTGGCTGAAGATGAAGTGCGAGGCGAAGCGGGACTTCGTCGTCGGCGGCTTCACCGATCCGCAGAGAAGCCGCGTCGGCCTTGGTGCGCTCCTCGTTGGCTACTACGAGAAAGACGATTTCGTTTTCGCCGGCAAGGTCGGCACCGGGTTCGACACGAAGCTGCTGCTCGAGCTTCGCTCGCGGCTCGATGCGATCGAGATTCCGGCATCGCCATTCAACAAAGCGAAAGGTCTTCCGCGCCTTCGCGCGCACTGGACACGGCCCGAGATCGTCGTCGAGGTCGCGTTCATCGAGTGGACGGTTCACGGCAAGCTTCGGCATCCACGGCTGCTGGGCGTCCGCTTCGACAAATGAAAGCCGCTCAGACGATCACGCATCCGGAGAAAGTGCTTTTCCCGGATGCCGGGATCACCAAGGGGGAGCTCGCCGCATACTACGAGGCCATCGCGCCGCTGATGGTGCCCCACATCCGGTCACGTCCGATCACAATGGAACGTTATCCAAACGGCATCGGCCACAAAGGTTTCTTTCACAAAGACGTCGCCAAGGGCTTTCCGGCGTGGCTCGAGCGTGTCGAGGTTCCCAAGAAAGATGGCACCGTGCACCATCCCATCGTCCGCGACACGAAGTCGCTTGTCTGGCTGGCGAACCAGAACTGCATCACGCCGCACGTGTGGACGTCGCGGGCGCCGAACCTCTACCATCCCGACGTCTGCGTCTTCGACTTAGACCCCTCCAGGGAAGATCCGGACGCCCTTCGCACGGCGGCGCTCGCCGTTCGAGATCTGCTGGCGGAGCTCGGGCTGCCGGCGTGGGTGAAAACGACGGGCGCGAAGGGATTTCACATCGCGGTGCCGCTCGATGGGAAAGCGGACTTCGGCGTCGTCGAGCGGTTCGCGCACGCGGTCGGGCGGCTTCTCGTCGAACGCGATCCGCAGCGGCTCACACAGGAGTTCAGCAAGGCGGACCGCCGCGGGCGGATTCTGGTGGACACAGGACGGAACGGTTACAGTGCCACGTTTGCGGCGCCGTACGCGGTACGTCCCAAGCCGGGCGCGCCGGTCTCGGCGCCGTGCTCGTGGAAGGAGATCGAACGCGGCGACGTAGGACCGGGGACGTTCACGTTGCGAGGAATGGCGCGCCGCGTCGCGGACGTTGGTGATCTGTGGGCGGAGATGCCGAAGCGCAAGCGATCGCTGCGGCGTCCTATCGAGCGGCTGCAGCGGCTCGTTGAAAGGCACAAGTGACCTGCCCGAACTGCGGCGCCGGACTCGACGGAGCGTTCTGCGCGCCATGTTCGTCCTCGTGCCGCTTTTCGCGGGGCTTCGTCGCGCTCATGGTCCGGCGTTCGGGCCGGAACTACCCGCAGCATCTGTATTTTTCGCTGCATGTTCACGCCGCGTGGTTTTTTTGCGGGCGCCGTCGCGGGCGCCGTGCAGATCAGGACCATTCCGATCGTGACACCGCTGGTTCGGCGGCCGTTGGCATTGCATACATGGCGCTCGTGCTCGCGGCGCTCATCGCCATCCTCTATCCACTCGGATTGTTTCGAGGTCAGTGAATCGTGCCAATGGTCACGACCCGCGCCGAGTCTCGTTGGGTTCGGTGGTCGATCCTCGCAGGCGCCGGCCTCTTCATCTTTGCGCTCGTCCTTTCAGCCGTCTTTGAGCCACGGATTCGCGTCCTCCATGCGCTTCAGGCCCTGATCTACGTGGCCGTGATCGTCCTCACCCGCCGGAACAGCTCCTGGGGTTTCGGGGCGGGATGCGTCATCGCCGCTTTCTGGAACTACATCAACTTGTTCGTGACGACGTTCATCAAGGCTGGCGTCAACCAGTGGATTGCGTTCCTGCAAACGGGTCGAATCGAAAGACCGGACCTGGCGCTTTCGGCGTTCGCCGCTGCCGGGCATTTCCTGCTGATAGCGGCATGCCTGATTGGATTTCTGAGGACGCGGCCGAGGGCGCGGGATTGGGGTCAGTTCGTTGGTGGTGGAGTACTTGCCATCGCGTATTTGATCGCGATTATCATCACGACCGGTCCCCAATACATCGGTCTCCTCAAGAGGGTCTTCGGTCTCTAGCGTCGGGAGGTCGCAGAATCCGTGGCAACATTCTCTCGTCGCGAACTCATACGTCTGGCCGGCGGGGTGGCGGCAGCGCAGACCGTACGACTCGAGGCGCAAGCGCCCGTACCCTCGACCTACATCGGACCGCTCACGGGAGTCACGAAGGGTCTCGACGATCGGCGGTTCGATCCCGTCGTGCACGTGCGCGACCTGTACGAGGCTGCGCCGCGGACGCTCCGCTTCCGCGCGCGGACGCGAAGCGAAGCCGAGGAATGGCAGAAAGCGCTCCGGGCAAAGCTGACTGAGCTCGTCGGCGGGTTCCCGGCAACGCGCGAGCCGCTCAATCCAGTCACGCTTGAGACGCGCACTTTTGCGGGCTACACCCGCGAGAAGCTCGTGTTCGACAGCCGGCCTGGCGTCAGCGTGCTGGCCTACCTCCTTCTTCCAGAGAAGGCGCGCCGGCCGGCAGCCGTGATGATCTGCGTCCCGGGCCACGGGCGCGGCGTGGACGACATCGTCGGCATCGACGAGCGGGGCAACGAGCGGACCGACAAGGCGGGGTACCAGCACGACTTCGCGATTCAGGTCGCGGAAGCCGGAATGGCCGCCGTGGCGATCGAGCCGATCGGGTTCGGATGCCGCCGGGATCCCGTCAACGCTCGTCAGGGTCTCGGTCGAAAGGCCTGCGATCCCGTAGCGGGCGGCGCGCTGATGATCGGGCAGACGATGATCGGCTGGCGTGTCTGGGACGTGATGCGCACCATCGACTACATCGGCACGCGTGCCGAGCTGGATGCGAACCGCGTCGGGTGCATGGGCATCTCAGGTGGCGGCACGGTGACCGTATTCTCGTCGGCGCTCGACACGCGCATCCGCGCCGCGCTGGTCAGCGGCTACCTGAACACGTTCCGCGACAGTGTCGGAAGCATCGTGCACTGCAGCGACAACTACGTTCCGGGGATTTTGAACTGGGCCGAGATGCACGACATCGCCGGCCTGATCGCGCCGCGGCCGCTCTTCGTGGAGTCAGGGGAGAAGGACGACATCTTCCCGATCCGCGCGAGCGTCGAGAGCTTCAACGAGGTGCGAACGATTTACGAGGTCTTTGGCGCCCGGGATCGCGCGGAGCAGGAAGTTTTCCCAGGCGAGCACTCGTTCTGGGGCCGGCGCGGGGTTCCGTTCCTGGCGCGGCATCTGAACGTCTGAGCGGGCGATCGCGGGCGCGTCGGACGTTTAACGATCGCTCCGAAAAGCGACGGCCGGATCGACGCGCGCCGCTCGCAGCGCCGGAGCGACTGTCGAAACCGCTCCCGTCAATACCACCACCGCGGTGACAGCTCCGAGCGTGACCGGATCGAGCGGCGTGACGCCGAACAGAAAGCCCGTGATCGACCGGCTGACTGCCGCCGAGAGGGCGAGGCCGACCAGCGCACCGCCCGCGACCACGCGGGTGGCGCTGCCGAACACGAGGCGCAACAGCCGCGCCGTGCTCGCGCCGAGCGCAACTCTCACGGCGAACTCGCGGCGGCGCTGCTCGACCGCATACGCGAGGACGCTGAATACGCCGACCATTGCCAGTACGAGCGCCACGCCGGCGAACGTCGCCACCGTCACAGCACGGAAGCGATACCGAACGGTCGCCTCGTCCGCCAGATCGTCGAGTGTCCGGATGCGCCTGACGGGGACATTCACGTCCTGCCGCGCCACGGCCGCGCGAATGGCGGGGACCAGCGTCTCCGGCCGGCCCTGGCGGGGTTGAACCACGAGAAAGATGTCGTCATATGGCGCCTGGGCGAGCGGCACATACACCTGCAGCAGCTCCTGCGGCGCGTCCGGTCGATCCTTCACCTGACGCGCGACCCCGACGATCTCCCTCACCGTCGCTGTCGATACGAAGGGAGGCTTGATGCTCACGCGCGCGCCAATCGGATTGCGGCCGCCGAGATGCCGGCGCAGGAACGCTTCGTTGACCAGGCATACCGGTGGCGCGTCGCTCGTATCACGCCCCGTGAACCCGCGACCGGCCACGATTGGAATACCGAGCGTGCGAAAGTAGCCGGGACTTGCGACGGCGTACTCCGCGATGGGGCGGCCGGCGGCCTCAATGGGAGCGTCGCCCACGATCTCGAACGGCCATCGTCCGAGCTCGGCGTTCCCCCACGGCAGGCTGCTCGACCAACCGACGCTGTGCACATTCGGGAGAGCGCGCACGCTACGCTCGACCTCCTCGTAGAACTGCAAGAGCCGAGCGGCAGTCGGATAGCCGGCGCGTGGAACGGAGAAATCCAGCGTCACCACGCTGTCGCCGTCGACGCCGTATCCGGGCTCGAAGTTTCCCAGCACCCACAACGTGCGCAGCAGCAGGCCGGCCCCGCACAACAGCAAGACGGCGGACGCGACCTGGCCGGCGGCAAGCAGGCTGCGAACCCGCCCGCCGCTGTGCGTCGAGGTTCGACTCTCCGAGGCGAGGGCCTGCACCAGAGACGTACTCGTGGCCTGCCACGCAGGCAGGACGCCGAAAATCACGCCGACGGCCATCGCGGTCGCCGCGCAGAACGCCAGCACCCGGCCGTCCAGGGCGAGCGCGACGGCCGCCGGCAGCAGCCCGGGCGGAATCAGCGCGGGCGCCAGTTTCAGGATGGCCGCGCCCAGGGCAACGCCGAGCACTCCGCCGAGGGCGGCAAGTGTCAGGCTCTCGGTCAAAAGCTGGCGAATGATGCGGCCGCGTCCGGCCCCCAACGCCGAGCGCACCGCCAGCTCACGCGTGCGCACGGTCGCGCGGGCCAGCAGCAGGTTCGCCACGTTGGCGCAACACATGAGCAGCACGAAGCCGACGACGCCGAGCAGGAGGAGCGATGTGCGTCGCAACTCGCGACCCATGATGCCGGCGCGGAGCGGTTCGACGGTGACGCCCCGGTCCTTGTTCGTGCCGGGAAACTCCCGCGCGAGCTGGTCGGCAATCACCGAGAGGTCGGCCTGCGCGCGTTCGATCGTGACGCCCCGCTTCAGGCGGCCGATCCCCTGCCAGATCCGCAGACCCCGTTGATTGGCCGGCACCGGTCGCAGCAGCGTCCAGACGCTCGCGGGTCGCGAAAACCGGACGTGGTCCGGAACGATACCCACGACGGTGTGCGGCTGTCCGTTCAGGCGGATCTCGCGCCCGACGATCGCCGAATCGCTGGCAAAGCGGGTGCGCCAGAGCGCTTCACTCATCACGACGACACTGGCCGTCGGCCCTTCGTCGGCCGGCAAGAATGTCCGACCCGTCACGGGACGGACGCCCAGCACGTCGAAGAACCGCGCCGTCACGCTCTGGCGGTCGACGTTCTCGAGTGTGCCATCGGGCGCTGCCAGCAACGGGCCGCCGCCGAGCCCGAGTGTGATGGCCGCCATCGCCTCGAACGAACCGTTCCGTTCCTCCCAATCATGGAGGTTGACGAGACTCGCCGGACTGCGGGCACTCGTGGCTGTGCGCTCCCAGATCATGACCAGGCGGTCGGGCTCGGCGTAGGGGAGCGGGCGCATCAACGTCGCGTCGGCAAGCGCGAACATCGCGCTGTTAGCGCCAATGCCAATCGCCAGCGTCAGCCCAGCCACCGACGTGAAGCCCGGAGCGCCTTTCAGGTGGCGGATCGCGAAACGCAAATCGGTGGCGAATTCCTGCAGCCGCTGCACGATG
>DATAEE010000219.1:0-19032 GCA_036258175.1 Vicinamibacterales bacterium
GCCGTGAATCGAGCCGAGCTCTGCGGGTGCCGACTTGCGCATTCCGCAACGGTCCCGATAGAATCCATCGAAAGTTCGACGAAATCTCGTCCTTCGGAGAGCGGGTGTCCCACCCGCGGAGGGTTTGACCGTTGGATCACCCGTCGACGGTCCATGTGGACCACGGCCACAAGGCACACGCGCACGCCCACGACCTGCCGTTCTGGCGCAAGTACATCTTCTCGGTCGACCACAAAGTCATCGGGATCCAGTACGCGATCACGGCGCTGCTGTTTCTGTTCTTCGGCTTCAGCCTGATGATGATCATGCGCTGGCAGCTCGCGTACCCGGGCCAGGCGATCCCCTTCATCGGCCAGTGGCTGGGCGCCGCGAACGCGCCGGGTGGCATCATGCTGCCCGAGTTCTACAACCAGCTCGGCGCGATGCACGGCACGATCATGGTCTTCCTCGGCGTCGTGCCGCTCGCGGTCGGCGGCTTCGGCAACTTCGTGGTGCCCCTCCAGATCGGCGCCCCCGACATGGCGTTCCCCAGGCTCAATATGGCGAGCTACTGGGTGTTCTTCGTCGGTGGCGTGGTCATGCTCGCGAGCTTCTTCGTCCCCGGCGGCGCCGCCAACTCCGGCTGGACGTCCTACGTGCCGCTCGCCGCCATCGCGACGACCGGGCAGACCTGGTGGCTGTTCGGGATGGTGTTCCTGATCACCTCGTCGCTGCTCGGGTCGGTCAACTTCATCACGACGATCGTGCAGCTGCGGGCACCCGGGATGACCTGGCTGCGGCTCCCGTTCTTCGTGTGGGCGCAGCTCGTGACCGCGTTCCTGCTGCTGCTCGCGTTCCCGCCGCTCGAAGCGGCGGCGGTGCTGCAGGTCATGGACCGGCTGGCCGGCACGAGCTTCTTTCTGCCATCCGGGCTCGTGGTGAGCGGACAGGCGCTCACGAATACCGGCGGCGGGAGCCCGCTGCTCTGGCAACATCTCTTCTGGTTCCTGGCGCACCCCGAGGTGTACGTCCTGATTCTGCCGGCGATGGGCATCGTCGCGGAGATCCTTCCGAACAGCATCCGCAAGCCGCTCTGGGGCTACCGGCTGCTCGTGTACTCGATCGTCTTCCTCGGCTTCATGTCGTTCGTCGTCTGGGCGCACCACATGTTCATGACCGGCATGGGGACGACGATGAGCGCGTTCTTCCAGACGACGACGATGATCATCTCGATCCCGTCGGTCGTCATCCTGTCGGCGTTCTTCGTGTCGCTGTATGGCGGGTCGATCCGGTTCACGACGCCGGCGCTCTTCGCGATCGCCTTCCTGCCGATGTTCGGCATCGGCGGGCTGACGGGGCTGCCGCTCGGCCTGGCGGCCACCGACATCCACCTGCACGACACGTACTACGTCATCGGCCACTTCCACTACGTCGTCGCGCCCGGAACGATCTTCGCCCTCTTCGCGGGCATCTACTACTGGTTCCCGAAGGCGACGGGGCGGCAGATGAACCGCATGCTCGGCGTCCTGCACTTCTGGGGCTCGTTCATCTGCATCAACCTCGTGTTCTTCCCGATGTTCATCCAGGGGCTGGCGGGGATCAACCGTCGGTTGTACGACGGCGGGATCCAGTATCAGCACGCCGCGCCGCTGCAGCACTGGAACGTCATCCAGGGATGGGCGGCGTGGGGGCTCGGGGCGTTTCAGATCTTCTTCATCATCAATTTCTTCTGGAGCATGAAGCGCGGCAAGCCGGTCGCGGCCAACGCGTGGGACGCGACCACGCTCGAGTGGGTCGCCGCGCCGTCGCCGCCGGGACACGGCAACTTCCCCGTGCCGCCGCGCGTCTACCGCGGCCCGTACGAATACAGCGTGCCGGGGGCGCCGACCGACTTCACGCCGCAGAACCAGCCCGACACGGGGCCGAACGCCGTGCGCGATTTCCACGCGGACACGCTGGCGCACGACAAGTTCAAGCTACTAGAGAAATGAATGTAGGCCCGACCTTCAGGTCGGGCGTGCTCGAAAAAGCATTGATGTCGGAGAAGCATTGACGATGGAAGAGATTCCCTACACGGTAGAGACCCGGGCCGACACCGGCCTCAACAACGTCAAGCTCGGGATCTGGCTGTTCCTGGCGTCGGAAGTCATGCTCTTCGGCGCGCTGTTCTCGTCCTACATCATCCTGCGCACGGGCGCGGAGACCTGGCCGCTCGGCGCGACCATCCTCAACGTGCCGCTCGCGACGCTGAACACCGTCGTCCTGATCGGCTCGTCGGTCACGATGGTGATGTCGTGGGCGTCGCTGAAGATGGACAACTTCCCGAAGTACCGGCTCTACATGGGAGCGACCGTCGCGCTGGCGTTCGTCTTCCTCATCGTGAAGTACTTCGAGTACACGGCGAAGTTCGAGCACGGCCTATGGCCGCGGACGAACACGTTTCTGGCGATCTACTTCACGTTGACGGGTCTGCACGGCCTGCACGTGATCGGCGGGATCATCGTCAATTCGTACCTGCTGCTGCCGGGCGCGAAGATGTGGAAGACGCAGCGGGAACGGTTCACGAACCGCGTCGAGGCGGCCGGCCTCTACTGGCACTTCGTCGACCTGGTGTGGATCTTCCTGTTCCCTGTTTTGTATCTGCTGTAGCAGCCCTAAAGGGCTGCGCTACGGGAGTACGTAGCGAAGGCCTTCAGGCCTGCTGGAGGAATCGATGGCCCACGGCCACGAAGACATCCGCAAGCACGTTCGGGTCTACATCGGCGTGTTCGTCGTGCTGATGGTGCTGACGGTCATTACCGTCGGCGTCGCCCAGTTCCATCTGCCGACGCCGATCGCGATCACTGTCGCGCTCTTCGTCGCGATCATCAAGGGATCGCTCGTGGCGCTGTTCTTCATGCACCTCAGCAACGAGCGGAAGGCCATTTATGCGACGCTGATGCTGACGGTCGCGTTCTTCGTGTTCTTGATGGCGATCCCGAAGTTCACCGAGGCCGACAACTTCGGCGAGAAGATTCATCATGCGCCGCCGGCCGCCGCGGAGCACCCGCACTAGGGCCGCGGCACGACGAGGAACGAGAAACGAGGAACTCACTAGGGACTAGGGACGAGGAACAAGGGACGCTCAAGTGTCACTGAAATACATTCACCTCGTGTTCATGTCGGCCGTCATCGTGGTGACCGTCATCTTCGCCCTGTGGGCGCTCCAGTCGTCGGTCGCGCTGGCCGCCGTTGGATTTGCCGCGAGCGTGCTCGAAGCCGAGTACGCGCGGCGGTTCTACCAGAAGGCCCGGACGCTGTGAGTTTCCTGGCCATGGCCTGCCCGGTCTGCTTCAGTCAGGGCGGCGCGGGATCGCCGCTCGTCGACGCCGCGCTGCTGGGCGTCATCGCGCTGCTCGGCGTCACGGTGGGCGTCCTTGGCGGCTTCGCCGCCTTCATACGGCACTTGATGAAACTGTCCGCGAATCAGCAGGAGGAACCGCGTTGATGGCCCGTTGGCTCGGATTGCCGGTCGCGGCGTCGGAACACGCGCCGCAGCTCGATTTCATGAACGAGGTCGTGCACTGGATGATGCTCGTCCTGTTCATTGGATGGGGCGCGTTCTTCCTGTACACGCTCTTCCGGTTCCGCCGGGGCCGCAACCCGAAGGCGGACTACCACGGGATCCGCAGCCACTTCTCGACGTGGACCGAGGTCGCCGTCGGCGTGGCGGAAATCGTCCTGCTGGTCGCCTTCGCGATTCCGGCCTGGGCGACCCGCGTCGCAGATTTCCCGCCCGAGTCGGAAGCGACGGTCGTTCGTGTCATCGGCGAGCAGTTTGCGTGGAACGTCCACTATCCAGGTCCCGACGGCCAGTTCGGGTCCACCAACATCAAGCTGATCACGCCGGACAATCCGATCGGCCTCGATCGCAAGTCGATGCACGCCGCGGACGACATCACCACCGTCAACCTGCTGCACCTGCCGGTCAACAAGACGGCGATCGTGCACCTGTCGAGCAAAGACGTGATCCACAGCTTCGGGCTGCCGAACTTCAGGGTGAAGCAGGACGCGATCCCGGGCCTGATGATGCCCGTCTGGTTCACGCCGAACCGCGCAGGTGACTACGAGATCGCCTGCTCGCAGCTCTGCGGGCTCGGTCATTACCGCATGCGCGGCTTCATCACCATCGAGTCGGACGAAGACTTCAAGAAGTTCCTGGCGGAGAACGGCCCGCAACAATAAAATGTTGCCGGCCGTTCTTCTCCTCGCGGTCCTCCAGACCCAACCGGATCACGCCCAGCTCGCCCGGGACATCTTCCGGGAACTGATCGAGATCAACACGACCGACTCGGTCGGCGACAACACGAAAGCGGCGGAGGCGATGGCCGCGCGCCTGCGCGCGGCCGGGTTTCCCGCCGACGATGTCAAAGTCCTTACTCCCGCCGATCGCAAAGGCAACCTGGTCGCGCGGTGGCGCGGTGCAGGAAAGCAGAAGCCCATCCTCCTCCTGGCGCACCTCGACGTCGTCGAAGCACGGCGCGAGGACTGGTCGATGGATCCGTTCAAGTTCGCCGAAAAGGACGGCTACTACTACGGCCGCGGGACGCGCGATGACAAGGCGATGGCGGCAATCTTCGTCGCCAACCTGATTCGTCTCAAACAGGAAGGCTTCGTCCCGCAGCGGGACATCATCCTCGCGCTGACCGCTGATGAAGAAGGCGGCAACCACAACGGCGTCGACTGGCTGCTCCAGAACCACCGCGCGCTCGTCGACGCGGAGTTCACGATCAATGAAGGCGGCGGCGGTCACCTGAAGAACGGCCGACACCTCCTCAACGAGGTTCAGGCGAGCGAAAAGGTCTACCTCGATTTCACGCTGGAGGTGACCAACCCCGGCGGCCACAGCTCGCTGCCGGTGAAGGAAAATGCGATCTATCGTCTCGCGCAGGGTCTCACGCGCCTGGGGCAGTTTCAGTTTCCCGTCACGCTGAACGAGGTGACGCGCGCCTTCTTCAGCAAGTCCGCGGCGTTCGAGAAAGGCCAGACGGCCGCTGACATGAAGGCGGTAGCGGCAGCGGCCCCGGACCTTCAGGCTGCGGCGCGGCTCTCCGAGGGGTCGGCGGTCTACAACTCGATGCTCCGCACCACGTGCGTCGCGACGATGCTCAGCGGCGGACACGCGCTGAATGCGTTGCCGCAGATGGCGCGCGCGAATGTCAACTGCCGGATCCTGCCGGGCGAGGATCCCGTCGAGGTGAAGAAGACGCTCGCCACAGCGCTGGCGGACGGCAAGATTACGATTACGCCCGTTGGAACGCCGCGGCCGAGCGCGCCGTCGCCACTCCGGCCCGAGATCGTCGGTCCGATCGAAAAGCTGACCAGCGAGATGTGGCCCGGCGTGCCGGTCGTGCCGTCGATGTCGACCGGCGCCACCGACGGCCTCTACCTGCGGAACGCCGGTATTCCGACCTACGGTGTGTCGGGACTTTTCGAGGATGTGGACGACGTCCGCGCGCACGGGCGCGACGAGCGGATCGGTGTCAAGGAGTTCCACGAAGGGCGGGAGTTTCTGTACAAACTGGTTAAGGAATACACGAAGCAGCCCTAAAGGGCTGCGCTACGGGTACTAATAGCGCAGCTCTTCAGGCTGTTGCAGTCGTAGCGCAGGCCTTCAGGCTGCCTGTCCTCGTAGCGCAGGCCTTCAGGCCTGCCGGGAGATCTCACATGCGTCGCTCACTTCTCGCCGGCGCGTTGCTCTCCATCGTCTGGCTGGCCGGCTCGATGGCCGCCTCTTCTCAATCATCACCCGCGCCTGGCAGTACGACAGGCCAACAGTACGGCCGTCTCGTGATCCGCGACGCGACGCTCGTCAACGGCCGCGGCACGCCCGCCGAAGGGCCCGTCGACATCGTCATCGACAAGGACACCATCCAGGACATCATCCCGGTCGACGCGGTGTCGATCGCGAACTACGGCCCGACATGGAAGCGGCCGGGCGGCGATCGCATCATCGACGCGAAGGGCATGTATGTCCTGCCAGGCCTCGTGGACATGCACGCGCACATCCCGGGTGGTGGCACCCGGGGCAGCGCCGGCTGGGACTAC
Organism: Vicinamibacterales bacterium; assembly: GCA_036258175.1. GTDB lineage: Bacteria > Acidobacteriota > Vicinamibacteria > Vicinamibacterales > 2-12-FULL-66-21 > DATAEE01. Next base: position 6,067 of record DATAEE010000219.1, read on the forward strand.
TCCTACAAACTCTGGCTGGGCCACGGTGTCACGACGCTGCGCGACGCCGGAAACGGCGCGGGCATCGAGAACCTGCGGGAGCACCGCCGGCTCGGCGAAGAGAACAAGATGACGGTGCCGCGACTCGTCCTCTATCAGCGCTGGCCCAACGTCTCGCGCCAGCGCGTGGACGGCCACTCGCCCGAGACCGCACGCGCCCTCGTGCGCAAGTTCAAGGAGATGGGCGCGGACGGCGTGAAAGTCAGCAAAGGCCCTGGCCATTTTCCGGACGTCATCGCCGCGATCTGCGACGAAGCAAAGAAGCTCGGCATGAACGGCGTCGCCGTCGATCTGAAAGTCAGCGAGACCGACGCGGTGATTGCGTCAAACGCGGGTGTCTCGACGATCGAACACTGGTACGGCGTTCCCGATGCGGCGATTCCGGGCACTCAGCGCTTCCCGTCCGACTACAACTACTGGGACGAAGACGATCGGTTCCGATGGGCCGGTCATCTCTGGAAGGAAGCGGAACAACGGCCGGAGGAGATCCTCAAGGTCCTGGACCTCATGATCAAGAACGGGACGGTCTGGGATCCGACGATGGTGATCTACGAGGCGAACCGGGATCTCGCGCGCATCCAGGGCATGCCGTGGCATGCGCGGTACTCCCACCCGTCGCTCCTCGAACACTGGGCGCCGAACCCTTCGAATCATGGCTCGTACCACCATGACTGGAAGACGTCCGACGAGATCGCGTGGACCGAGAACTTCCAGGTCTGGATGAAATACGTGAAGGCGTTCTTCGACCGCGGCGGCACGCTGACGGTTGGCTCGGACGCCGGCGCCGCCTACGGGCTGTACGGCTTCTCGACGATCCGCGAGCTCGAGGTCATGCAGCAGGCCGGCATCCATCCGATCGACGTCATCAAGATCGCGACAGGGAACGCGACGAAAGCGCTGGGGCTGAAGAACCACTGCGGCGTCCGGATCGGCTGCGTCGCCGACCTCGCGGTCGTCAATGGCAACCCGCTCGACAACTTCAAGGTGATGTACGGCAATCGCGATGGAGAAGGCGTCCGCTGGACGATCAAGGCCGGGATCGTCTTCGACGCGCCCGCGCTGCTGCGCGCGGTCGAAGAAGAGGTCAGAAAAGCAAAGAGCGGCAGCCGGCCTACGGAATCGGCGGAGCCCAGCGCACGCCGCCGTCAGTAATCGACGTGCGCGGCGTCGAGTACGCCGGATCCTGGTCCGGCGCGCGATTGCCAGGCTGACGGTCGAACGCGATCCGCACGGCCTGCCGATCGAACGTCGTGGGATCCGGACCGATCACCGGGTTCATGATCGACGTTGTCGCGTTCACGTGCATGTAGCCGAGCGCGTGCCCCAGCTCGTGGGTCCGCAGCTTGAACCGCTGGCTGCTCGTCACGTCGAAGTCGCGATCCAGATACACCGAGCCGCCGACGATCGTGCCATCCGACTGCGCGGCCCAGCGCCCGTAGCCGATCGTGGCGGCGCCGGCCTGAATTCCCGAGTACCGCCCCACCACGATCGCGCCTGTGCGCGTCGTCAGAACCGACTGCGCCGGTTCCACCGATTCACGATCGACCACGCTGAAGTCGGTGAATGTACCGGCGGTCAGAAGCGTAAGAGCGTTCCGCATGTCGTTGACGATCGATTCGACGTCAGAGCCAGAGATCTTTTCGTCGGTCGCGAAGAAGGTGTCGTCCCGCATCGCCGAGAACCGCATGACCGACGTCAGAACGACAAGCCGCGGACGGGTGGTCCACCGCTGCAGCCGCGCGTCGTGCCGAAGCATCTCGTTGAAGGCGTTCATGTCGAACACCGAAGGAATCAGGGACAGGCGGATGCCGCTCGCCGGCGCGTCGACGCCGGTCAGCCGTTCGACGAATCCGTTCCCTTGTAGTGTCGCCGGATGCCATCCGGGGTGCGGCAACTCGGTCTCGAAGAAGCCGGATGGATCGGATTGAACGGTGACCTGACCGATCCGAATCGCCACGTTGCCGGTCTGCGCATCGTCGACTGCGTTCAGGGTGCGGCCTGACAGGGTCCGCTGATCGCCAGGCTCAGTGGGGGAACCGCCGCGGTCCTTGCTGCAGGACGCGACTAGCCCGCACACGACGACGCCGGCTACTCCCCTGACCAACCAGCCGCTGCGCGTCCTGGACATACGAGCGCCGGGTGCAAGGGCGATGCTGCCGGGTCCGCCCCGTAAATCAACGACTTACGCCGGGGCGTCCCATAGGTACCTTCAACTTCGAAGGTGGAAGTACGGATCTTGCCGCCAGTTGATCGGACCGGGTGCGCAATAGTACAAGTGCCGCCCGGCATGTCTTTCCACACACGCTCCCTCATCGTCGTCATTGCCGGCACGGCACTCGTCGCGGCGACCGCTGGCATCACCGCAATCCAGACGCCCGAATCCTTTGATGTGATCCTGCGGAACGGTACGGTCTACGACGGCACCGGCGCCACGGGACGAAAGACCGATGTCGGCCTCCGCGGCGACCGGATCGCCGCCGTCGGGGATCTCTCGCGCGCCACGGCCCAAACTGCGATCGACGCCACCGGCCTCGCCGTCGCGCCTGGCTTCATCAACATGTTGTCCTGGTCGACCGAGTCGCTCCTCGCCGACGGACGCTCGCAGGGCGAGGTCCGCCAGGGCGTGACGACGCAAATCATGGGCGAGGGTGATTCGATGGGACCCCTCACGCCGGAGATGAAGCAGCGCCGCATCGAGTCTCAGGGTGATTTCAAGTTCCCCATCACCTGGACGACGTTGAGCGAGTACCTCGAGGAGCTGCAGCGGCGAGGCGTGTCGCAGAACGTCGCGTCGTTCGTCGGCGCGACGACGATTCGGGAGTATGTCGTCGGGCTCGACGATCGGAAGCCGACCGCCGAGGAGCTCGACCGCATGCGGGCGCTCGTGCGAAAGGAGATGGAGGCGGGATCGCTCGGCGTCGGTTCGTCGCTTATCTACGCCCCGGCGTTCTATGCGACGACCGAGGAGCTGATCGAGCTGTGCAAGGTCGCGGCGCAGTATCGCGGCAAGTACATCTCGCACATGCGGAGCGAGGGGAACCGCCTTCTCGAGGCGGTCGACGAGCTGGTGCGGATCGCGCGCGAGGCGAAGATTCCCGCCGAGATCTATCACCTCAAAGCGGCCGGCGAGCGCAACTGGCCGAAGATGGACAAGGCGATCGCGGCGGTGGAAGCGGCGCGCCGTGAGGGCCTGAAGATCACCGCCGACATGTACACATATCCCGCGGGATCGACCGGCCTCGACGCCGCCATGCCCCCATGGGCGCTCGACGGCGGGTACGACGCGTTGTACAAACGGCTGCGGGATCCCGACACGCGCAAGAAGCTCAAAGCCGCAATTGCCACACCGACCGACGACTGGGAAAATCTCTACCTCGCCGCGGGCTCACCTGAGCGCGTTCTTCTCGTCGAGTTCCGGAACGAGGCGCTCCGGCACCTCACGGGCAAGACGCTCGCCGAGGCGGCACGAATCCGCAACGAGGATCCGCTCGAGACGATCCTCAACCTCGTCCTCGAAGATCAGTCTCGCGTCGGGACCGTGTACTTCATGATGTCGGAAGAGAACATCCGCAAGCAGATTCGGTTGCCGTGGGTCTCGTTCGGATCCGACGCCGCGTCGATGGCGCCGGAAGGATTGTTCCTCAAATCAGCGACGCACCCGCGGGCCTATGGCAACTTCGCGCGGCTGCTCGGCAAGTACGTCCGCGAGGAAAAGGTCACGACGCTGCAGGAGGCGATCCGCCGGCTGACCAGCCTCCCCGCCGCGAACCTCGAACTGGATCGGCGCGGCCTGATTCAGTCGGGGCATTTTGCCGACATCGCGGTTTTCGACGCGGCGGCGGTTGGCGATCGCGCAACATTCGAGAAGCCGCATCAATACTCCGTCGGGATGAAGCACGTCTTCGTGAACGGCGTTCAGGTCCTGAGAGATGGCGAACACACCGGGGCGACGCCCGGCTGGGCCCTGTGGGGCGTTGGGAGAAAGGCATCATGAGACTTCTCGTCGTCGGATCCATCGTCGTCGTTCTGCTCGCGGCGTCGACTGGCGCCAACAACAAAGCGCCGAGCGGGTACTACCGCTTCCCCGCGCTCTACAACGACACGCTCGTCTTTACGGCCGAAGGCGATCTCTGGCGGATCGACAACGCCGCCCGGGGTGGCACGGCCGAGCGACTGACGACGCACGCGTCCGAGGAATCGCGCGCGGCGGTCTCGCCGGACGGGACGACGCTGGCGTTCTCCGCCTCGTATGAAGGACCGACCGAGGTCTACACGATGCCAATCGACGGCGGAGTGCCGGTCCGCCAGACATGGGAAGGCGGAGATGGCGCGTTCGTCGTCGGCTGGACGCCGGCCGGCGAAGTGCTGTACTCGACCGGCCGGCACGCCGGGTTGCCGAACGCGCAGCTCGCGCGCGTCCACCCCACGACCGGCGAGCGCGCGCTGGTGCCGCTCGCCCAGGCGGCCGATGGCGCGTACGACGCGGGAGGCGGCGCCTTGTTCTTCACGCGGCTGCCGTTTCAAGGGAGCCACGCGAAACGCTACAAGGGAGGAACCGCGCAGACGCTGTGGAAATTCGCGCGCGGCGCGAACGAAGCCGTCGCGCTGACCTCCGACTACACCGGCACGAGCAAAGCGCCGATGCCCTGGAACGGTCGCGTGTACTTCCTCAGCGACCGCGACGGGACCATGAACATCTGGTCGATGCGGGCCGATGGGGCCGATGCGGGGAAGGATCTGCGGCAGCACACCAAACATACAGACTGGGATATCCAGACGGCATCCCTGTCGCGCGGACGCATCGCGTATCAGCTGGGCACCGATCTCAGGCTGCTCGATCTCGCGACCAACGCGGACACGCCGATTCAGATTCGGCTCACGTCTGACTTCGATCACGTGCGCGAGCGGTGGGTCCGCGCGCCCATGGAATGGGTCACCTCTGCCCGTCTCTCACCTACCGGCGATCGCATCGTGATAACGGCAAGGGGGCAGGTATTCGTCGCGCCCGTCGAGCAGGGCCGCTTCGTCGAAGCGACACGCGACAAACGGGTCCGCTACCGCGAGGGCCGCTTCATGCCGGACGGGAAATCGCTGCTCGTGTTGTCGGACGAATCCGGCGAAGTGGAGTTCTGGCGTGTGCCGGCCAACGGCGTCGGCACGGGTGAACGACTGACGACGGACGGAAAGGTGCTGCGGTGGAGCGGCCTGCCGTCGCCCGACGGGAAGCTCGTGGCGCACAACGACAAGGATCAACAGCTCTGGATCCTGGACGTCGACAAGAAAACACAGAAGAAGGTCGAGGATTCTCCCGTCGGAGATTTTCGCGATCTGGCCTGGTCGCCGGATAGCAAGTGGCTCGCCTATTCGGCGCCCGCGGCCAACCAGATGAGACAGATTTTTCTGTACAACGTCGGGTCGGGGGCGGTCACACCGCTCACGACGGATCGATACGACAGTTACAGTCCCGTGTGGAGCACCGACGGCAAGTGGATCTTCTTCATGTCGGACCGAAACTTCGTGTCGGTCGTCGGGTCACCGTGGGGATCCCGCCAGCCAGAGCCGTTCTACGACAAGCAGACGAAGATCTATCACGTGGCCCTCGTCCGCGGCGAGCGCTCACCGTTCCAGCCGGACGACGAGCTGGCGAAGCCGAAGCCGGACGAGAAGAAAGGATCGGAGGCCGGGGGCCAGAAGCCGGAGGGCCGCGACGAGAAGAAGGACGAGAAGCCCGCGCCGACACCGACCGTGCGCATCGATGTCGACGGCATCCAGCAGCGGCTGATCGAAGTGCCACTCGAGCCGGGCAACTACAACGCCCTGTCCACCGACGGCAAGCGGCTCTACTTTCTGTCGGCGGCCGTCGACACCGGACCGCGCCACACACTGCGCACGCTCGCGATCGACAACAAGAAGCCGCAGCCGGAGACGTTCCTCGAGGACGTGCGCGCGTACGAGCTGTCGGCCGACGGGAAGAAAGTGCTCGTGCGCAAGGGAGACGACCTCTTCGTGTTCGACGCCGGCGCCAAGGCGCCGCCGGCCGCGGAGCACGCGAAACGCCAGGTTCCACTCAAGGACTGGACGTTCCGCTTCGACCCGCGCGATGAGTGGCGGCAGATGTTTACCGAGGCCTGGCGGCTGCACCGCGACTACTTCTACGACCGCGGCATGCACGGCCTCGACTGGCCGGGAATCCGACAGAAGTATTTCCCGCTCGTCGAACGCGTCACGGATCGCGCGGAGTTGAGCGACCTCGTCGCGCAGATGGTCTCCGAGCTGTCCGCGCTCCACACCTTCGTGCGCGGCGGCGACCTGCGGCGTGGACAGGATCAGGTCACGGCCGGCTCGCTGGGCGCGCGGTTCGCGCGCGACGAGAAGGCGGGCGGGTTCCGGGTTGAACACATCTACCGCACGGACCCCGACCTGCCGGAAGAGCTCGCACCTCTTGCACGCCCGGAGGTCAACGTGCAGGCGGGTGACGTCATCGAATCGGTGAACGGATCGCCGGCCCTTTCGGTCCCCGACATCCATCAACTCCTGCGGCAACAGGCCGACAAGCAGGTGCTCTTACGCGTGAAGCCCAAATCAGGAGCCGCGCGCGACGTCATCGTCACGCCGATCTCGCAGTCGCGCGAGAACGACCTGCGCTACGACGAATGGGAATACACGCGCCGGCTCGAGGTCGAAAAGCTTGGAGGCGACCGCATCGGCTATGTCCACCTGCGTGCGATGGGCGCGTCGAACATGGCGGAGTGGACCCGCGAGTTCTACCCCGTCTTCCACCGCGACGGCCTGATCGTCGACGTCCGCCACAACCGCGGCGGGAACATCGACAGCTGGATCCTCGAAAAGCTCCTTCGGAAGGCGTGGTTCTACTGGCAGCCGCGCGTCGGCAACCCGACGTGGAACATGCAGTTCGCGTTTCGCGGCCACGTCGTCGTCCTCTGCAACGAATTCACGGCGTCCGACGGCGAGGCGTTCGCCGAAGGGTTCCGTCGGCTCGGCCTCGGCAAGGTGATTGGAACGCGGACGTGGGGCGGCGAAATCTGGCTGTCGGGGAGCAACTTCCTCGTCGATCGCGGCGTGGCAACCGCGGCCGAGACCGGCGTCTATGGACCCGAAGGCCAGTGGCTGATCGAAGGCCACGGTGTCGATCCGGACATCGTCGTCGACAATCTTCCGCACGCGACGTTCAGCGGCAAGGACGCCCAGCTCGAGGCGGCTGTGAAATTCCTGCAGGATGAGATCAAGACCAAGCCGATACCGGTGCCGCCGGCGCCGAAGTATCCCAATAAGAAAACGACATCATGAAGGTGCTCAAGGTGCCCACGGTGCTCATCGTGCTCCTGGTGCTCGTCGCGGCGACCGCGGCCGCGCAGGACGTGGGGCCGAAGCGGGGATCGCTGGTGGCCGTGGGCGGCGGCAGCCGACTGGGTGAGGCGGGGATCTGGCGGCGCTTCATCGATCTGGCCGGCGGGAACGAGGCGACGATCGTCGTCATCCCGACGGCCGGCGAGGAAGAGACCTACGATCAGTTCTGGTCCGGCCTGCGCGGGTTACGCGACGCGGGCGCGAAGCACGTGACGGTCCAGCACACAAAGGATCGTAAGGTCGCTGACAGCGAGACCTTCGTGAAAGCGATCCGCGAGGCCGCGGGCGTGTGGTTATCGGGCGGCCGCCACTGGCGGCTCGCCGACTCCTACCTGAATACCCGCACGCACAAGGAGCTGGCCGCATTGCTCGACCGCGGCGGCGTGATCGGAGGCACGTCAGCGGGCGCGACGATTCAGGGATCGTTCATGATCCGCGGCGACACCAAAGGGAACACGCTGATGGTCGGCGACCACGTCGACGGGTTCGGATTCCTGAAGGGCGTGACGATCGATCAGCACGTGCTGCGACGCAACCGGCAGTTCGATCTCGTGGACGTCATCCGCGCCCGCCCGGAGCTGCTCGGGATCGGCATCGACGAGAATACCGGGATCGTCGTCCACGGCGATTCGTTCGAGGTCATCGGCGACAGCTACGTTCTGATTTACGACCACACGCGACGGCTGGACTCGGGCGGCGAGTTCTACTTCCTCGCGCCGGGCGATCAGTACAACCTGAAAACACGCGAAGCCGAACGGCCCACCGAGCGCACGGTCCCGATCGAGCGGGTCGTCAAACAGCCTTGGAAAAAATGATTGTAAGCCCGACCTTCAGGTCGGGCGTGTTCGGATAAGCAAGATGGTCGAGGACTACCCGTGCGATACGCGCGCTTTTTCCGCGCCTGACACGCGCGCGCTGGTGGTGACGCGGTTGCGAACGGCGTCGACAAGCAGACCGGCCGGCGTGTTCCCGCCCGCGATGTATCCAATCGAGTAGTACGCCGCAGCCATGAAGCCCATCGTGCTCCACGGATCGCGGTTCGCCAACCGCGCGACGACGAGAGAGAAGAGGACGACGGCGGAGAGATCGAGGCTCGCGACGACCGTACGCTGTGCGAGCTGTTGACCGGGCGCATCGGGCTCCGGCGGCGGAGGCGGCAACCGGCGATCGCCCGTCAGCGGCACGCGCGACCGGTCATCCTCGAACTCCGACGACACGCCGATCACTTCCGCCTGAGCTTTGATGATCGTCTCGGACCGTCGATCTGCGAGCGGGTACAGACGGCAGAACTCGTCCACGATTTCGGACACGTTCAGGCCGACGCGCATCGCATACGCACGGACAAATGACCGCGCGAAGATGCCGGCGGGCCAGCGGGAGAGATCGCCGCGCTCCAGCCCGTTCCAGAGATCGGCGCCAACCTTCGTTTCCTGAGCGAGTTGCTCGAGACTGATATGGCGACGCTCACGTTCGCGCCGAAGCCGGGCGCCGAAGCTGTGCTTGTCGCTCACCGCCGCAGGCACAGCAATTCCCGCGCCGTTGCGGGTGCCCCAGCTCGGCCGATACCCCTGCCGTACATGCGGCGGGGGGCGTTCCTGCGCCCCTGGAGCCCGCCTGCGGGCGAATGTGTCGGTTTTGATCATCCGATTACAGGCCCGTGCGCCAGAGGTGAACAAAAGACCCCGGCTTCCGCGAATTTCACGGATCGCGGGCTACGGTCTTCCGGATCCTCCTATGATGAGCCGTGGCCGCTCATCGGGTGCGCGCGAGGCCTCCGCGAGGCGACGCAACCGACCTCCGGTTGACCGGAGACGCCGATAGCATCAACGCGCATCTCGAAGATGCGGCACACGTTCGCGGCGGACACGCCGACGCGGTCGCGTGGCCGCGGAGCGAAGCGGCGGTCGCCGCGCTCGTCCGCAACGCCTCGCACGTTCTTGCCATCGGCGCGCAGTCTTCGGTCACCGGCGGAGCAACGCCGTCAGCCGGACTCATCCTGTCGTCGGCGAAGTTGACAGGCATCCAGTTGTACGGCGACTACGCGAAAGTGGGCGCGGGCGTGCCGCTCGCGGCGCTGCAGGCGGAGCTCTCGACGCGCTCGCGCTGGTACCCGCCGGTGCCGACGTTCACCGGCGCGTTCGCCGGCGGCGTGGTCGCGACAAACGCGGCGGGCGCCGCGACCTTCAAGTACGGCAGCACGCGCGACTGGGTCGAGGGCGTGACGATCGTGCTCGCCTCCGGCGACGTCCTCGAGCTGGCGCGCGGCGAGTGTTTCGTCGACGGTGACGGCCGGGTCGAAATCGTCGGCGTCGACGGCAGCGTGACGTCAATCACGACGCCGTCGTATCGGATGCCTGATGTCCCGAAGCGATCCGCCGGATACTTCGCGGCGCCAGGCATGGATCTAATCGATCTCCTGATTGGATCGGAAGGGACGCTCGGGGTCATCGTGGACGTCACCTTTCGCGTCGAGCGCACGCCGCCCGCGGTCGCGTTCGCGCTAGTGCCGGTCGCGTCCGAAGCGGCGGCGATCAAGCTGGTCAACGAGCTGCGCGATGCGTCGCACGCGACGTGGCGCGCCCGCGATCCGCACGGCGTCGACGTGGCGGCGATCGAGCACATGGACAGCCGATCGCTCGCCGTCGTCCGCGAAGATGGTGTCGATCGCCAGTTAGGTGTGTCGTGGCCGGCTTCGACCAGTGTCGCGCTGCTCGTGCAATTGGAGCTGCCGCCGCGGACCGACGCGACGCGGGTCTTCGAAGAGGTTGGGCTCGCACGCGAATCCGGCGCGCCGGACACGCCGGTCGTGCGGTTCTGCAGGATGCTCGATCGACACGGCGTGCTCGAGGCGACCGAGCTGGCGCCACCGGGCGATCGCCGCCGGGCCGAGGCGCTCCTGGCCCTCCGCGAGGCGGTACCCACCGGCGTGAACGAACGCGTCGGCGTGGCGAAGCGCACGATCGACGCGGCGATTGAGAAAACGCCGGGAGACATGATCGTCCCGTTCGACTCGCTGCCGGAAATGCTCGCGCTCATCCGCGAGGCCTTCGAGCGCCGCCGTCTCGACTACGCCGTCTGGGGTCATATCTCGGACGGCAACATGCATCCAAACGTCATCCCGCGGAGCCTCGACGATGTGAAAGCGGGGCGCGAGGCGATCCTGGAGATCGGCCGGGAAGTGACGCGGCTCGGCGGCTGTCCGCTCGCCGAACATGGCGTCGGCCGAAGCGCGGTCAAACAGGCACAGCTGCGCGATCTCTACGGCGATGAGGGCATCGAGCAGATGCGGGCCGTCAAGCGCGCGCTGGACCCTGAGTGGAAGCTCGCGCCTGGCGTGATCTTCCCGACGGTATGATGATGCCGATGCTCGACCTGTTCGCGCGGTGGCCCTTGCTCCGCCAACTCATCTCTGGTGGCGACGGCACCGGCATGGAAGCGATGTCGCCGCGGACGATGGCGCTCCGGCCGCGGCACGAGGGGGCATCGGTCGCGCGGTCGGTTTGTCCGTACTGCGGCGTCGGGTGCGGCCAGCTCGTTTTTCACCGCGACAACCAGCTGATCTCGATCGAAGGTGATCCCGGCTCACCCGTTTCGGAAGGGCACCTCTGCCCCAAGGGCGCCGCCAGTTTCGAGCTGCTCACACATCCCGGGCGATTGACGAAGGTGAAATACCGCGCGCCATATGCGCGCGCGTGGACCGAGATCGAGTTGGACGACGCGCTGGATAGAATCGCCGAACGGGTCTGGGCATCGCGCGAGCGCCATTTCGTCGAAACGATCGACGGCCGACCGGTCATGCAGTGCCCCTCAATCGCCCATCTGGGCGGCGCGACGCTCGACAACGAAGAGAACTACCTGATCAAGAAGCTGTTCACCGGCGGCCTGGGGATCGTCTCGGTCGAGAATCAGGCCCGCATATGACACAGCTCCACGGTCCCGAGTCTCGGGACCTCGTTCGGCCGAGGCGGCGCCACCGACTACCAGCAGGACCTGTCCAACTCGGACTGCATCCTGATCATGGGCTCGAACATGGCCGAAAACCACCCGGTCGGCTTCCAGTGGCCGATGGAGGCCCGCCGGAAGGGCGCGAAGCTGATCCACGTCGACCCGCGCTTCACGCGCACGAGCGCGATGGCGACCACGCACGTTCCGATCCGCGCCGGCACCGACATCGCCTTCCTCGGCGGGATCGTCAACTACATCTTCCAGCACGAGCGCTGGTTCGACGAGTACGTGAAGGCGTACACGAACGCGCCGATCATCATCCACGAGGACTTCAAGGACACGGAGGAGCTGGACGGCTTCTTCTCCGGCTGGCAGCCCGACAAGGGCACCTACGACAACACGACCTGGCAGTACGCGGGGCTCGAGGTCGCGGGCGCCGCCGGCCAGCGCGAGATGGGCGCGAACGTCGGCGAGGCGGCCGGCCACGGCGGTCACGGCGGAACGCTCCACCACGGCGAGCCGCCCGAGGAGGACAACACCCTCCAGCACCCGCGCTGCGTCTTCCAGATCGTCAAGCGGCACTTCAGCCGCTACACGCCCGAGCGCGTCGCCGAGATCTGCGGCTGCACCCCGGAGCAGCTGGTCGAGGTCGCCGAGTCGCTGTGCGACAACTCCGGTCGCGAGCGCACCTCGGCGATCGTCTACTCCGTCGGCTGGACGCAGCACACGGTCGGCGTCCAGTACATCCGCACTGCGGCAATCATCCAGCTCCTGCTCGGGAACATCGGGCGGCCCGGCGGCGGGATCGTCGCGCTGCGCGGCCACGCGTCGATCCAGGGCTCGACGGACATCCCGACGCTCTACAACATCCTCCCGGGCTACATCCCGATGCCGCACGCGCACGCGCACGACGACCTGAAGACGTTCGTCGAGCTGAACGCGGCGCCGAGCGGCTGGTGGGGCCACATGGAGGCGTACACCGTCAGCCTGCTGAAGGCGTACTACGGCGAGTACGCGACCGCGGAGAACGACTTCTGCTTCGACCACCTGCCGCGGATCTCCGGCGACCACTCCGCGTACCAGGCGATCTCCGACATGCTCGACGGCAAGGTCAAGGGCTACTTCGTCATGGGCGAGAACCCGACGGTGGGGTCGATGCACGGCGCCCTCCACCGCAAGGGGCTCCGCAACCTCGACTGGCTCGTCGTCCGCGACTTCGCGCCGACCGAGACGGCCGAGTTCTGGCGCATCGCGCCGGAGATCCAGCGCGGCGAGGTGAAGCCCGAGGACATCCGCACCGAGGTGTTCTTCTTCCCGGCCGCGACCCACGTGGAGAAGAGCGGCACGTTCACGAACACGCAGCGGCTCCTCCAGTGGCACGAGAAGGCCATCGAGCCGCCGGGAGACTGCCGGAGCGAGCTCTGGTTCACGTACCACCTCGGCCGGATGCTGAAGGAGCGTTACGCCTCTTCCCGCCACGAGCGGGACCGCGGGATCCAGGCGCTCCGGTGGGACTACCCCACCGAGGGCGCGACCCAGGAGCCCTCGGCGGAGGCGGTGCTGAAGGAGATCAACGGCTACACGGTCGCGGACGGGAAGCCCGTGAGCGGCTTC
>DATAEE010000220.1:0-4168 GCA_036258175.1 Vicinamibacterales bacterium
GCAATGCGGGGACATCCAAGGCAAGCCAGGCGTACTGGCAGGTTGCCGACGTGGAAGCCGAAGTGGCCGACCTCAAGGCGCGCGGCGTGCTATTCGAGGAATACGACATGCCGGGCGTGACGATGAGGAACAGTATCGCGACCGGTGGTAACGCCAAGACGGCGTGGTTCAAGGATACCGAGGGAAACATTCTGGCGATCAGCCAACGCCTCTGAGCCCGGGTCGGCGCTCGGGTCGCTTCTTCCAATGACCACGCGTGCGTGTTGAACGCCGCGCGCTCGAGGAGAACACCTGTGACTCGCCACTATGCGATCGTCGAAGCACCATCCGTGCTCGGGCTTCGGCCGACTGGCGTCGAGAGACTGCCTGACGCGCTGATCGGAGCAGGATTGGACGTGCGGCTGCGGGCTCGCCGGGCCGCGCGCGTGGAGCCGCCTCCCTACGACGACCGTCGCGATCCCGAAACACTGATGCTCAATGCGCAGGGCATCGCCGACTACACGCCCAAGCTTGCCGATGCGATCGAGGAAGTCTTGGAGACCGGCGATTTTCCCGTCGTACTCGGTGGGGATTGCAGCGTCGTCCTCGGGAGCCTGCTGGCCCTGCGTCGGCGTGGCCGGTATGGGCTGCTCTATATCGATGGCCACTCAGACTTCTATCAGCCGGAAGCGAACACCAATGGCGAGGCGGCGTCGTCCGATCTCGCGCTGGCGACCGGCCGAGGACCCGACATCATGACGACGTTCGAGGGTTATCGGCCGTTAGTGCGCGACGCAGACGTCGTTGTGCTCGGGTTTCGGGATGCCGAGGAGGCGGCGACCTATGGGAGTCAGGTTCTGCCGCATGAAATGCGAGCGATCGATCTGAGAGAGATCAGAGGTTCAGGCGCCGACGCCTCGGCACGCGAGGCGGTCGACCGTCTTTCGCGTCCGGAGCTGAACGGATTCTGGATTCATCTTGACGCCGACGCGCTCGACGACTCCCTCATGCCCGCTGTCGACTACCGATTGCCCGATGGCCTCTCGTGGCGGGAGCTGCATATCACCCTGCAAACAGCCCTGGCTAGTGCTCGAGTCGTGGGGCTTGAGGTGACCATCTTCAACCCAGCTCTTGACCATGACGGAACAATGGCACGCTCACTGGTCGACGCTCTCGTTGGATGCTTCACCGAGTAAAACACTCCCTCGCGGCTACCGGAACGGGCGCTGGACGGGGGGAGTGCTATCGTCAGAGGTCGATCCTCAACATGGCCCCAGTCGTTCCAGAGTCACGGAAGATCAAGACCTTTCGCACTGAGGCGGCGTTCGAGTCCTGGATGCGCAAGAACCACGCGCGAGAGCGTGAAGTGTGGCTGCGCATCTACAAGAAGAGCTCTGCCGTGCCGTCGATCACGATTGCGGAAGCGCTCGACGTCGTGCTGTGCTGGGGCTGGATCGATGGCATCCGCAAGGCATTCGATGAACGCTCCTATCTGCAGCGATACACGCCGCGCCGGGCGAAGAGCATCTGGAGTCAGATCAACCGCGAGCACGTCGCGCGGTTGACGAAGGCCGGGCGCATGACGCCGCACGGACAACGCCAAGTGGACGCGGCGAAGGCCGACGGCCGTTGGAACTCGGCGTACGCGCCGATGCGCGGCGCGTTGGACGACAATTTCCCCAACGATCTGCGAAAAGCGATCGAAGCCAGTCCGCGCGCACGAAAGACGTTTCAGTCGCTGGGGCGGCAGAACCTCTATGCACTCGCGTTTCGCACTACCAACATGAAGACACCGGCTGGACGCGCGAGGAAAATCGCCGCACTGGTCGATATGTTGGAACGCGGTGAAATGCCTTACCCGGAGCGTCGCTGAGGTCGCTTGCTCTCGCGAAGATGACGCCCCTGCTGCGCCAGCGCGGACCTCAAAATCCGAAGCGCCTTTGGCCCATCCCGTGTAGCGCGCGCAATTCTGCCTCCGAACGCCGCGCGAGTTGAGCCATGGAGCCAATACCGGCATGCGCCAATGCGCGAAGCGCAGGCCCGGAGAGACCGGGGAAAGGCAGCTTCGTTCGGGTGAGTCGTGTCGCGTGTTGGTGTCATTTCGCGCTTCCGCCGTTGTGGCCAGAAACCCTGCTTCGACGGTCCACGTCCGCGGGTCAGCAACGGCTCGCATGTTGCGGCAGACGCGGATGACGGCTCATCGAGAACGGAAGTCCTGCCGGGAGCGCCATTTCTAGGCAGGCCGATCTCGTTTGGGATCATTGCCTGGACAGCCGCTTGAACCCGACTCCTGACGATTCCAGATTCGACGCCATGCGTTGAAGAATCCTGACGACGCTCACGTACTCGTCATCGGTGATGCCGCGTCGCAAATCCTGACGCGTCTCGGCAACCCGCTTCATGGCTGCCTCGTGCACCGCCCGGCCCCGTTCGGAGATCTCGACCCCACCATCAGGAACGTTGCGAACCCAGCCACGATCGAAGAAATCCTTGATGATGACTTCTACGGCCTTCGCGTCCTCTTGGACGAATGGCTGCAGCGCGGCCGTGAGCGCCGCAGCTGTCGATGGTCCGGCGGCCAGGGTGTTCAAGACTTGCCAGTGACGCCTCGTCAGGCCGTCCGCGTCGAGCGCCCGTTCGAAGGCCTCATCGATGAGACGATCGAGATGCTTCAGCCAGTAACCGATCGGCCGTCGCTCCGGTTCCATCTGTGGGCACTCCTCTATGCTGGTTGGAGGACTTCAGGCGGCGTTGAATGCTGACATGAGGCTCAGGGCGACGACGAGCGCATAGACGGCAATGGCCGTGTGCACCCCCCGCATCTGGCTGCGCTCGTCCCAATTCCTTCGCGCCATCAGCCACGCAAGTAGTGGCAGCACGAGGATACCGTGCATCAGAACCCCGTGGACCGGTTTCAGCCATCCGCCCATCGCATACGCGCCCTGCGGATCGCCGCCGAACACGAGGCGCATGCCGGTGGCGATCATCACACCGCCGGCGAGCTGCGCGCCGACGAGCGCCACCAATCCGGCTCGAATCGCGAGACCAAGGGGTCGTGGCAGCGCGCTGCCATGACGGACGACGGCGACGGTCAGCACGATGATGATCGCGACGAGAGTAAATCCACCGAGCGCGAGCGTCTGTGCGATCGCGGCGTCAAACGGCGTTTCGACGTTGAAATGTGACGGAACACCGCGCCAGGTTTGGAGTGACACGAGGAACGTCTCGAGCACACACGCCGCGGTGAACACGCCGAGCAGAAGGGCTCGGGAGCGATTCTTGAGCGGCAGGAACGAGGCGATCACGGTCACATTGACCAAGGTCAAACCGAATGAGAGGCCGAACGTGGCAGGTTTGCGCAGCGACAATGGTCCTTCCCATGTGCCGCCGCCTGTCAGCAGCATGGCGAGGTGGATGACGCCGCTGAGGATCAGCAGACCACCGGTCCAATACGCCGCACGCTCAATGGCCTTCACGTCTCAGTTCCGCCCTGGCGCACTGGTAGATGCGGCGCCCGCGGCCGAACTGGGCAGCGACAGGCCGACAGCGATGAGCCAGACAAACCCCGGAAAGCGAGTCAACGGCACCAGGGGGAGGGCGTTGGGCACCATCATGTAAAGCCAGCTCAGCTCTCCGCAGATCGCGACCGCGATCCCCAGCACGACTATCCATTTCGGAATGAGTCTCATGAACGCTGCCGGAATAGTGACGCCCGCGACGAGGAGGCCGAACGGCACGGAAAAACCGGCACCGCCAAAACCCTGCGTCAGCCAGTAGAGTGCCTGCAGGACCGGGCTGTTGTCGGCGATGCTCGGTTGCGCCATGACCCAGAGGGCGATCGAGGCGGCCATCATCATGACCGCGGTCGTGATCCCGCCGAAGAGCGCGATGGATACGCCAGCGGCGCGCGAGCCGAGGAACTGCAAGCGGCTCGCGATCGACGCGGTGAAGATCCCAAGTGGGACCGCCGCGCCGAACTGCAGCAATGCACAGAGGCGAACCGCGCCGGGCCGCGCCTGGAAGAATGCGGCAATCGTCTCCGCAGGCTCCCACGGTCCGGGGTAATAGGGCTGACCGCCGAATATCGTGACGGGATAGAGGCCCGCGAGGAACAACACCGTGTACGCGGTGCCCATGAGCCAAAGCGGCGGGCCCGCGTGCCGGGGCCCAGTATTCGCCCGCGGATGTG
>DATAEE010000221.1:0-4995 GCA_036258175.1 Vicinamibacterales bacterium
CGTTGACCTGCTCGTCGCGCTCGACGCCCAGCTCGAACATGTTCGGCGGAACCTCTCGTATTACTTCAGCCCGAACACGCACCTTCTTGGTGAAGCGCTTGCGCTCTATGTTGCAGGTGTCGCGGTGCTGGAATTGAAGCGCAGCCACAGATGGCTGCGTACCGGGCGGACTATTCTGCTCGACGAGATCGATCGACAAATTCTTACTGACGGCGGTCACGTCGAGCGTTCTGCCCACTACCACCGCTATGCGCTCGACTATTACTTGCTCGCTCTCACCGTTGCCAGGATCGCCGGCGACGAAGCGGCCGAATCGGCATTCGACCGCGCCGCCACACGGCTGGCGGCCTGTGCTCGATCCCTTGCCGACGAACGCGGCCGGATGCCGGCGCTCGGCGATGACGACGGGGGATCGCTGTTTCCGATTGCGGGGCGGGATCCGGCTGATGTCACCGACTCTCTCGATATAGCCTCGAAGCTGCTCCGGCGTCCGGAGCTGTCGCTTGGTGCGAGGGAGGAGAGCCTGTGGCTTCTGGGCGCGTGGATGTCCGACATCGATGTTCCTGCGGCCAGGCCGTCTGCGCTGCCTCGGGCCGAAGCCTTCGACGATATGGGCTACTACATTGCGCGGCCGTCGGCCGGCGCGCATCTGGTGTTCGACGTTGGACGCCACGGCTTCCTGAACGGAGGGCACGCGCACGCGGATGCGCTTTCGATCGTGCTGACGATCGACGGGCGACCGCTTCTCATCGACCCGGGCACGGCGGTCTATACAACCGACGCCGCGCTTCGCGATCGGTTTCGCGGAACTGCTTTGCATAACACGCTGCTCGTCGACGGCCGGCCGCAATCCGAACCCAGTCGGCCCTTCCAGTGGCACTCGCGCATCGACGCACGGCCGCTCGCCCGTGTCGACGAGCCGGGCCTCGTTTATTTCGAAGCCGCCCACGCCGGGTTCGCCCCGCTCGAGCATCGGCGCTCGGTGCTCTGTGTCGAAGATCTGGTTCTCGTCGCTGATCACCTGGTCAGTACTTCCGGGCCGACGAAGCGAACCGCGGTCGAGGCCCACTGGCACTTCGATCCCGCGTGGACAGAGGCCCGGTCTGACGAAAAGGGCTCAAACTGGCAGCTCGACGCGGACCTAGCACGCGCGTGGATGACCACGACGGTTTCCGGCGCGCGGCTGTATCGCGCCGACGAAGCGTCGGGCCTCGGATGGTCGTCGCCGCGCTACGGCTGCGTCGTTCCGGCGACAACGATCGTCGCCGGAGTCGGGGCGCCGACGCCCTTGTCCATCGTGACCGCGTTCGGAATGGGACTGCCGTGGCGCGTGCAGGCGGTCGCCCCGCGTGAGACGGAAGGTGACGGGTGGCATCGTGCGGGCGTCGTGCTCGAGCGCGGCCACGATCGGATCGTCGTGTTGTTCGCGACCGAGAATGGCTCGACCGCGGTGAAGCCGGGAGACCGGATCCCGCACCCGGCGGCCCCGTGGCCCACGCGCGTGGTGGACACTGACGCGCGAGTGGCCGTCGTCCGCCTCGGTCCATCCGGTACGGTTCGGTCGCAGTATCGCATCGGCGGAACGCGACTGCAGGTCGGCGCGATGTCTCTGGCAGGCTGAGTCATGTGTGGAATCGCAGGGTTTGTCGATCGGGAAGCGGCACCGTCGGCGAGATCCACCGCCGATGTGCACGCCATGTGCGACGTCATTCGTCATCGTGGTCCGGACGACCAGGGCGTCTACGTCGACGGCCAGGCTGGGCTCGGCATGCGCCGGCTGAGCATCATCGATCTGGCGACGGGCCGTCAGCCGATCCATAACGAGAACAAGACCATCTGGATCGTCTTCAACGGCGAGATTTACAACTATCGCGAGCTGCGCGATGCGCTCTCGGATCGCGGGCACAGCTTCTACACGTCCAGCGACACCGAAGCGATCGTTCACGCGTACGAGGAATGGGGCGAGAACGCGCTCGTCCGGCTGCGTGGCATGTTCGGGCTGGCGCTGTGGGACGCGCCGCGCCGGACGCTGATTCTCGCGCGCGATCGCGCGGGCATCAAACCGCTCCATTACGTCGAGCGGGGCGGGCGGCTCTATTTCGCTTCGGAAATCAAATCGCTTCTTGCCGCCGGCGTCGTCGATCGGACGATCGATCTTGCGGCGCTCGATCACTATCTTTCGTTCTTGTACACGCCGAAAGACGGGTCCATCTTCTCCGGCATCCGCAAACTTCCGCCGGGCCATCTGTTGCGTTGGCACGACGGGCGCGCGGCGGTGGTGCCGTTCTGGCGTGTGCCGGCCGAGGAATCATTCGCGGGCAGCGAAGAAGAAGCTGCGATTCGCTTGCGTGAGGTGCTGGCCGATGCGGTCCGCGCACACCTCGTCAGCGACGTGCCGCTTGGCGCATTCCTCTCCGGCGGCATCGACTCGAGTGTCGTCGTCGGCCTGATGGCGGAGGCGACGACGAAGGTCAAGACGTTTTCGATCGGCTTCGACGAGCCCGCGTTCGACGAGTTGGAGCATGCGAGGGCCGTCGCCGATTGGTTCGGGACCGATCACCACGAATTCGTGGTGCGCCCCGACGCGCTGTCGATCCTCGATCGGCTGATCGATCATTTCGACGAGCCCTTCGCCGACCCCTCGGCGATTCCGACCTGGTATGTCTCTGAGATGGCGCGGCGTCACGTCACGGTGGTGCTCTCGGGCGATGGCGGCGACGAGCTGTTCGGCGGCTACGACCGTTATGTTCCGCACCCGCGCGTAGCAGCGTTCGATCGCCTGCCGCTACCAGCCAAACGCCGGCTGGCGTCGACCGTCTGGCCGCTTCTACCACACGGGACGCGCGGCAAGGGTTTCTTCCGTCTCGTGTCTCGCGACGCGAACGGCCGGTATCTCGACGCCGTCTCGTTCTTCCACCCGGACGAAAAGCGAGCATTGCTCGCGCCCGATGTTGCCGTCGCGCTCGACAGCACGGCGGAGGCACGGCTCGCCCGTCACTTCGACCGGTTCGCCGCGCTCGCACCGCAGGGTCGCATGATGCGCGTCGACTTCGAGACCTACCTACCGGAGGATATCCTGACGAAAGTGGACCGGATGAGCATGGCGCACTCGATCGAATCGCGCGTGCCGCTTCTCGACAACGAGGTCATAGACTTCGCCGCGTCGCTGCCGTCCCGGATGAAGATTCGCGAGGGCCGCCGGAAGCACATTCTGAAGCGCGCCGTCGCCGGCCTGCTGCCGCCGTCGATCGTCCGCCGCCGGAAGCAGGGATTCGGCGTGCCGATTGGCGCCTGGTTCCGCGGCGGGCTGACTCAGCTCTTTCGTGACGTCCTCTTGTCGCCTACGGCGACGCAGCGCGGATACTTCCAGCCGTCATTTATCCAGCGGATCGTCGAGGAGCACCTGGCCGGCACGCGTGACCATTCGTTCCGGCTGTGGCAACTCGTCGTCTTCGAGCTCTGGCATCGGCGCTATCTCGATGCCCCGTGGAAGCCGGTTACCCAATCACTCCCGGCCGCTGCCGTACAGTCCATGCGCTGATCCCTCTTTCGGCACTCTTTTTCATGGCACCTGCCTTGCTGAGATAACGGGTGTGAAACTGCGCCCGCAGGTGCCCGTTGCAATTTTTCTGACCAGCTTCCATCCGGGGGGAACAGAGCGCCAGATGGTCGAGCTGGCGCGCACGCTGGACCGGTCGCGGTTTACGGTCCACCTGGCGTGCTTCAGACGCGAAGGTGCGTGGCTCGCGCGAGCAGCGGAGCGCGCCTCGATCGACGAGTTCCGCCTCACGAGCTTCGCACGGCCTGGCGCGGTACGGTGTGCGCGACAGTTTGCGGGCTGGTGCCGGAACCGCGGGATCCTCGTGCTCCAGACGTGCGATTTCTACGCGAACGTCTTCGGTCTGCTCGCCGGTGCCTGGGCGCGCGTTCCTGTGCGAATCGGGAGCCGCCGCGAAATCAAGGCCGACAAGACGGCCGCACAGCTTCGCTTGCAGCGCTTCGCGTTCAGCATGGCGCACAAGGTGGTTGCGAATTCCACGGCGGCGGCGAACGCCGTGGCACGCGAAGGAGTGCCTGCCGGTCGAATAGAGACTATCCGGAACGGCCTCGACATCTCCGCATTTCCGGCGCGGCCACGCGCTCGAGGCGCACTGCGCACGATTGTGACGGTGGCGAATCTGCGACCGGAAAAACGCCACGAGATCCTGCTCTCAGCGATGCGCACCGTTATCGCCCGGCATCCCGACGCGCGGCTGCTCATCGTTGGCGGCGGCCCGCGCCGCCGTGCGCTCCAGGCGCTCGCAGCTGACTGGGGGCTGACGAGTTTCGTTCAGTTCCTAGGACACCAGGAGGACGTCGGCGCGGCGCTGGCCGCGGCGGACATCTTTGCGCTTGCGTCGCGCTCCGAGGCCTCACCGAACGCCTTGATCGAGGCGATGGCCGCGGGGCTTCCGTCTGTCGCGACCGCGGTCGGGGGCATCCCTGAAATCGTCGTTGACGGTGAAACCGGTCTGCTCGTGCCTGCTGACGATGCGGGGTCGTTCGCGCGCGCGCTGCTCCGGCTGATGGACGAGCCGGCGCTTGCGGAGCGCATGGGAGCGGCCGCGCGGCAGCGCGCGATCGAGCGCCACTCGTACGACCGCATGGCGCGGGCGTTCGAGCAGTTGTACCTGTCGCAACTCGAGGCCCTCTCCCGGATCCCGGGACGCTCGCCGCTGCCGGTGTCCTGAGATGTGCGGCATTGCCGGCAAGTTTCTCTATGACCCGCATGTCCACGTTGATGCAGATCTGCTGCGCACGATGACCGACGCGGTCACGCACCGCGGGCCCGACGCTGCGGGCTATTACGTCGGACCGGGAATCGGGCTTGGCCACCGGCGGCTCAGCATCATCGATCTTGCGACCGGCGATCAGCCCATCGGAAACGAGGACGGCTCGATCCAGGTGATCTTCAACGGCGAGATTTACAACTTCGCCGAGCTTCGCGCGTTGCTC
>DATAEE010000222.1:0-24970 GCA_036258175.1 Vicinamibacterales bacterium
CGCGGATCGCGCACGAAAACTGGGGCTACCTCGACATGGGGGCCGCCACGCCGGCGATGGCCGAGAGCGTCGCGGCGTGGAACCGGCGGCACTACGGCGTGACGATCGATCCCGCGACGCTCGTGTTCACGAACGGCGTGCACCCGGCCCTCATCTTTGCGCTCCAGGCGCTCTCGCCGCGCGGCAGCAAGGTCCTGCTCACGACTCCGGCGTACGACGGCTTCTACTCGGACCTCGTCTACACCGGCACGATCGCCGAGGAAAGCCCGATGCGGTTCGAGAACGGCCGGTACCGGGTCGACTACGCCGCCTTCGAGCGCCGCATCAGCCACGATACGCACACGTTCATCCTCTGCAATCCGCACAACCCGACCGGCAACTGCTGGAGCGCCGAGGAGCTCACGACGATCGGCGAGATCTGCCTGCGGCGTCGCGTCGTCGTGTTGGCGGACGAGATTCACTGCGACTTCGTCAGCAAGGGTGAGCGGTACACTCCTTTTGCGAGCCTGCCGAACAAGGACATCGTCAACAACAGCATCTCGTTCAACGCCGCGAGCAAGGCGTTCAACCTCTCGGCGCAGAAGGTGGGGTGGTTCTATTCGACCAATGCGGACCTGACAGCCCGCGTGATGCCATTTGTGCGCGCCGACCTGACCACGCTGGGCATCGTGGCCAATCGGGCAGCCTACGCCGAAGGCGAGGAGTGGCTCAACCAGGTGGCCGCGTACATCGAAGGCAACCGTGATTTTGTCGCGTCTTACATCCACGACAAGATCCCGACCGTGAAACTCACGAAGCCGCAAGCCACCTTTCTCTGCTGGTTGGAGGTCGGTGAGTTGATGGAGCGGATCGGCGCCACGAAGCTGGCAGACGACTACAACCGCAAGAAGGCGCCAACCGATCCAAAGCGCACACCCGAGGACATCCTGCAGCGCTTTCTCGTCGAGCGAGCGAAGGTACACGTGAACCCTGGCAGCAACTATGGCAAGGGTGGCGGGGGATACATGCGCATGAACATCGCGGCCTCGCGAAAGCAGTTGGAACTGGCGCTCGGCAATATCGCGGCTGCTGTGAAAAACGTCTAGACCGTTACAAGACGGGACTACACTGAGGGGCATGACGAGAACAGTGAATTTCTTCGTGGTTGTGGCGGCGCTAACAGTCTCGATCGGCATCGCCGCACAGGAAGACGCACAAAAACTCTTCGAGGCGGGAAAGTACCAGGAGGTCGTCGAGAAAACAGCCGGCGATCAGTCGCCGGAGGCTCAGTATCTGCGGGGCCTTGCGTACCGGAAGCTCGGCCAGGGCGACCAGGCGAAGGAGGCCTTCCGTCGTGTTCAGGGAGATGCCGCGTGGAAGGCGACGGCGGAGGCGGCCATTGCGCTCGGCGATGGCAATCTCGACGGCGCGCTCGAGCAGGCGAATGCGGCGGTAAAAGCGAATCCCGCGCTCTCGCAGGCGCATTTTCAGCGCGGCCTCGTGCTCGAAGCGAGAAACGAGAACGCCGAGGCCGCCGACGCCTTCGCCAAGGCGGCGGAGACGAGCCCGCAGACGGCGTACGCGCACTATCACGCCGGGATGAATTTCTATAAGGCGAAGCGCGTCGATCGCATGGCGGTGTACTTCGAGAACTTCCTGAAGCTGGCGCCGAACGCGCCGGAGCGGCCGGCCGTGGAGTCCATTATGCGCACGGTGAGGGGGCGCTGATCCTTGAGATTTTGGATTGTCGATTGTGGATTGTGGACTGATTGACGACTGAGGATTGACGATTGGCGATTCATTGGTGATTGACGCAATGAATCCCCAATCCACAATTGTCAACCACCAATCAATCGCCAATCCCCAATCCCCCGTCCACAATGCAAGGTTCAGAAAGAGTGCCCGAGTCCGAAGTGCACGCGCCACTTCGGATCGAATGGGCGTCCATTCGCCGGCGCGGCCAGGTCGAACCGGATGAGGCCGACGGGTGTGTCGAGGCGGATACCGGCACCCAGCCCGACGAGGAAATCTGAAAAGGATATGTCGCTGACGGTCGGATAGACGTTGCCCATGTCCACGAACCCCACGCCGCGGATCCAGCGGTAAAGCGGGAAGCGCGCCTCCACATTGAGGATGAGCATGGCCTGACCGCCGTCCGCGTCTCCGAAGATGCTGCGCGGTCCGAGATCGTCCTCGCGGTACCCGCGCACGCTCGTCGCGCCGCCTCCGAAAAAGCGCTCGCTCGGGATCAGCTCCTCATCATCGAACGTTCGCGCCAGGCCGAGACGGAACGCCGACGCGAGGACGGTCCGGTCATGAATGGGCGTGAACTGAAAGTATTGAAAGAAGCCTTTGAGGAAACTCAGGTCCGACCCGATGCCCGGTCTCGAGAGCTCGAACGTCGAGGAGGTGAACCAGCCGCCGGCCGGATCGAACGGATCGGCTCGCCGGTCCACAAGCCCGCCACCGGTCAGGCGAGCGAGGCGGACCCGGATGTCGAACGGCTCGCAGGCGGCCGTGGTGCAATCGACGAACGTCCGGTTCCGGCCCAGCCCGTAGCCGTAACGCAGGTCCAGGAACCGGCGCAGCCGGTACGATTGTTCGAAGCTCAGCTCCGTCACGTTCGAGATCGTTGGAAACTCTTCGCTGGATCCAAACTCCTCGCGGCTGCGGGAGATGAAGAAATTCGACCGGAGCGGCAGGCCGAAGAACCGATTGGCGCCAACGTTCAACCGGCCCACCTGCTGGTCGCGGCTGATCCGTGCGGAGAGGCCCGCCGTGGCGCCCGTGCCGAAGAGATTGCGGTTCTGGAAGTCGGCAGCAAACGCCATCCGCTGGCGCCGCTCCTCGGCGGAGACCACGTCATCGTTGAAAGCGAGGCCGTAGCGGAAGCGATAGCGCGGGCGTTCCTGGAGCCGGACGCGCGCGACGACCGGACGATCGCCGTCCGGCGCGAGACTGGCCGACGCCGGCGCCGGTTCAAGATCGATCTCGACGCTGCGAAACACGCCGGTGTCGTTGAGCGAACGGCGCGTCCGTCCGATGGCCATCTGGCTGACCGGCGCGCCCGGCGTGAGCTCGATCGCGCGCGCCACGAGCGGTTTGGTCGGATCGGCCCCTTCCACGATCACGTCGCTCAGAATTGACCGTGGACCCGGCTGCGCGCGCACGACCAGATCGACGCGCCGCACCGCGTCGTCCACCGTGGTCTCCACGGCGACCTGCGCGTCCAGAAAGCCCGACTGCCGGAAGCGCCGTTCGAGCTTTTCCGCCGCGGCGGCGACGATCCGCGCCTGGTAACGCATCCCGGATCTGAAGTCGATCGTGTCGATGCCGTCAGTGCCCAAGAGCACGCCGGTGCCTTCGATCGCGACGCGGCCGATCGTCCAGGGTTCTCCTTCGCGAATCACGACCCGAACGATCGAGGTGCCGTTCGATTCCGGGTCGCCGTCGATCACGGGGTCGAGCACTTCCGCGTCGGCGGCGAGCAACCCTTCTTCTTTGTACAAGCGCTCGACAGCCTGCTCGAAGGCCGCCGGATCCAACCACGCGGTGAGCGTCCCCACCGATGCCGCGACCTCGTACAGCTTCGCCGCCGGAATCACCTGATTACCAGTGAACCGCAGGAGGAATGCCATCTGCGGTCCCGGCGTAACGTCGATCCGAAGCGCTTTGCGGTCCTGCGCGGCGTCGCGCTGAACCGACGCATTGATCGAAGCGCTCAGCCGGCCGTCCTGGTATAGAGAGTCGCGGACGATCGTCCGGGCGTCCCGTTCCAGGAACCCGTCGTAGACGGCCGCCGACCATCGCTCGCGGATCTTGTCTTCCGAGCGCTCGGGCAGGTCGACGCCGTTGATCTCGAGCGCCGTTGCAGGTCCACGATCGATCGTGTACTCCAGGACGATCGTGTCGCCCGAGTCGCGGCGGCGCGCCCGGACCCGCGCCTCGAGGTAGTTTCGCGAGTAATAGAACTCTTCGAGCCGGCGTCGATCCTCTTGCCATCTGCCAAAATCAAATCGATCGCCTGCGCCGAGCTTCAGCCCGCGCCGCAGGTCATTCTCCGGAAAGCCAGGCGTTCCCGCGATGAGGACGTCGGCAATCCGGGCTCCCGGCGGACGTCTCGTGCGCTCGCGGCGTGCGCCGCCGAAACGCGGCTCGTGCCGGAACTCGTACGCGCGGCTCTGGTCGTCGAACAGAATCGCGCGGAGCGAGATGCCGTAGGCAGCAAAGTACGTCGTGCTCCACGTGAACCCGCTGCCCGTGAGGTCCTGCGAGTACACGAGCTCGACGTTGTCTCCGAGCCGCTCGCCGAGCGTGAGACGGGACGCCGGATCGATCTCGCCGGCGACGAGCGTCGGATCTTCGAAGATGTCGCTGCGGCCGCGCGCACCCTGCTCGAGCCGCAGCGTGTCCAGACCGACCGTCCGTCCGACGATCCCCAGGATTTCGCCGGAGAGCAGTCGTGCGAGCTGCTCACCGGCGACGGTTGGATCCGACGACACGCCGAAGAGCATTTCCTCGGCTTCTGCGTTCGTCGTTCCCGACAGGAGGGATCGCACCTCCCGCTCGCACGGCCCCTTCGCGGGACATTCGAGCGCCACTTCGATCGGCACGCTGCCGACGCGGGTTTCCGCGAGAAAGCTGACGCTCGGCGCGATCGCGCGCCGGTTCGTCAGATCGATCACGAGGCGCTCGATCTGATAGGTGTTGCCCGCCAGGTAGATCTCGCTGTTTTCGGTCGCCTCGATTCGCCCGACCGCGCCGGCTGCGGCCGGTGTGCCAACGAGCCGCAGATTCGCGGCGAGGTTGAGCCGTCCGTAGTTGTTGTCGATGCGGACGTCCTCGTCGGTCACGACCGTGATGTCGAGGCGGAGTTTCGACAGCATGGATGAAGCGGGCGCCGCAGGAACGGCCTCGCGCTGCAATCCGGCGACGAGCCCGCTCGAGATCACAAGCGGCTCGCGGTACGTCCCGTTCAGCACGTCAATGCGTCCGGTCAATGAAGGGCCCGCGTCAGCGAGCGTCACCGTCAAGTCCGCATTCGACTCGGTCGCGAAACCGTCGGGGTACTCGACCGCGACGTTGCGCGCCGTGAGCACGAGGCGTCCGCGAGGGTCGTCGAGCGCCGCCGCGTTGATATCGCCGGAGATCTTCGCTTCGCCACCATTGACCAGGCCAGTCAGCATCACGGCTACCGCCCGGCCGCCCGTGATGCGGAGTTCGCCGTTCAGGTCCGACGCGATGACCGGCGGCGTCTGGATGCGGAGCTCGGCGTCCTTGATCCCGACGACGCCACGCGCCTCGGGCGCGTTCAGCGGTCCGCTCACCGCGAGATCGGTCGTTGCGATGCCGGCCGTGCCGATGTCGGTGACGAACGCGGCGACCATCCGGAGATCCATCAGACCTTTCGCCCGTAGATCGAGTTGCGGGGGGTCGGAACGCAGGTCCACACCGCCGGTGACCATCAACTCATTACCTTGCGAGGTCCACCTGAAGTCGTCGATCGCGGCTCTTCCGTCGGCCATCCGCAGGCGCGTGGGCACGATCTGCGAGAACGGGACGCCGGCAAGCGTGAGCGATGCCTGATCGACGGTGACGTGCGCGCGGACGCGCTCGACCGCGAACGCATCGGTCTCGGCGGTGATGGTCGCTGCCATCGTGCCGGCCAGCTCCCGGAGCTGAGATAGAGACAGGAACGGCGCAAGCACGGCGGGCGAAACGTTCGACACATGCGCCGTAACGGTTCCAAGGGTTCCAAGGGTTCCAAGGGTTCCTGGGGTTCCTGGGGTTCCTGGGGTTCCTAGGGTTCTCGAGGTTCCAAAGGTTCCGGGTGCGAGGAGATCCAGGGGGAGCTCCGCCTTCGCCGACAGCGCCGCCTGCTGCCACGTGGCGGCGAGCGAGTCGACGAGCACGCGGGTCGGCTCGAGGCGCGCGTCGACCGAGAGCCCGGTCACGGGCGGAAGATCGCCGTACGACATGCGATCGGCGCGGAGCGTAGCGGTCCCGGCTGGTTCGGGCGCCGTCATCGTGCCGGCGACCTGAAGGTTGATGTTGAGTGAGCCGTCCGCTTTCACCGGCGTTGCAGACAAGTACGGCGCCGCGAGCGCTGTGACGTCCGCCAGCGGTCCTTCAATGCGCAGCTCGAGACGATCGGTCGTTTTTTCGCGGCCGAGCGACCCTGAGGCGTGCGCCTGCAGGTTTCGTGCACGGATGTGGAGATCGTGCGCTTCTATTTTTCTAACTTGCGCTGGGGCCCCACCCCCACCGCCTGCCACGCCTCGCTCGCGCTCGGCGCGCTGACCCGCAACATCCCGGCTCGATTCCGGCAGCGGTGCGGGCTTCAGATTCCCCTCCGCCCGTACTCGGCCGTCGATCGTTCCGTCATCGATCTGTATGCGATCCCGAAAACGAGCCGGCACGAGAGGAGCGATGGGCGTGCGATCGAAATTGGCTTCCGCCTCATACGCGTATGGCTCGCGGGCGTCGAGCCTGCCGTTTGCGCGCACCGCGTTCTGCGGTGCCGCCGCCTCGAGAGTCACCCGGTTTTCAGCAAAGGTCAGATTGGCGTTCACCGTGCCGACTGCCGTCCCATCAACGGCGACATCAGCCGCGGCGAGTGTGGCCTGCGCTCGTGGCGCCTGCGTGGTTCCGGCGGCAGTCCCCGCGAGTCGCGCGGTCCCTGTGAGCGACACCGCAGAAAAGCCGACCAAGCGCATCAACTGATCGATCTCCTGCGTTGCCGCATCGAAGCGTCCGTCGAAAGCTCCCGACCACGCGTACTGACCCGACGCCTTCAGGGTCGTGGCGCCAAGCCGCGCCTCGACCGCGCTCGCGCGAACCGTGTTTCGATTGATCGCCAGCGTCGCGTCGACATCTGTCGCGGGGATGTCACCGGCCTGCAGACCGCGCGCAGCGATCGTCGCCGACGCGGCGGGCCGCGTGGCCGTTCCCGCGAGTTGAATCTCGGCGGTCATGCGACCGGTGAGACGCTCCGAAACGGGTGGAGGCAGCGATACGCCGGCGTCTCGCAGGATGGGAACGAGGCCGGCGAGGTCGTCGATGCGAAGGCGCGTGCCGCGATCGAGCGTGGAATCAGCGGCGTCCGGCGTGAGGCGGCCGCGAACGCTGCCGTCGAGCGCGAGGCGACCGATCGGAGAAGAGACGGAATGTGTCAACGACCAGTCGCCGGAACGAATCGTGAAATCGGCGGCGCCGGACAGCGACAGCCCGGCGTCGAGCGGCGCGAATCGCATCGCGCCGCTCGCCTCGATATCTCGCAGCCAGCCTCGATCGAAGGCGGCCGTCGAATTCAGCGTCGCGGTCAGCCGGCCATCCGCGCTCGATCCGATCGTGACGGGCAGATCGACGTTCGCTGCGGCGACGAGACGGTCGAGATCGACGGCCGACCAATTGGCCGTCATCTGACCTGATTTCCCGTCTTTCAGATGTCCGGTTGCATCGAGCGTCCCGAGACCAGACGTCAGGCGCAGACGGTCGACGTCCAGCCTTCCTGCGCCGTAGCGTCCCGTCGCGGATAGCTGAGCGCCTGTAAACGATCGGTATGCGAGATCCCGCCCTTCGAGCGTGAGCCTCAGCGCGGGATCGACGAGCGGCCCGCTCGCGTAGATCGATCCTTCAATGCTGCCCGCCAGCGCAGCAGCCGCTGCGCCGGCGAAGCGCCGTGCGCGCGTAAGGTCGAGTGCGATCTGACCCTTGGCTTCGAGCAGCGGCCGATCGGCGATGAGGTCCGTCCAGCCGTCGAGAGCGATTCGGCCTTCCGGCGTCTCGACGCGCACCTCCGGCGCGGATAACCTCGCGCCGTCGAACGCCAGCCGCCCGGCCATCGTGCCCGCGAGCGTAAGCGTTTCCGGATTGTCCGGCGCGGAAGTCTCGATCCTGAACGGACTCGGGCCGAAGCTACCCGGACGCGGGCTCGTACGCGACGAATCAAGCCGCAGGTCGATTGGTCCTGCCGCCACGCTCCGGCGCGCCAACTGATCGTCGAGAGCGAAAGTCAGCTCATGGATGTCGATGGTCCCCAACTCGAGCGGCGTGGCACCTCGTGAGTCATCTGTGCGGCTAGCGGGTAGATTCGTCGTGCCGTCCGGATGACGGACGATCGTTATGCTGGGACGAACGAACTCGAGCCTTTCGATCTCGACAACACCGCGCAACAGTCGCCGGCTCAGCACGACGCGAGCCGAGTCGGCCCGGACGAGCGCGGGTTGCCCGCTGGCGGCGATCGTCACGTTCGTGAGCGACGCCGATCGCGTGATCAAGCTGTAGTCGAGGGCGACGGCATCAAGGACGATGCCGAGGTCGCTCGCCGCGTACGCGCGTGCTCGCTCGATAATGCGCACGCGCACGAACGGCAGGTGGGCAACCGCGACCAGCAAAAGGATCAGGGCAACAATCGCGGCCGTGGAGGCGCCAGCCCACCTGATGAGCTTCGACGCCATGGCTGTGATTGCAGTGTATCAACTGCAGCGACGCCTCCACGGCCGCGATCCCCACAGCTACTGGTCGAGCGGGAGCGCGATGTCGACGACGGTTTCATCGAAGCCGCCGACGTGCGTCGCTTTGCCCGTCAGGAGGTTGATCCGATAAAAACCGACTGATCCGTTCACGACGAGCGATGCGAACGCCCGCTGACCGACGGCGACGCCATCGACGAGGCGGCTGCCCGTCGCGACGCGAGGTTTTGACCGAGATCGCTCACGATCCGCAGCCGATCGGCCGCAGGGTTGAAGTCCACGCCAAAGCTCGTCCCCATCAACGGCACGCTGAGGGCGTTCACGAACGTCGCCGTGGCGGTCATCGTGTCGATGGTGTAAACGCCGCCGCTGTTGCCGACGCCGTACAGCTTTCCGTCCTGCACCAGGAAATCGATGCCGACGATGGTCGTATCGAGGCCCGTGAGCCCGGTGATGGATCCGAGATCTTTCGTCCGGTGCGGAGAATCCGCGCGGAAGCGCACAAGTCGGCCGTCGTCAGTGAGCCCGAAGACCCTGAGCTTGTCGAAGCGATCGTCCTGATCTCGCCGTCCGTTCGCCTGTAACGGATTCAAGACGCCGATGATCGCGATGGATCCAAACGCGATGGCCGCAAGAAACCGTCGAGATGAGCCGCTAGTGATGGTGATGCGCATGCCTACCTCCTTCGTGGAGCGCGATACGCTCGGTTCTACGGCCGCGGAGCCGGACCGGATGTGTCAGGACGTGTTGCGCAGGCGCTGGGGACGTTGCGTTGCGCGTAAGATGGGCTCATGACGAAGACTGTCGCGGCGTTGGCGCTCGTGCTCGCCTGGTCAGGACAGCAGAGCGGTCTGCAGGAGCTGCCGCCCATCCGCAATTTTTTGCAGGTGACGCCCGAGTTCTGCACGGGCGGTCAGCCCCGCATCGAGCACTTCGCGAAGTTGAAGGCCGACGGCGTGAAGGCCGTCCTGAACCTCCGCCAGCCGGGGGAGCATCGCGCCGAAGAAGAACAGGCCGCGGTCAAACAGGCGGGCCTCAAGTACTTCAACATTCCGGTGTCGGTCAGCGATCCGCAGGATGCGGAGGTCGCGGAGTTTCTCAAGCTCACCGACGATCCGTCGAACCGGCCGATGTTCATCCACTGCACCGCGGCGATACGCGTGGGGGCGTTCTGGATGATCCGCCGCGCGCTGCGAGACGGTTGGACGATCGACGCGGCCCGCGAAGAGGCACGGAAGGTCGGCCTGACCACCGCGCCGCACCTCGAAGAATTCGCGCGGGCGTACATCGAGCGCCACAGGTAGGCCCGACCTTTCCGCCTTCGCGCAACGCTTCGGCGGACCGCCATAGCTTCAGCGACGGCGATGGGTCGGGCGTGCTTCGAGCGTGACGAACCGTGAGACGAACGGCGGGCCTGTTCATGGTCCGTTGACAAACGATGAGAAGGGCTCATACTTAGAGCTTCGTGGCTCCGACCCTCGAAGTGCGGCACCTCTCGCTCGTTCACGCCATCGCTGCGGCCGGCAGCGTGACCCGCGCCGCCGAACGGCTCAACCTCACACAGTCCGCGTTGTCGCATCAGCTCCGCGACATCGAGTCGCGTCTGGGCCTGCAACTGTTCCTGCGGCTCGGGAAGAAGATGGTCCTCACCCCGGCCGGCGACCGCGTGCTGGCATCGTCGCGGCGCGTGCTCGACGAGCTGCGGCTCGCCGAAGACGAGCTCCGCGTCATGGGCCAGAACGGGAAAGGCGTGCTGCGACTCTGTACGCAGTGCAACACCGGGTACCACTGGCTCCCGCCGCTCCTGCAGGTGTTTCGGCGCAAGTTCCCGGGCGTCGAGGTGCAAATCGCCGCGCAGGCGACGCGCCGTCCAATCGTCGCCCTCCTCGAGGGTGAAATCGATCTGGCGGTCGTCACGTCGAGCGTCGATGACAAGCGCATCGCGACAGTGCCGCTCTTCGAGGATGAGCTGTGCGCCGTCGTCGCGCCCGATCATCCGTTCGCGGCGCGTGCGTTCGTGGAGCCGCGGGACTTCGCGGATCAGCATCTCTACGTCTACACCGCGGATCGGCGCGAGAGCTATACCTTTACGCGGATCTTCACACCGGCGGGCGTCGAGCCCGCGCGCGTCTACGAGGTGCCGCTGACGGAAGCGATTCTGGAGCTCGTCAAGGCGGGCCTGGGCGTCAGCGTGATGGCACGGTGGGCGATCGCGCCGGCGCTCCGCGCGGGTGAGGTTCGCACGGTCCGCATCACGCGCGGCGGCGTCCGCCGGACCTGGAAGGCCGCCACGCTGCACGATCGGCCGGAGCCGGTCTGGCAGCGTGACTTCGTCGAGCTCCTCGCCCGTCAGTCGCTGCCCGCGCGTCTCGCGCGCGCCCGCGCCTAGCGTGACGCGCATCGCGAGAAAGCGCGTCGAACATGGCACCTCCGGGATCGAGCGGCGGACCGCCGGCTACAAGGAGTCGAGCACGGTAGGCAACCCAGCGGCCCGCGCCCTGAAATCGAGCCTACGCGGCGCAAATCGGATGAGCCAGCGCATTGTCTTCATCGACGGCATGACGGAATTTCCTGATCGGCGGTGCGCGGCGCGGCGATACGATCGAGCCTGCGATGACATTCGATCTCGAACGTTCGACGCGGATCCTCGCGCGCACGCCCGTCGTCCTCGATGCGCTGCTTCGCGACCTGCCGCCCGAGTGGACGCACGTCAACGAAGGCCCCGACACCTGGAGCCCGTACGACGTCATCGGCCACCTCATTCATGGCGAGCGGACCGATTGGATCGTGCGTGCCCACCTCATTCTGAGCGACGCCGCCGACAAGACGTTCGTGCCCTTCGATCGATTCGCGCAGTTCTCGATGGATCAGGCCGAGCCGATCGAATTGCGGCTCGCGACGTTCGCGACGCTGCGCGAATCAAACCTGACGGCGCTCGCGGCGCTCAACCTGACCGAACGCGATCTGGACAAGACGGGTGAACACCCCGCGCTGGGACGCGTGACGATGCGCCAGCTTCTGGCGACGTGGGTGACGCACGATCTCGATCACATCGTGCAGATCTCCCGAGTGATGGCGAAGCAGCTCACGGCCGAAGTGGGGCCGTGGGTGGAATACATCCGCGTGCTTCGCTGATTCGTCGAAACGAGCGGTGAGGCTGGGCGAAGACTAGCGGGTCGCGAAGCCGGGCAACAGACGCTTCGCGCGGCCCACGAGTGCTGTGATGCGTCCCGTGAGCGTGGCGGTCTTCAGACGTTCTTCCCACTCGCTGATGCCGTGCTGGTGGAAGGCGACGCAGAGATAGCTCGCGCCGGCGCGCGGCCCGTCAATTCTCCATTCCAGCTTCTTGCCGTCGGGTGAGATCGGCGGAGGATCGATGGACTCTTTGAGCCGCTCGAGCGCGTATTGAACGAGCGAACGCTCGCTCGTGAGGCGGGGCCAGCGCGGCCGCTCGAACACGACCGCGGCCTCGAACGTCATCGGCGTGAGGATCTCGGTCACCACCGCCCCGGTTCTGGGCTCCCCGCGGTATTCCGCAAAAATCGCCGCCTGTTTGTACATCGTCGGCGGCACCCACGAATCCTGATGCACGTACAACGCATACGGCGTAATGTCCACGCGGGGCTGCCAGTAGATGACGACGGTTCCGTCCTTGCGGTCCTCGCGCGCGACCTGCATCCCGTCCGGCGAGTCGTAGGCGAGCGTATCGAGCCGTTCGCCGGGGCCCGCGGAGTAGGTGTCGTAGAGATCACGCTCGCCGGGATATTCGAGAAAGACGAGCGTCTTCTTGACGGTGATGCGCGCGCGCCAATCGGTCTCGATGTAGATCGTTCGGACCTGCTCGGCGCAGACGACTCCGGAGAAGGGGAGGTTGATGCCGCAGCGCCGAGCCAGCTTCCGGACTATTCCGCCGACCATGGGAAACGAGCGGACTGGAGCAAGAGGCGGGCCAGCAGGAAGATGCGAGGATCGCGGCGGTTTTTCGCGCGCCGCGCGTGATCAGGCCGAACGATTCTGTAACGCCGGCGACGAAGCCGCCGGTTGTGCGGGGCGGAGCGGCAGCGACACCGTGAACGCGGCGCCCTGACCCGCGCCTTCGCTCTCGACGCAGATCTCCCCGCCATGCAGCTCCACGAGGTGACGGGCGATCGAAAGTCCGAGCCCGAGTCCTCCGTGCGTTCTGGTGGCGACGCCCTCGGCCTGCTGAAAGCGATCGAAGACATGCGGAAGGAAGTCGCTGCTGATTCCGACGCCGGTGTCGCGCACTTCGAGGAGCAACCGGCCGTCGCGGTCGCGCGCCGAGATGGAGACGCGGCCTCCTTCGGGCGTGAACTTGATCGCGTTTGCGAGCAGGTTCCAGATGACTTGCTGCAGCCGTCCGGGATCGCACGGGATGGGCCGCTCGTCGCGCCAGTGGGCAACTTCCAGGCGGATATCTTTGGCGTCGGCGGCGGGACGCAGGACTTCGACCGCCGCGTCGACAACGTCCGAGATCAGCGCCTCGCACCAATCGAGCCGGAGCTTTCCGGCAATGATTCGGGACGTGTCGAGCAGATCCTCGATCAACCGGACCTGCAGCCGCGAATTGCGCTCGATGATTTCGACCGCGCGCGCGGCGCTCGCGGGGTCGAGCGTCCCGCCGCCGAGCAGCCGCGCCCAGCCGAGAATCGCATTGAGCGGCGTGCGCAACTCGTGCGACAGCGTCGCCAGAAACTGGTCCTTGGCGCGGTTCGCCGCCTGCGCCTCCTCGCGCGCGGCCCGCTCGCGCTCGAGCGCCTCGCGGCGCGCCGCCTCGGCGCGCGCCATCGCGACCGCGTAACGCAGGCTGCGTGCGACCCGGTCGGGGCCGAGCGTCTGCTTCGAGAGATAGTCGACCGCGCCGGCGCGCATCAACTCCACGGCGAGCTCCTCATCCCCCTGACCGGTCAGCATGACGATCGGCGCTGTCACCCCGGCCTCGCGCATCGCGCGCAGGACCTGGAGCCCGTCGGTGCCGGGGAGGAGATAGTCGATGAAGATGCAATCGTATTCGTGCGCCGAGACCAGTCGAAGTCCCTCGGCCGCCGTCGCGGCTTCGTCGAGCGTGGCGGGCAGCTGCGCGCCAATCAACGCTCGCGCGACGGCGCGTCGATCCACCGCGTCATCGTCGATGACCAGGAACCGCATGTCAGGGAAACTCGACGAGGGACCAGTACTTGTTCAGCGCCGCCATCAGCTCGGCGAAGTCGCCGAACGTGACCGACTTGACGAGATAGCCCGCGACATTGAGGTTGAAGGCCTCCACCTTGTCGCGTTCGTCGGCAGAGGTCGTCAGGACGACGACCGGGATCAGATTCAGCTGCGGATCGCTGCGTACGTGGCGCAGGAACTCGATACCGTTCATCCGCGGCATGTTCAGGTCGAGGAGCACCATCCGCCGGTCGCCGGGCACCTGACCATTGCGAAGCATCTGGAGCGCCTCGACGCCATTCGAGGCTACGTGCAGCGGATTGATGATGTTGTTCTTCTCGAACGCCCGCCGCACGTTCATCACATCGACCGCGTCGTCTTCGACGAGCAGGATGTGCAACATGCCGTCGTTGAGCATCACGCCGCATCCTCGCGGGGCAGATGCTTCGGCCACAGGAAGCTGAAGGTCGCGCCCCGTCCGGGCTCCGACTCGAGGCGCACGCTTCCGCCCCGGCGCTCGACCGCTTTCTTGACGATGGAGAGCCCGATACCGGTCCCCTCGACTTCGTCGCGCGGCGCAAGCGTCTGGAAGATTCCCCAGATCTTGTCGTGGTATTCAGAGGCGATGCCCGGCCCGTTGTCCGCCACGAAGAAGTCGTAAAACATGCCGGAGTCGTACACGCCGATCTGTATTCGGGCCCCGTCGCCCCTCGCGTACTTGATGGCGTTGCCGATGAGGTTCATGAAGACCTGTTGCAGCCCGAGGCGGTCGGTCACCATCGTCGGCATCCCATCCTTGACCACGAGCGTCGTGCTGGGCGGCGGAGCGAGCAGTTCGATCACCTCGCCGACGAGCGTCCCGACGTTAACCGTATCGGGATGGGCCCGGGCGCGCCCGGCGCGTGAGAACTCGAGGA
Source organism: Vicinamibacterales bacterium (assembly GCA_036258175.1). GTDB lineage: Bacteria > Acidobacteriota > Vicinamibacteria > Vicinamibacterales > 2-12-FULL-66-21 > DATAEE01. The sequence continues at coordinate 14,540 of DATAEE010000222.1, forward strand.
GGCCGTCGATGAGCGACTCGAGGCGCTGCATGCGGCCACGCAGCATCTCGAGCATCTCGCGCGTGTCCTCGCGCAGGTTGTCCTGGAGGTCTTCTTCGATCCAGTGCGCCAGGTTCGCGATGCCGCGCAGCGGCGCCTTCAGGTCGTGCGACGCGATATAGGCGAACTGATCGAGCTCCGCGTTGGAGACCTCGAGCCGGCGCCGCTCTCCCGCGACCTCCGCCAACGCGCGGTCACGGGCCGCCTCCGCCTGCTTCCGCTCGATGCCGAGCGCAACCGTCAGTCCCGCCGTTTCGAGCGTGTGAAAGTCCTGCTCGCTGATGGGGTGCGTCGCGAAGATCGCGAGAACGCCGATGAGCCTGTCAGCGATCAGCAGTGGAACGCCGCCGAATGCGACGATGCCGTCGCGCCGCGCCCAGGACTGATCTTCGATCTGCGGATCACCGATGACCTTGTTCGTCAGGAACGCGCGCCGTTCCGCGGCGATCCGCCCGATCTCGAGCTCGCCGACGGGCACCCGGCTGTGCGGCCCGCCGAGATCCGTGGACAAGCCGACGCTCGCCTGCAGTTCCAGAACGTGCCCGGCCGCGTCGAGCGTCCAGATGCGCACGAACGCGAGATCGAGATGCTCAACGATCGCGCGCGCGACACGCTGAACCATCTCGCGAATCGTCGCGCCGTGCGTGAGCGCGAGGCCGATATCCGCGTTGAGCGCGGTGTGCCGGATTTGCTGACGGCCTTCTTCGAACGCAAGCCGGATGCGTTCTTCGCTCTGGCGCATCAAGTCGCGGATCTGGGCGTTGTGAATCGCGACCGACGCGAGCCGCGCGATCTGCCGAACGATCTCTTCGTCTGCGGCGCTGAACTGCCCGCCCGGCTTGCCGGACAACCGGATCCCTCCGACCACCCGCCCGGTGTGGTCGGCGATCGGCTGGTGGAGTTCACCCCGCCCTTCTGGCTCGTCGGTAGACGCCAGACTGACAGCCGCGCGATCCGCGCCGACCAGCTCGCGCGCCTGCTCGGCAACGACTTCCAGGATCGAGTTCACCGACAGCGCGGGATCGAGGACCGCCGCGGCCGCTCGCGCGACTCCTTGAATCAACGGTAACGACGACGACGCTGGCGCACGGGTAGCGGATTTGGAAGGCATCGACGATCTCGCCGAAGTTGAGAGAGCTGTACTGAATCTCTCTGACAGGCGCGGTTTCTGTATCAAAGCCGAACACCTCCCCCGTCTGCCGGAGGAGGCGGGTCTAATACAGCAATGGAGTTGCCAGAGAGCTCAACGGCTCGGCGGAGGCGGATCGCTTCGACGCGGCGTCGCGCGCCGACGCCGGTGCGGCCGCTCGAAGGCAGCCCGACTGGTCGCGGGCTCGATCACAAGCAGGGATAGCAGGCTGACGATGGCGCCGCCGACGAGAAACGCCGCAAGCTCATCGTGCGCGCCGGCGCCGGCTGCAGCCAGCGCGCACAGAATCACGGCGTACAACGCGTCGGACGCGAGAACTGCGCGCATCAGCCGGGCGCGCTGAGCCGCCAGCAGCTCGGACTGCACGCGGGACGCGAAGTACAGGTTGAGCCGCATCGTGACGTCGGCCGTGGCGGCAATGATCGCCCCGTAGAAGGCGAGCGAGCGCCACGGTCGATCCAGCCAGCTGCGCGCGAACCAGACGCCAACGAGCAACGACGCGTGCAGCGCCGCGATCGAGAGCTGGTGGAACTGCCACCACCAGAGCGGTGTTTGCCGCACCGGCGAATGTGGCGCGCCGCCGCCGGCGGGCGCCGCCTCGAGCGCGGCGACGATCGCGGCGCCATTTTGAAAGCGGTCGGCCGGATTCGGAGCGAGACATCTTCGGATAATCGTCGCCAGGCGTGGAGAGATCGGCGGATCGCCGCCCGAGAGTCGCCGCGGTGTCGATCCGTCGTACGGGAGCCGGCCGGTTGCGAGCTCGTGGAGCAGGACGCCGAATGCGTACACATCGGCCCGCGAGTCCACCGGACGGCCTTCGAGTTGCTCGGGCGGCATGTACCCAGGCGTGCCGACGATCGCGCCTTCGACCGTCAGCCGTACGTTGGTCGGTCCCTGCGGATCGTCCGGCGCCAGCCGCGCGAGACCGAAATCGAGAACCTTGATGGTGCCGTCACGCGCGCGCATGACGTTCTCCGGCTTCAGGTCGCGATGAACGATTCCGCTGGCATGCGCAGCGGCGAGAGCCGAGGCGATGGCGCGTCCCGTTGCCAGGAGCTCGTCAGGCTTGAGCGGCCCCTGTCGGATTTCGTCGCGCAGGCTCCGCCCGTCGATGTACTCGCTTGCGATGAACAGCGCGCCGTCGATCTCTTCGAGCGCGTACACGGTGGCGACCGAGGGATGCGAAAGTGCTGCGGCGGCACGAGCCTCGCGCCGCAGCCGCTCGCGTCGTTCGTCGCTTTCGGCGAACACCGGCGGGAGCGCCTTGAGCGCCGTCAGGCGCCCTAGCCGAGTATCTTCGGCGAGGTAGACGACCCCCATTCCCCCCCGCGCGATCTCCCGCCGGACGCGGTAGGGACCGACCGTGCGCCCCGCAAGTGAAGGCTCCTGAGTCGTGGCCGCTTCGGTGAGGAGATCCGGATCGTTCGCGACGGCCGGGTTCTCCATGAGCTTGGCTTCCGAGGCGCGCGCGTGGCCGGCGAGGAGCGCACGGAGGTCCGCCAAAAGCGCTGGATCACCGGAGCATGCGTCGGCCAGAAACGCATCACGCGTCTCCGCCGGCCGGTCGAGCGCGGCGTGAAAGAGCTCCGTCACTCGGCGCCACCTGTCTGCGTTCATTTAGTGAGCTGCTGCGCAAGGAACGCGCGTGCGACGCTCCAGTCGCGTTTGACCGTCGCGGGCGAGATGCCGAGCGCTTCGGCGGTTTCCTCGACGCTGAGCCCGCCGAAATACCGTAACTCGACGACGCGAGCCTGCTGCGCGTCGAGCGCGGCGAGGCGTTCGAGCGCTTGGTCGACCGCAAGTAGATCAACTGGTGCCGGCCGGTTGTCGCCGCCGCCTGCTTCGAGATTCTCGACGAAGGTGATCTTCGGTTGGCCGCCGCCGCGTTTGATGGTCGCCCGGGCGCGCGCACGTTCCACCAGGATTTGACGCATCGCGTTGGCGGCAATGGCGCAGAAGTGCGCCCGGTTTTGCCATCGTCCCGGCTTGTCTTTCGCGAGGCGCAGATACGCTTCGTGCACGAGCGCCGTGGGCTGCAGTGTCTGGCCCGGGCGCTCGCGGCGCAGGTACGCCGTAGCGAGGCGCCGCAGCTCCTGGTAGGCCTCCGGCATCAGGCGGTCAACGGTCATCCGCCTCGTCATTATCGCGGTACTCACCTACGAAGATATTCGTTGACATTACGAAACTTCTCGTAAATAGTCGCCGTCAAAGGATCCCAGACAGATGTCCAAGACGCCGAAGCCGACCGATGCCGAGCTGGCCATCCTGCGCGTGTTGTGGGTAAAGGGGGCCAGCACCGTCCGTCAGGTGCACGAGGTCGTGGCCGACGGCCGCCCGCTCGCGTACACGACGACGCTGAAGCTGCTGCAGATCATGACGGAGAAAGGGCTCGTCCGTCGTCAGGAACTCGGACGCGGCCATCTCTATCAGGCCCGATACGCCGAAGAAGAGACGCAGCGCCGGCTCGTCGGCGATTTGCTGGACCGCGCCTTCGGCGGCTCGGCCGCGAAGCTGGTGCTCCAGGCGCTCGCGGCGACACGCGCGACGGCGGAGGAACGGCGTCAAATCCGGGATCTGCTCGAAAAGGAGAGCGAGCGTGAGCGCGATTGACATCGTCACACAGACGCCGCTCGCGAACGCGATCGGCTGGGCGCTCCTTCAGTTCATCTGGCAGGGAGCGCTCGTCGGCGCGCTGACGGCCGGCGCGCTTCTCGGCCTTCGTCGCGGTGCCGCCGACGTGCGCTACGTGGTGAGCTGCCTCGGCCTGGTCCTGATGATCACTCTCCCGGTCGCGACGGCGATCGAGAACGTCGGGGAGTTGAGCGCCCGCCAAGAGCTGAACATGGCCGAGATGGCGGCCGGGTCATCGTCGATCCCGATTGCTCAGACGGCGTCGGGGGTCGAGCCGATTTCGGCGCGGACGAACCAGCCGTCCTCCGCGCCGGCGATCGCCGTTTCGTCGAGCATCGACGTCGAAACATGGCTGCCCGCGGCGGTTCTCATCTGGATTGCCGGTGTGACGCTGCTGTCGGCGCGGCTCGCCGCGGGATGGCTCATTGTCGAACGTCTGCGGCGTCGCAGCACGCGCGCGGTCTCGGCGCCGCTGGCTGCGCGAGTCGCCAAAATGGCGCGCCAGCTGCGCGTCACGCGCCCGGTGCGTGCACTGGAATCCGCGATCGTCGACGTGCCGACGGTCGTCGGTTGGCTTCGTCCGGTGATTCTGCTGCCGGCAAGCGCGCTTGCCGGGTTGTCGCCCGCGCAGCTCGAAGCGGTGATCGCGCACGAACTGGCCCACGTGCGGCGGCACGACTACCTCGTCAACCTGCTGCAGACGGTCGTGGAAACGCTGCTGTTCTATCACCCGGCGGTCTGGTGGCTCTCGCACAGAATCCGGATTGAGCGCGAGAACTGCTGCGACGATCTCGCGGTCGAGCTCTGCGGCGATCGCGTCGCGTACGCACGCGCGCTGGCCGATCTCGAGGAGCTCCGCGGCGCAGGGCCGGCGTTTGCCGTGGCGGTCACCGGTGGATCGCTTCTGTCGCGGGTGCGCCGTCTTCTCGGCCTGCCCGCGCCGCACGATCGTCGATCCTCCGCCTGGGTTGCGATAGCGGCGCTCGTCGCGGTCGTCGGCCTCTCGTTGAGCGAGGCCAGCCCCTCGACGCTCGTGCTGTTCGAGGAAGAGCTCGCGCCGCCGGTGCCGGCGGTACAGCCTGCGAAAACGAAGCGGCCGAAAACGCCGGTCACCTCGACACGGACACAACCTGCGACACCGGTTCTTCCGCCGCCAGTTGAACGAGAGACAGACCCGGACGATTTTTTTGCGCAGGAGCCACCCTGGCCGCCGGAACCTCCGGAGCCTCCAGAACCTCCTGAGCCGCCTGAGCCGCCCGAACCGCCGGCGCCACCGGTTCCGCCGGCGCCACCGGCGCTGTCTCCATTTCCAGCGCTGCCCGCAATGCCAGCGCCGCCCGCACTGCCTGCGATGCCAGCGATGCCAGCGATGCCGGCACTGCCGGCTCCTCCGGCGCAGCCGGCTCCGCCTGCACCTCCGGCGCCGCCCGCCCCTCCGGCGTCGGGCTCCAGCTCCAGCTGGCACGTCAACGACGACGAAGGGCACATCTCGTGGTCCGACAACGGCGAGAGGCTCGACGTCCGGTATCGCGGAACAATCGCGCTGACCGACGACGATCGCGACATCGCCAAGATTTCGCCCGGCGGATACTTCGTCATCTCCGACGGTGGCTGGTTCGGCACGGGTCAGAAAGTCGAGCTGCGGCCCAAAGATGATGGAACGATCGAGCGACGGTACTCCGCGGGATGGCGGGAGAAACCGTACGAGCCCGAGGGGCGCCAGTGGCTCGGCGACGCGCTGCAGCGCCTCGTGCGCCGCACTGGATTTGGCGCCGAAGCGCGCGTCGCGCGGATCCTCAAGTCGCAGGGACCGTCCGGCGTACTCGCCGAGATCTCGCGCCTCCAGACCGACTACGTTCGCAGCATCTATTACCGCCACCTGATCACCAACGCGGATCTTTCCGGACAGCAACTCGCCGCCGCCCTGTCGCAGGCGGGGCGCGACGTCAGTTCGAGCTACGAGCTCGGTCGTGTCCTGATGAAGGCGGCCGACCGGGCCATGACGGACGAGGCGGCGAGAAAGGCGTACTTCGACGCGTCGATGAAGGTGACGTCGGACTACGAGATGCAGCGTGTGCTTGCTGCGGCGTTGTCGAAGCCGGGCTTGCCGGCGCCGGCCGTCGCGCAGGGGCTCGTCGCGGCGAAGGGCATCGATTCAGATTACGAGCTCGCGCGACTGCTCATGACCGTCGCGAAGTTCCAGACACTCGACCAGACAACGCAGGCGCCATTCTTTGACGCGCTCGGGATGGTCGAATCGGATTACGAGCATCGGCGCGTGCTGGCCGCGGTAGCCGATCGCAGCGCAGATCCATCGTTCAACGCGGCCATGCTGACCTCCGCGTCGAAGATCGGGTCCGACTATGAGCTGGCGCGGGTGTTGACACAGGTCGTCGAGCGCGGCCAGGTCGAGACGTCGCGCGACGCGTTCTTCCGGGCCGTTGATTCGCTCGAGTCGGGCTACGAGCGGCGGCGGGTGCTCGGGGCGCTCGCCAGCAGCCCGAATCTCTCGGACGAGACGTTGACAGCGCTCCTCAAAGCGGCCGCCGCCACCAAGAGTGATTACGACCTCGCGCAAATCCTGCTGAGCGTGGCCGGCCGCCACAAACTGCAGGGCCCGCTTCGCGACGCATACCTCAATGCGGCCGATCAGATCTCGTCGCAGCACGAACAAGGCCGCGTGCTGGTCGCCCTCGTCAAGAACGAACGCGGGCGGTAACGATTAGGTAAAACCGGTCGCTCTGGTCAGAGTAGGCCCGACCTTCAGGTCGGGCGTCCGTCTCATTTAAGATCCTCGTGTTAACGGGCGGCTCCTCCGTCCGTCCTTCCGATCAGGTGGCCGAAGCTCCGGCCGTGGTGGACGCGGCGACTGTGCGCGCGGCGGCGGATGGCGACGCCGGGGCGTTCACGGCGCTGTACGAGCGGTACGGACGCATGGTGCACGGCATCCTGCTCGCCCGGGTTCCGCCCTGCGATGTCGCCGATCTGCTGCAGGAGGTCTTTCTGACCGCGTGGCAACGGCTGCCGTCCCTGCGCGACCCCGCGGCGTTCGGCGGCTGGCTGGCGATGATCGCGCGCAACCGTGCGACCGATCACCGTCGCCGCGCCACCGAGACAGTGGAACTGCCCGACAGCCTGGCGGATGAGCGGACGCTCGGCGGCGAGTCGGCGGCGGGCGCCGGCCTCGATGCCGAGGCGGCGCTCGAAGCGATTCGCTCGTTGCCAGATGCGTATCGAGAAACGCTCGTGCTGCGTCTCGTCGAGGGAATGAGTGGGCCCGAGATCGCCGTTCGCACAGGGCTGACGCCGGCATCGGTGCGCGTCAATCTTCACCGGGGAATGAAACTGCTGCGATCCGCCTTGACGGCTCCCCCGGGATCATTGTTGAGATGACTGACAAGCCAGACGATTACTTGTGGGATGGGTCCGGCGAGCCGGACCGCGACGTGGAGCGCCTCGAACGTGCGCTGAGCACCTATCGCGCTCCGCTGCCGCCGCTGCCTCGCCTGCCGCCGCACGTGGCCGTACGGCGCAGCGTCATGTCGATTGTCCTGCCGCTCGCGACGGCCGCGGCCGTCGTGACGCTCGTGGCGCTTGCCGCCTGGTACTCGGCCGGCGCCGGGCGCGCCGGATACGCGGTTGCGGCGGCAGCGGGCTCGCCGCGCGTGTCGGGCGGCGCGATCGAGAAACATGGCCGTCTGCGTCCCGGCGAGTGGCTCGAGACCGATGCCGCGTCGCGCGCGACGATTGAGGTCGGCGCGATTGGCCGGGTCGACGTCGAGTCGAACACACGCGTGCAGATGATCGGCGCGCGCGCCGGCGAGCATCGCCTGTCGCTGGCCGAGGGACGGATCCAGGCCACGATCTGGGCACCGCCCCGATTCTTTTTCGTCGAAACGCCGTCGGCGGTCGCCGTCGATCTGGGCTGCGCCTATACGCTCGACGTCGATTCGCGCGGCGCAGGCCTTCTGCGCGTGTTGCATGGGTGGGTCGGGTTCGAATTCGATGGGCGCGAAGCCTTTATTCCCGAGCAGGCGGTCTGCCGCACGCGGCCCGGCGTCGGACCGGGAACGCCTCACTTCGAAAATGCGCCCTCGGTCCTCGTCGACGCGCTGACCGCGATCGATTTCGGCGATGAGTCCGCGCGACGCGCGGCGCTCGACGTCGCGCTGCGCGCGTCGCGGCCGAACGATGCGCTGAGCCTGTGGCATCTGCTCACGCGCGTCGATCCGGACGAAGTGGGCCGGGTGTACGACCGGCTTTCCGAGCTCGTGCCCCCGCCGGCAGGCGTCACTCGCGACGGCATCGCGCGGCGCAACCGCCGGATGCTGGACGAGTGGTGGAACGAGCTGGGACTGCAGTCGGCCTCGTGGTGGCGCCTCTGGAAAGCCCCGTGGCCGCGGGTTCGCTGACTAGTCCCTAGTCCCTAATCCCTTGTCCCTGACTGGAATCATGATGCAACGCTTCTTCAAGTACCTCGCGATCTTCTTCATCGTCGCGCTCGTCGGCGCGCAGGCGGTACGCCTGGAGCGGACCAATCCACCAGTGGACGAGGCGCGGACGCTCGCGCGAATGGTCGACGTTGCGCCGGCCGCAGCGGCGGTGCTCGAGCGTGCCTGTCGCGATTGCCATTCCAACCGGACCGAGTGGCCGTGGTACAGCAACGTGGCGCCGGTGTCGTGGTTCGTCATCGATCACGTCAACCACGGCCGCAGCCATCTCAACTTTTCCGAATGGTCCTCCTATCAACCCGATCGTCGCCGCGAGCTCCTCGAGGGCGTCTGTAAAGAGACGCGCGGCGGAGCCATGCCTCTTCCCAGCTATACCTGGATTCACTGGAACGCTCGCCTGTCGCCCGCGGACATCGAAGCTCTCTGTTCGCTGGGCGCTTCGGCGCAGTAGGCCCGACGCCCGCCTGATCCACGCACGCCCGACCTGAAGGTCGGGCCTACGCTGTTCTCAGCGGTATACTCCCCCAATGCGACAGCTGCTCTTCGCGTTGCTCATGGTCGGCGTTGTCGTGGAGCTCTCGCCCGCGCAGCCGACGGGGAAGGAGATCATCAAGGTGGCGCCGGATCTGCCGTTTCCGTTCAGCCCCGCGGTCAAGTCCGGCGGGCTGATTTACGTTTCGGGCGCGCTGTCGACCGACGCGCAGGGCAAGGTCGTCGGCGACGACGTCCGTGCCCAGGTCAAGGGCGTACTCGACCAGATCAAGAAAGTCCTCGACGCGGCCGGCTCGAGCCTCGCCAACGTCGTGTCCGTGCAGGTATACCTGAAGCGGGCCGAAGACTTCGCCGCGATGAACGAGGTGTACAAGACCTACTTCAGCGCGGACCCGCCAGCGCGCACGACCGTCGTCACGGATCTTCTCCTGGGCGGACTCGTGGAGATGTCGGCGGTCGCCGTTCCGAATGGAGGCGATCGCAAGACGATTCACCCCGAGGGCTGGCAGAAGTCGCAGAATCCGTACAACTACGCGGTGAAGGCGGGCGAGACGTTGTTCCTGTCCGGCCTGGTCGCGCGCGATCCACGCACGAACGCGAGGATCGAGGGGGACATGACCGCGCAGGCGAACGCGGTACTGAAGAACGCTGAAGAAATTCTGAAAGCCGCAGGGATGGGTTTCGAGAGCGTCGTGTCCACGCGCGTCTTCATCACCGATGGCGCGGCGTTCCAGGATATGAACGCCGCGTATCGCGCGAAGTTCCCAAAGGATCCGCCGGCGCGTGCCACCGTCATCGCTGGCCTCATGGCGCCCGACCTCAAGGTCGAGATGACGTTTACCGCTTCGACGGCCCCGCGCAAAGTCATCAGCGACGGCCGTACCACGAATCCAAACCTGAGTCCGGCGATCCTCGCCGGCAACCGGCTGTATCTGTCCGGCATGCTGGGCAACACGGAAGCCACGAAAGGCGACATCCGAGCGCAGACACGCGAGACGCTGGCGCGTCTCAACAAGACGATTGAAGCCGCCGGCTTCAACGCTTCTCACGTCGTCGACGGAATCGTCTATTTGCCGGACCTCGCGAACTTCGCCGGCATGAACGAGGCGTACCGCGAGATGTTCCGCGACGGGTTCCCGGCACGCGCGACCGTCGGCGCCGGCCTCGTCGCGCCGGACGGACTCGTCGAAATCATGTTCACCGCGGTCAAGCCGTGAGCAGGGTCGTCTCCATCGAGCGGCTGCGCGACGGCGCCCGCGAGCGCATCGAGGATGCCGCTGCGGTCGAGGAGCCGCTTCAGGTCCGCGTCGATCGCGAGCCGTTCGCGGTCATCATGAGGACACCGGGCGACGATCGGCACCTGACGGCCGGGTTTCTCGTGGCGGAGCGGATCGTTTCCCGTCCGGCGGACCTCGAGACGATCGAGCCGTGCCTCGATCCGTCTCATCCCGATCGATCCAACATCATCAACGTGACGCTGGCGTCCGGCGCGCGTGATGCGGCCGAGGATCGGCTCGCCGAGCGCCGGAAGGTCGTCGCGAATGCGTCGTGCGGACTCTGCGGGCGCGTGACGATCGAGTCGCTGCAGATCGAAGCGCCCTACGTGGACGCGCCCTTGACGCTGTCGCGCGAACGCGCCGCGACCCTTCCGTCACGGTTGCGCCTGCG
>DATAEE010000223.1:0-3339 GCA_036258175.1 Vicinamibacterales bacterium
TCGTAGGTGTGGACATCCCGCTCCGGCGCGAGTTGTACGCCGACCAGCAGGCCGACCCGTTCCTTGATCGCCTCGACGTAGGGCGCGATGCGGTCGAAGCCGCCGGTGCCCTGGAATCCGCCATTCAGGTGCACGAACGTCGCACCCGACTCTTCCTTCGCCATCCGGCATGTCTCCACGACGTCGGCGATCGTCTTGTGCGCGACCTCGGCGTTGCCGACGTTCCGGCCGGTCGTGCAAAAGCGGCAGTTGACGGCGGGGGTCCGCGTCCAGAACGCGCACACCGGGCTGACATAGATGCCGAGATAGGTGCCCTGCAGCGTCCCGATGCGTCCCATCGGCACGCCGCGCGACGTTGGCCGTTCATACCAATCCGGCTGCGGAGGAATCTCGACCGGGTATCGCTCGCCGTCGCGCCCGTCGGCGACGCGGTAGCCCTTGTCTCGAGATCCTTCGAGCACGAACGGTGAAGACGGCACGAACCACTCGCGGACCGGAACGTTCATCCAGATAGCGGGTTTGATCCAGCTCCCTGTCGGAATCTTCAACTCCAGGCCCGAGCCGAGCCCCGCGCGCATCGACGCGATGGCTCGTCCGCCCTCGATCGACACGGCGTCGGGAATGCGAAGCCCGTTGCAGAACAGATCGATCTCGAGCTCGCAGGGGTTCAGCGGCATGGCGGGGCTACCATCCAGCCAGACCGACGACGACGCCGACGGCTACGATTGCGGCGCCTGCGGCGGCGTCGGCGTACGACACGACCCATCGCGGTCCGCGGACCGCGTTGACCGCCGCGCGGGCCGGCAGCGCCAGCGCCATCATCGTGGCCAGCATAGCGGCCTCATACGCGAGGATGATCCCGATGGTCCGCGCGGCGCCCAGCGGCGCCGATGCCAGCAGCAACGGGATGACAGCGACGCAGGGGTCGACCGAGAAGAGTGTGAACAGCGACCAGGCCGTCATGCGCGACGCGCGCTCGTCGCGGTCGTGATCGTGCGAGGCGACGCCGTAGGTCCGGCCATCCACGTGCACGTGGAATCCGGCTACGTGGTGATGATGGTGGTGGCCCTCCCCGTGCAACCTGGCGTGCACGGCGCGCCGCAGACCCCAGAGACCGTAGGCAAGCCCGAAGCCGATCAGCAGGATCCCCGAGATCGACTCCAGTTGGCGGCCGAAGGCATCGAGCAGCGATGCGCCGAACAGGAGTGCCAGCAGGCCCAGCGCCGCTGACACCCCGACATGCCCTGTCCCGCAGAGCGCAATCAGGCGCGCCGTCTGGCCCGGCGTCCAGCCGCGGGCGCGCGCGAGCGCCGCGAACGGCACCCAGTGATCCGGCGCGAGCGCGTGGAGGGCGCCGACCGTGAGCGCGGTGATCGTCAGGGCTGGAAACAGTGCGTCAGACATGGAGGATCTCCCGCGTCACCACGGCGCGCCATTCCTCGAGCCGCCGGATCCACCGGTCGATGCCCAGGCCGGTCTCGGCCGACACGCCGAGGCACGCCGGGGCTGGCATCACGCGCGCCAGGGCGTCGGTGATCGCGCTCACGCATACCGTCGGCAGATGCGGCAGCAAATCGCTCTTCGACAGAACGACCAGATCGGCCGCGCGGAACATCACCGGATACTTCAACGGTTTGTCCTCGCCTTCAGTGACCGACAGCACGACCACGTTGAAGGCCTGGCCGAGGTCGTACACGGCCGGACAGACGAGGTTCCCGACGTTCTCGATGAAGAGCACGTCGAGGTCGCGATAGGGAAACTGGTGCAGCGCCCGGTGGACCATGGCGGCGTCGAGGTGGCACGCCATTCCCGTCGTGATCGCCAGCGATCGGATGCCAGCCGCCTCGAGCCGCTCGGCATCGCGCGTCGTCTCCAAATCGCCGGCGAGCGCGCCGATGCGCAGCCGTCCCTTCAGGGCTCGCGCCGTCGCCTCGAGCAGCGCGGTCTTGCCCGACCCGGGCGACCCCATGATGTTGATCGCCAGCACGTCGTGCTGCACGAAGTGCTCACGGTTGTGGCGCGCCTGGCGATCGTTGTCCGCGAGGATCCGCTCACCGATCTCGACTGGCAGCGCCGAATGGTCTCCGCATCCGCATGTCCCGCACATCACGCTACCTCCAGCTCGATCCGCTCGAGCAGAATCTCGTCGCCCTGCACCAGCCGTCCCGGCACGCCACACACCGGACACATCAATCGCTCGCCCGCGGCGATCGGGGCACCGCATCGGCCACACGCCCATCGCGCCTCTACCGGCTCGATCTCCAGCTCCGCGGCAGCACACACGGTGCCCGCGCGGAACGTGTCGTACGCCGTCTGCAGCAGCTCGCGCTCCACACCGGAGAGCGAGCCGATCCGCACCTTGACGAGACGCACGCCGCACGCGGCATGCGTGCGCGCCTCGTGCTCAACGCGTTCGACGAGCGCCTGGACGATGGAGTACTCGTGCATCTCTCCCACTCTGTAGGGACTAGGGACTGGGGACTAGGGACTGGGGACTCTGAATTGAGACGACTGAGTCCCTAGTTCCTAGTCCCGACAAAATCAGGCTCGCGCTTCTCCACAAATGCGCTCAGGCCCTCCGCGAACGCCGGCGTGTCCGCGATCCGCGCCAGCTCGTCGAGCTCGCGATCGAGATGCTGATCGAGGCGGTCGATTCCGGCCGCCAGGTTCATCAAGCCCTTCGCGATGCCGTAGGCGGCCGTCGGGCCCGCCGCGAGCCGTTCTGCGAGCTCCCGCACGCGGTCCTCGAACTCCGCCGTACGGAACACCTTCGTGATGAGACCGAGGTCGCGGGCGTGGTACGGTTCCAGCCGCGGGTTGAGCAGAATCAGCTCGAGCGCGCGCCGCAGGCCGACAAGGCGCGGCAGCAGGAACGTCGAGCTCTCCGCGCCGGTCAACCCGGTCCGCGAATACGCCCACTCGAACGACGCACGCTCCGACGCCACGACGATGTCGCACGCCATCGCGAGGCCGAAGCCGCCTGCCGCGGCGATGCCGTCGACGGCGGCGATGAACGGCTTGGGCGCGCGCCGGATCTCTGAAATCGTGCTGTGCAGGTACTCGAGAATCTGCTTGAAGACCTCGCCGTACCCCCGCGGCACAGCGCGCCCCTCCGGCGTGAGGTACCGAAGCTCCGACTCCTCCCCGCCGCCGCGGATGTACTTGAGATCGGCGCCGCTGCAGAAGATCCCGCCTGCGCCCGTCAGGACGACGACGCGGACCGCGGCGTCGCGGGCCATCTTCAACGCGGCGGCCCTCAGGTCTTGCGCGGTCTCCACGTCGAGCGAGTTGAAGCGCGCCGGACGGTCGATGGTGATGGTGCCTACGGCACCTGCGCGA
>DATAEE010000224.1:0-2712 GCA_036258175.1 Vicinamibacterales bacterium
TTGATCGCACTCCTGCTCGTACTGCGGACCTCGTTCGAAGATCGCATGCTCACGACGGAACTGCCTGGCTATCGGACATATGCGACGCACGTCTCCGAGCGCCTCGTACCCGGCCTGTGGTTGACGAGCGAATGTACGACGTGCACGACGGACTGCTAGCCAGCTTAGCGGGAGGGAACCGATGAAAGGTCATCCTTGTCGACGATCGATTCGCGCATTGGTCCTGCTGATAGCCCCGCTGTGCGCGTCATCGGTGATCGGCGCCGGCGTGTCAGACGACCGCGGCCGCGGCGAAGGTCGTACGGCGTCGACGGAGCAGATCACTATCCTGTACGACGCTTTCGGCAAGCTCCCGTCAATAAAGAAGGACTGTGGCTTTGCGGCGCTCGTCGAAATCGGCGGACGGCGCATTTTGTTCGACACCGGTAACAACCCGGATATTTTCGCGCAGAACGTCAAAGCAGCCGGCGTCGATCTCCAGAAGCTCGATTTCGTGGTCATGTCGCATCGTCACGGCGACCACATGGGCGGCATGGCCTACCTCATGGGCAAGAATCCCAAAGTGAAGATCTACGCGCCTCAGGAAGGCTTCGGCGTCTACGGCGCCTCGCTGCCAGGTAGCTTCTACCGGAAGGACGAGTCGCTGCCCCAGGAAATGCGCTACTACGATGGCAAGCCGCCCGAGGTGCTGAGGTTCGGCAGCGCATGGCCCAAGGCGAACATCGTATTGATCGACAAAACGACCGAAGTCGCGCCCGGCGTTACGCTGATCGCGCAGGTTTCCGATGCGCCTGGTACCAAGGAACTGAAGGAGCTGTCATTGGCGATAAACACACCCGAAAGCATCGTGTTGATCGTCGGCTGCTCGCACCCGGGCATCGAGGCGATTGTCGCCGAGGCGGCCGCGATCAATCCTCGTATTCGCTTCGTCGCCGGTGGATTCCATCTTGTCGCGGCGCAGGACTCCGTGATCGAAAAGGTCGTGGCTGCCCTGCATGATACCTACAAGGTCGAGAGGATCGCACCTGGCCACTGCAGCGGTGAGCACACGTTCTCGGCGGTCAAGCAGGTTTTCGGCGACAGATATCAGTATGCCGGAGTCGGTACTGTCGTGCAGATCCGCGCCGACGCTAATTCTCGCACTCGGTAGAGTGCAGAACCCGCAAGTCGCCGCATCGCCCTCGTCGTCGTCCTGACGGGTACCAGCAGATGGTCGCTCGTTCGGCGGGATGCCGAGCGCACTCCCTTTGAGGCGAAATAACGAAACTGGTTCGATTCATCTGCGCGGTCTCCCACGTGACCGGCCCGCAAGTTGTTGAAGGCGCGAGGGGAGATGGTGGTGAGCCTAACCTTCGCCAGTTGGAACCAGATGGCGAGCTGGCTAAGCCAGCTCCAGGGGCTTCAAGGAGCCGCATCGTCAAGCGGGCAGGAGTTTACGAATCACTTCCAGCTGAGTGGGCGATGAATTCTGTCGCGTCATTCGCCACTGAGCGACGACTCAGGAGGGATCGCGGCGCCCGGCACGAGGTGATCGCCTGGAGGTCGAGGCGTCGGACGGCGCATTGCTGAAGCACGTTGGTAGAGGAGTTCCAGTCTGGCTCGAAGGGATCTTCGCCCAACGCTTTGGTCGTCCAGTTCCCGCCCGAGTCCCTTGGACGATACGCGATATTGGATTGTTTAGCGCGTTCTGTCTATTTCAACGACTCACGTTGTCGGATCGCCCGCTCCAGCGCATCGTCCAGCGAGCCGCGGATGACTAGCATCTTCAGCTCGATTGTAGCGCGCTGTCCCGGTGAGAGCGACGTCTGCGGGTCGACGTGCTGACACGTCAGCTCAGGATTACTCCACACGTTGCCCGCTGTGCGGGCGAAGCTCGCGATCACCCATGCCTTGTCGGTGGAAACCGTGGCGATGAAGGGCACGTCGACCGCTCGGGATTTGTTGTAGTACGTAATCCCGTCGTCGCGATGCTCGATCCGCTGCGCCGGGACCGGCCACGTGAACGACACGAGATAGCGAGCTGGAAGCCACTGATCCAGCGGGATCGTGAGTCGGCGTGGCGTCTCTGACGCCAGCAGGTCAAAGCCGTCGGCGTGATGGACGTAGGTGCGCTCCAGGCGCACGTCATGGAAGATCGACGTGAGTCGTGGATCCGTGGGGGCATAGATCATGTCGTACGCCACCGGTGACTCGTTTGTGACTTCATAGCGGAAGCGCACGCCGTCGCCCTCCAGCGTGGCTCGCGCGAGCAGATGGACACCGTCTCCCAGGTCACGCTCGTATTCGAGAGAGCCATCGGAGCGGCGCCACAGCGGTCGGTCACCACGCCCTCCGGGACGGAACAGATAGAGCTGTTGGGCAGAGCGCTGGCCTTGTTTGACGACGGTGACGTGTTCGGGGAAGAGGATCTCGATCGACCGATCTGACGTCGGGCGGCCGGGAAGAATGACGCGGAGAACGGGCGATGTATGGTCGGTTGCCACAAGCAACCGTAATCCTGCGGCGTTCTGAATGGGCAGGTGGACGTCGGCGGAGCCGACGGACGTTTGCGCGCGTGTGGGCGAAGGGCCGACCGCCCACCAGATGGTCAGAATTGCCCCACAGAGGCCCGCCACACGACAACGTCCGGGTTTCATATCTCCCTTCTTACGGAGGCGCTCACTATTCCGATGACTGGATGCCTATGACTGGCGCAACGCGATCAGAGGATCC
>DATAEE010000225.1:0-2959 GCA_036258175.1 Vicinamibacterales bacterium
CGTCGAGCGGCCCGGTTGATGTAATCCCCGTTGGTTGCGAGCGCGCGGAACACTCGGATACCGGCCGCCTCATACACGTGGAGCGCCCAGGGACCGTCCGGACGGCGGTAGTAGGCGACAGGCAGCACGCAGGGGAGGAAGCAGGCGATGAAGCCGAGCGCAAACGCAGGCCACGGTGGCGCGAAGTCGCCGGGGCCATACGCGAAAAGGCGCAGGGGCCCCCACGCCGCACCCCAGAACTGGAGTGTCGGCACAAACCAGCCGACGCACATCGCCGCGATCACGATGAGGTTCCTCGGGCCACAGCGCGCGGCGTTACGGGGCTCGGAGTCACTTCGCCTCTTCAGGACGGCCGGCTCGAACTGATGGCTTCGCGGCAGGTCAAGCGAGGAGGCCGAGCTGCTGCATCATGCTCATTTGATCCCATTGTTCCCACCGCTCGGCCACGCGGTCGCCCACTATACGGTCCAGGATGAGTCCGTCGATCGCCATGCGCTTCCCCGTGGGCTTCACCTCGCCCAGAGGCCCGGTGTGCGTACCTTCGCCCTCCACCGCGTGGTCACCTTGTCGCCGGCTACGACCTGGTCCTCGATCGTGAACCGAAGGTCAGGGAATGCCGCGAGTAGACTGACGACCATCTGCTTGAACCCCGCCAACCCGAGATTGCGCTCCGGACTCCCCGTGATGTGGATGATGCAGTCTGGCGCGAAGGCTCTATCGGCGGCCGAAACGTCTCCTCGGTTCAAGCCGTCCACCCACGCCTGTTCGTACGTAGTGACCTGCTCCTTCATGTTCCACCTTCACGCGATCAAACAATGAGCGTCATCGGACAGCCCGCGCCCGTCAGACAGAGTAACGGCGATCTGGTCCGGATAACGGCTGCGGCTCACCGCAGTGGCCGCCTGACGCGATTCTACATGGCAACGCCGAGAATCGGGATTTCACTCGGTTAGCTGCGCAGGATGTAATGGGTTAGAGTTTCCCCATGCGAACGACGGAAACGAGCCCAATCCTCGCGCGGCTGTTCTCCGAGCTCATCGACGGCGCGAACAGCCCCGCAGGCGCCTTCATTCTCAATACCGGGGACGCCGGGCTGCTGCGATCGCTCGACAAGATATCGGCCGCCGACGCGTCTCGCTCGGTCAACGACGGCGCGACGATTGCGGCGCATGCGCAGCACGTGCGTTACGGCCTGTCGTTGATGAATCGATGGGCTGACGAAGGTGGCAATCCCTTCGCAGGTGCGAAATGGGACGAGGCGTGGAAGACGTTCGACGTCGACGAGAAAGGATGGGAGGAGATCCGAAACGGCCTGCGTGACGAAGCGCACCGCTGGCTCCAGGCACTGAGCTCACCGGGTGACGTGACCGACGTCGAGCTCAGCGGGATGATCGGGAGCATCGCTCACCTTGCGTATCACCTTGGCGCGATCAGACAGATCAACAAGCCGGCGCGTGGGCCAAAAGAGGGAACGTTTTAGCCACTTCGACGGCCTCGACCGAAGAGGATTCTACAATCGAGTTCGAGTCTAACGGCTAGGTTTCAGCCGCGGCGGCTTATTGTCACGCCGGCCGCCGCCGGCTGCAAACCTTGTTAGGCAGCACTCGTCGACAAGACAGTGCTGACAACCCGGGCGACCTCGCGACCAAGCCGCAAGTGCTGGTCCGCATCGAGGTGCACCCCATCGACGATGCTGGCCGCCGTAACCGCGCTGGCGTCCAAGAAGTGGCAACCCAGCTCAGTTGCCACGCGCCGATACGCCTCCGCGAGTCCGACGCACTTGTCGCTCGCGCCTTCGAACTTCTCGGCGATGAGCCCTCTGGCAGTCTCAATGGCAGGTGGCGCGATGATCAGGACGTCGGGCGTCGGCAGGCCGGGTTCGATGGGCGCGTCCCGGATCGCGCGGACAAGTGCCGCGATGCCCTGGGCCGAGCGCGACGCATTGTGTTGATGCATCGACTGGAAGTCATTCGTCCCCAGCATCAGAATGACCAGAGCCAGCGGCGAGTTCACCTCGATGCGTTGTTCAATGCCGACGCGTCCATTGCGACCGGGTTTGACAGGGTCTTCCCAAGCAGTTCGGCGACCGTTCAAGCAGTCCTCGATGACCCGCACGGCGTGTCCCAACTTCAGGAGTTCCGCCTCGACCACCCCCGGCCAACGGGCCGAGAACGGCAATCGTTGGCGCGTGTTGGGAATGATTCCCCACGTCAAAGAATCCGCGTAGACAAGGATTCGGTGCATAGAGGCATCTGATGAATCACGTGGGGAACGAACTTCCCGGAGTCGGTCGTGCTGCCTAACGGTGACTTCACCGGCTCGCCGAAGGCGAGTCCGGTGCAAGACAGGGTTAGGCGTCGTTTTCATTGGGTTGCGGATAGCGACGCTTCGTCTCTGCTACCGATCGGGCTACCAACGTCTCTAGGACCTTCAGATCGACATTGGCTAGGCGCCTGATGTAGAGACATACTTTCCCAGTCCTGTGCTTTCCCAGTTTGGCGAACAAGACGTCACGACCTTCGAAGCCCGCCGCGATGTAGACGACGAACTCACTTCCCCGCACGGCAAACCCTGCGAGAGCGGAATTGCCTTCGTGACCACTGGCGTACTTGTAATGATAGCTCCCGAACCCGACGATGGTTGGCCCCCACATCCTTGGTTCTTGCTTGGTAACTCTTCGCATGAGAGCAACCAGCGTCTGGGCGTCACTCCGTTGTTCCTCGTTCGCAATGGCAGCAATGTGACTCTCGGCGCTGACTTCTGTGGGTTTGGTCTTGAGCTCCGACAAATGTGCCTCCAAACAGTTGCTTTTCGACGCCTAACGTCCCGGTTCAGCGGCGGGCCGCGTAGCGGACCGCGGATCTTCCCTCGATTCGGTAGACACGCGAAGTTCGCGGCTCCTCGTTCATAGTCAACCGGTGAACGATACCCCAGCGCCGAGTGTAGGCGCCGGTGGTTG
>DATAEE010000226.1:0-23815 GCA_036258175.1 Vicinamibacterales bacterium
ACCGACAAGCTGCATCCGATGCAGAACCGCGCGATCCAGGGGACTTATTCGCCAGGATCGACGTTCAAGATCGTCGTGGCGACTGCCGCGCTCGAAGAAGGGCTCGTCACGCCGAACTTTAAGGTCAACTGCGCAGGCGGCGCGAACTTCTACGGTCGGTTCTTCCAGTGCCACAAGAAAGGAGGGCACGGCGTCGTCGACATGCGTCACGCGATCGAGCAGTCGTGCAACGTGTATTTCTACACGCTCGGCAGCATGCTCAAGATCGACCAAATCCACAAGTGGGGGACACGCCTTGGCCTCGGCGTGAAGTCGGGGATCGACTTGCCGAACGAGCAGCAGGGTCTCGTTCCGTCGAGCGAATGGAAGATGAAGCGGTTCAACGAGAAATGGTACCCGGGCGAGACGATCTCGGTCTCGATCGGCCAGGGCCAGAACTCGGTGACGGTCATCTCGCTCGCGATGATGATGGCGACGGTGGCGAACGGCGGGACGCTGTTCACGCCGAAGCTCGTCAAATCGATCGATGACGGCAACGGCTGGAAGCCGACGCCGCCGGCGGAACCGAAATCTCCGGTGCGGTTCAAGTCTGAAACGCTCGCGGCGCTGCACGAGGGGCTGTGGCTCGTCATCAACGGCGCAGGCACGGGCGGCCGCGGGCGCATCGTGGGCCGCGATGTCGCGGGGAAGACCGGCACCGCGCAGGTCATTTCGCTGCAGGGTGCGAAGGCCGCGAAAGGGCGGACAGACAAGGATCTCCGCGACCATGGCTGGTTCGTGTTCTTCACGCCGTCCCGGAAGGGCGAACCACCCGAGATGGCGGGCGTGATCTTCGCTGAACACGCGGAGCACGGGTATCTCGGCGCGCCGATCGCGAAGTTCGCGATAGAGACGTACTTCGCGAAGAAAGAAGGGAAGCCGCTGCCCGAGTGGCCGAAGCCGGCGGCGCCACCGGCGACGAGACCGGTGGCCGAGGTCGCCGCGCGATGATGTTCGAACGCCGGCTCTCGTTTCACATCGACTGGGCCCTGCTGGCGGCCGTCGCCTCGTTGTGCGCGATCGGCCTCGTCATGATCTACAGCACGACGTACGCGGGGGACGGCGCCGGACCCCAGTTCTGGACGCAGCTCTACGCGCTCGCGCTCGGCGCCATCGCACTCGTCATCTGTCTCTCGATCGACTATCGCGCGCTGGCGGAGCACTCGCTCATCACATACGGGCTGTTCTGCGGGCTGTTGTTGTATGTGATGTTCTTCGGCGCGGTGCGCGGAGGCGCCCGCCGCTGGATCGATCTCGGCATCTTCAACCTGCAGCCGTCAGAGTTCGGACGGATCGTGGTGGCACTGATCCTCGCGATGTATTTCGGCGAGAACCGGCGCGGCGCGCGAATGACAGGCGATCTCGCCCTCGGCGCGGTCCTGGTCGCCGTTCCGTTTCTGCTCATCGTGCGTCAACCGGACCTGGGGACGGCGGCGACGCTCCTGCCGGTATTCGTCGGGATTGCCTACGTCGCCGGCATGCGGATGCGGCTGCTGGCGGTCGCGGCGCTCACCGGTGTGCTGCTTGCCCCGGTCGCCTGGAGCTACGCGCTTCAGGACTATCAGAAGGAACGGATCACGACCTTTGTCAACCCCGAGCGGGACTCGCGCGGCGCCGGCTACCAGCAGATCCAGGCGCGCGTGACGGTCGGCTCGGGCGGGTTGACCGGCAAAGGGTTCCGCGGGGGCACGCAGGGGCAGTACAAGTTCCTGCCGGTCGCGCACAACGACTTCATTTTCTCGGTGCTGGCCGAAGAATGGGGATTCATCGGCGTCCTGGCCGCGCTCGGCCTCTATCTGTTCGTGGTCTTGCGCAGCTTCGAGGCGGCGCGGCTCGCGAAGGATCGGCTCGGGGCGTACCTCGTCGCGGGCATCACGTGCGGGTTTGCGTTTCAAGTCATCTACAACATCACGATGTCGGCCGGGCTGGCGCCCGTGAAAGGCCTGACGCTGCCGTTGATGAGTTACGGCGGGTCGGCCGTCATCGCCACGCTGGCCGGGTTCGGCCTCATCCTGAACGTCAGGATGCGGCGGTTTACGAATTGAGGAGGCGATCATGACCGCGCTCAGGCTGCTGTGTCTGGTCCCTCTGTGGAGTTCCGTGCATGAGCAAGGAGATGGTCGTCTCCGCGAGTGGCCACGAAACGAGAGTGGCCATCCTCGAGGAGGATCAGGTAGTCGAAGTCTTCATCGAGCGGGAACGCTCGCGGGGCGTCGTCGGAAACGTCTACAAAGGCCGGGTTTCGAAAGTTCTGCCCGGCATGCAGTCCGCGTTCGTTAACGTCGGGCTCGAGCGCGACGCCTTCCTCTACGTCACCGACGTCATCACCGGCGCCGAGGCGCTCGAGGCGGATGACGACGAAGGCGAGAAGGGGAATGGGAAAGAGGGCGGCGCTCGCGACGCGAGGCGCGAGGGCGGACCCGATTCCAAGATAGAAGACCTGCTCAAGGAAGGGCAGGAAATCCTCGTCCAGGTCGTCAAAGAACCGCTGGGCACGAAGGGGGCGCGCATTACCTCTCACGTGTCGATGCCCGGGCGGTTTCTGGTCTACATGCCGACGGTCGATCACGTCGGCGTCTCCCGGAAGATCGAAGCTCGCGAGGAGCGCTCTCGGCTGCGCGCCATCGTGCGCGAGTTCCGCGAGAAGAGCGGACTCCAGGGCGGGGTGATCATCCGGACGGCAGCCGCCGGCCGTCCGAAAGAAGACATCGTCGGCGACCTCGAGTACTTCCTGCAGGTCTGGACCGACGTCAAGAACCGGATGGAAACGCAGCGCGCGCCGACGCTGATCAAGCAGGAGGCGAGCCTCGTCACCAAGCTGCTCCGCGACCTGCTGACCGACGACTACAGCGCGATCCGGATCGACGGCCCCGACGAGCACCGCCGCGTGGTGTCGCTGGTCGAGAAGATCATGCCGAACCTCGTGTCGCGCGTGAAGCTCTATACCAAGGACTTTCCGATCTTCGAGGAATACGGCGTCCAGCAGGAGATCGACAAGGCGCTGCGGAGCAAGGTGTGGCTGAAGTCCGGCGGCTACATCGTGATCAACCAGACCGAAGCGCTGGTGGCCATCGACGTCAATACCGGGCGCTACGTCGGCAAGCGGTCATCGGGACGGCTCGAGGACACGATCCTCAAGACCAATCTCGAAGCGGCGAAGGAGATCGTGCGCCAGGTGCGGCTGCGAGACCTGGGCGGCATCATCGTGCTCGACCTCATCGACATGGAGGAGAAGAAAAACCGCCAGAAAGTGTTTCAGGCGGTCGAGCAGGAACTGCGCAAGGACCGCGCGCCGTCGAAGACGCTGCAGGTATCGGACTTCGGGCTGGTGATCGTCACTCGCAAGCGGGTGAAGCAGAGCCTCGAACGGACGCTGACCGAGCCGTGCCCGTACTGCTCTGGCACGGGGCTCATCAAGTCGAGCGCGACGATCTGCCACGAGATTCTGTCGGAGTTCACGAAGATTGCGCCGGAGTTGAACGGCCACGGCCTCGTCCTCCGCGTGAACCCCGACATCGCGCGCGCGCTCAAGGAAGACGAGCGCGCGGTGCTGAAGGATCTCGAGTCGAAGCTGGGTCGGAAGCTGACGATCAAGCCAGACCCCTACCTGCACCACGAGCAGTTCGATGTGATGGCGCTCTAAAAGTACTTCTTGAGCCCGATCGTCAACGACAATCCATGTCCGTCCGGCAGGGTGTCGACCGCGACGATGTGATAACGCACCTCGCCCTTGATCGTGACTGTGCGCGAGGTGAAGTATTCGATCCCGCCGCCGAAGACCAGGCCCGCGTCCGACTCCGTGTCGCCGAAGCCTTCACCGTTTTCGATCAGTCGCAGGAAATAGGCGCCGACGCCGCCGCCGATGAAGGGATGGATCTTGCCGCCTTCCCAGTTGTACTGCACGTCGACCGTGAGCCTGGTGATGCGCAGGCCATCATCCTCGCGTCCCTCGAACGACGGCGACGTCCAGCCGAACGCCGTCCTGATGCTCACACGAGGGTTGAGGTAGTACTCCGCGAGTCCCTGAAGTTCCAGCGCGGTGTCGAGAGCGCCCTCCTGCGGGAAGAAGATTCCGACGTCGCCGCCAACGCCCCACATCTCCGCGTCCGGCACACGCGGTTGGGCCGATACGGCGGCAGCCGGCGCGAGCGTCAGCAGGGCGGTGACCAGTGCGAATCTCATCTGCAGGACCTCCTGTTGAGTTGGTGAGATGAGTCGCGAGGAATGTGGCGCGCGAAGTCGAAAGGTCGATCGGCGCGGGCGCGCCGAGTAATCGCACTCGGCGCAGCCCTCACCGCGTAATTACGCTCCGCTCGTTGGCAGATGGATCAGATAGTGCGTGCCGCCGCGATTGACCCAGACGCGCACATAGTCATTGCCTTTGAGCAACTGGACTTTGCTTCCCCCCGAAGGCGGGGGCGCGTCATCGGCGACCTGCTTGATTTCCGCCGACGGCACGATGCTCACGACCTCGCGGGCCACTTCCTTTCCGCCCTGCATGAACACGGCCCAGCGCTCCATCTTCTCGGTCTGGCCCACGGCGTCCGGCTTCGCTTCCTGCGCGGTTACCTTGACCTGATAGGTGCCGGGCTTCAGCGGCTTGCCGTCCGCGCTCACTGCGCGCGGGATGCGCACGCTGCCGAGCGTGACCTCGCCGCCGGGAACATCGGGCGCGGGCTGCGGCTGGGACGCCGCCGCCGCCCCCGTCGTGCCGGTTGGCTGCGGAGCCGGCTGCTGCGCCGAGATACCGATTGTGGCCGCCGCTGCGAACGCGAGCCCGGCCAGCATCACTCTTTTCATTTCCCGCCTCCTCGAAGCCTGAGAATACCGCAAATCCCCGCTGAGTTTGCAAATGAGATGCCGAGGCGACATCTGGTGAAACCCCGGCCATCTCTATGGAGGTTATCGGAGGGTCCGACGGATTTCTGTCCACAGCCGCCCAAAACGTCGCGGCGCGTGTTATTTGCGAATGATGATATCCCCGCTGAACGTCGTGAGTTCGACGACGGCGCTGCCATCGCCAAACGTGCCGCGGATGCTGCGTTTGCGGTTGCGACGGCCCTGCCACGTCTCGTCCGGATCCGACGCGCGCAGCTTCAGCTCCAGCTCCGAGCGCACGTCACCGCTGAAGGAGGTCGCCTCGACGTCGAACCCGACGCCGCTGCCGGGCGCGAAGATGATATTGCCGGAGTGCGACTGCAGCTCGTATCGGCCTTGTCGCCCGATTGCGCCGATGTACTGAACGTCACCGCTCATCGACTGAATCTCGGCGGTGTCGCAGGCCACGTCGTGCAGTTCGACGCTGCCGCTCACCGTGGAGAGCTCCAGGCGGCTCGCCTTGAGCCCGCGCGCGCTGACGTCGCCGCTCACGCTCGATGCCGCTAACGATCCTTCACTCGCGATGCCGGTCAGGTCCACATCTCCCGACACGGTTTTCGCGGTGGACACCCGCGTCGAGGAATCGATCGTGACGTCGCCGCTGACGGATTCGATCGACAGCTCACCCTTCATCCGGCTGGCCTGGACGTCGCCCGAGACCGAGTGCACGGTGACGCGCGTGTCGGGCGGAGCGGTGACGCGATAATCGGCGCTCGCGTTGTAGTTGCGGCGGCCGCGACGCTCGTGCTCCTTGTACCGGACCCGGACCTCGGCGCGCGACGCGCCCTTCGTGACGTCGACGTAGATCAGACCCAGCTGCTCTTTGGCCGCTTCGGGCGTCTCACCGTGCCCGCGCAGCGTCACCTCGACGACCGCTTCGTCGCCGCCGCCCGACTGGATGACGACATCTCCGGAGATGTTCGCCAGGTCGAGAACGCCATTACGGCCGATCGCCAGCTTGTGGACCTGGTGGTCCGTGACTTCATGGCGCGAATCACGATCGCGTCCTTCCCGCGGCGGGCGCGGCGGCCGTGGCGGCTGTGGCGCGTCAGGCGGACGGGGAGGTGTCGGCGGCGTCTGCGCCCAGGCCGACGTTGCGACGGTCAGTAAGAGAGCAAAGAGAGCGGTCGCTCGGGTCATGATTTCTGTAAGCCTTCGAGGATCTGGGCGGTGCCGGCCTGGTTGCCTTTCCGCATTTCGTTCATCAACGCGATCGTGTCCTGGAGCAGCGACATCTTCCGGCGCAGCGCTTCGAAGAGGCTCTCGCGCGCCGGAGCGCTCTGCGGCTCGGATCGCAGCGCGGTGCGGCTCTCGGCGATGGCGCTGTCGATGATCTCGAGGTTCTTCTTCAGCGTCGCAGCGACCTGCGGATCGAGCGACCGTTCATCGGCGGAGGCAATCTTCTCGAGCCCCGCGATCGCACGTTCGTAATGTTTTTCGGCAGCTTCCAAGTCGGCTTCCACACTTTCGACGAGACCTGTGGCATCCGCGTTGCCGGATGCGTTCGCGGGCGGCGTGGATGACGATGGGGTCTCTGGCGTGACGCCGCGCCGCGTTATCTGGCTCGCCAGCACGCCGCCGATGATGAGCACGACGACCGCGGCCGCCGCGGCGAGCCACCATTTCGTATTTCCAGGATGTGCGGGATTGGCGCCGCCTCCATCTGACACGCCTTGCGTGCGCAGCCCTTCCGCGATGCGCGTCCACAACGCGGCGGGCGGTTCGGCCCGCGGCAACTGCCGGGCCTCGCGATGAATCGCTTCGAGGTCGGCGAGCAGCGCGCGGCACGAGGCGCAGTGGTCGAGATGCGCCTCCACGCGTCCGCGCTCGGCGGGCGCGAGCGTCCCGTCGGCGAGCTCGCCGATCGACGCCGAAAACGCCTCGCAGGGTGTCGTCATTGCCGCAACATCTCTCTCAACTTCAACCGCGCTTTGTGCAGCTGCGACTTCGAGGTGCCTTCGCTGACGCCGAGCACGGCCGCCACTTCCTTATGATCCAGCCCTTCGACGTCGTGCAGCACGAACGCCGCGCGGCTCCCATCAGGCAGTCGCGCAATCGCGTGCTCGAGATCGATCCGTTCCGCCACGGTTTCGGGCCGCGTGAACGGCACGACGTTCACGTCTTCCATGCCTGCCGTGGCGTGTGCCGTCCGGCCGGCCCGGCTCCGCAGATAGTCGAGCCCGAGGTTCACCAGCAAACGATGCAGCCAGGTGCCCAGCGCCGCGTTGCCGCGAAACGTGTCGAGCTTGCGATGCGCCTGCAGGAACGCTTCCTGGACAAGATCTTCGGCATCGGCAGGGTTGCCAAGCAGGCGGCAGGCGACATTGTACAGGCGGCCCGCGTAGGCCCCGTACAGCTCCTCGAAAGCTCCCATCTCGCCTCGCCGGCAGCGCTCCACGAGCGCCGCCTCGGCTTCACGTCCCTGCACCTTAGACGGACCCATCGTCACGCGGGGTTGCCCGGCAGTCGATTCAGCCACTTCTGGTTAGACGGGGCAAAGCGTAAAAGGATCTGATGGTCTTTCGTTAACGGAGTGGACGGAGGGAGCGGAGAAACAACGGAGGAACGGGGTCAACGGAGACCTACTCTATTGATAATCGTATCCGTTCCCTCCGTTCCTCCGCTGTTTTTCCGGTCCCTCCGTCGGCTCCGTTACCGTCTGTTGCGTCGCTCGGGCCACCGTTTGCGCGCGAAATCCTTGACGCGCGTCGACGTGACGATGAGCCCTTCGGCGCGCAGCAGGGCCCGCTTGACAGGCAGGTCGCTGTAGCCGCCGATCGCGCCGCCCGCGGCGATGACGCGGTGGCAGGGCACGTCGCGAGCACGGCAGTCGCGCATGATGTTGCCGACTGCGCGGGCGGCCCGCGGTCTGCCGGCGAGCCGCGCGATGTCGCCGTAGGTCGCCACGCGGCCGATCGGGATGCGCCGGACGGTGCTCAACACGCGCTGCCGGAAGCGTCCCTCAGACATTCAGCATTCCACAATCAGCGATGGATACGACAGCAGCGCTAGAAGAGGATTCTGATCCCACCGCCGGCTTGCAGCCCTCCGAGCTCGAGCTCGATCGAGCGCCCCTCGGCCGGCGCCAGGTCCGCGGTCGCGCGCGTGTAGCGGAGCAGGCCGCCGACGCCGACGTTCTTCGAGAACGCCCAGATGACGTCCACGCCGACGTTGAAGCCGGTGCCGGTCTCCTCCTCGAGCACGCGGTCCACGTCTCTGAACGTCGCCTCGTCGAACGGGTACGCTTCGGTGTAGCGGACTTCGGTGACGACGCCCTGTTCAGCCTGGATCCAGGTTGGTCCGCCGGAGATGATGAACCGGACGCGGTCCGTCGGCGCCGCCATCCAGGCGATCTGCAGATGCGTGGCGGTCTCTCGCCGGCGAATCTCGGGCGTTTCTCCTTCGATGGTGCGCGGCTGGTTGAAGTGAAACGGGTGAGGGAGCCGGCCTTCGACGGTCGCGACCGTATCGTCGGTGTAGCGCGAGACGGCGACGCCGGCACCGAGGTTGCCCCAAAGCCGCACAATCGCGCCGCCATCGAAGAACAGCTCCGATTCCGTTGCGTAGTTGATGTCGTGGGTCGCCTGCTCGAGGTACAGCGGGAAGGTGATCTGGTCGCTAAACGTTCGAGCCGAGGACTGGATGCCGACGTTGAAGCTGATGGTGGCACGTCCGGGCCACGTGCCCTGCGCGCGCGCCGGCACAGCCGCCGTCAGCAAGCCGAGCGTGACGCCCATGGTGACGAGCCAGATCCGCTTCGGCATTCGGCGTTCGACATTCGGCATTGTCAGTTGACTCCTACCGCGGTCCAGGCCTGAGTGACGGCGCGCTCGACGGCGCCGCCGGCGCCGTAAAGATCTCGGGCCGCCTGGATGGTCGCGGCCCGCGCGGTGGAGAAGTTCGCGTTCGCCGGCAACATCTGCGTGAACGCGCGATAGAAGACTTTCTCGATCTGTTCACGATTCGTGGCGCCGACTCCGCTCACGGCGACGCCGGAGGTACGGTTCGTTCCCCCTTCAATGGCCAAATAGAACGCCTGGTTGGGGATCCCCGAGTTGATGTGGACGCCGCCGTTGTCGGCTGTTCCCGTGAACCGGCGCGAATAATGGTCTGGATCGCCGAGCGATGCAGGATTCGACATCGATCGGAGGCCGCTGGGCCGCCACACATCTTCGGCGAGCTGATAATCGGCCTGGCGCTGACCCGAGCCCGTCGGCTGGAAGAAGAACTCGACGCTCGTGCCCATCATGTCGGAGAAGGATTCGTTCAGCGCGCCGGACTCATTCTGATAGATCAGACTGGAGGAGAAGTCAGTCACGCCGTGCGTGAGCTCGTGCGCGACAACGTCGAGACCACCGGCGAGAAAATCGACCGTGCTGCCGTCCACAAGTGTGATGCCGGCGGGTAATCCTTCACCGTAGACAAGCACACCGCCGCCCGCGTAGAACGCGTTGACGTAGTAGAGGCCGACGATCTCGTCGGGTTGCGAAAAGATGTCCTGGCGGCGGACGGGGTGCACGAGCGAAACGATCCGGATGTTGTTATTGTCGAGACCCCTCCGATTATGGCGCTTGAAAAAGTAGTCGTACGTCCAGCCCGAATACACATGCGCATCGACGACCGCGCCGTCGGACCAGTTGTTATCGGAGTCCCTGGCGATTTCGCTGAAGGGGATTGACGCCTCGCCGTTCAGGAACGCCTCGGTCAGCGCCAGGTTGCCCTTCATGTCGTAGGTGCGGATGTCCGGGGGCCGCAGCTCGTCCCACGTGCGGAATGCGCCGGCATCCGTTTGCGTCGAGATTTTCTTCTCGTCGCCGAGCACGCCAACGCCGCGGCCCACCGCGCTCGCCTGCGTTTTGAGATCGTTCAACTCTAGGAGCAGCGCGCCGGTCCGCGCGTCGATGAAATAGATGTAGAGACCGCGGCGGGAGAGCACACGCTCGGTGTACGCAAGCGCGAAGCGTTCACTGTTCTCGATCGGCAGGACGACCAGCTCGGGCTCCCGCGCTTCCCCAAGCTTCGCGCCCGCAATCTTTTCGATGGCCGCCTTGGCGTCTAGGGTGCTGAGCGCAGGCGCAGTCTCGATGTCGATCCTCTCGTAGAGAACGCCGAACACCGAGATCGTCTGACCGCCGGAAAGCTGCCGTGAGACATCTGCGCCCCATACCCGCACGCCGCGATAGAACTGGTCCGCGCGCTGATGGCTTCGGCCTGGCATCAGCGTATCCTCGCGGGTGATCCGGACGCGCAACTCGCCCGTGTTGAGCATGGAATCCACACGCGCGTCCCACGCGCGCAACTCCGTGAGGGAACCCGGTGCGATGCGGGCCACACGCGCGTGCTGCGCGACCAGCGGGCCGGCCCACGGGAGGGTCACGAGGGCGAAGCACAGGATGACGCGCCTAATCTGGGGGGACATGTGTGCTCCTTGCGGCCGTCTCATCGCGGGTGAGCGCCTGGATGAGGGGCCGCCCGTCGGTTCCGCCAAACGGAACGCCAACGAGCCGCGCGAGTGTCGGCGCAATGTCGGCCGGTGTCGCAGGGCTCTTGTAGACTCCTGCCTTCACACCGGCACCATAAAGAATGACGGGCACTCGCTGGTCGTACGGCTGCATCGTCCCGTGCGTCGCCGCGTCGGTCGACGCGATCCAGTACGGCTTCGGAACCATAATCAAATCACCGCTGTTGACTGGATGGTGGCTCAATGCTGCGGCGCGCCGGACGGGATCCGAATCGGCTGGCGAACTGACAAGCGCCGCCTTCGTGAACACCCGCAGCACGCCCGGCTCGGCGGCGAGCGTGTCGATCGCCGCTCTGATGGCGTCGGGGTTCGCTGCGAGCTTTTCGGGCACGCCGCGAGCGAAAAAGAGATCCGTATAGTTCATCATCGCGACGTGCTTTCCCGGACCGAGCAGCGGCACGAGCGCTTCGTTGACCCGTTCGGCGATCTTCTCCGGCTCGAGCCGGCCGGCGTCCAGTCCGTCCTTCTTCGACTGGTCGGGGATTGGCGCGACACCATGGTCCGCGGTCAGCGCGAGGGTGTAACGCCCGCGTCCGACTCGTGCGTCGAGATGCGCGAGCAGGCGGCCGAGCGTTTTGTCGAGCCGTACGAGCACGTCCTGAACTTCGTGGCTGTCAGGGCCGAAGTTGTGCCCCGCCGCGTCGAGCGCCGACAAGCTGATGCCGAGAAAGTCGACGCCTGCCGACTTTCCGAGATTCAGCGCGTCGATGGACGCGATGGCGAGATCGGCGACGTAGGCGTCGGCGAAGGGTGTGCGCTGCCACTGCCGGTAGTACCGCGCGCCGCGGCCTGAAATCTCGGAGTCGAGGACGTGCGGAAAGTTTGCAGTCCAGCCGTTCGTGGGGCGCTCGTACAGACCGTCGTCGAACCCTTTGTAGCGCACCGTCGGAAGCAACCGCGTCCACGATGCGCCGCGAAGGGCCTCGACCGGGTGCTTCAGGATGTAATCGGCGGCGAAGGCGGGGAACGTTGGCGTGTAGGCGTTCGACGTCGCCCACGTCCCCGAGTCGTCGTACCACGCAACCAGAGCGGCCGCGCGCTTTCCGGCCATCATCATCGCCGACCGCGGTTTGAGCGCGAGCGATGCCACGCGGCCGCCCTGTTCGCCGATCGTCTCGGCGAGCGTTGGAGCCTCCAGCCGCGCGCCGCTGTGCCCGTCCTTGAGGGAACCCGACGGCGTCAGCGTCGCGGCCTTCGGGTCGTCGGTGCACGCACGTCTCCGTTCAGCGGCGCGGTCCCACCATTCGTTCAGGATGATCCCATGCCGCGCCGGGAATCGCCCGGTGCCGATCGTGGCATGGCCGGGACACGTGACCGTGTTCAGGTACGGATAGGCGGCCTCGCTGAACCGTGCACCGTCTTCGAGAAGACGTTTGAGGCCCGCACTCCACGTGTGCCCGTACCGATCGATGTAGTCCGCCCTCATCTGATCGACGACCACGAGGACGACGAGGCCGATCGAGGTCGGCTTGTCCGCGGCACGTGGGCTCGGCGACACGAGGAACAGACCGATCGCGAGACTCAGGGCGCCTGCGGCGTTACGCATGTGACGATTGATTACCTGCGAAGAGCTGGCCAATAGCATACCGCGGCGACGAGGCAGTCGAAGACGGCGCACGCCACCAAGTACCAGCGGGGCGCGAGCGCCGGCGGAAGAAGACCGGGGCGGTGCGCGATGTCGATGAGCGCGTGCCCGACGAACCCGAGTGAGATCATCGTCAACGCCTGGCGCGGGTCGCGCATGGCCGCGATCGCTGCGAGTGCGACCACGGCCGCGGCCACCATGATCTCGAACGCGGTGCCCGTGAGATGCTCCTGGACGACGGCGAGGCCGACGCTCGCGCCACCTGTGGCGGCCAGAATCAGCGTCGCAAAGCGGATGAGGCGGAATTCCTCGACCAGACGCTCGGCGGGAGAAGTCGCGCGGACCGCCTGGTACGCCTGGCGGCCCAGCACCGCAAGAACGCCGAGCGCGGCTACGGCGAGCGCGCGCTGCGCCTCACTCACGATTGTCGCGCCGCGCCGTGGCCTTTTCCGAGTCCTCGTAAACAACGCGGCCGCCGATGATCGTCCTGACGACCCGCGTCGTCAGAATCTCACGCGGCGGGACGGTCATGACGTCCTTCGACAGCATGACGAGATCCGCGAGCTTGCCCGGCTCTAGCGAGCCGAGGTCCTGCTCGGCATATGCGGCGAAGGCGGCGTTGATCGTAAATGACGCGAGTGTCTCGCCGCGGGAAAGACGCTGGTCCGGCTGCCATCCGCCCGCCGGCTTGCCGTCCGGCTGCTGCCGCGTGAGCGATGCGAACAGACCCAGCATCGGGTTCGCTTCCTCCACAGGGAAGTCCGAGCCGTTGGCGATCATCGCGCCGGCTTTGATCAGTTTCTGCCAGACGTAAGCCCCTTCCTCGACGCGCGCGGCGCCGAGCCGGGTTGGCGCCCACGGCATGTCCGAGGTCGCATGGGTCGCCTGCATGGACGCGATGACGTTCAGCTTCGCGAACCGGGGGATCTCGGCGGCGCCGAGGATCTGCGCGTGCTCGTTCCGCATCCGCAAGTCTCTCGCGCCGGGAACCTCCTTCTGCACGCGTTCGAAGACATCCATCACGAGCCTGTTGGCGTGATCGCCGATCGCGTGGATGCAGGTCTGGAACCCGGCCTTCGAGGCCTCCAGCGTCTGCTGATAGACCTCCTCCTGGGGCGTCGTCAGAAGCCCGCGCGTTTCGGGCCGATCGCTGTAGGGTTCGAGCAGCGCCGCGCCGTACGAGCCGAGCGCGCCGTCGGCGCCAATCTTGATGGCGCGCACCGCGAGCCGGTGATCTTTGTAGTCCTTCACCGGCCCCTTGGCGAAGAACGGCCGGAGCATGTCCAGGCTGCCGCGGAGCATCACATAGAGGCGCGTCTGCAGCTTGTCCTCGTCGACCAGCTTCTTGAAGACCTCCACGTTTTGCGCACCCGCGCCCGCGTCGTGGACCATCGTCAAGCCAAGGCGCCGGCACTCGCGATCCGCCAGGAGCACCTGGTCCGCGAGCTGTTCCGGCGTCGGGTTCGGGATCTTGCTGCTGACGAGTCCCTGCGCGCGATCGATGAGGACTCCGGTCGGCGCGCCGTCCCGGCCGCGGATGATCTCGCCGCCCGATGGGTCCTTCGTGTCTTTCGTGAGGCCAGCAAGCGCCATCGCTGTCGAGTTCGCCCAGCCTGCGTGCCCGTCGACGCGAGTCAGGTACACGGGGTTGTTGGGTGCCGCGCGGTCGATGACCGCCGCAATCGGAAAGTTCTTGTCGGCCCAGTCGTTCTGATCCCAGCTGCGGCCGAGGATCCATTCGCCTGGCCGTGCCTTTGCGGCAGCCGCTTTGACCATGCCGGCAATCTGCTCGGCGCTCGTGGTACCGCGCAGATTCAGCCGCTGCAGCGATGCGCCGAGGTTCGTGAAATGGCCGTGCGCGTCGTGCAGGCCCGGCACGATGGTGGCGCCTCCGGCGTCGAGGACGCGCGATGCCGGCCCCTTCAGCCTGAGGATGTCGGCGTTCGACCCCACCGCCGCGATCCGCTGACCGCGGATCGCGATGGCTTCGGCCCGCGGCTGCTTCGCGTTGACGGTATAGATCTTCGCGTTGTGGATGATGAGGTCAGCCGGCTCCGGGGCCTGCGCGCGCGCGAGGACCACGGCCCCCGCAATCGTCAACCCAGCCGCCAACTTCAGTCGAGAGTTTTTGATGCGCATGGTTAAAACCGATCTGGGTAAATCTGCGTTGATCTGCGGCTTACCTCACTGCTGCCGATGTTTCGACGGTTGAACGTGTGCTCGCCGATGGGCCGTAAAAGATCGAATTGAAGAGCAGCTTGAACGTGCCCCATGGCTGCGCGCGGCTTTGCACTCTGAACGTGTGCATGATGACGCGGCCGCGGCCCATGCCGACGTCCAGCACGGCAGCGGTTCCCCGGAGCTTATCGTCGCCGATGATCCACCCGCTTCTCAGGAGCGGCTCCTGTGGATACCGCGCGACGATCCCTGAGCTGATGTTGGCGAACGATGGCTTGGTCACGTAGCCGCCGTTGTTGATGAACATCGCGTCGGCCTCATCCGCCATTCCGAAGCCGATGGGATGCCGGGTGTCCAGGCTGATCTTGAGCAGCGAACCCGGACAGAAGAAGGTATCGGGGTCCACGCCGGCGACGACGTTCTCCGCCGGCACTCCGAGCTGCTCGATCGCGAATGCGGCGGCATTGCCCAGCGTGATCACGGTCCCGCCCGCCTGGACGAAGTCCTTGAGGTTTCGAACCCCTTCCTCGCCAATGCCACCCTTGTACTCGGGTCGGACATTCGCAGCGGTCAGGCCGCGCACGATCTGCGGCACGGACATCTCGGCGAACAGGATCACGTCGAAGCGCGAAATGAGATCCGGCTTGCGCAGATCGGCTGCGCGCGCGTGCGTGTACGGGAACTCGTGCTGCTCGAGCAGCCAGCGGGTCCAGCCGGCGTCCATGTTGCCGCCCCAGGGTTCGAAGAGCGCGAGCCGCGGCGCGCGAATCGCCAACAGGTTTGCCGGCGAGCTCCCGGTCGCCTCGACGTCCAGCTTCAATTCCTCGGCGATCTTCGCCATTGTCTCGCGCCGTGCGCCACGAATGACGATCGCGCCGGGCGAAAAACGGTGGCCGTTCACGGTAATGGTGTCGCGCGCCCATCCGACGTCGGCGCCATCCTTGAGCAGTCTGTTCATCGCGATCAGGCTGTTGTTCACTTCGTGGTTGAGGACGTACACGCTGCCGCTGCCATTGATCTTCCCGGCGCGCGCGATCGCATCCGTGGTCAGGAGCGTCAGCTTGGCCTCAAAAGGCTTGTCGACCTTCACGGTCTTCACGCCCATCAGCATGCCGAGCGTCCAGGCGGATACGTCATACGGCCGATCGATCGGCGCGTTCGCGAAAGGCCACCGGATGTCCGGATAGCGCTGCGGCTCGAGAAGATCTTTGACCCACCGGCCGAACGGCTGCGACAGAAGCATCACGTATGTACCCGCGGGGTACTCCCGGCCGTCGGCGCTGAACGGCGCCTGCGCGACGTGCACCTCACCGGCCTCCGCCTGCACGAGTTGCACGAGCTTCGCCGCCGCCATCGGATCGCGTTGATCCGGCGGCACGACGTACGCGAACGGCGACCCCTTCGCGTACAGATCGATCGCCCGCTTGTTCATCAGGTAGAAGTTGCGCTTCAACATCTCCTTGTTGTTCGCGACGCCCTCGATGAGACCGATCGCGGAGATGAACTGATAGTCGACGACATCCGCGAGCGTCCACTTGCCGCCCAGCCACGGCTGCGTGTAGTTCATGCGATACTGAACATCGGTCGGCGACGGGAGTGGCAGGTTCGGATCGCGATCGCCTGCTCCGAATCCTCCGCCACCCCGTTGTCCCTCCGTGGCGGGCGTGCGCGGCGGGCGATCCGGGTCCGCCATCTCCTGGGTCACCGTGGTCCCGAGCCGCGAGCTGGCGACCTCCGTCAGCAGCGCAACCATGTTGTGCCACCACGGATTGGTGCTGTTCGCGCCCTGCCAGAAGCCGGTGTACTGCTCGCCCCAGATGACGCCGGTCTTTCCCGCCTCGTGCAGTTTCGCCGCCATCGCCTGGCCGAGGAGGTTGACCTCGCTCCACACGAGCGGATCGACGTTCGGGTTTGGCGGGTTCTTGAACGGCGGAACGAAAATGCGTGCGCGGTTGCTGCCCATCTGGTGTTTGTCGAGGTACACCTCCGGGAGCCAGTCCTTGTACGTGACGCGCGTGAGGTGCTGCGTCTCGAGCTGCGTCAGCATGTAGTTGTCGCGGTTGTTATCGTGGCCGATGTACTTGTGGTACAGCTCCGGCAGCGGCGAGTCCTCGTACGGCGTGCCCAGATTGTTGTTGTACCAATCGACGACCATCTGCTGGCCATCCGGGTTCTGCGAAGGTATCAGCAGGAGGATGACGTTCTTGAGGACCTGATCCATCCACGGCGACCGCTCGGTCGCCATCTTGTGAATCAGCTTGTTCACCATCTGGCTGTTGCCGATCTCGGTCGAGTGGACGTTGGTGCCGATGAGCAGCATGGTCTTGCCTTCCCGAGCGATGCGGGCCGCTTCCTCTTCGCTCGTCTTCCGTGGGTCGGCGAGTTTCTTCTGCTGGTCCTGATACGCGGCGAGATTCGCAATCGTGTCCGGCGAGGAGACGATTGCCATGATGTACGGCTTACCCATCGTCGTCTTGCCCAGCTCCTGGACGACGACCCGATCGGAGGCGCGGTCGATGGTCTGGAAGTATTCGACGATCTTGTCCCATGCGGCGAGCTTCCGCTCGGCGCCCATCTGAAAGCCGAAGAACTGCTCGGGGGTTGGCGGCTGCGACGGTTGAGCCGAGACGGACAGGGCGACGAGAACAAGGGCGGCGGTCAGCGTCACGAGGCGGCGCGTGTGCATGGGCAACCTCTTCGAAGGGAAGGGATTATACCGTGCGGCGTCAGGCCAGAAACGTTAGCGGATCGATGCCGTGCTCGGCAGGATCGACCGGGGTCGCAATCGAGGACTGTTGCCCGTCCTCGTCCCGCAACTCCCACAGGTTTCGGTCGATCGGAAGGCCCATGCGCTGGCCCGCTTTGTCCACGATGACGCGGACGCGGGGGCGGTACGGATCCGGCGCGTGCACCTTGATAACGACCGCCAGCTCGCCGGAACTGAGCCGCACGAGGTTGCCCGGCGGATAAATGCCAAGAAGCTGGGAGAAGCGGCGCACCAGGTGCTTGTCGAAATGCGCGCCGTCGTTTTCCTGCAGGACGGCGAGGACCCGATCGCTCGGAAACGATTTCTGGTAGGTGCGATTCGATCGCATCGCGTCGTAGACGTCCGCAATGCTGCAGAGTTGCGTGCCAAGGTTGAGCAGAGGCCGTCTGGCCCCGGCTGGATAGCCGGTCCCGTCGACACGGAGATGGTGCTCGAAGGCCACGACCGGCGAGAGGATCGGCATCTCCGGTGTGCGGCGCAGGATCTCCGCACCGTCAACGGTGTGCCGCTTCATGATGTCGAATTCGTCCGCCGTCAGTTTGCCAGGCTTGTTCAGGATCTCCTTGGGCGTGCGCACCTTGCCGATGTCGTGCATCAGCGCCGACAACCCGAACTCACGCAGCAATCGGCCCTCGATCCCGATCGCCCGCGCCTGTCCCATCGTCAGGATCGACGTGTTTACCATGTGCGTGAACGTGTAGTTGTCGTAGGTCTTCATCGCGGTGAGCGCAATGAGCGCGGTGCGGTTCTGCGTGACCGCATCCGCGAGACCCTCGACCGTCTGCATTGCCAGATTCGGATCGGGGCGTCCTTCTCGTTCCGTGACTTCCACCAGCGTCTGCGCCGCAGCGGTCGCTTTGCCGTACAACTGCCTGATCGCCTCGATGTCGCTTTGAATCCCGTCAGCCTTTTCCTCGTCCGTGATGCGCCCGACCCTGATGTGTGTGAGTCCTTTGGCGGGATCGGCAGGCGGCGCACCCGGCTCGACTTTCGCTGGGAGCACGGCCACGGCGCGCGCGAACGTATCGAGCTCGCCCGCCGTCACACCGCGATCGATGACGATGCGCTCGATGCCGTTGATCTTGAGCCTGCGGATCAGGTCGCCCATCGCCGCGCTCGTCTTGGGGAGTGGGGTGTCGGCTACGACGAGCTGGCCGCTGACGACGCCGATCGTGACGGATGGACCAGCCGAGTGAAGCTGGCCGAGGGTCTCGAGGAGCGCATCCAGGTTTTTCGCGATCAGCGGGTGGCCGGGGGCGTAGAGCAGCGATCCGCGCAAGGCGGACGCCAGACGCCGGATGAGATCATCGTAGAGAACAGTGCGGTCCGTCATTTCTGCACTCGAGCCAATTCCGCGCGCGCCGCCTTTCGTGCTGTACGGGGTCCGATCGACGCGGCGCGACGCAGCGCGTCGAGCGCGCTGGGCGTACCGATGCGACGGAGCGCTTCGGCCGCGGCTGGTTGATGCCTGCGATCCTGAAACGGCGGCCACCAGCTGCCGTCCAGCAGCACCTGACCGAGCGCGTCCACCGACTCGTTACCGCCGATGGCGCCGAGCCGCTCGATGGCTGCCATGTAGAGAGCTTTGAATCCCGTGCGATCGATGCGGGGCAGCAGATACCGGAAGAGCGGTCCGGCGCGCTCGTCCCGTAACGCGGTCAGTTCAGAAACGATCGGCTCCCGCTGTGCCGCCGGCACGGACGTCAACGTAAGCACGAGCGTTTCGAACGCCGCCTCGCTGCCGTTGAGCATGACCGCGCGAACGGCCTCGCGCTGGACGCGGGGTTCCGAATCCTTGAGCAGCGGCTCGAGCGACGCCGCTTCGGCGCCACCAAACTCCGACAACAGATACGCCGCCGTGCGGCGCACTTCCCAGTTGGGCGCTTTCAGCAGCTGCTGCGCCGCTTCGCGGCCGCGAGCGCCGTACGCGACGAGGATTTCGCGGATGCGGCGCCGGGTCTTTGGATCCTGTTCGCTGGAGAGCACGTCAGCGAGTGTCTGGATCGCCGATGGCCCGATCGTATGGCAGAGGCTCATTGTCCTGGCAAACGCGGGGTCTTCTGCCGTGCGGAGGTCGCGCAGCGACTGACGCAGGAGATTGCCGCGAGCCAGTTTCCCCATCGCCTGCGTCGCCTGCTCGCGCCGCTGCGAAACTCCCGCCACTTCGCGAGAGAGCTGTTCCACGAACTGCCAGGCCGTCTCGAGTTGGCCAATGCGCGCCATGTCGTCGATGTACGCGACGACGGTGTCCGCGATGTCCCGCCAGCGGGCAGGATCCTGCTCGATCGTCAGCAGGTCCTGTAGGAGCTGCGCGTCGAGGCTCCGGATTGCGGCGTCGCTGACGGTCGCGACCCAGGCGGCGAGGCGCTCCGGCGGATCGTCAGCCGTCTTTTCGACGTCGACGGCACGCCCCCGCGATCCCGACAGCTCCCGGGCGTAATCCGTGGGCACGAACGGCTCATCGGAGTACGAGGTCAGCATGTTCTCGACGTTCGACCAGAGACTGTCGAAATTTCCCTCCTGGCCGAGGGGTGAGTTAGCGACCTGCTGCTCGGCCATCGAGAGCAGCGTCCGCTTGCGGTCGACGTCGGGGACGAGGGCCTCGAAGGCCTGCGCCAATCGATCGCTCGGTCCTTTCGCAGCGATGACGGAGCTGGCGACGAAGCCGGCGACCGCCTTGTCATCCATGCGATCGACCAGCGCGCCAACGACGTCGATGGATCCCGCCATCGCGTCGGGGCTGCCGCGCTGTTCGAGCAACGCCAGCATCGCGTCAGGGCTCAACCCTGATGCGGCGGCAGTCGCCATGCGACGGAACATCGGCTCGAGCTCCTCGGGCGTTGCCTTGTTCAGGAACTCCGCGATTCCACGGACCAGTCGAATCATCGCCGCGGCGTGACTCTTCGGATCGCCCGCGGCCGCCTCCTCGAGCTTCGCGACGAGCGCCTGCAGCTTGACCGGATCGGTCGCGAGCGTGACGAGCGCGCGCATCGCGGCGTCGTCGAGATCGAGCCGCGCGCGGCTTTTCATGCAGGCCGCGACGACGTTCTCGATGAGCGCTGCAATGCCGG
This sequence comes from Vicinamibacterales bacterium, assembly GCA_036258175.1. Taxonomy (GTDB): domain Bacteria; phylum Acidobacteriota; class Vicinamibacteria; order Vicinamibacterales; family 2-12-FULL-66-21; genus DATAEE01. Next base: position 20,040 of record DATAEE010000226.1, read on the forward strand.
CGCGCTCGCGGAGCACTTCCGCGTAGTCGATTTCCTGCAGCTCGATGCTGGGCCCGCCGCTGCGGCTCCAGAGCGTTCCAATGCCGCCGTCGGTGCGGGTTTCATCCGCCGATCGCGCGAGCAGCAGAAGGAGCGCGCGCCACGTCTCGACGTCGGTGCCGCCGTTCAATTTCAGGCCGCCGACGAGATGCGGATGAAGGAGCTCGGCGAGCTCGCGGATCGCCGGGTCGGGCCGCGCCATCGCCGCGCCGCCGACCAGCACGGCGGCCGGTTGAATCTGCATCGCGAACGGGCCGTCGACGGTGGCCTTGTCGGCCGCTTCGACGAGGCGGCCGAGCGTCACGCCGATCGCGGGGTGTGCTGCAGGGTACAGTGCGACCGCGCGCGCCGCCGCCTTGCAGACCCGCGCGAAATCAACGAGCTTCGCGGCAAGTTCCGGCGACAGAGGGTCCTTGGTGTCTGCCTCGGCCACTGTATGGGCGTCGAACCGGATTATACTCTGCGCTTTGCGCGCATGCGGGCCGTAGACGTCATCAGACAGAAGCGCGACGGGCTTGCCCTGTCCGACGAGGCGATCGATTTCTTCGTCCGCGGCGTGACCGACGGCTCTATCCCCGACTACCAGGCGACGGCGCTGCTCATGGCCGTCCTCTGGCGCGGCATGAGCGACGAGGAAGCAGCATGGCTCACGCAGGCCATGACGCGCTCGGGCGATCGCGCCGATTTTTCCGCAATCCCCGGCGCCAAGGTGGACAAGCACAGTACCGGCGGCGTCGGCGACAAGACGTCGCTCATTCTCGCGCCGCTCGCCGCCGCGTGCGGCGTCATCGTACCGATGATGTCCGGCCGCGCGCTCGGGCACACCGGCGGCACGGTGGACAAGCTCGAGTCGATTCCCGGATTGCGTTTGTCGCTCGATCTCGACGAGATGAAGCGCGCGCTCGGGAAGGTCGGTTGCGTGCTGATCCAGCAGACCTCGCGCATCGCGCCGGCCGACAAGAAGCTGTACGCGCTCCGCGACGTGACGGCGACGGTCGAGAGCGTTCCGCTCATCTGCGCATCGATCATGAGCAAGAAGATCGCAGAAGGCATCGACGGCCTCGTGCTCGACGTGAAAACGGGGCGTGCGGCCTTCATGAAGACCGTCGACGATGCGCGCCGGCTCGCCACGCTCATGGTCACGATCGGGAACAAGTCCGGCGTCCGGTCCGAAGCGCTGCTGACCGCCATGAACGTGCCGCTCGGCCGCGCCGTCGGAAACTCGGTCGAGGTCATCGAGTCGATTGAGACGCTGAAAGGACGAGGGCCGAGGGATCTCGAGGATCTCTCGGTTGCCCTGGCGGCTCGTATGGTGCGCATGGCCGGCCTCGAGCCGACGAATGCGGCGGCCGAAAGCCGGGTCCGGAAAGCGTTGGCCGCCGGCGCCGGCGTCGAGAAATTCCGAGAGGTGATTGAGCACCAGGGCGGGGATCCCAAAGTGATCGACGATTACAACCGGCTGCCAACCGCCCCGTCGCGCGAGGTCATCACGGCGCCGGGCGGCGGCTTCGTCGCGGACATCGACGCGATGGCGATTGGCCGCGCCTCGATGGCGCTCGGCGCCGGCCGCGAGAAGGCGGAAGATGCGATCGATCCCGCGCCGGGGCTCTGGATCAAGGCGCACGTGGGCGATCGCGTCAGCGCCGGCGATCCGCTCGTCGAGATCCTGTACCGCGACAAGCGCCGGAGTGCCGAAGCCGCCGGCCTGATCGCCCGCGCCTATTCGATTGAAGATGCTCCACCCTCTCCCGCATCGCTGATTCTGGAGGAGATTGTCCAGTGACCGACGCGCACGGCGGAGCAGTCCTCGAGCCGCCGCCTAAGCTCATTCGCATGCCGTACGACCGCCAGGACGCGACCGTGCTCGCGGCGGCGCTGGTCGCGGCCGCCATCGTCGCCGCCGTTGCCGCGGCCGGCATTCCGCAGCTCCAGCCGCTCGTCGGCCTGATTGCGGTGCTCGCGATCGCATACGCGCTGTCGACGAACCGGCGCGCTATCGACCTGCGAACGGTCGCCTGGGGTCTCGCGCTGCAGGTCATCTTCGCGCTCCTGGTTCTCAAGACGCCAGGCGGCCAGGAACTCTTCCGGCGGCTTGGCTCGGCGATCAATCGCTTGCTCTCCTTCTCCGTGGAAGGCTCGCGGTTCGTGTTCGGGCCGGTGGGGGACAGGGCCGCCTGGTCGCGCATCATGACGGCGGTCCTCGGCGAGGACGGGGCGCAGTACAGCCTCATCTTCGCGTTCCAGGTCCTGCCGACCATCATCTTCATCGCGGCGCTCTTCGCCATCCTTTATTACTTCGGCGTCATGCAGCTGGTCGTGCGGTTGTTCGCGCTCCTGATGCGCCGCGTCATGCGCGCGAGCGGGGCCGAAAGCCTCAACGTCGCCGCGAGCATCTTCATGGGTCAGACGGAGGCGCCGCTGACGATACGTCCCTACCTGACGCGAATGACCGAATCGGAGCTGATGACCGTCATGACGTCGGGCATGGCGCACATCTCCGGCGGCATCATGGCTGCGTACATCGCGTTCGGCATCGAGCCGCAGCACCTGCTGACCGCCGTCATCATGACGGCGCCCGGCACGTTGATGATGTCCAAGATCTTCGTTCCGGAGACGCAGGTGCCGGAGACGATGGGGACGGTGAAGCTCGACGTGGAGCGAACGGACGTCAACGTGATCGACGCGGCGAGCCGCGGGACCGGCGAAGGCCTGCACCTCGCGCTGAATGTCGCGGCGATGCTCGTGTCGTTCTACGCCCTCATCGCACTCGTCAATCACCTGCTCGGTTTCGTCGGGCTGAGTCTGCAGCAGATCTTCGGCTGGGTCTTCGCGCCGGTGGCGTGGGCGATGGGGGTGCCGTGGCGCGACGCACCGATCATCGGCAATCTGCTCGGCACCCGCATGGCGCTCAACGAGTTCGTCGCCTACTCGCAGCTCGGGCCGCTCAAGCCGACGCTCGACCCGCGGTCGTTCACGATCGCCACGTTCGCGTTGTGCGGCTTCGCCAACTTCAGCTCGATCGGAATCCAGATCGGCGGGATTGGCGCGCTAGCGCCAAACCGGCGCCACGATCTGGCGCGGCTCGGGGTGCGCGCGATGCTCGCCGGAACGCTGGCGAACTTCGTGACCGCCACGATTGCGGGATTCCTATTGTGATGGCAAAAAGACGCCGCACCTACTACGACAGTGTCAAAGAAGCGGCCGTGTACCTGCGCCGAAAGGCAGGCGTGCCGACCGCGGCGATCGTCCTTGGTTCGGGCCTCGGGGACTTCACAACCCGGCTCCACGATGGCGTCACGGTGCCGTACAAGACGATCCCTCACTGGCCCGCATCGGGTGTGATGGGGCACGCCGGTCAGCTCGTGTCCGGCACTCTCGCGGGGCGTAAGGTCGCCGTCCTGTCCGGACGCGTGCATCTATATGAAGGGCACGACGCGGCCACGGTCACGTTCGCGACGCGCGTGATGGGCCTGCTCGGCGTAAAGGTGCTCATCCTCACCAACGCCGCCGGCGGGATCAACACCGCGTTCTCGGCCGGGGCCCTCATGGTCATCGACGATCACATCAATTTCATGGGGGACAATCCGCTTGTTGGTCCCAACGATGATCGCTTCGGCCTCCGCTTTCCGGACATGACGGAGGTGTACTCCAAACGCCTTCGCGGCCTCGCCGATGCCGCAGCGAAGGAGAAAGGGATCCCGATCGCTCACGGCATTTATCTCGCGCTTCGCGGACCC
>DATAEE010000227.1:0-3389 GCA_036258175.1 Vicinamibacterales bacterium
CAAGCTCGATGGCCGCCTCGCACAGGCGCTCATGTCGATTCCGGCGATCAAAGCGGTCGGCATCGGGCGCGGGCCGGCTGTGGCCGCGCTCCCGGGGTCGAAAATGCATGACGAAATCGTCCTGGCAGACCCGGCTCGGGCAGGTGTTCCAGGGCTGGCACGACCGACCAACAACGCCGGCGGCCTCGAAGGCGGCGTCACCAACGGTGAAGACGTGCGGGTGTCCGCGTACATGAAGCCGATCTCGACGCTCATGAAACCTCTCCGCTCAGTCGATCTGGAGACGATGACCGAAGGGCCCGCCGCGATCGAGCGCAGCGATGTCTGCGCGGTGCCGGCCGCGTCGGTCGTCGGGGAGGCGATGGTCGCGCTGATCCTCGCCGACGCATTCGTCGAGAAGTTCGGCGGGGACGCAATCGCCGACGTCGATCGGGCGCACGCCGCGTGGCGCGAGGCGCTCTCAGCCCGCTTCGCTCCCGCACGATGATCCGTCCGCTGCTCCGCCATGGCGCGCCGGTGCTGCACCGGCCGGCCGATCCAGTCGCGTCCATCACGCCGGAGATCCAGACGGTTGTCGATGATCTGGTACAGACCATGTACGCCGCGCCCGGGATCGGACTGGCGGCGCCGCAGATTGGCGTGCCGTTGCGAATCTTCGTCGTCGACATCACCGCAGGCCGTTCGACTGGCGAACTCATCGTGATGGTTAATCCCGAGTTCGTCGAACGGGAAGGCATGCAGGTGGAGGACGAGGGCTGCCTGAGCGTCCCGGGCTTTAACGCTTCGGTGGTGCGTCCGGCCCGGACCGTCGTCCGTGGCCTCGACCGCCAGGGTGTAGAGCGGACCGTCGAGGCCACCGGACTCCTCGCGCGTGCCTTTCAGCACGAGATCGATCACCTCGACGGCACGTTGTTCATCGATCGGCTTCGGGGAATCAAGCGCGATCTCATCGTGCGGCGGATTCAGAAGTTGAAGCGTTGCGGAAAATGGTAGCCGGGGCCGCTCTGCGGATCGTCTACTTTGGCACGCCGGCCTTCGCGGTGCCGGCGCTGGAGCGCCTGCTCGCCTCCAGGCACACGGTCGTAGCCGTCGTGACACAGCCGGATCGTCCGCGCGGGCGTGGTCAGCACGTGCAGGAAGGGCCGGTGAAGACGGTGGCGGCGGCCCACGACATTCCGGTGTTACAGCCGGAAAAAATCAGAAGCCCTTCGTTTCACGATGAGCTGCGCGCGCGATCGCCGGATCTTGGCGTCGTGGCTGCCTACGGCCGAATCCTGCCGGACGAAGTCCTTACGCTGCCCCCGCTGGGCCTCATCAACATTCATGCGTCGCTGCTGCCCGCGTATCGTGGGGCCTCACCGATTCAACACGCAGTCATCAACGGTGACGCTGAGAGCGGGGTGTCGATTATGCGCGTCGTCCGGGATCTCGATGCCGGGCCGGTGTTCGCGACTGCACGGCGCGTCGTAACCCCCGACGAGACCAGCGTGGATGTCGAAGACGATCTCGCCCGCATGGGTGCCGAGCTGATGTTGACGGTCGTCGATGGCATCGCGCGGGGCGACGCCGTTGCGAAGCCGCAGGACGAATCGCGCGTCACGTACGCGGGCAAGCTGACGAAAGCGGACGGCCTCCTCGACTGGAGTCAACCGGCTCGCACGCTTCACAACCGGGTCCGCGGTTTACATCCGTGGCCGCACGCGCACTCGTTTCTCGGTGGCCGACGGTATGTGATTCTTCGGACACAGATCCCCACTCCTGGAGGGGCCGGTCTTACGACCGGCCCCGTTCCTGGCGTCGTTCTCGAGGCGCACGGCGATGATCTGACCGTCACGGCCGGTGACGGCTCTGCTCTCCGCATCCTTCAAATCCAGCCGGAAGGCAAACGGCCGCTGACGGCGCGCGAGTTCCTCGCGGGCCACCGCGTGCGAGTCGGCGAGCGGTTCGGCGATCGATGAGTCCGGCCCGATGGGCGGCATATCAGGCCGTCGCCGCGGTGCGCGAGGGCACCGATCTGGCGGCGGCGCTCGCGCGGGCTCGCGACCCGCTCGAGGATCGGCGCGACCGCGCGCTGGCCGGTGAGATCGCACTCGGCGTCTTCCGATGGCGCGCGGCGCTGGATCATGCGATCGGACAGCTGGCGAAGAGAAATCCCGACGCGATCGATCCGCCCCTTCTCGACATTCTCCGCGTAGCGGCCTACCAGATACTGCATCTCGAGCGAGTACCGGCCGCCGCTGCCGTGAACGACGCCGTCAACATGGCGCGGAGGGCCGGACGGACGAGCGCCGCCGGGTTCGTCAACGGGGTGCTTCGTGCGCTCACACGGCAGCGCAACAGGCTTCCCTTTCCGCAGCGGCCGGACGAGTCGCGGCTCAATCGCCCGGATGGACGTGACGCCGCGCTCGACTACCTGAGCATCACCCTGTCCCATCCGCGATGGCTGGCGGCGCGATGGCTGGACCGCTACGGGTTCGACGCCGCCGAGGCATGGGCGCGCTTCAACAACACGCCCGCCGCGCTCACGCTTCGCGCCAACCGCCTTCGCGGCAGCCGCGCAGCACTCTCGGCGCGTCTCGCGGCACATGCTGTCTCGACCGAGGCGACCCCGTACGCGCCGGATGGCCTCATCGTTCGTAGTGGGAATCCGCTTGCAACGCCACTCGCCGGCGACGGCAGTTTCGTCGTGCAGGATGAGGCGTCGCAACTCGTAGCGGAGATGGTCGCCGCCGCCAGCGGCGAGCGAATCCTGGATGCCTGCGCCGCGCCGGGCGGCAAGACAACGGCGCTCGCCGCCGCTGTAGGTCCTACAGGTCTCGTCGTCGCAGCGGATTTCCGTTCAAGGCGACTGGATCTTCTAGCCGAGACTGTCCGCGCGGCGGGAGCCGATCGCGTGCATCTCCTGAGGAGCGACCTTCGGCGCCCTCTTCCATTCCGGGCGCCGTTCGACGCAGTACTGGTGGATGTTCCCTGCTCCGGGCTCGGAACGATCCGGCGCGATCCCGACATCCGGTGGCGGCGTACCGAAACGGATCTGGCGAGCCTCGCGAAGGATGAGCTCATCATGTTGCGCGAGGCGGCGCGCGCCGTACGGCCAGGTGGCCGGCTGATTTACGCGACCTGTTCGAGCGAGCCCGAAGAGAACGAGAGCGTCGTGTCGGACTTCCTTGTAACCGAGCAGCGGTTCGCGCGCGCACTTCCACAGGTCGGCCCGCTGGCGCCACTGCGCGACGCATCAGGCGCGCTGCGCACGCTGCCGCACCTGCACAACCTCGAGGCGTTCTACGCGGCGATTCTGGTACACTTGGAGACCTAGTGCTGACCAGGCACGTCTGGACGGCCGGCAAGCGCCTGATACTCGCCGGTGCGCTCATTGCGACGTATGCGCT
>DATAEE010000228.1:0-15553 GCA_036258175.1 Vicinamibacterales bacterium
GCATCCTGCGCGGGGAGCACCAGCGTCAGCTCGGAAACCTACAAAGGACCGTCCGCCGCGTCGGAGGCTGAAACCCAGACGCTGATGACATGGTCGCAGGCAGAGCGGTTTGCGAAGCTGATTGATTACCACTCGAACGGCCGGGAAGTCCTCTACTCGTACCGATGCCTGAGCCATCCGTTCACGAGCTGGATGCGGCAGGAAGCGATCACGCTGTCACAGATCTCCGGGTACGGCGGAGCGGTGCGACTGCCGAGCGCCGAAGGAGAGCACTACGAATGGCAGTTCGCCAGGATGGGAGCGTACGCGTCCTAATCGAGACGCATTCGGAGTTCCAGCCGCCGTACGACAGCGCCGTGGCGGAAGCGGCGCAGCTCTGGCCGGGCATCCTCTCCGTGCTCGAGCGTCCCATCTCGATCAGCGGCCACGTGACCGATGCGGCGACCGGACTTCCGCTGGCGGCGCGGATCGACATCCTGAATGTGACGTTCACGAACGGAGAAACCAACGGCAGCGGCGGAACACACGGCTCGTATCACATGTTCCTGCCGTTCGGGACCTATGACGTCCGGTTCTCGGCGACGGGGTATTCTCCTGCCGTTCATCGCGTGACTGTCGCCGGGCAGTCATCGACGGTTCTCGACGTTGCGCTGTCCGCTGCTGTGCCCGAAGTGGTCGTGTTCTCGGATAACTTCGAGACGAACCTGGGCTGGACGAGAAACCCCGCGGGCACCGACACCGCCACGACCGGACTCTGGGAGCGCGGCGATCCGCAGTCGACGTCGTCTAACGGGCCGAAGCAGCTCGGGACGACCGTCAGCGGGCTCAACGATCTGGTGACGGGCCGGCTGGCGGTACCTCCTCGGGCGTACACGACCTGGATGGCGGGATCAGTTCGATTGGATCACCGGCCATCACGCTGCCACCGACCGGAACGCTTACGTTGAGCTTCAGCTACTACCTCGCTCACGGCTCGAACTCGTCAACCGCTGACTACCTGCGCGTCACGATCGTCGGCGACACGACGGCGACGGTCCTCGAAGAACGGGGCGGTGCCAACGACGACGACGCCGTGTGGGCCGCGGCGACCGTCAACCTCAGTCCGTTTGCCGGTCAAACGATCCGGATCCTCATCGAGGCAGCTGACGCAAGCGGCGCAAGCCTCGTGGAGGCAGCGATAGACGACGTCAGGATTGTCCGTCAGTGAGTTGCCGGGTCAGCGCGTCGAAGGCGCTCCACTCGGGCTGGATGCGACGCACGAACGTGCCGTCGCGCGACTCGGTAAGGAAGGTCGATCGAACGAGCGACGTCAGCACGAGCTCGCACTCACCGGGATCGAGCCGCCAGAGTCGCTGGGCCTGCCAACGGGTGAGGCGCAGCCCGGGCAGCTCCTCGTACTCGCGGCGAACCCGATGCATCATTTGATCGAGCAGCATCGATCTGATGGTCAGCAAGAGGTTCGCCAACCGCGCCACGCGATTTCAGGCGCAAATACAGAAGTACTGGATAGGCCTCTGGTCCGCGGCGGAACAGCCGCAAGGGCTGGATGGACGGCGAAGTGCCGCGTTGACGAGTGGTTATCAGCGATTGTCTCGAATTGAACCAGCGGTGTCCCCAGGTGGGCCACGTTACTGGACGAAAATTTTCCGCAGCACTTCCGGATCCGCCTTCGGCTTTCGGTCGTACGTCATCACGCCGTTGATCTCCTGCTCGACATCGGTGAGCTGCGTGTAGCAATAGCCCACCCAGGCGCGGTTCTCGCGTATCGCTTTCACCAGGCCGTTGAGCCGATCGAGAAACGCCTGCTGCGTGGGCTCGATCCCCGAGTAGCCCCATTCATTCTTGGCCTGCTGCGCGCCCACTCTGAACGCGATGCCACCGAATTCAGTCAGGAGGAACGGCGTGCCGTTGTACTTGTAGCCGTATGCGAGCGCTTCTCTGCCGTTGCGCGGGATTCTCCCCGGCTCGCGGGTAAGGTGCTCGTACTTGGCGGCAAGCTCCGCGCCCGTGCGCGCGTAGTCGTGGATCGTCATCAAGTCGGTGGCATCCGTATGCTCCCAGCCGTCGTTGTCGACCACGAACCGCGTCGCATCGAGCGAGCGCGTGAGGTGGTACAGGCTCTTGACGTGTTCCTGCTGGACGGCGTCCGTGAGGATATCGGGCACACCCCAGCTCTCGTTGATCGGCACCCACGCGATGATGCTGGGATGGTTGTAGTCGCGCGCCACCGCTTCCTGCCACTCGCTCACGAACCGCGACACGTACTCGGCGGAATAGAAGTACGCGTTCGCCATTTCCCCCCAGACGAGCAGGCCCATGCGGTCGGCCCAGTAGAGCCACCGCGGGTCCTCGACCTTTTGGTGTTTGCGCGCGCCGTTGAATCCCATGGCCTTGGTCATCTTGATGTCGTACTGGATGGCCTCGTCGCTGGGCGGTGTCAGAAGGCTCTCCGGCCAGTAGCCTTGATCAAGCACGAGTCGGAGGTAGTACGGCGCGTTGTTCAGGTACACGCGGCCGTCATGGACGGCGACCTTGCGGAGTCCGACATAGGACTTCACGACATCGCGGACCTGGGATCCGGTCACGAGCTCGATCGTAGCGTCGTACAGCGTCGGACGCTCCGGGCTCCACAGTTCCTGCCGTTCCAGCGAGACGACGGTGGTGCAACCGCGCGCGCCGCACGCGCTCTCCGACCGCGCGACCGGTTCGCCGCGCAGCTCGAGCGAGACACGGAGCCGCTGGTCGGCCGTACCGCTTGCGCTGGCCGCCTGAATCAACACCTGGGCGCGATCGATGTCCGGCGTCATGCGAAGCGCCGTGATCCGCGCCGGCTGCACGGCTTCGACCCACACTGGCTGCCAGATGCCGGTCGTGCGCGTGTAGAAGATCGACTCCGACGTCTCCTTCCAGTACTGCTTGCCTCGCGGAATCGTCCGGTCCGTCGACGGATCCTCGACCCGAACTGTGACCACGTTGTCCGACGGTTTCAGCCAGTCGGTAACGTCGGCGCTGAATGGTGTGTGCCCGCCGCGATGCTTTGCCACCTGCTCGCCATTTACCCAGACGGTCGCCACGTAGTCGACGGCGCCGAAGTTCAGGAGCACGCGCCTGCCCTGCCACGCGGCCGGGACCTCGAACGGGCGGCGATACCAGACGATGTCGTGGAAGGCGGTTTCTCCGATCCCGCTCAGCCGGGTCTGGAAGGCATAGGGAACCGTGATCCGTTTCGAGAAGGGCCGATCCCCCCGGAACCAGCGCTCGCCGAGGCCGCGATCCTGATCGTCGAACTCGAACTCCCACTGGCCGTTGAGGGTGCGCCACTCGGCCCGCATGAAATCCGGCCGCGGATGCTCCCCGCGTGGCACGCCCGGCTGGGCGCCGGTCGCTGACACGGCCGCGAGTACGACGGCGGCGATCGGAAGCCACGAAGGTCGGCACGGATGACGTGTTCTCACGGTCGCGGACTCTACCACTTACAGAATCGGTACGCACAGTTCCGAACTGTTACGGCTGTACGCCCCCCATTCCCAACAATCAGCAGGATTTCCCGTACTTTCACGCGGTCCTGGAGTTGCACGGCAACGACATTCTCCTCACCATCTCGCTCATGGAATTTCGCGAGTTTGCGGCAACCGAGACCTCCGGACTCATCTCGCGTCTGTTAGGCAGACGATCGGAGGAATCCCTTCAGCAGCTTCGGACCGTGCGGGAAGCGCTCGACGCGGCCGAACAGGCGCTCGAGGCGTCGCCCAAAGTCGACAAGGAGATCCGGGATTTCGTCGGCCGCATCGTGAACGCCGCGGGTGCGGCGATCAAGCACGTCCGGGAAGAATCCAAAGCCGCGCTCGATGCCGTCCGGGGCGAGCTCGCGGGCGAACGCGCCGAACGGGAGAAGCTTGCCGCGTCGCTGAGCGAGCTGCAGGAAAAAGCGGACGACGTGACGGCGAAGCTCCTGGAGGAACGGGAGCGGGCCGGGACGGCCGAGCGTGACCTTGCCGCGGCGCGCGACGCGTATACGGAAATGGAGGCGGCACGGCAGAAGGCAGAAGAGCTGCTCGACGCTGCCAATGCTGAGACGGCAACGCTCAGCAATCAGTTAATCGAAGAGACAGCGACCGCGTTCTCGCTGAGGAGCGAGCTGGCCGGCCTCCAGCAGGGGCTCGAGGCGGCGAACGCGAAGGCGAAGGAAGCGGCCGCCCAGCACGCGGCAGCAAAAGCTGCTGTTGAACGGCAGCAAAAAGAACTCGCCGCCCAGGTCGCCGAAGCAAGGGCGGCGGCGGAGCGTGAGATCAAGGAAAGGACCGCGCAGCAGGCCAAGGCCCGCGAAGCCGCCGAACGCGAGCTGAGAGAGGCGGCCGAGCAACAGATTGCTGCGGTCAAGGCCGCCGCCGAACGCGAGATCAAAGAGACAACGGCGGAGCACGCCAAGGCCCGGGCGGCCGCGGAGCGCGACCTCAAACAAGTCGCCGAACAGCTTGCTGCGGTCAAGGCCGCCGCAGAACGCGAGATCCACGAGATCAGGGAAAGCGCCTCAAAGCACGTTGAGGCAAGGGCCGCGGCGGAGCGCGAGGTCAACGAGCTGATCGAACAGCTCACCGAGATGGGTGAGGCGAGGGAAGCGGCCGAGCGCGAGCTTCAGGACGCCCGCGGAAAGACGGCGCGCGAGATCAGCGAGCTCACCGAACAGCTCACCGAAATGGGCGAGGCGAGGGAAGCGGCCGATCGCGAGCTTCAGGATGTTCGCGGAAAACTGGAAGCCGCGCTCGCGGACGTCGGCCGGCTCGGCGCGCAGCTCGAAGCGAGCGCCAGCGAACGCAGCCGGCTCCTCACGAGCCTGAGCGCCGCGCAGGGTGAGCTCGGAACCGCACAGGAACAGCGCGAAGGCCTCGCCGCACAGCTCAGAGCGAGCCAGGCGCGCGCTCAGGCACTCGAACGCGCCGAGTCGCAGCGCAACGAGCAGGTCAAGCAGCTCGAGGCGAAGCTGAACGAGACCAAGCACGCGGAAGCGGCGCTCAAAACCCAGGCGGCGACCCACCAGAAGGAATCCGCAGGACGTCAGGCCGAGATGGCATCGCTCGGCGAAGAAGCCGAGCGTGCGCGCGCGGTCTTCGACGCGTGCCTGCGCGGCGCCGGGGAGCTTGCCGCCGCGACGACAGTGACGGGACTCCTCGCCGCGCTCGTAAAGCAGCTGGCCACGCAGTTCTCACGCGTCGCGGTGTTCCGCCTGAAGGGCAACCGGCTCGAGGGTGAGCACCAGGTCGGCTTCGATCAGACGAAGGATGTCACGAAGCTGATCATCCCGCTGACGATGGACTCGATGATTACGCGGGTGGCGACCACCGGCGCCGTCGAAAGCCTCGTCGGCAAAGAGGCGACCAATGCCGCGGGTACGCCGCTCGGCGGCACACCCTCCACGGCCGTGTCGCTTCCGGTTGTCTTCCACGGCCAGACGATCGCGGTCGTCTACGCGGATGACTCCGGTCAGAAGGCGGCGGCGCATGGGCCAGTCGGATCGGATTCCCGCGTCGGATTCGCGAGGGTGATGCTCGGCCAGACGGGCGTGCTCCTTCTGCGGCTCACGCACGAGCTCAAAACGATCGCCGACCTGCGCGAGTACGCGACGCAGTTGATCCAGGAAGCGGCACAAATGCATGCCGCCGACGCCACCGCCGGACGAAACGCCGAAGAAGTTCGCCGCCGGCTGAAAGGCACGATGGACTGGGCGCGGCAACTGTTTGGCGAGCGCGTCACGCTGGCGGGCGGTCTCGGCACGGCGGTGCTCGAAGAGCAGATCGCGGTGAATATCGAGAAGCAGGCGACACCGTTCGCCCGGGATCTCGCCGCCGTCGTCGGCCGCGCGCGCGGATCGCAGCGCGCCGCGGAAGCGTCCTGATCGACCGGGGGGCTTCGCCCCGCCGGACCCCCCAACACGCTCGCTCGCGGGGACCCCTGCGATCCCCGCTCCGCTCGCGTGGCTCACTCGCTGCGCTCGTTCGCTCTTGATCCGGGAGCAGACGCCGACCGGCCGACCGGCCGCGTGCGCCTGAACGGCCAGACAAACTGTGGGCCGTCCGCAAAACCGAGCAAATAGATCGGCACGTAGGTCAGGCCGCGCGTGACCGCGATGTCCAGGAGATGCAGTCTTGAGCCGGCGAGCCAGTCCATCTCCGTCGCCGAGTGATGGACCGCGTGGAATCGCCACAAGAACGGCACACGGTGGAATGCCCGGTGAATCCAGTACTGCGTGAAGTCGGCGACCACGAGCAGCGCGACGAACTGCGCCGCTGCAGGCCAGCCGCGCACCCAGGCCTGAACCTCCGGGACGACCGCCCAGCTGAACAGCGTCATCGCCGGCTTCAGCGTGAGGATCGTCGTGACCTGGACGAAAAGCGCGCTCACGAAGAAATATGTGAGGTCGGTCCGCCACCCGCGGCGGAACACCCCCTGCTCGGGCAACCGGGCAAAGAGGCGCTCGAGAGGAACGAAGACCACCGAATAGAGAATGAGGTTCAGCAGGAACCAGTCGAGGCCGAGGAACGGACCGGCGCCCGGCTCACCTTCGACCTGAACTCGCGATCCGCCGAGCAGCGCGGCCGCCAGGCTGGCGGCGACGCCGATCGTGCCGAGCGTTTTGTTGCGGCGGAGCGACAGGCTGAACGCGCCGAGTACGAAGGCCGCAACCAGCACGAGGTGCAGTAGCGCCCGGACATACGGGAGCGGGTACTGCGCTCGCGCCTCCGGCACGGTAAGGAGCGCCGGGAAGTGGAAGCACAGGACGGCGCCGAGGCCAACGAGGCCCAGCGTCGCGGAGAGCACCCCGCTCAGCCAGCCCGAACCGAAAGTGGTGGGCTCCAACGTGCGAAGCGAGAACCACGGCCTCGGATCCTTCATGAAGATCGGCGCGCCTTCGCCCGTTCGACGACCGACGCTGCTTCCGCCGCCACCCGGTCGCGCAGGCTCACGGGCTCGATCACGTCGACCCGGGGGCCGAGACCAAGGACGACGCTGCACGCCTCCTCTTCGGAATCGAACCGGAGCCGCAGCGTCACCCAGCCGTCGGGGTCCGGCTCAGGCCCGTCATCGATCTGCACCGACCACGGAGGTCTGGACATCCTCACCCACCCTGCGGTGTGCGGCTCGGCCCGCACGCGCGCGTCGTATCGGGGAAGCGCCTCGCTGAATCGCTCCGAAGAAGATTTCCAGTAAGCAGCAAGGTCAAAGTCGGGAGGCCGCACACTGGACTCATCGAGGAGCGTCGCCTGCACGATGCGCGACACACGATAGGTGCGATGACCTTCTGCCGTGTTGGCGACCAGGTACCACGTGCTGCCTTTGGCGACCAGGCCGAGCGGATCGACGACGCGCTCGACTGCATCCGTGCCCGGACGCTGATACTGGATCTTCAACTTGCGGTCGCGAGAGACCGCTTCCTGAACTATCGGCAGCATGACGAGATTCTCGGAGACGCCGCGCCATCCCGTCGTGTCGACATACAGCCGCTGCCGGATCGAGGCGGCCTGCTGGCGAAGGGTGATGGGCAGCGATGCCAGGAGTTTCCCGATCGCGCTTTCGGCGGCGCCGGCCAGCCGCGTGTCGCCGATCATGCGCGGCTGCGACATCAGCAGCGCGCGCAGCTCTGCTTCATCGAGGCCCGGCACTTGCGTGCGCCACCCGTCGTCGAGCTGCCAGCCGCCGCGCGCGCCGCGCAGCGCGAAGACCGGGACGCCCGCCGCGCTGAGCGCTTCCATGTCGCGATGGACCGTGCGTCCGGACACTTCCAGCCGCCGCGCGAGTTCGCGTCCGGTCAGGCGCCCGTGCGCCTGGAGCAGAAGAAGCGCGGAGAGGAGCCGATCCGCTCTCATTTCTTTGTGCTCGCGGGGCCCGTGGCGGGAATTATGACACTGGATGACATATATGGACTCCTATCGTAGGGGGTCTGCTCGTTTGAGGGAGGCGTTATGAAGATGAACGAGTTGTTCCTGGCGGAAATCGAGCGCGAAGCGGCGGCGACGCGGCGTACGCTCGAGCGGGTTCCTGACAGCCGCCCCGGCTGGACTTCGTGGAAGCCGCACGAGAAGTCGATGCCACTTGGTTATCTCGCATACCTCGTGGCGACGATGCCCTCGTGGGTCACGATGACGGTGTTGCAGGACGAGCTCGACATCCTGCCCGGCGGAAAACCATCGACGCCGCCGCTGCCGTCCACGAGCCGCGAGCTCGTCGAGATGCATGACGGTCACGTCGCAAAAGCCCGGGAGGCGCTGGCGAACACAACCGACGAGCACTTGATGAAGGCGTGGCGGCTGCTCGCGAACGGGAAGGTGGTGAGCGAAACGCCGCGTCACGTCATGCTGCGGGACGGCGTGCTCAACCATCAGTGGCACCATCGCGGGCAGCTCACCGTCTACCTGCGGCTCAACGGCGCGCCGGTTCCTGCGATCTACGGTCCGTCGGCCGACGAAGGCAGGTCGTAGGCGTTGCCCGCGTCGTAGAATGCGATCGTGGGCACGTCGACCTCTGCCGCGCCGCTGCTGGTCGTCGCCACGCTTCTCTGGCTCGAGCCGCTCTCCGCGGGCACGGCGGCGGGGGAGCCTCCGCGCGCCGTCGTCGCCGAGTACGACGGCATCATCCACCCGATCGCGGCCGAGTTTGTCGGAGATGCCATTACGCGTGCCGATGCCGGCGCGGCGACGGTGATGGTCCTCGTCCTCCGAACGCCCGGTGGGCTCCTCGAGTCCACCCGTACGATCGTGTCGCGGATGATCGCGGCCCGTACCCCCGTGGTGGTGTTCGTCGGGCCATCGGGCGCACGCGCCGCGTCTGCGGGCTTCATCATCGCGCTCGCGGCGGACGTGGCGGTGATGGCACCGGGCACGCACATCGGCGCCGCGCATCCGGTATCCGCGGGCACCGAGTCGCCGGTTACCGAGACGATGTCGAAGAAGCTCGCCTCCGACGTCGCGGCGTATGCGCGCACCCTCGCCGAAGCCCGCGGCAGGAACGCCGCGCTCGCGGCCGAGGCTGTCACGGAGAGCCGCGCGTTTACGGATCGCGAAGCGATCAACGCGTCGCCACCGCTCGTGGACTTTGCCGCCGCCGATCTGGACGAGGTGCTGCGCAGGCTCGATGGGCGGACGATCAAGCGATTCGACGGTGGTTCCGTCACGCTCGAGACCTCGGGCATCGTGGCGGAACGTCTGGAGATGACCCGGCGGCAGCGGTTTCTCAGCGCCATCGCGCACCCGCAGATCGCATTTCTGCTCCTCACGCTTGGAATGCTCGGATTGACCGTGGAAATGTGGCATCCCGGGGCGATCGTTCCGGGCGTCGCAGGAGGGCTTTGCCTTCTGCTCGCGTTCTTTGCCTTCCAGGTGCTGCCGGTCAACACGATCGGGCTTCTCCTCATCGTGTTCGGCCTGGCGCTGCTCATCCTCGAACTGAAAGTGCCGAGCTTCGGCGCGCTCGGCATCGGCGGGACGGTCAGCCTGCTCGTCGGATCGGTGATGCTCACCACGGGCATTCCGGGTGTGCGCGTCGGTTACGGGGTAATCGTGCCGGTCGTGCTGTCCCTGGCGGCCATCGTCCTGTTCCTCGGGCGTCTTGCGCTGGCCTCACAACGCATCAAACCGGTCACGGGCGCGGAAGGCCTCGTCGGGACACGCGGCAGCACCTTGACGGCACTCGAGCCCGGCCACGTAGGACAAGTCCGCGTGCACGGAGAGATCTGGCGCGCGACGTCGGTGCTGCCGCTCACCGAGGGCCGGGGCGTGCGGGTGACGGCCGTCGAGGGTCTGACGTTGATCGTCGAACCGTCGGATCCGCCGACGTCCACGGGAGGAACGCCATGATCGTCTCAGCTCCACTGATCGTCGCCACCGTCGTCGTCGCTTATCTGATCAGTTCGATCCACATTCTCAAGGAATACGAGCGCGGCGTCATCTTCCGCCTGGGGAAGCTTCTGCCGGAACCGAAAGGCCCCGGCATCATCCTGGTCTTCAGGCCCATAGACGCGATCGTGCGAATCCGCCTTCGCACGGTGGTGCACGACGTGCCGCCGCAGGACATCATCACGCGCGACAACGTCTCGGTGAAGGTCAACGCGGTCGTGTACTACCGTGTCATCGATCCACGGCGCGCGGTGGTCGAGGTCGAGGACTACAGCTACGCAACCTCGCAGCTCGCCCAGACGACGCTTCGAAGCGTGCTCGGTCAGGCGGAGTTGGACGACCTGCTGGCATCCCGCGACCGACTCAACCAGAAGCTTCAGGAGATCCTCGACAATCAGACGGATCCGTGGGGCATCAAGGTGTCGGCTGTCGAAGTGAAACACGTTGATCTGCCCGAGAACATGCAGCGTGCCATGGCGCGGCAGGCCGAAGCTGAGCGCGAGAAACGCGCGAAGATCATCCACGCCGAGGGTGAGCTGATCGCCTCCGAAAAACTCTCGCAGGCCGCAGCGATCCTCGGCACACAGAGCGGGGCCATGACGCTCCGCTACCTCCAGACGCTGAACGAGATCGCCGCGGAGCAGAACTCGACGATCGTCTTTCCGCTGCCCGTCGAGTTGCTCCACGTGTTGGAGAAGGCGGCGCGCTGAGCGATGGGACGGATGCGACCGCCGGATCGTAGGCGCATGGCTCTGGCTGCGGCCGACGCGACAACACGCCTCACGCGCTCGATTCACGTCCCGCAGGACCGGACGGGGAATTTTCTGCTCCCCTCACAGATCGTCGTCAGCCCTGAGACCGGCCTCGAGTACCGAATCGAGCGGCTGCTCGGCGAGGGTGGGTTCGGGCAGGTCTATCTCGCGCACCGGCGCGGGCGCTCCGCGGTCGTGCCGGAGACCGTCTGCATCAAGGTGAGCGCGAACATTGATGGCTGGCTGCGCGAAGCGTACTTCGGACAGCTCCTGGACGGACATCCGCGCGCCATCAGGGTCTTCGACATGTTCCCGCTGATGCGCCCGAACGGACAGGTTCTCTATTACCTGGCGCTCGAGTATGCGCGGCACGGCGATCTCAGCTCGTTTCTCACGCGCGAAGGCAAACGGTGGCCCGAAGCGATGGCGCGCCGTGAGATCGCCGGGATCCTCGAGGTCCTCGGAAAGCTCCACCGGGGTCAAACCCTCCATCGCGATCTCACGCCGCTGAACGTCTTCGTCTGCGACGGGCGCCGGCTGAAGCTCGGGGATTTCGGGATCGTCCGTCAGCAGAGCGATCGAAGAGGCATCACGGCGCGCACGATGAACGCGTTGACCGCGCCGAGCGACATCCTCGCGCGTGCCGTGCCCAAATGGCAGGCGCGCGACGATGTGTATCAGGTGGGTCAGCTGCTCGGGATGCTAGTGAAGGGGGACGCGCGGACCAGGGTTCGTCCTCCCGAGGTGCGGCGATTTCAGTGCAGCGATCACCTGAAGGAGATCATTTATCGCTGCATCGGAGAGCGAAGGAAGCGGTACGAGAGCGCCGATGAGATGATCGAAGCGCTTAGAACTCCGGCGGCGCCGCTGAAGGTTGGTGTGCTCCGAACGCTCAAAGGCGTTCACCTCGCCTTCACCGGGATTCTGAGCAAACGCCGCTCCGAAGCGGTCCGCGCGGCGAAGCGCGCCGGCGCCATCGTCCACAGCGGAACGTCGTCCCGCACGACGGTCGTCGTGCGCGGGCGTCCGAACCCGCTTCAAGCCGCCGGCCGTGATTCCGGCCTGAAGCTGATGGAGATCAAGCGGCTGCGCGAGAAGGGTCACCGGATCACGCTGCTCAACGAAGCGCAGTTCTGGCGCCTGGCGGGCCTCCACACACGATGAGCGATCGGCTCGACGCCCGAGCGCTCAACCGGGCGCTGCTGGCGCGACAGCTGCTGTTGACCCGCTCGAAGCGTGCGGTCGCCGAAGCCGTCGAGCATCTCGTCGGCATGCAGGCGCAGATTCCGAACTCGCCGTACATCGGATTGTGGTCACGGCTCGAGCGCTTCAACCCGGCAACGCTTTCCAGGATGATGACGGCGCCCCGCGCCGTCCGCGCCGCGTTGATGCGCGGCACGCTTCACCTGTGCACGGCGCGCGACTATCTCTCGCTGCGTCCACTCGTCCAGCCCGTCCTGACTCGCGGTTTGAACGGGAACTTCGGCCGGCACCTCAAAGGGCTCGATCCGCGCGTGGTCGCCGCGGCCGGCCGCCGGCTGCTCGAGAAACAGCCGCGCGGCAGCGCGGAGATCGCCAAGCTGCTGCAGGCCCGCTGGCCGGAGCGTGATGCGCGGGCGCTCGGCTACGCCGTGCAATACCTGCTGCCGATCGTGCAGCTTCCGCCGCGCGGCGTATGGGGCGCGTCGGGGCCGGTGACCTGGGCCACCGCTGAAGCATGGCTGGGCCTGCCGCTGAAAGATCCGGCGCCGCTGGACAAACTCGTTTTACGCTACCTGGCGGCGTTCGGTCCCGCCTCGGTGATGGACATACGGTCGTGGTCGGGCATCACGGGGCTGCGCGAGGTCACCGATCGACTACGGCGGCGGCTGCGGATGTTCAAGACCTCAGAGGGAGACGAATTGTTCGACCTTCCGGATGCGCCAAGGCCAGATCCAGAGACGGCTGCGCCGCCGCGCTTCCTTCCGTTCTACGACAACGTGCTGCTCGGTCATGCCGACCGCTCGCGGATCATTCCTGAGGGGGGCGGCAAATGGTTCTTTCCAACCGAAGGCCTGCTCGTCGGGACGATCCTCATCGACGGGTTTCTCGCGGGGCGTTGGAAAGTCGCGCAGCAGCGCGACCGGGCGACGCTCATCATCGACCACTTCGTGCGGCTCCGGAAGCAGGACCGCACTGCGCTCACGCGGGAAGGACGGGCGCTCCTCAACTTTGCGGTCCCGGACGCGTCACACGATCTGCGACTAAGCGATCTGAGTTGATCCGCGATGGCGACGAGCACCGAGCACGAAGTTCTCGAGATCGCCGGGCGCGAGGTGCCGATCTCGAATCCGCGCAAAGTGCTGTTCCCACAGGCGGGCTACACGAAGCTCGATCTGGCTCGCTACTACCTGGCGGTAGCGGACGGCGCGCTGCGCGCGGCGGGGGGAAGGCCGAACGTGCTTGTGCGCTACCCGAATGGCATTGACGGCGAGTTTTTCTATCAGAAGCGCGCAGCGCGGTCGCGGCCGCCCTGGATAGAAGTCGTGGCGTTGAGTTTTCCGTCCGGCCGCACGGCAGAAGAAGTCGTGCCGCGCGACGCGGCCGCCCTCGCCTGGATGGCAAACCTCGCCTGCCTCGAGCTGCATCCTCACCCCGTGCGCGCAGAAGATCTCGATCATCCCGACGAACTTCGCGTCGATCTCGATCCGGTGCCCGGAATCGCGTGGCCCCAGGTCCGCGATGTCGCGGCCATCGTCCGGTCGACGCTCGACGACTTCAAGCTGGTTGGCTGGCCCAAGACATCCGGGTCACGCGGCATGCACATCTACGTCCGCATCCAGCGGCACTGGACGTTCACTGAGGTCCGGCGCGCAGCGCTCGCGCTGGCGCGCGAAGTGGAACGGCGCGCGCCGGGACTGGCCACCAGCAAGTGGTGGAAGGAGGAACGTCAGGGCGTGTTCCTGGATTACAACCAGAACGCCAAAGACCGGACGGTCGCCGCGGCGTACTCAGTACGGCCAACGGCCGACGCGCGCGTGTCAGCGCCGCTGTTGTGGGAGGAGGTCGAGAGCTGCGACCCGCGGGACTTTACGCTCGCGACGATGCCGTCGCGGTTCGAGGTCGTTGGCGATCGTCACGCGGATATCGACAAGCATCCCTGTTCGCTCGCGGCACTGCTCGAACTGTCAGCGAGCCATGAGCGCGAGGGCCTGGGCGACGCGCCGTGGCCGCCGCAATACAAGAAGCAGCCCGGAGAGCCGCTCCGCGTTCAGCCGTCCCGGGCGGCGAAAGCGCCGCGTCCGAAGCCTGCCGCGGGCCGGCGGACGCCGAAGCATCCGCTCATCGAGATTGGTCGCGCGCAGCGGAAAGCAGACGCGCTCGCCGGCCTGGAGCGTTGGAAGGCGCGCCATCCGGAGGCGGCCTCGCACCTCGCACCAGCCGACGTGCTGGTCGATGCGATGCGCGGCAGGTTCCATACGTGGACGCGCATCCGCGTCAACCTTCAGCACGTCCCTGACGGAGTGCGGCCGGCGCAGGAACCGCTCGATCCGGATGATGCACCCGACGACTGGAGCGCGTGGATCAACGCGCGCGAGGCTCGCCGAAAACCTTCGCGAGCTCGTAAGGGGTCGTGACCTCGAGCTGGTCGTAGCGGCAGTCGGTCGGCCGCTTGTCGGCCCGCCACCGCTGGAAGACCGCGGCGTGGCGAAAGCGATCTCCTTGCATGTGATCGTACTTGACCTCGCACACCCGCTCGATGCGAAGCGGTTCCCAGGACAGGTCCTTCCCCGCGCTCCAGCGGCTCTGGCCGCCGGGCATGCGCGTCATGTCGCCATCCACCACGGCCCAGTTGCGCCATGGATGTCCGTCGAGAGCGTTCTTGCGCAGCGGGGCGAGCTCCGACACGAGCTCGGCGCGCCTCGCCATCGTGAACGAGGATGTCACGCCCACGTGGTGCAGCGCGCCTGTGGCGTCGTACAGGCCGAGCAGCAGTGAGCCGATGCGCACGTCCTTGCCCGCCTTGTGCCACCGGAAGCCCGCGACGACGCAGTCGGCCGTGCGGGCGTGCTTCACCTTGAACATCGCGCGCTTGCCGGGCTCGTAGGTTCCGTCATCCGGCTTGGCGATGACGCCGTCGAGACCAGCGCCTTCGAACCGGGAGAGCCAGTCAGCAGCGAGAGCCGCGTCGCGTGTCACCGGCGTGAGATGGACGGGCGTTCTGACTTTCGCCAGCAGTTCCTCCAGGTGCGCGCGGCGCTCACTTTGTGGCGCGCTCCGCAGATCGCGGCCGCCGATCGCCAGCAGGTCGAACGCCACGAACTCGGCCGGTGTCTCCTTCGCGAGCTTCGCGACGCGCGAGGCCGCAGGATGCAACCGCAGCTGAAGCGCATCGAAGTCCAAGCCATGCGGCGTCGCGATGACGATTTCTCCGTCGACGATGCAGCCGGCCGGGAGCGCGGCGAGTAACGCCTCGTGCAGCTCGGGGAAGTACCGATCGAGCGGCCGCAGATCTCTGCTCTGAATAAAAACATCCGACTCGCTGCGGAAGACGATCGCGCGGAAGCCATCCCACTTGGGCTCGTAGAAAAAACCACCCTCGGTGGGCAGCGTATCGACGAGCTTCGCGAGCATCGGCTCGACGGGCGGCTCGAACGGCAAGGATGCGGCCTGACGCGACGTCCGGGTCGACATGAGTACCCGGTTCTATCACGGACCGCCGATGTCAGATCACCTCTGCGTCAGTCTCCGTTTATCAGTCGGTTCCCAATGACTCGGCGTTGTTCCGGTGGCCCCAGCGGACCGAGAGTGCCGTGGTCGCCAGCAGCAGGCCGAGCAGCATCAGAAACTGAGGCTCGCGTACGACACGCGCACCGGCAAGCGTGACGAACATCGCGGCCAGCGCCGTCATGGCCAGGTTTCCTGCGAGACACG
>DATAEE010000229.1:0-2812 GCA_036258175.1 Vicinamibacterales bacterium
ATTCCGGACCGCGGCCGCATCGAAGTACTTCAGGACCGGCGTTTCCAGCGCGGGGAATTCCTTGCGCGCGGTCGCGACGCCGATGATCACGGAGGTGATCGTCTTG
This sequence comes from Vicinamibacterales bacterium, assembly GCA_036258175.1. Lineage (GTDB taxonomy): Bacteria > Acidobacteriota > Vicinamibacteria > Vicinamibacterales > 2-12-FULL-66-21 > DATAEE01. The sequence goes on from DATAEE010000229.1 coordinate 107, forward strand.
GTGACCGACTGCATCGTGTGCAGGTCGCCGCGCCGATAGAACGGGTGCCACCAGGGATTGAAGTAATTGTAGGGACCCGACGGGTCGGTGGGATTCAACGGTCCCGGCTTGCGCGCCTCCTCCGCGTAGATGCGGTCGTAGTCATGTTTGTACGCGCGATCGTAGACCACCTTCCCGTGGCGGATGACCAGCATGCTGTCCACGTAACCGTACTTCCTGCTCGCGAGTTCGGCATCAAGGCCGGCGAGCGCCTTCGGGTCGAGCCCTTCGGCCTGCGGCGTAGAGGAGGGCCAGCCCTTCGTCGGCCAGTGACTCTGGGCCGGGACGAGCTGGACCACGAGCAAGGCAGCACAGGCCAACAGAACAGGTTTCGCCACTGTGGTCGGGTTCGATATCGTCGAGCGCGGTTAACTATAACGCCGTCCAGCAACCGTCCGGCATTCCGGCCCGTCAAATGATGGACATGACTGCCATGGCCGACCTTCGACTCGCCCTTCGCGGGCTGCGCCGCAACCCGCTGTTTGCCACCGTCGCCATCCTGTCGCTCGCGCTCGGGATCGGCGCCAACACCGCGATCTTCACGCTGATCGACCAGATGCTGCTCCGCAAGCTGCCCGTGAAGAACCCCAACGAGCTCGTGATGCTGTATCAGCAGGGGCCGCACAACGGCAGCAACATGGGGGCGCGGATGCATTCGTACCCCATCTACCAGGATTACCAGGCGAAGGCCGAGCCGCTCGGCGAGGTGGCGTGCAGGCGACTGGTGCCGGCCTCGGTCAGCATCGACAACCAGACCGAGCGTGTGACTGCCGAGATGGTCTCGGGCAACTACTTCACGATGCTCGGCGTGCCGGCGGCCGTCGGCCGGGTGTTCAACTCGAAGGAAGATGATCAGATCTATCAGGGCCATCCGGTCGTCGTCCTCGGCTACGACTACTGGGTGAACAGGTTCGCGCGCGATCCGGGTGTGCTCGGCAAGAAGATTCTCGTCAACAACTCGCCGATGACCATCGTCGGCGTGTCGGCGCGGGGCTTCTCCGGCCTCGACCCCACGCAGTCGCCAGAAATCCGCGTGCCCATCCAGATGAAACCGATGATGGTGCCGGACTGGACGTGGGTCCACCTCGACGATCGGCGGGTGCGATGGGTCCAGGTGTTCGCGCGGTTGAGGCCGGGATACACGGTCGAGTCAGCGCGCGCTCCGCTGCAGGGGCTGTTCACGCAGATCCGCACGTACGAATCGACGCTGCCGGCCGCGAAGGACTGGTCGGCGTTTGACCGGGACCGGTTCCTGCAGGGTCGGTTGCTCCTCGATCGCGCCGCGATGGGCTACTCGAGCCTACGGAACCAGTTCTCGACCGCCCTCATCGTCCTGATGTGCATGGTGGGCCTCGTGCTCCTCATCGCGTGCGCCAACGTCGCGAATCTGCTCATCGCCAGGGGCTTCATGCGGCAGAAAGAGATCGCGCTGCGACTGTCGCTCGGCGCGTCTCGCGGGCGGCTCGTGAAGCAGCTGCTCGTCGAGAGCCTGCTGCTGTCGTTTCTCGGAGGCCTTGCCGGACTCGCCCTCGCCGTCGTCCTGACGCAGACGCTGCTGGCGTTGATTCCGGTGGAAGGATCGCCGCTCCTGATCAGCCCTCGTCCCGACGGACGGATCCTCGGGTTCAGCATGGCGCTGACATTCCTGACAGGTATCGTCTTTGGCCTGCTTCCCGCGCTCCGCGCGAGCCGGCCCGATCCGTGGTCGACGCTGAAAGACACCGTCGGATCGATTGCAGGAACGGGTGGGTCGCTCTTCCTCCGGAAGGGGCTGGTCGCGGCGCAGGTCGCGCTCAGCTTCCTGCTCCTCTTTGGCGCTGGCTTGTTCGTCCGGAGCCTGCAGAACCTCAAGACGACCGACACGGGCGTCGCGCTCGACAACCTCGTCACGTTTCAGCTCTCGCCCGACTTGAGCGGATACAACGACGAACGCGGGACGATCTTCTACCGCGACCTGCTCCAGCGGCTGCGGTCGGCGCCCGGCGTTCGATCGGCGGCGATCGCGAACGTTCCGATCCTGAGCGGAGACGAGTGGGACAGCACGATGTCGGTCGAAGGTCACCGCGCCGCGGACGGCGAAGACATGCAGGCGTTCATGAACGCACTCTCGCCTGGCTACTTCGAGACGATGCGGATCCCGATCCTCGAAGGGCGCGACTTCACGCAGATGGATATCAAGGAGCGCTCCGAGCCCAGCACGCCCAATGTCGCCATCGTGAACCGCCGCTTTGCCGAGCATTTCTTCAAGGGCAAGAGCGCTGTGGGGAAACATCTGGGATGGGGAGACGGCCCCGACACCAAGATGAACATCGAGATCATCGGCGTGGTTGCTGATTCGCTGTACGAGGGCCCGCGTGAGGGCGTCAGGCGTCAGGTCTTCATCCCGCACTGGGGCCGGGGCAGCGCGGCGGTTTACGTGCGCGGCGCGACGGGGTCAGCGACCCTGTACAACGTGATCCGAAACGAAGTGAAGCAGCTCGATGCGACGATGCCTGTGTATCAGATGAAAACCCTGGAAGGACAGCTCGACGAAACGCTGCTGACCGATCATCTGATCGCGTTTCTGTCCGCAGGCTTCGGCCTGCTCGCGACCGTCCTGGCGTCGGTCGGCCTCTACGGCGTGATGGCGTTCGTCGTCGCGCGCCGGAAGAAGGAGCTCGGCATCCG
>DATAEE010000230.1:0-6960 GCA_036258175.1 Vicinamibacterales bacterium
CGATGGGCAACAACTCGATGAGCATGGTGATGGCGGGGCCGGCATGTCTCGTAAAGAACGCGCCGGGGGCGAAGGACTACGAGACGTTTTACAAGACCGCAGTCGAGAAGGGACTCTTCTTCAGCGACCCGCGGCAGGCCAGGGCGCAGCCCGGTCAGGCTAAGGGGATGGCGCGGCTTTATCAGGAAATGGCATCACGCGGCCTGCCCTACGCCCAGGAGTTCACGATGAAGTTCCAGGGCAACGACATGATGGCCGGGATGATGAACAAGATGGGCGGGGCGACGATGAGCACGGAGGTGACGTCGGTCACGACCGGCCCGCTGGCCGACTCGCTGTTCGAGATTCCTGCGGGCTATAAGCAGAAGCAGCAGAAGTAGTCCGCGCTGCCAGCAACGCCAAGAACCCGGGGATGAACGCGATCGTCCAGCTCGCGAAGTTCACCAGATAACGAGGCCCGCCCGGCGACGGGCGGGTCCAGATCCCCGAGATCGCGTAGAACGCGAGGCCCGACACGGCGCCGGCAATCGCGCCGCGCGCGAGCGCCTGCCCCACGCGCCCCTTACGCAGCGCGACGCCGTCGAGGAGGCCGATCAGGAGCCACAGCGCGACCCACGCAGGGAACATCGCCGCGAGCCGCATCATCGGCGCGAGCGCGTAGAAGACGCAGGCGGCGAGCGTCCCCGAGATGATCCCGCCAACCGCGCCAGCAATCGGGCGGCCGGCCAGGATGCCGAGATAGAGGCCGAGACAGAGCAGCAGCAACGCGCCGTGCGCGACGCCGAAGGCGACGCGGTGGCGCAGGTTCATCCACTCCCAGAAGAAGTCTCCGAACGTATTCACCGCGCCGAGCAACACCCCTCCGACGAGCGCCTGAACGATGCCGGTCATGGTGACGCCTATCCTACTTAATCCTTAGTGCGGCGCCGCTCGGCGGCCGCTGCTAGCACCGTGCGCTTGGTGCGTCGCCGCGAGGCAGCGCGCTCGAGGCAGTCCTGAACGGTCGTCACGAGCGCGTCCAGATCGACCGGCTTCCGGAGGATGCAGAGCCATTTCTTTTCTCTGAGATCTCCGGGATCACCCGTGACCACGACGATCGGGATGCGGCGAGTTCGAGACTGGCTGGCGATCTCCTCGTAGACGGTCCGGCCGCTGATGCGCGGGAGTCCGATGTCGAGCACGACGAGCGCGGGCAGCTCGCTGTCGAGATGATAGAGCGCGTCGAGTCCGTCGGCGACCGACTCGACTTCGTAGCCGGCGACACGAAGTGCGGACGAATAGAGCGTCCGAAGATCGGCATCGTCTTCGACAACGAGGATCTGCCGGCCATCGGGCACGAACGAAGTTTACCGCGATATGTATGGAACCAATCCCATCCGTCGACGGCCGAGCTTTGCAGCTGGTCGGTCGATTCGTGTTATTGGTGTGAGCATCGGAGGCGTCATGCGCAGAAGTGTCGTCCGCATCATTGGTGCTTTGGCGATCGCGGGAAGCGCGAGCGCACTCGTGCTCGCGTGGAACGCGGCGGCCGATCAATTGGCACAAGAACAATCGGTCCTCCGTCCGTGGCAGGTCGGCGCGTGTTACCGCGTGTTCCGGATCGTCAACGAGCCGCCGGAGATGTTCAAGGTCCTCTCGCCGCCGGAAGGAAGTTGGGTTCGCGTCGAAGCGGATCCGCGAGCGCCCTGGGTTCCCGGCGCACGGCCGGCGCCGCCTGTCTGGCTGAACATCAACTCGGTGTTCGTTCTGCAGGAGTGGCCGTGCTCGCAGTTCCCCTGAACTACTGGACCGTGAACGAGATCGGATCGGCCTGCAGCCGAACGCGGATGTCGTCGAGCCGCGCGAACGTCTGATACTCGCCAGGCGGTAGGACGACATCCGCGTCGCCTGGTGTGTTCAGCTCGCGTACTCGTACGACGCGCTGGACGCTGCCGCCGGGATGAAGCGACAGCTGCGTGATGACCACCGTGCATGCCCAGTCGCCGCCCGTCGGATAGACGATGACGTTCGTCGTTCGCACCCGGATGTACGGCAGCACCTGGCATCCGGTGTTGAACGTCAGGTTGACGGTCTCGTCTCCGGTGTTCTCCAGCGTGAACGTGATGGTGGCAAGCTGACCGGGCGCCACGGTTGAGGGCACGATGGTGGCCGTCAGGCGGAGATCCTCAGGGTCCGAGGGCCCGGTCGACGACTCACAGGCTGTGGTCGCGATCAATACGCCGCAGAGCGCGAGCCGTCGAACAACCGACCGACCTGCTAACCGTCGCATTCCCACATGACCCTCATGAGATGTTATCGGCTGCAAAGCGCTACGATCCTGTCTCAACAGTGTACAGGCGTCGAGAATTTCGCCCGACACGCTACGTGCGCACACGTCTCGAGGCTGCCAGGCAACCGTGGGGGGCGATTCTGGTCGTCATCGCGGCTGCCGGCGTCGGGGCCTGGGCTATCGGATACCTTGCCGGACTGCTTGTCGTCTGGCTCGGATCGCGGTGATCGACATCTATCCCAATACGCTGCGTATTCTCGCGGTGAGTCGTGCCGGGGGTGGGGATCGAACTTACACGCCCTCTCGGGCCCAGGATTTTAAGTCCTAAATAGCCACCCGAATCAGGCGCAGATTTGCGATTTTCCTAAGGATTTCGCCGCCTCAGTCCGCCCGAGGAGGCCCGAAAACGCCCCCAATGGTTAGCGCAACGGTTAGCGCGAACGTCGCCGACGATTGGGTGTCGGGGCTGCGGCCAAGCGTGCGACAGCCGCCTTAAGGTCCGCTTCGTTGACGATGTCGTATCGGTCAAACACGGAGCGCGTCTTGTGCCTCGTCAGCATCATCGCAGTCTTCTCCGGTACGCCCGCGCGAACGAGATTCCGAACGGCAGTCCGTCGGAAGTCGTGCGGGATCTTTCCAGGACAGCCAGCCGTCCGGCACGCCGCGCGCCACATCTTGGCGTAGAACGCAGGCAATCGCCCGCCCTGCGCGTCTGGAAAGACCCAGGGGCAGATGATGCCCTGCGATTTGAAGCTGTCCCGTACGCCCGCCTGCGCGGTCATGACCGCCGCCAGCTCGGGCAGCACGCCATACGGGAACGCCCGCGCGGCGCGATTCTTCGTTGTGCCCACCTCAAGCCGCACGATCTCCGCCCCTGATCTACCTGCGCCCAGGTGATCGGCAAGATCTCGCTGCGCACGCGCCAGCCGGTAAGGAGCGCGAAGGTCATCACCGGCCGCCACGGTTCTGGCAGATGCTTCCACACGGCCTCGAATTGCTCCCGCTCGAAAAACCCCGTTCGGATGTTGTGTTCCTCCAGACTTGGAATCTCCGGCCGCGTTACCTTCGCAAGTTTGAACGCGCGCTTCACGATTGCTAGCTCGCGGTTGATGCTGGCGGGCTTCGCCCCCTTCTCTAGTCGCTGCGAGATGTAGTCGCGGACGTCGGCATCGCTGATCGTGTTTAGCCGCCGCCCGCCAAAGACTGGCATGAGGTGCTTGCGGATTCGCCCCTTTAGGTTATCGATGGATCGTCGGCCGTTCGCCGCGTAGTCGTTCTCGACATCCTTCACGGCATCATCGAAGCGCAGCAGGCGGGCGGCCTTGCCTGGAAGCGGCCGCCCATCAGCTAACGCGCCCTCGCGCTGTCGAAGGATAGCTTTCGCGTCGTCCTTGATGTCCGTGCCGGAGCTTTCGTAAATCGGCCGCCCGTCGCGGTAGTACTTGATCATCCACGTCGAGCGCCCTTTTTGCCGAAACACCGTGCCCATTGTTGCCTCCTCCCGATGTGTGGAGGTCAAGAGGCTCTGTCTGCCGTATGGGAAAATGCAGGCAGGCCGCCGACCGCTCCTAACCGGTTGACGTGCTTAGACAGGCCCCGCCCTTTCTCGCGCCGCTGTAGCCGTCGTTCATGCGAGACTCGTCCGGCAGGTCAGGGCCGCAGCGTTTCTTACGTCCGTCATGTGTGCGTTTCGGCGCCATGCTCCGCCTTTGGGAGAGAGACTGTTAAGCGCGATGGTTAGCGCATTCCATCGCACTCGTCCGCGCCTTTAGTCTGCCCAAGCTCAACATTCCTGGCTCGTCTGTATCGTCTAAACCTCAGAATTGCCGGCATTTGTTCGACTGTCGTAACGGTTCGCTTATTGCTGCCGACTATCTTCACGCTCTCGCTGCAGTGGAGTACCTTGCCATGAAGCGATTCGCGTTGTTGATGTTCGTACTGACCTTGCTTGCGCCTCAGGCGTGGGTTCTCTTCGCGTCCTATGAAGACGCCAAGGGTCCGAAAGACAAGGCCGCGGCCGTTAAGACTGAGCAGAAGAAGAAGACAATCTCTGTCCCCGAGCCCACAACGATCACACTGCTTGGCGCGGCGGCTGGTGTAGCTGGCGCCCTCAAGCTTTGGCGGAACCGACAGCGTAAGCCGGAACGCCAGTTAGCCCCTCCGTCGCGTTAGTCGCGGCGCGGTTGGGCGCTTTTGCAGACCGACATCGATTAACCAAGCATCAACTGCGAGTCGGATCAGCGCACCCATAGACGTCCCGGTGCGCTGTTCAATGCAAGGGTGCGCGCCCAGCCGATGGGCCACTGCGGCAGGAACACGTCGAGCGCCTGCTCAAGCATCAGGCCGCATTCGCCCAACCAGACGAGTTCGGCGCCGCGTCCGCTCCGCCAGTCCTTCGCCTCTCGCTCGAGGACGGCGCTGATGTATGCCGTTTGCGCGGCCGTGAGGATCGCCGGGTCGATAACTCGTTGGAGCAGCGCATCCGCCGTCCGGTCGTCGATCTGGATCGGCGGCCGGATCTTGTCGATGAACGCCAGCGCCGCATCTAGTTCTGCTTGGAGTTTGGCGCGGTCCACCGCTCGTCGCGCCTGCCGGCGCCTCATGCCTTGGCGCGCCTTCACGCGCGCCTCTCTTTTGCGCCGACGATTAGTCGGTCGAGATCCTGCACGTCGATCAGAATTCGGCGACCCACGCCCGGCACGCCTCGGCCGCTCTTGCGGGAACGCGCAACGGGCAGTCGTACGATCGGCAACTGCCCCGCCTGAATTGCGCGGTCCACCGTGTCCACGCTGGATGCGAGGTAGGCGGCAGCCTGTTCGCGGTCGAGCAGTCGTGGGGTGACCGTCGGCGCGGCGTCCAGCTTCACTTCGCGTCCCGCGCCTCTGAGCTAGCGAGCGTTTCGGTGGCGAAGTAGTCCTGGCCGAGTGCGGCGGTCAACGCCTAGCGTTCGGCAGGTGAGGGCCTTGCCAGCCCGCGAACGATGTTTGGTAACCGGACCTCGGGGATCTTCGTCTCGGTCGAGACCTCCCTTTGCGTGCGGCCGGCTCGGATGATTCCAACCTTGAAATCGAGACGTACTGGCACCGAACCCCTCCCAAAAAACAAAACAACCGATTAATTTTCAAGATACACGACGGATAGCACAGCATCTCTCAAGATGTTGTATGGAACGGGGGCCGGACCATGGCGCCGAAGGTCTTGAGCGCACGGCGGGCTCAGCGAGTGTGAGCGGGTCCCGCTCGGACCCGCACGTAATTCAGTAGCACCACCTGTAGCAAGGGCCTGCCGCCCGCGTTTCGCCACTCGCTTGGTCCCTTTGTGAAGCAAAGGTTAGCGCAGACAGGAACGGCCGCATTGCGGCGGCCGTCGTTCGGTGATTTTCCTAATGATTTTGCTTGCCGGGGGTGGGGATCGAACCCACACGCCCTCTCGGGCCCAGGATTTTAAGTCCTGTGCGTCTGCCAGTTCCGCCACCCCGGCTCAGGGTTGGTGTTTTAGTGTAATCAATAACTTACGCGGATTGCAGATTGGCATCCCGCTTTGCATCTGCCCGATTGTCCCTGCAAATTGTCCCTGTCGCGTTCAAACGGTCCACACCTTCCCGAAGATCGGCCTCCGATGTGATCGCATAGCGGCGATACACGGCCTCGGTCTTGTGTCCCGTCAACTGCATGGCGACGGATCGCGACAGCCCGGCCCGCTCCATGTTGCGGACGGCGGAGCGTCGCAGGTCGTGCAGGATGCGCCCCGGATACCCGGCCTCGGCGGACGCTGTGGCCCACGCCTTTTTGAACGACTTGATCCGCTTGCCGCCCCGATGGAACACGTACGGACAGATGGTGCCCGCCTTCGCTAACGCCTCGTGTTCGCTCCACAAGTCGGCCAGGAGCGCACGCAGCGTGTCGGTGAATGGAAATACCCGTCCCGCTTGATTCTTCGTCCTGAACGGATCCAGGCGTACTTCGCCGGCCTTCCGATCGACTTGTCGCCATTCGAGGGGCAGGACTTCGGACTGGACGCGCCAGCCGGTGATATATGCAAACGTCACGACCGGCCGGACAGGTGGCGCGAGCTTGGCTCGCACGGCCTCGATCATCGCGTCATCGAAGAACCCGGTTCGGGTGTTCCGCTCCTGAAGCATGGGGAACTTCGGCACCCGGCCGTGATACTTGTCCTCCGCCGCCGCCAGCCGAAACGCCCGCCGCACGATCGCAAGTTCTCTATTGGCCTCTGCGACCGACGCACCCGCCGCGAGCCGCTGCGCTGTGAACGCGCGTAGGTCGGCCGTCGTGATGCTGGCGAGCTTGCGCCCTCCGAAATAGGGCTTCAGGTGCAGCCGGATGCGCCGCTCGAGTTCCGGCTTCGACCGCTTGCCGTTCACGTCGTAGTCCGTCACGACGTCTTTCACGGCGTCGTCGAACGTCAATCGTGTTGAACGGACCGTAACGGGAATGCCCTTAGCGATTGCGCCTTCTCTGTCGCGGAGAAGATGTCGGGCGTCCTCGTAACGGCTACTCTCGGAGCTTTCCTCGATCCGTTGCCCGTTCCGATAGTACCGAATCCACCAGATTTTTCCGCGTTGTCGGAGTTCACCCATGCTTCATCTCCAAGTAACCGGGTTTGTCTATGTAGTTGCGATACCAGACCCGTCGTCCGGTCTGCTCGCCCGCAATCTTGAACGCCGTCTGTAG
>DATAEE010000231.1:0-13836 GCA_036258175.1 Vicinamibacterales bacterium
CTGATGCGCGCGCAGCACCTCGAATTCGAGCAGGAACCGTTCATCGAGCTTCATCCCACCCTTCGGGTCTGCATCGACCTTCACCATCCAACTCTTGATGCCGTCCGGATAGAACTGTGCATCCCATGGGGAGTAGAGCGAATTTGTGAAATAGACGCGTTTACCGTCACGACTGATTTCGACCATCTGGGGGCCGCCATTGAGGTGCTGTTTCGGTTTCTTCGGGTGCGCCGAACGGCGCACGATGCCGCCGAGGTGGACCGAGCCGGTCTTCTTCGGAGCGGCAGGATCGGAGACGTCGTACTGGATGAACTCACCTGTTCCCCAGCACGATACATAGAGGAAGCGGTCGTCGAGCGACAGATTGATGTCCGTCACCAGCGGCGGCACGGCCTTGAAGCCCTGAAGCAGTGGCGGCAGATTCGCCGCGTCGGCCGGCTCTGCCGGGATTTCAATCACCTTGCGGACCGCCCACTTGCCGTTCTTGCCTTCGCGGTGCCACATCCAGATCGATGCAGAGAGATCCTTGAGCGAAACGACCACACCGACGAACCCGTAGGTTTTCGTCGGATCGTGGGAGGGCCGCAGCTCGAGCACCATCTGTTGCTCGGCGCCGAGATCGAGATCCTGCAAGTGGCGCCCGTTGTCCAGATCCCAGACGTGCAGCTTGTGGCCGTACTTACCTCCCAGCAGCAACTCCGGGTTGACCCCGTCTTTCACCATGTTGGGCGTGCCCCATTCGGAGGTGATCATCGTGTCGTGCCCCAGGTGCCACCAGAAGTCGTAAGCCAGCTGCTGCGGCCCGCGGTCTTTTTCCCACTGGCCCTTCAGCTCGAACGTGTTGGCATCCATGAGGAAGATCCCGCCTGGGCCATCGCCACTGGCAGAGCCGAGCGCGCTCCCGTAGACGCCGTCGGGGCCACAATGCACTGTATGAGGTGCGACGTAGCCGGTCTTCCTTGTGAACTCTTCCGCCTCAATCACCTTCACGAGTTTCGGCTGCTTGGGGTTTGGTTTCGTATCGAGGATGTGAATCCGCGACGATGCGATGCCCGGAACAATCAGATAGCGGCGTTCCATGTGCGGATGCGCCGCGTGCGGGCAGAGACACGCGCTGCACGCATTCCAGCCAAAGTGGTGTAGCTCGTTGTCGCCGTTGGGAAAATCCGTCTGGCCGACGAGCTGGCCGTACGTCGTCGAGGCGGGATCGAGGTCAACGACCCCTATAGCGTCGTGTTTACCGTTCTTGTCCGTGTTGAGCATCGTGACGTACGCGAGGCGCTCCGCTGGCGCTTGCATAGCCATGCCCGGCGAGGGGTAGAACGTGGGATCCGGACGAAGACTAGACATTGTTGTTCTCCTGGATGTGAGTCCGCTCAACGGGCGACTGTGACGCGCAAGAAGGTTGCAGGAATCGACGGAGGCAAACGCGTTCATCGTGGGCCCGGATGCCCTCTACTAGCAGACGCCGGCGACATGCGACATGGACATCACCGTTCGCGGTCAGCTTTGATGAAGGCTGAAGGTCAACGCCGTGCACGTACGATGCGGCGTCGGCGGACAAGGTTCAGGAAAGCAGGTGTGCTCGGCGACCGGCGAGTATAGCTCAATCCGCAACTGGGTCGCGTAGTGCTTGCAGATCGACATGTGCACTCGCCCGGTTCGGTGTGGTTCGCGGGCGACGCGCGGCTAGTCAACCGCGTGGCACGTCCGCGTGGCAATCCTCGCAACCTATTGAAGCGCAAGCTACTTCCGACATAGGAATTCACCCTTCTAAGCTGGGGTCACAGGTTCGAATCCTGTCGGGCGCGCACATCCGCTCGCAATGAATTCAGGCGAGCTTCGGCGGGATGGCGCGTTAGGTGTTTGTGCCCAGCCGAAGGCAGCGATCTGCGAAGACGGGCCGGGCGCGCCAACCTTGACCGGTTTATTCCGGTCATTTGGGTAACGGATTATTCCGGGGCCATAGATAACACTTTCGGGCCGAAGGGATTTTCGATCGGCTCCAGCCTGCACGTCTCGTCGTCGAAGTAGCCCAAATCGTACTGCATGAAGGCCCTTAAAACAGATCCGGCCGCAGTGGGTGACCGTGAAGGTCGCGTCGCGAAGCGGGTGTTTTTAGTCGTGGGGGCATTGGCCGGGGGTTAGATTACCGCTTCGTTGCGACCACCACGATGAGATACCCGTGGCGCCGCAGCACGGGGATGTGCGCGTCGAGCCAGGCGAACCGCCTCACCACCGGTGCCGTGATGCACGAAAGCGAGGGGACGTAGACGTGAAACGCGAGATCGAGCATGCGGAGCCATCCAGGCATGAACAAGATTCCGGTTTCCTCGATCGTTTCGAAGCCGGCGCGTTCCATGAGCCTTCGCAGTCTGCGGCGTGAATACGACTTCTCGAAGCCGTAGGCATAGAGACCGACTCGCCGCAGAGCGGCGACCATGAGCGGCCGCAGAAAGGGATCCCATCGGTTGGGGACGCCGACGATGGCGCGGCCGCCGCGTCTGAGGACGCGATGGACTTCGGTCAGTGCCTGCTCCGTCCCGGCGAAGTGCTCGACGGTTCCCATCGAATAGATGACGTCGAAGCTGTCTGTCGCAAATGGAAGGAGGCGGACGTCGGCGACGGCGGCCCTGAGACGGCGCAGACCGAATTCAGCCGTTGCGCTGCGCACTGTCGGTTCAGAGAGGTCGACGCCGAAGACGCGTGCTCCCTGGCGGTCAATCCACTGCAGAATGCGGGTGTTTTTCGCTTCATCCCAGAGATCGGTTTTGAGCACCCGCCCGCCGGCGAGCGATGGTATCGCTCCGCGCAACAGACGCTCCTCGTTCCGTCGGTAGTACATCGTGGACGCGGCGCCCCACAGGTCCGGGAAACGCTCGCCGACCCTGGTCCAGAACCGGCGATACGCTGTTTCGCGTGCCACCGGCGGCGAGGGCGACTGCACCAGTAGCCACAGGACTAGAATCGGCGAGGCGACCGCCCAGCCGCGCACCGGCAGGACCGGTACGGCGAGGTTGACATGTGCGACGAGCTCGCCCAACAGCGCGATGAGCATGATCTGCGAGACGACCAGGAGCAACACGCCAGCTGCAGCCCGGCGCCAGCCTGAAGCGCAGGCGGCTGTTACCCATAACGCGACGAAGAATGTGAGTTGAAACGCGGGCAGCATCGCCAGGACGTGCTGCGGGTCCGCCTGCGCATCGAGCCCAGCCGACGCGTGACCGGCAACCCATTGCAGCGAGGCGAGAGCGGAGACGACCAGGCTCAGCGACGCCGTGCCTGCGACGAGGGCCAGCCCGATCCCCAGGAGGAGTGCGAGTGCGGTCCGCATGAGGGCCCGGTCGCGTCCGGCCTGCCGGGCCGCCGCAGCGACGACCCCCGCGCCGAGGCCTACCTGATAAAACGCGTGCGTGGTGGCCAGCGGCGATTCGACCAGCGCCGTGGGCAGCGCCAGCGTCAGGAGCCGGGCTATCGCGAGTGCGCTGAACAGAGGGACGAAGATGGCGAGCGCCCACACGCGCTTTGCCCACGCCGAAGGGATGACACATGCTGCCGCGACGTAGACCGGCATGAGCGGCGTCGTGATGCAATCGGGCGTGATCGTCCACAGGCGATCGCCGATCGCGAGTGTGGTTCCCGTCGCAACCGCCTGAACGCCGGCGATGCGGAGGAGCGACGCGACAGCGCGTGCAACGCCCGCGCAGGCGGCCAGCGCGGGTGCGCTCTGGAGAACGATCGGCGCAACCGCGACGAACCCCCCGACGAGCAGCATCGCCAGCCAGACAAATCGCCAGACAACCCCAGGTCGCGCGCGATCTGGACGGCCCGCGTTCGACATCCAGGTCGCGACGTAGATCAGCGTTGCGGCGACGAGCACCGCCGGCCACACGTAGACATGCAGCACAGTGAACGCCGGCGTGCCGGCCGCTCGTCCGAGTGTCGCGATTCTGATCGTGTTGAGCCCGAGGATGAGCGCGACGCCGCCGGCAGCCGCCAGGATGCGACGCCGCCACGGTGCCGGGTACGCCAGCGTCGCGGCGACACACAGCGCCATCTCGTCGCCCGCGCTGCAGCTCATCGTTACCTGCACGGCCATCGCCGTCGTGCCCGTATGCCACGCCGCGACCAGGCCTTGAAACTCCGCGAGCGGAAGCAGCACTCCCTTCTCGACGAGGGAGGTGCGTAGGAGGGGGAAGAGGGCCAGGATCCATGCGGCGAAGGCGCCGCCGAAACGGATCAGGCTACCCACGCCGAAGCGATCGGACCGAGACGTCGTGCGCGCCGAGGAGCTCCGCCAGGTTGCTGGCCCAGGGCCATTCCCCGCGCTCGCGACAGCAGTAAAGATCGAGCGCCGCGAACCCGCGCTCGGGGAACGTATGGCAGGTTAAGTGCGACTCGCGCAGCATGAACACGCCGGTCAAACCGCCTGCTCCTGGGAAGACGTGCCATTGAGGGGGACCGAGCGGGTGCAGTTCGAGATCCCGTACGATGCGTTCGAAGAGCGCTGCAATCGGTTCGACCGCGCGGAGAAGGGCGGGATCGCAGCCGAGAGCGTCAATGACCCACGCGGTACCGCGCTCGCCCGATATCATGCGACGCCTCGCCGCCGCATCATTAACGCGCCGGCGGCCAGGAGCAGCAGCGCCATGACGAGCAGCAGGCCTGGCGGCAGAACGGGCACTGCCGCGGCAATGATCAGGACATAGTCGCGGTCGCTCGTGCACCCGCTCGTGTCGGTCGCCCGGACCCGGAATGTATACGTCCCTTCGGTACCGGCCGCAGGGACGCCGGCCAGCAGTCCGCTCGGGCCGAGCGCCAACCCTCCCGGCAGTGCGCCGCTCACGAGCGTAAACGTGAACGGCGCCGCGCCGCCGCTCGCCGTTATCTGCTGCGAGTATGGGACGCCGACTGTCCCGTTTGGCAGGGACGCGGGCGCCGTCGTGATGACTGGGCACAGCGTAATCACGCCGGCGTTGACGACATAAAGCGTCTCGCCGCCGCCGGCGGCGTCCGAGAAGGAGGCGGCGAGCCCAATGCGATTGGCCGGATTCGCGAAAAATCCCTGCGCGGCCGCCGCATCTGCGGCGTCCATGAGAAACACGAATCCCGATGTCCCGCCGCCGGTGTTCGTGAACGTAAAGGTGATCGGAGCGGAGAGCGACGAGGTAAACAGTACCGCGCCGGTCGCTCCATCGTAGATGCGCAGAACGAGCTGAGTGAGCGTTATCGGATTGCCGCCCGGCTCGTTCGTATTGACGACGATGCGAAGGCCGGCGGCGTTCGCGATCGCGAGCTGTGCCAGGGTGCGCGTCTGCGTCTGAGATGCACCGGTGCTCTCGTTACCTCCAGGGACGCCGGGCGGGCAGGCGGCCGCGCCGATTACGTCCGCTGCGCCATTCCAGGCGACGCAGCCGGACTCGGTGGGTGTACTCTGTACCGTGAGCACCGTGTTGACGCCGCCGATCCCCGAGCCGCTGCTGAGGACAGGGGTGGTCTGAATCAGATTGGCGTCGGCGACGTCGACACTCAGGCCAGCAACGACGATGAGCGCGGAAGCGAGGCGTCTCACTCGGGAACGCTGCAGTGCACGTGGATGCTAGCGTGCCCGACGCGGTCCGTCAATTGGGATCGCGCGCTCAGACCGGCGCCGTCCTGCTCGCGGCGACACTGCTGACCATCGGGATCGCGGCGCCGGTGCTTGTCGCTCCAGGCCGTCGGCTCTTCGGCGCGGAGATCGTGGGCCGTCATGCCGACCCATTCGTCGTCATCGCGGACCTGGATCGCCCGTCGCCCCCAAGCGTCTACACCCAGCCCCTGTTCGATTACCCGGGGGCCGCCCTCGCACGCGTCGTCGGGCCCGTCGCGGCCTACAACCTGCTCGTGCTGTCCAGCTTTCCGCTCGCTGCGCTCTTCGCGTATCTGCTGGCACGCGATCTCACGCGGTCGACTGCCGCGGCGGTCTTTGCCGGCATGACGTACGCATTCTTGCCGGTTCATCTGGCGCATGCCGCCTATCACCCGCACGTGTCTCAAATCCAGTGGCTGCCGCTCTACCTGCTTGCTCTCTGGCGATTATTAGCGAGGCCCGGTGTGTGGCCCGCTTTGATGCTCTTCGGTGCGGGCGCGCTCGTCGCGCTCTCATCCTTCTACCTTGCGTTCGTCGCGGCTTTACTGACGCCGGTCACGATGGGTGCCACAGCGCTGGCGTCAAAAGAGGAGGGCCGCGGGCGGTGGCGGCCTGTCGCGGCGGCGGCCGCTGTGGTCGTCGGGCTCTGCGTTTGCGGGATCGCGTACGGCCGTTGGGCGGCCCCTGCTGTGTGGTCGAATCCGGCAGCGTTCGCCTTCCCGCGCCAGGATCTCTTCCGCTATAGCGCAATTCCCTGGAGCCTGGTCGTCCCCGGCGTCGATCATCCGCTCCTCGGTTCGTGGGCGCGTCGGTTCTGGATTGGCCACGGCGTCGGGCCCGGTCTGCTCGAACAGCAGATTGGGGTTGGCGTCGGTCTGATCGCGCTGGCGGCCGTTGCCCTCGTCTCCTGGCTGCGCGGGCAGGAGCGTTACGCGCATACAGGCTCCGTGGCGACGCTCGCCGCGCTCGCGCTGGCGGCGTTTCTGTGTTCTCTTCCGCCGCCGTTTCCATCCGGCGCGCTCCATGCGGTCGCGCCGATGTTTCGCGCGTATGCGCGATTCGGGGTGGGCTTCGGTCTCGCGATCGCCCTGCTGGCAGGACTCGGGTTGGCGCACTTGCTGGATCGCCGCCGATCCGTCGCCTTCGCCGCCGTGGGGCTCGTGGCGTTCGAGCTGGCCCCCTCGCCGTGGCGCTCGCGTGACGTGCTGCCAACCCCCGCGCACCGGTGGATCGCGAATCAGCCGCCGCCTGTCCATCTGCTCGATATGACGGTCACCCGGGCGGGCATTGATCCGGCGTTTGAGCGACTTCTCGGTCACGAGGTTTCTTTCCGATCGCCCGCCGTCACGGATCTCGACGAGCCGAACATGGCCGGCAAGCTCGCGGCGTTCGGCTACACTCACGTGCTCGCCCGCGTCCCGGGCGAGCGCATGTCTGTGTTCCAGAGCCGACCAGGTCTGGACGCCATCCGGAGAATCGGAGATATCGATGTCCTGCGCGTTGCAGCGCAGCGCCCTCTGGTGGTCGTGCTCGAGATGGGAGGCTTTTACGACCGTGAGCATGCGCTCGGCCGGAGCTTTCGATGGATGGCCGATCGCGGCGTCTGGTGGGTGGCAAACTATGGATCGGCTTCGCGCTGCGCAAGCCTGATCATTGAGATGGATGCGTTTCGATCCGATCGCCGTCTGACCGTGACGCTCGGGCCGCGACAGATCGGCGCGGCGAACATCGGCACCGGTGGGCCCAGGCGTTACCAGCTCGGTCCGTTCGCTCTCGCGCCGGGCGCGAACGTCGTGGTATTTCATCCTGTGGATCCGCCCGAGACGCCGCAAATCGTGTACGGCAGTGGCGACACGCGTCCGTTGTCAGTGGCGGTCTGGGACTGGTCGTGGGTGATTGGAGACGACGCGTCTCAGGGCTGTGTGGAGAGTTGAATTCATGCGCTCGCAGACCCTTCAACAACCGGCCCGCGGCGCCCTGCATGAGCGTGAAGCAATTCCCTCGCGTGAACGCCACCGGGTGAACCCGCTTCGCGAGCTGCGGCGATCTGAAGGACTCGGTCAACCCTAAGATTCGCGGTCAACGCGCGCGCGCGACGTAAAGGCAGTGCGGTCCCTCGAGCCATCAGCAGGGCTCGGTTTGGTCAGGCCATCGACGCCACGCCGGTCACAGGCGGGCCGGTCTGCAACAGCCCGCCAAGCCCGGTATGGCGCGGGGTGCTCGCCGGCTCGCAGGCAACCTTAGCCGAGGGATCACGGAATTGGGTGTATTTCCTGCACGTCCGTCCTTAGGCGCTCTAGGGGTGGCACCAACCCCTGTTTCCACGGTGGGTTACAGACGGCGATGAGCAGTCTGCGGCGGGCACCCCATTTGCTCCGCTGCAGACTCGAGGCCGCAAAAGACTTCTGCTGAGGAGGATGTCCGTGGGTGTGAAGGACGCGAACAAGCCGCCGCAATTGATACGGTACGTGCTCTCCGCAGACCCGAGACTCCAAAGGATTTCACTGAGGAAGATGTCGGTGCGTTTGAAGAACGTGAGGAAGTCGCGTCGATTGAAGGAATCTGGCCGCGCGAGGAAATCTGTGCGATTTCCAGTGCCCATGAACGCGCAGACAGTCCTTCTCGCGGTGATATGTATCGTGGCTGCTGCAGCACTGATCGCGGCACGCCAGCCATCTCAGCGAGGCGATGTCACGACTGTGGACGGACAGACGGTGGCAGCGGTGCGATTTGAAACAACCAAGACCGTCGCGTCAAAGACGCCCGCGGAGGCTGCCGCGGCCAAGAGGCATGCGGCGGACGCGAGGTTGGGGAACACGCCAGTGGTCGAATCGGTAAGCGCCCTGGCAATGGAATCGGCCCCTAAGGTTCCGACGGTGGAGTCAGCGGCGAAGGCGCCGGCCGTGGAATCGAAGTCGACGGCGGAGGTCCAAGATTCAACATCGGTAACGATCACGGGGTGCCTCGAGCACGATGAAGAGACAATCTGGCTGAAGAAGGCGTCGGGCACCGATGCGCCGAAATCGCGGAGCTGGAAGTCGGGCTTTTTGAAGAAGCGCCCGGCCCCGATCGAGCTCGTCGATACGGCCGACCTAAAGCTGACGAATTATGCAGGGCAGCGCGTCGCTGCCACCGGTATGCTCCTGAACCGCCAGATGCGCGTCCGTTCGGTGCAGCGCGTGGCGGCCTCCTGTAGCTAACGCGGACCGACGGAGTTCAGGACAAATTATTCAGCGCCTTGCTTTGGGTCATCCGAGTTGAAGCAGACGATCCCTCGGGCTGGCAGGGTGCAGTAGCGGCGTCGAGGGTACCTATACACTCGACAAGGCGACGGTGAAGAAGGCCATGGAAGCCGCGCTCGCCGGCAATCCGGCGGAGGTATCGTCTTCGACTTTTTCACGCAGGCGATCGACCAGGTGGAGATGACGATAGAGCTCCAGGCCGATGGGAAGGTCGCGCTGAAGTCGACGCTCCCAACCGATGGAAGACAGAAGGCGAGACCATCGTGGTCACGGGCGCGGGCAATTCAATCACGTGCCTCAAGTCCGGGGCCAGGCTGAACTGTCAATCCAACGGAACGACGTTCTTCTTCCCCCTGGTTTTCGTCAGGTCCTGATTCGGAATGAATTGCAGTCGCGAAGGCGGGCCGGGTGTGCGAGGTTACGGCGCCGGGGTCAACCCGTGGCGGCGCATGATCTCTGCGATCTTCGCCCGGTCTGGCGGCCCGCCGGCTGTTTCCCTCAGCAGCTCGAACGCCTCTCGGAAATACTCGGGACCGATCGCGGCGGGCGTAATCACGCAGAGCGCTTTGGCATCCCGACTCCCCAGGTTGTCGAACCGGTGGATTGCGCCGCGTGGGATACACAGCGCCTGTCCCGGTCCCACCTCGAGTGCTCGTCCGTTAACAGTCCACGTCAACACTCCGTCGAGACCGTAGATCGTCTCTTCATAGTGATCGTGGCTATGGGCCGGAGCCGGCAGTCGTTGGCCGCCGGCGACCGTAAGCTCAAAGGCTGCGATGCTCCCGGTCGAGTTGTTTCCCGTGAGCAGAAAGCGGACGACCAGGGGGCCGAAGCCAATGGTTTCATCCGAGGGATTGACGGAGAGATCTGAGGTCTCGGCTGCCATGTCGATTCCTTTGGTGAATTGTGTTTACCGTTCAGGATGGTGCCGTCTACCGACACTGTCAACGCCTGGTTCTGACCTTCCGCCTGTTTCGCGTCATGCTGCGGGCTTCGCATAGTGAATGACGCTGAACAAACTCGAGCAACGCTCGCGGCTGAGCGGCATCGCCTCGAGCGCGTGGCGGCGTGGCGTGACACTCGGCCAGGGCACTGCAGATCCCAAGCACGACAAACGTGGTAGAGTGATACGTTTCCCTCATCCGCGCGGGCCCTCTAACCGGTCACGGCTTGCTGGAATTCCCTAGCCCGCCCTGCCTTCGTTAGTTCGGCAAGAAACGTCAGGAGACTATGTTGAAAACCGCTCTCCGGGTTTTGGTGTCCCTTGTTTGTTGTTCAGGTGTTTTCGTAATTCCGGGAGGCGCGCAGACGCCGCCGCCCACCGAGGAAGGCACTCCGCCGGCGCTCCTGCAAATCGAGCGAGAGGAAGTTCGTCCCGGAAAAGGCGCCGCACACGCCGCGAGCGAGGCGGCATGGGCAGCGGCCTACGTAAAGGCCCAGTCCCCGGTCCAGTGGCTCGGAATGACCACCATGAGTGGACCCGCCGAAGCCTGGTTCTTGACCGCCCACCAGTCGTTCGCCACTTTCGAGAAGGATGATGCAAGCATCGACGCGAACCCCGCGCTGCGTGCGGAGCGCGACAGGATTTCTGCCGCCGACGGCGAACTGTTGACGCGCACGTCGACCATTCTCGCCCGGTATCGCCCCAATCTGAGCTATCAGCCGAACGTCAAGCTGCCGGCCATGCGCTACATGACTGTGAACCTCATGCGCGTCAAGGCCGGACGTGTGGCGGAGTTCACCGATGCGTGGCAGATGATCGTCGACGCCCACAAGAAAGCGAACATGGACGAACACTGGGCGGTGTACCAGGTCGAGAGCGGAATGCCGGATACGACCTTCCTCTTCCTGTATGCGCGCAAGTCCTTGGCTGAGATCGATGCCTCGGGTCCACTCCATGCCGCTGCCGGCTACCGTGACGCAGTCAGCGAGAGCGGGCGCAGCCGGATGAACGAGATGAGCCAGAACTGCATCGAGATGACGCAGACGATGCACTTCCGGCTTCGTCCGGGGATGAGCGCTCTCCCGAAGGAGTGGACGCAAACAGACGCGTACTGGGCGCCACCAGCCCGGCCCGCCGTCGCAACCTCGGTTGTCAAGAAGTAGGGATGGAATGGCCGATCCGCGCTGTCAGCCCGGGTCGGTCTTCGTACGTGCGCTCGTGTCCTAAGCGACGCGAGTCGAATTGCGTAGGATCATGATGCTGAATGCAGCCCGTTGATTCTGCGCGTTGGACGACGACGCTGACGGCGTCGTATCTGGTGGTCACGGCCGCGTTGATCGCGACTCTGGGGAATGCCGTTCCAGGCCGGATCATTCTGGTCGCGGTCCACCTGACGCTCTTCGGGTTGTTGTTGATCCTGAACCGCGCGACGCCGTCCGCGGGAATCCTTCGCGTGATTCGCGACTGGCATCCATTGATGCTGTTTCCTCTCCTCTATAAGGAAGTGGAGCCTCTGGCGGCGGTCCTTGGCGACTGGCGCTTGACCGCGGCGATTCCGGTTTGGGAGTCGGCGCTGTTTGCCGGGCAACCGAGCCTGTACCTGAGCGAACGGCTGGCGGTCGTGCCGTTGTCCGAGTACTTGCATTTCTGCTACCTGTCCCACGTGATCGTCATCCCATCGGTGGCAGCGTACTGGTACGTCAGCGGACGGCGAGTGGCCTTCGGCGAGCTGCTGCTGATGCTGTCGACCGTGATGCTGGGGAGCTACTTGTTCTTCATCTTGCTGCCGGTGGACAGCCCGTACTACGTATCGCAGCGCCTGGGTCCGCCGCTCTCGGGCCACTTCTTCTTCGATCTCGTTCATCAGATGTCGGCGCTTGGCGGCGCGCGCGGCGGCGCGTTTCCCAGTGCGCACGCGTCGGGTGAGGTCGTCGTGATCCTGGTCGCGTGGCGTCACCAGCGTCGGCTCGCGTACCTGCTCGTCCCAATCGCCGGGGGCGTGATGGTCGCCACCGTGTACGGCCGCTTCCATTACGTCCTCGACACGCTCGCCGGCGCGGGCCTGGCGATCGCCGTCGTGGTGGCGTATCGATATCTCTCCGGCGACCGGCCTGGTGAGAGGCAGTCAGCTCGCGACGCTGCGATCGCGCTGCCTGCCGCGAACTGAGTGGCTCTCGAACTTCTCACGGCGTCTGGCCCGAGAAACGTGAGAGGATGCCCTGACAGGAGAAGTCTCGTGAAGATCAAAGTCTGGCTTGCAGCAATGGCACTCGTTTCGCTCCCCACGGTGAGCTTCGCCCAGGCGCTGCCCAAGCCGCGAGTCGCCGACCTGATCAGGAAGGTCGAGGACGGCGTCGACGCGTTCCGGGATTACCTTGAGAGGCGTGGGGAAACTGCTCGCGACAAGCCCTCGACGGCCAAGGGAACCCGCTCGCGCTCAGGCTCGACTGCCAGCACGGAGGCGCGAAAGGATCAGGCGACCCGAACGAAGGACGAGCTGGACGATGCGCTCGACGAACTGAATCGCAGCACCAACAGACTGCGGCGAAAGTTCGACGCGACCGACAAGTGGATAGAGACCAAGGTCGAAGTGGAACGCGTCGTCGACGACGGCCGCAAGATCAATCAGCAGGTCACCAGGGGTTCGTACGGAACCGAAGTGGCGCGGCTCTGGGCGACGCTGAGGGCTGGCATCAACGATCTCGCCAGGGCCTACGGCGTCGCTCCACTGGGCGTCTGACGGCCGCGCTCATCCTCGCCAATGTTCTTCACGCCGAAAACATTGGTGACAGTGAACGGCGAGCCCCTGGCGACCCATCCCGAGGCCATGCTGCGGTGGAGCATGGCCGTGCGGACGCTGACCCAGCCCTACCGGGTCACGCTCCCCATGATCCTGCTCGTCTCGCTCGTCCCGTTCTATCTCTTCATCGCCGACATGACGCGCGGCCGTCCGCAGCATGCCCCGGAACTGGCGTTGGATCGGCTTGTGCCCCTGCGGCCCGGCTGGGCACTTGTTTACGGATCGCTGTATCTGTTCCTGTTCCTTCTGCCGGTCTTCGTGGTGCGTCAGCAGGAGCAGATTCGCCTCACGGTTCTCGCGTACCTGATGGTGTGGATCGCTGCGTATATCGTCTTTCTCGTGTACCCGACCAGGGCTCCACGTCCTGAGGCCGTGGCCGGTGAAGGCTTCATGGTGTGGGGCTTGCGGTTCCTCTACGACGCCGACCCGCCGTACAACTGTTTTCCTTCACTCCACGTCGCGCACTCCTTCGTGTCGGCGCTGACCTCCTCTCGAGTGCACCGCGGGGTCGGAATCGCCGCCGTCGTCTGTGCGGCGCTCGTGGGACTCTCGACGCTGTTCACCAAGCAGCACTACGTGCTCGACGTCGTCGCCGGCGTTTTTCTGGCCTGCGTCGCCTGTGTCGTATTCCTACGCTCATTTCGTTTTGAAAAGGTTCCCGAGCGCGACCGCCTCGTTGCACCTTTCCTTGCGCTCATCGTCGTCGGGATCGTCGGCCTCGTGTTCATGTGCTACGTGGTGGCATATACATTCGGAGTGGAACTCAGATCCTGACTGGTGGACGGTGAGGTGGGGAGGCTGACTGCACTTGCCCGGCGCTGTTACAAACGCGCCTTCTTCATCGTCACTCGCCACGCCACGGACAGCAGGTCGTGCAGTGCGTCTCTATCAAGTTGGGAAAGCCGCGCGAGCACGACGGGATGGGGTCGATAGTAGTCAGTCAAGTAGTACGTCTCTGGCGCATCCTCGAGGAGCCGGTCACGATCGCCGGAACGCTTCTGACCACGAGCGAGTTCGCCTCGGCCGATGGATGCGAGGCAAGGCCGGCGATGAAGGCACCACCGGCCTTGAGGATCGGCGATCCGTCGTACTTTCTCGTAACTTCGGCGTCGGCAGCGAGAGGCCCACCGTCCGCACCACTTCGAACGGATCCGAAAGCGTGCGCTTCATCGGCCTTCGTTTCACAGGCGCATAATATCTCGCGCTGGCTTGGCCCAATAGC
>DATAEE010000232.1:0-3983 GCA_036258175.1 Vicinamibacterales bacterium
GGTCTCGTTGATGACCGCCACGAGCGGCTGGCCCGGGACGTCGCTCTCGGCCAGAAGCCGCCCCCGCTTCAGCGGGATGCCGAGCGCTGGAAACAGGCGCGGCGTCGCCATGATGTACCGCGCGTTCCACGCGGGCGCCCCGGGCGGCGGTCCGGGCCGACCTTCGATCGAGAAATCATCCGGCGGTCCCGCAGATGCCAGCGGAAGGTTCGACACCGCGCCCGCGATCTGGACGCCCGGTGTGGCCGCGAGCCGCGCTTCGATCGCGGACAGCGTTCGTCGCGCGGCGGCCGGATTCTGCTGTCGGCCCGGCGGCATGGACACGCTGAACGTGAGGACGTGTTCCGGATTGATGCCGAGGTCGACCTGTTGGAGCTCGTGATACGAGCGCATCAGCAGAAGTGCGCCGGCGAGCAGGATCACGCTCAATGCCAGCTGGCTGATGACGAGCAGCGAACGGGCGGTCACGGCGCGGCGTGATGCCGTCGCGCGCGATTCGCTTCTCAGCGTTTCCTGCATGCGCTTCCCGGTCGCGTTCAACGCCGGGATGAGGCCGACCAGAAACCCCGCGAGGATGACCACCGCGCCGGTGTAGGCCAGCGCTGCGTAGTCGATCGTGATCGGCTGCCACACGGGTAATCGTTGTGGATAGAGGGCGAGCAGAGCGGTGAGCAGCCCGTCGGCGAGCGCGACGCCGATGACCCCTCCGACGACGGCGAGGAGCATGGCCTCGACGATGAGCTGCCGGACGAGGCGCCCGCGGTTGGCGCCCAGCGCATGGCGTAGCGCGAACTCGCGCCGACGGCCTTCGCTTTTCGACACGAGCAGCGCCGCCAGATTCACGCACACGATGAGGAGCACGAACAGAACGGCGCCACCGAGAATCAGCAGCGCGTCGCGCTCGTCGCCGGCGATGTCCTCGTGCAGCGATCGGATGACGGCGAAGTGGCCCTTGGCGTAGTGATCGGGGAATTTGTCCGACCAGTACGCGCGCAGCGACTGAAGCTGCGCGTCCGCCTGTTCCGCCGTGACGCCGCCGCGCAGCCGCGCGATCACCAGCAGCGGATGGCTTGCTCGATTGGTCGGTATCTCCTCCGTGTCGATCCGCAGCGCGGTCCAGACCCTCACGCGATCGTCGCGAAACCCGAAGCCCTCAGGCATCACCCCGATCACCTCGCACGGCGCGTCGTCGAGCCTGATGGTGGACCCGACGCCGAGCTGTTCCGACCCGCCGTGGCCCAGGATGGCGACGCATCCTTCGCTCCGTTGCGCCTCGTCTTCGGTGAACGTCCGCCCGCGGGCCGGTCCGACGCCGAGCACGTCGAAGAACTGCGACGTGACGGCCATCGTGAGGACACGCTCCGCGCCGCCGTCGTCGCGCGTCAGGTTGCGGTTGGCGAAGTCATACGCGGCGAGTCCGGTGAACGCGTCGGTGCGGGTGCGGACGTCGGCGAACTCCGGGCCCGACAGCGCGAAGTACGGAAAGTCGTAGCCGGTCGCGGGAAGGTAGCGCGTATAGAGAGCGACGAGTTGATCGCTCGCCGGAAATGGGAGCGGTCGCAGCAGCACGGCATTCACGACCGTGAATATCGCCGCGTTCGATCCAATACCGACCGCGAGCGTCAGCACGGCTGCGACCGTGAAGCCAGGCTGTCGCCGCAGCGTGCGGGCGGCGTATCGCAGGTCCTGCCAGAGGTCGCGCGCCACGCGGCCGGTGGGCGCGGCCGGCGTGAGCGGAGCCGGCGCGTGCGCCTGTCGCAGCGGCGCGAGGTACCGTGCGAGGACGTTGCCTTCTCTGAACTCGGCGAGGGCGGACTTCTCCGCTTCTTCCGGAGACGCGCCCGACGCGATCAACTCCCGGTATCGGTCGTCGAGATGCTGGGAAAGCTCTTCGACGATCTCGGCCTCGCGTGCCGGCGACAGCCGCACGGAGGAGAGCCGCGGCCGCACGTGGCGCGCCCAGTCCCTGCTGTACTCAGGCATGGTCGCCTCCCGTTATGCGGCGGACCGCCTCGACGAATGCCGCCCAGGTCTGACGCTGGCGCGCCAGCACGCGGCGGCCTTCCGCGGTCACCTTGTAGAACCGCCGGCGCCGCTCACCCGGTTTCTCGACCCAGGTGCCTTTGATCCAGCCGCGCTCCTCGAGGCGGTAGAGGAGCGGATACAGCGAATCGATGTGGAACTTCAGCGCCCCGCGCGACCGGGTCTGGATCAACTTGCTGAGGTCATAGCCGTGCCGCGGGCGCGCGTCGAGGAGCGACAGGATGAGTAGCTCTGCGGATCCGCGTTTCAACTCGCGATCGAGGGCACGCGTGTCCATATCTGTCATGGACAGATAGTATGTAGGCAGACATTTTGAGTCAACCGGGAGATCTAAACGCTGTCGGGGTCCGGACGAGGAGCGAGAGCTACGTCGAGCTGAGCTTTCGAGCCTTGCTCCGGACGAACGCGTAATTGAAATTCAGGCCGTTGAAGTTCGCCGCCTTCGTCGCGAACTTCGCCGCGCGCGCGCCGTCGCCGGCGCCTTTCGAGGCCAGCGCCAGGAAGTACAGGATCCGCGGATCCTGCTGGTTGGCGGCCTGCAGTTCGGTGACCGCGGTCGAATAGTCCTTTTCCGCCAGCGCGATCATCCCGGCGAGCTCGTGCTGTGCACGGACTTCGAACGGCCGCTTCTTCGGCGCCACCTGCCGCGCGTACTCTGCCGACTTCGCCTTCGCGGTCGCCAGATCGTTGCGAGCCACGGCAACACGGCCTTCTTCGAAGACGTGCGTCCGGCGCGTGGCCTGCTTCACCTCGTCCGGCACCGACGCCTTGTCGATGACCGCCACGGCTTCCTCGTACTTCGCGAGTGCCTCGGCCGGCCGGCCCGCCTCGCGGAGCACGTCGCCCATCTGCGTCAGGTCGCCGGACATCGAACCGGCATCCTGCTCCGCCTGCGCGAGCGCGTAGCCGGCCTTCAGCTCGTCGAGCGCCTTGTCGGTCGCGCCTTCATGCACGTAGGACGCGGCCGCCCAGAAGTGCGCCGTCCGCCGCTCGCCGGTCGTGCGCGCGACCGAGGCGATCTTGGCGAACGCCTTCCGGGCCTGATCGGGCTTGCCCATCGCCAGGTAGTTGTTGCCGATGCCGATGTGCGAGGCGATGAAGTTCGAATCGATCGCGAGCGCCTTTTCGTACATCTTGATTGACTCGTCGAAGCGGCCGACTTTCATCAGCAGCTCAGCGTACGAGTCGTACGGATTCGGATCGCCGGGAATGAGCTCCGTGTACTTCTTGAACGCCTTCTCCGCCTCGTCGAACTTCTCGATGAAGCGATACGCGTACCCGAGCTGGTTGTAGGGCTGCGAGAAGGACGGATCGATGCTCGTGGCTTTCGTGAAGTTCGAGATGGCGGCCTCGTACTCCTGCCGCCCGAAGTAGGTATTGCCGAGGAGCGTCAGCGCCCGTTCGTCGTTCGGGAACAGCTTGACCAGTTCCGTGTAGTGGTTGAGCGCGCCTGCAGGATCGCCCTTCAGGTTGGCTTCGAGTCCGCGAATGATGTGCTGCTCGCCCGGGCTCGCCGACCCCGCGAGGGCGGCCGCCTGCGTCACGGCGTCGATGAACTCTTTGTTGGTGCCCGACGTGTTCGCAAGGCCGACGTACCCGAGCGCGAATGTCTTGTCTTTCTGCACGGCCTGCTCGTAGTAGCGGCGTGCGTCGGTCGCACGGAGCTTCTCGGCCAGGTCGCGTCCCTTCAGATAGAGATCCCGCGCCTCCGCCGATTGTGTGGTGATCGGAACCTTGTCGGCTTGCGCCTGTACGGCAAGGAACGCCGCCGGCGCCAGGCCGGCGACGACGAGGACGCCCGTAACGGTCCGCCTGATAGGGGTGCTGAGCATGGAAGACCTCTTTCGTGTCGTTTGTGGTACGAGGCTTCAGCCTCGTTGGTCTGGTATCGGCCCGAGGCTATAGACGGGTCTACCGTGCTTCAACTCAGATGGTGCGAA
>DATAEE010000233.1:0-10066 GCA_036258175.1 Vicinamibacterales bacterium
TGTGAATGCTCGGAGTACGAATTCCTGCGTGCGTGATTGCGCTTGCTCCTCGAAAATCAAGCGCACTCTGCTCAGCCGGACGGGTTCTCGCCAGGTCAGACGAATCGTCTGGGGTCCTGGACCAGATGCCCGCCATCCAATTTTTCGATCCGGCAGAAGCGCCCCTTCGATGGGCCAGTTGGGATCCTCGGATGTCAGCTCTACCTCAACATCCTGAAGGTTGAGCCATTGAGGATGTGAATCAGGCGTGGTGGCGATCAGGCCGACGCGCTTATTCAAAGTACCTCACATATTCGCTTTAGTCGCGAATCGGTCCTATTCAAGGTTCGGGAGAACTGGATATGCCTGCCGTGTGCGCAACGTTATGACTACATCGAGTTTCTACCGGGTTTGGGGCGTCAGGCTGACCTTCAGATAGCGCCCGTTCGCGAGCTTGAGATAATAGAAGCGGGCCGAGGTCTTTCCCGATGCGCGGGCCGCGGGCACGTACAGGCCATACTTCGGCTGGTCGCTGGCTTCGTTGGCGCGCTCTTCCAGGATCATGTCGCGGTCGGGCATGTTGACGACGGGTTCCTCGGTCGCCACGAAGAGCGGCTGTTTGTCGAAATACGCGACTTCGGTTCCGGGCGGCGGCGCCGACGGAAAAAACCGAGTGTCACCTTCGGCTGTCTGCCCGCTCGTCGCACCCGGAACGCGCTCGACTCCCGCCCCTCCCGTACCGATGGGTTCGGTAGCTGCTGCCCCTGGGTTGGCGCCGCGCGGCTGACCGGCGACGATGAACCAGAGGAGCAATGCCAGGAGACCAGCGACGCCAATGATCGTCCGCACGACCCAGGCTGGCTGTTTATTCACACGTCTCTTGGTAGCAAACGCCAGGCCATCGTTGGTACGATGGAGACTTCATGCATCAAATTGAGCCCGACGCCTGAGAGCCGGGGTGACGATCGACGACCTGGGTGAAGATCATACCGAGGCCGACGCTTCGGTTGGGACTCGCTCAGACCTCATCCACGGGAAGGCACTCATTTTCTGGGGGGACGCCGCGAGTCTGCCAGGGACCAAGTTCGCCAGGAAGCTGGACGCAATCGATACGGTCAGATCACGCCGGCCGCCGACTGCGTGTCCGAGAGCCTCGAGAACCGCGGCTGGCGCGGGCGCGACATCGTGTCCGACGAGTCCGACCAGGTCGTTCCCCGCGAGCGACTCGCCGTCAGGACGTCCACGGCGGCCGGCAAAGCCACGAGGTGACGCGATGGATTATCTGGAGATGGAGTTTCCCGCCGACGCGCAGGAAGAGCGCGTGCGGTCGGGACGCAACATGAGCGACGTCGAGAGCTGGATCTCGCTCGCCGCCGGCATCGGCCTCGCGGCGTACGGGGTGACGCGGCGGCGCTCGAGCGGCTGGCTGCTGGCGGGAGTCGGCGGATTGCTGATCGAGCAGGGCGCCACCGGCCGCTGCCGCCTCTACGATGCGCTCGGCATCAACACCGCGGGCACCGGTGAGGACACACGGCGCGCGCTGGGCGGGCAGGCAGGCGTCCTCGTCGAGGAGAGCGTGGAGATCAACCGGCCCGTCGAGGAGCTGTACCACTTCTGGCGCAACCTCGAGAACATCCCGCGGTTCATGCACCATCTCGAATCCGTCGAGCGCATCACGGATACGCTCTCGCGCTGGCGCGCGAAAGGGCCCGCCGGCAGGGTCGTCGAATGGAACGCGAAGATCATCAACGAGGTGCGCAACAAGCTGATTGGGTGGCGATCGATCGAGGGATCCGACGTCGTGAGCGCGGGATCCGTCCGTTTCCAGGATCTCGGGCCGGAGCGCGGCACGCGCGTGCGCGTCAGGCTGCAGTACAGCCCGCCCGGCGGGAAGGTCGGCGCGGCGCTGGCCAGGCTGATGGGCGCCGACGCCGCGACGGAGATCCGCGAAGATCTGCGCCGCTTCAAGATGCTCGTGGAGAGCCCCGCGACGCCCAGTTGAGGCTGCAGCCCACAGCTCGTTGTTGAGCACCGCCGCGCGGTCGCTCAGCGTCGTCGCGATCGACGGCGCCTATTTCGACTCGGCTTCACGGCCCGCGTCACCAGCTCCATCAGCCGCGCGACGGCGCCGGGCGGTGCGTTGGCTCGAACTCAGACTGAAGTGAGTCGCGAGCGAAAATTGCCGAGGGCCGCAAACGTCGCAAAACTCGTCGGCTTAGCGCTGCCCAACGCCATGCAATCTCCCAACGCATGAAGCGCTTTTGGGCTGAGCGCCGGAAGAAGAATGGGCGGAAGCTGGCGTAGGGATATCGACTCTTCTGTTTCAGGTAGCATGGGCGTAGACGATGGGTCGACAGTCTGAACTGCCCCTGGGAGAAATGATGGAGTAGAGTCCGCGCGTTCTGACGCTCGTACGGAACAATGACTATGCCTCGACGTCCTTCACCACCACGTCAGCCACTGCACGTGGTTCGCGGCCGACCGCCACAACCCAAACCAATACCGAAGCGTCCTCCCTCACGGTGAATTAAACGAGAAGCACCTGCATTCCCAGTAGTGGATAGGAGCTGCTGATCGCGGCGGGCGCCGACATCGAAGCTCGGAACGAGGACGAGGAGCGCCCGCTGCACACCGCGGCGTTCAACGGCAGGCCCACCGTCGTCAAGGTACTGCTGGCCCGCGGCGCCGATGTCCAGGCCCGCGCAAGGTTCGGGAAGACGGCGCTGCATGCGGCCGCGGCCGGGCGCGCGGACGAGGTCGAGGGGCGGCTCGAAGTCGCACGGCTGCTCCTCGCAGCCGGCGCCAGCCCGCGCGCGCAGGAGTCGAACGGCAAGACGCCGCTCGACCTCGTCTACGCCAATCCCCGGATGACCGACCTTCTGAGCCTCAGTCCAGCTACTGACGTCCGTCGTTGATTTGTGACAGACGAGGCGGCGCGGTTGATACAAGCTATCAGCGAAGATAGAAGCTGCACGTGGGGTTCGACGTTCGACATGAGCGCGTGAAGTCGGATGGAGTCGAGCTGCACGTCGCTGTCGCCGGCGACGGGCCGCCGGTCGTCCTGCTCCACGGTTTTCCTGAGAACTGGCGGTCGTGGCACCGCCAGTTCGACCCCCTCGTTCGCGCCGGCTTTTCGGTGTGGGCGCCGGACCTGCGCGGCTATAACCTCTCCGACAAGCCGGCGGCGCGCGTGGCGTATCACCTGCGTCATCTCGTCGCCGATGCCGCCGCGATCGTCCGCGCGACCCGCTATCCCCGCGCGCACATCGGCGGCCACGACTGGGGCGGCGTCGTCGCCTGGATCTTCGCAGACCGGTATCCGGACCTTGTACACAAGCTGGTCATCTTCAACGCGCCCCACCCCAAGATCTACTTCGAGAAGGTGTGGCGACCGGCGCAGATGCTCAGAAGCTGGTACGTTGTGTTCTTTCTTCTACCGTGGCTGCCCGAGCGCACGATGTCGGCGCGCAACTTCGCGCTTGTCCGCAAGGTGTTCAAACGCGCGCCCGCGCGGCGGGGCGCATTCAGTGAGGACGACATTGAACAGTACGTTCAGGCGCTCTCGCTACCGGGTGCGCTGACGGCAGCATTGAACTACTACCGCGCGAACGTCAGATCGGATGCGATCGCGCTCGGCCGTTCCGCCCGGATCGCCGCCGACACGCTCGTCATCTGGGGAGAGCGCGACCCTGCGCTGACAGTCGGGTTGCTCGATGGACTGGAGATCGTCGCGCCACGGGTTCAGGTGCACCGGATCCCGGATGCAGGACACTATGTGCAAAACGAAGCACCGGAGGAAGTCAATCAGATATTGATGGACTTCCTGCTGCGCATGAATCGGTCCGGCTGAAGTCCCGACGCTACCGGCGATCGCCGCCCGGCGAGGTCGTCTTCTGCGTCTCCCAAAGCAGAGCATCGATCCGTCATCAAGCCGATGATGGCCACGCCGATTGCAAGCGGTCCGACTGGTGCTCGACGGGGGCAAGAGCGTCGGCTCCGTGGCCCGCGATCTCGATCTGACCGAGACGGCGTTGCGTGCGTGGGTCCACCGCGCCGCGCCGATCGCACCGAGGACCGCACGGGCCCGACGAGGAGCGGCGCTAGGAAGCTCGCGCGGTTGCGTACTAACTGGAGGCAAGCAATGTTCGTTAGAACGCTGGACGACTTGGTTCCTGGGAAAGGCGTGATCCGGACGGCCTCGTGGTCGAGTCATCGACTGTTGCACAGAGACGATGGCTTGGGAGTTACACTCACCGACGCCGTTCTCGAGGCTGGCCTGGATCAGATGTGGTGGTACAAGAACCACCTCGAGGCGGTTTACTGCCTCGAGGGTGAAGGAGTTCTTGAAGACCTTGGCACTGGCAAGTTCTACGAGATTAAGCCCGGAACGTTATATGCGCTCGACAAGCACGAGCGGCATCGTTTGAAGGTGAAGCGAAGGATGCGGGTGATCTGCACGTTCGTTCCGCCGCTTGTGGGAGGCGAGATACACGACGCGGAGGGCTCCTACGACGTCGGATGAACAAACACCCGTTCGCAGTGTCCGCTTGCCTCAGGAGTTGTGGACCCTATGGAAAACAGCACAGAACGCGATTCCCACAGAGCCTACACGCGGTGGACTGTGTACGTTACGCGATGCTGAAGGTCCTGTAGGTAGTTCGGACTCGCGCAGCCTGCAGACTCCGGCGCCGCCCAGTGGAAGTTTCAATAGGGCGGCTGCGAGGCGCGGCGCGGATCTGTTTGCGGGCGCGGCGGGCTGTGCGACCTGTCATAAGCCGCCTCTGTTCACAGACGTTGCAACCGGACCCGATCCGAAGGTGCCGTTTCTTCATGATCCGTCGGATATTCCGACGGACCCTGCCTATGCCGCGCGCCGTGCAACAAAGGCGTGGCGAACGACACCACTCCGTGCGCTATGGCAGCACCCACCCTACTTTCATGACGGCTGTGCCGCTGATCTTCTTGCCGTCGTCAATCGGTACAACAACGATCCGCGGTTTTTGTTAGGACTTACCGAACGGCAGAAGGCGGATCTCATCGAGTTTCTGAAGAGCCTTTGAGCGGTTACACCCGGGAACGAAGCGCGTCTCGTATCGTGCGTTTCCCGATTACGGGAGACGACGCGGGTGGGCCTTTTGACGCGCCAAACGGCGCGAGAACAGTTCAAAGAAAGAGCGACTCGTGCCCAGATGGTCGACCTCACCCCGATGTCACGAACGCCAATTCAAGTGTCTGAGGGGTCAAGGCCGTGTGAACTTGACGGTAACAGTCGTAACCACTGCTGTCGGAACGCCATTCAGCAGGGACGGTTGATACTGCCACTGCCGTACGGCATCAAGTGCCGCCTGGTCCAGCAGCGGCACCGACTTCACGACGCGTGCGTCGGCGACCTTGCCCTCCTCGTCAATCGTCGCTTCGATCACGACATCGCCTTGGACCCGAGCGGATTGAGCAATGGCCGGGTAGACAGGGGCGACTTCCTTGATTCTGATCGGCGGACGAATCTGACCGCCGACGCGAATCGCCTTGGCGAGTTTCTCGCGTCGAGCCGCGGCGGCCTTCGCCTTTCTCGCCTCTTCGGCTTCCGCGCGCTCCCGGGCGCTCGTGGCATCGGTCGTCGCCTTGTCGGCGGCGGTCTTCGCCGCGACAGCCAGGTCGCGGGCGCGGTCGTACGACTTAATGAATTTACCCTCTTGCGACTTCAGCTCGGTGTCGAGGGCCGCCTGGGCCGCTTGCGCCTCTTTGAGCGATGCGGCGGCGTATTTTTCCGCGCCGGCGCTCGAGGCATTAGCGATCGACTGACGCGCCGCATCCGCCTCGGCGGTAGGAGGCGCGCCGCAGCCCACGAGGGGAAAGATCAGCATCGGAAGAACTACGACGAACGCTCGAATTGGCATAGTCGGTTCTCCTTCACGAAGTTCGAACCCCAGCACCCAAGTCGGAGCTGCTATTCCTCACGTGGCTGAGTGCAAGAGGACAGCCAAACTGAGCCTTCGACCCATATGGGAACCATGCCCGCTAGGCGGCAGTCTTCAGTGCTTCGATTTGCGACGCGTGCGGCTGAGGATCCGGAGCTCATCAAGCACCTCGCCGCCCGGCGCATCCCGCTGGAGTTTTGTCCGCTCTCCAATGTCCGCACGGGCGTCATCAAGTCCGTCGAGGCGCACCCGTTGCGGCAGTACTTGGACGCTGGTATTCCGATCAGCCTCAACGGCTCTGAACGGTGGATACAGGGGGACGGGAACGCCGCCCGCGAGCAGGATGCCGAAGTACGCCTGGAAGAACGCCTGCTCGGTCCGCAGGAGCAACGCCACACGCTCGCCAGGCGCGACTCCACGATCGCGCAGGCCTGCAGCAACACGTTCCGCGTCGCGCCACAGCTCGCCGTAGGTAATCGGGCGCTCGCGTCCCGTGTCTTCGCGCAGGAACAAGTGGACGCGCGCCGGGGCACGGTCGGCCTGCCAGCGGAGCGCCTGGGTCAGCGTGCGCGTGGAGACCGGGGCGGCGCCTCCCGGGCGCGCCGCAGCGGGCTCGTGCTCCCCTATTCTTTTGTGAGTCGAGCGGCCGCCCGCACCGAGCGCCCGTAGTATGTGCCGCAGTGTCTCGGCCTCGGCAGCGGCGCTCTCGGGGAGGCGGACGCCGCTCGCCTGCTCCAGCCGCATCATCAGCTCTACACGCTCGAGGCTGCCAAGGCCGAGATCGCGTGCCAGTGAGTCGTCGAGGCCGACATTGATCCGGGCTCGGCCGGGGTCGATCTCGGCAAGCAGGCTGAGAACGGCATCGCACCAGCTGCTCGGAAATGGGCGGAGCCTGGGTAACTGCCGAGTTGTCCATGAGGCTCCTTGCCGACGCGGACTCTCATGTTAGCCCTGCCGGGTTGCTCCTCACTCGCTTTGAAGGGCGACGGGTGAAGGGCGCATTCGTCCGTGGACTCGTGGTGCCGCCGGCGTGGGCGCCGGGTGGAGGCGTGAGTCAGAGGACCCATATATAGAAGATAGGGTCTGGCTACGCTGGAGGCTTCGTGTTCTTCTCGCTCTGTTACGTGTTGCTTCGGCGGGTTCTGCAACTCGCTCCTCTACGCTTTCGGTCGAACGAGTTCAAGGAGTTGGAAATCGTCGTGTTGCGGCACGAACTCGCCGTCCTTCGCCGACGAACCCGCTGTCCGGTGATGACCCGGACCGACCGGCTGTTCTTGGCGGCGGCCAGCCGACTCCTGCCGCGCGCACGATGGCGGGTGTTCATCGTCCCACCGGCGACGCTGCTTCGCTG
Source organism: Vicinamibacterales bacterium (assembly GCA_036258175.1). Lineage (GTDB taxonomy): Bacteria > Acidobacteriota > Vicinamibacteria > Vicinamibacterales > 2-12-FULL-66-21 > DATAEE01. Next base: position 7,249 of record DATAEE010000233.1, read on the forward strand.
GCATCGGCGCCTGGTGGCGAAGCGTTGGACGTACGAGTGCCGCGCCGGTCGCCGGCCGATCCGGCGTGAGATCCGAGCGCTGGCCCTGCGTCTGGCCCGGGATAACCCGCGGTGGGGCTATCAACGCATTGTGGCGGAGATGAAAGGTCTTGGATTCCCGGTCTCCGCGACGACGGTGCGCAACTGGCTTCGGAAAGCGGGTCTCGGACCCGCCGGCAGGCGCGGAGGGATGACCTGGCGCCAGTTCATACGAGCGCATCGGCGGAGCATGCTCGTAGTGGATTTCTTCACCGTCGAGACGATCTGGCTGCAACGGCTCTACGTGCTCTTCTTCATCGAACTGGGCAGCCGCCGAGTACATATCGCGGGATGCACGCCGAATCCGAGTGCGCCGTGGGTCACGCAACAGGCCCGGCAACTGACCTGGACCCTGGGTGAGCGTTCAGAATCCGTCAGGTTCCTGATTCGCAACCGGGATCAGAAGTTTACCGAGAGTTTTGACGAGGTGTTCCGAACCGAGGAGATTTGAGATCATTCGCACGCCGTTTCGTGCCCCGCAGGCCAACGGGGTGGCGGAGCGGTTCGTGCGCACCGTTCGCTCTGAGTGTCTCGACTGGCTACTCATCTTGAACCACCAACATCTTGAGCGAACCCTTGCGGATTTCGTGGACCACTACAGTCCACCGACCTCACCGAGCCCTGGCCCTCACTCCGCCCCACCCGACATGCCCAGCGTTCGCGCCGGCAACGGCGGGCGAGGCTCGTGTCCAGTGTCGCGATCGTCTCAGTGGTGTAGTTCGCGAGTACGTCCTGGCGGCGTAAACCAGGTTTTCGCACCCTACAGGCTTGGAAAACCGCTCAGAACGCGGTTTCCCACAGCGCCCAGACCCATCATCGTTTTCTTGGAAGGAAGAAAGAGGAACGGTGGTCGGCTGATGTTTCCAGCTCGCCGCGCCCCGTGTTGGTGGCCGTGGGCTATGCGGCGCCCAGCAGGGCCGCGGTCTTCTTGACGTCCTTCGGCGCCACCCAGAAGATCGCGCCGTACCGACCGTCGGTGACGGCAACAGCGTCGATCGCCGTCACGTTGATCTTCGCCGCTCCCAGGCGCTCAAGCAGTTCGGCAATGGCGCCGACCCGATCGTCACCCTGCACGAGAAAGCCACGTTTGGGGCCGACCACTTTCCACTTGGCCTGCTTCGCAGCCTGCTTGAACGCCGCGGAGTCAGCGGGAATGAAGTCGAGTTGTGCCCGCCGGCTTTGCGGAAACGCGGAAAACGCGACCAAGTTGACGCCCGCTTCCTTCAGCGTGTTGAGTGCGCGCGCACCCTCGCCCGGCTTGTCCGGCGCCGTGATGTAGAAATACTCGACGAGCCGAATCGTATCCGCCATGAGCGCTCTCCTCTGGCAGGCCTCCTCAGGGTCTCTTGATGACGACAGCCTACTCGGCGTTTGACATCTCCGCAAGCGACGCGATCTCCGGCACGCATCCCGGTCGACGTGGACGCCAGACGGAAACGGTTGCTGTCGAGGTCGAGCGGCGACAGTTGGGCCGAATCCGGCGCGCCGCGGCGGGCGAAGGCTGGCGCGCCGAAGGAATTCGAACCTCTTGGCACCGGCTTAGAAGGTCAAGAATCGCAATCTCTCAATGGGAGTCCCAGGCTGACGGCTGGTCCGGCTCAGCACGCGAGTGGACATCGGCGGGGGTGCGCACACGCTGCTGCAGGGTCAGTCGGTCGCGTGCTCGATCGAGAACACGATATGTCGTCAGGCTCGGACGAAGTCACCAGCTCGGCGCCGGCTCACTCGGTGACTATTTTCCTCGGCGGCGATGTCATGACCGGGCGAGGCATCGACCAAATTCTGCCGCGCCCGAGTCATCCCCGAATCTACGAGTCGTTTGTTCAGGATGCGCGCGACTACGTCGGTCTGGCCGAACGTGCCAACGGCCCGATTCCAAGTCGCGTCGCGTTCTCCTACGTCTGGGGAGACGCCATCGAGGAGCTCCACCGAGTTGGGCCCGCCGCGCGGATCGTCAACGTGGAGACGAGCGTCACCCGGAGTGACGATTACTGGGTCGGCAAAGGCATCAACTATCGAATGCACCCGTCGAACGTGCCGACGTTGACCTCGGCCCGGATCGACGTCGCGGTGTTGGCTAACAACCACGTGCTCGACTACGGTCCCGCCGGGTTGCAAGAAACGCTCGATACGCTGAAGCGCGCCGGAGTGAGGACGGCCGGAGCGGGCCGAGACCTCGCCGAAGCGCAGCGCCCCGCGATTGTGGAGCTCTCAGAACAGGCCAGGATGATTGTGCTCGCGTTCGGACTAGAGAGCAGTGGTATCCCCCCGAGTTGGGCCGCGAGATGGGAACGGCCGGGCATTAGCTTCCTCGGGGGTCTGTCGCAGCTGGCCGCGTCGACGATCATCGAGCGAGTCAAGCAGATAAAGAGGCAGAACGACCTTGTGGTCGTGTCCTTCCATTGGGGTGACAACTGGGGGTACGAGGTGCCCGCTGAGCACGTGCGCTTTGCGCACTGGCTCATTGACGGCGGTGTCGACATCCTTCACGGCCATTCGTCCCATCACCCGCGTCCGGTGGAGGTCTACCGGAATCGGCTCATCCTCTACGGCTGCGGGGACTTGTTGAACGACTACGAAGGGATCGCCGGATTCGAGGAGTTCAGAAACGACCTCGCAGTGATGTACTTCGTCTCCGTGTCGCCCACGGGTGAGCTCCTCGGACTTCGGATGATGCCCATGCAGATCCGGAAGTTCCGACTCAACCGCGTGTCGGCGACAGATGCTCAGTGGCTGAGAG
>DATAEE010000234.1:0-6290 GCA_036258175.1 Vicinamibacterales bacterium
GCGGGTTGAAGCGCACGATGGCCGGCGGGCGGGTCCGTGCGAACACGGCGATGTTCTACAACGCCTATCGGGACCTGCAGGTGCAGTCGTTCGTCCGTCCTGCCGTCATCGACATAAGCAACGCCGGAGCCGCGAGCATCAGCGGCGTCGAAGTCGAGGTCGCTGCGACGGCGGGACGCGGCGTGCAGTTCGCGGGCACCATCTCGTGGCTCGAGGCGACCTACGATCGTTACCTCGCGAGAGTATCAGGCGGCGCGACGTTCGACGCAGCGGGCAATCGACTGAACAACGCGCCCGAATGGTCAGGCAGCGGTTCCGCCGTCTACGAGTTCGCGGCTGGCAGGGCCGGGACGGCCTCCGTCCGAGGCGATGTGTCGTGGCAGAGCCGCGTGTTCTTCACGCCGGTCAACGACGCCATCGAGAGACAGCCTGCGTATGGGCTCGTCCATCTGCGCGCCGGGTTCGAGCCCCGCAGCCATCGATGGGAAATAGCCGTCTACGTGCGCAACTTGGTCAACACGGAATACATCACCGGCACGGCGAACGTCCCGCCAACCGCGATCACTGGTCGTCCAGGCGACCCCCGCCATTGGGGTACGCAGTTCACGATTCGCCACTGACAACACTTCGTGCCCCTCGAATCGCCCATGGCGCGGCGCAACGGGGACTGGTTCATTCCAGGCGACGGCCGAGAACGGTGGCGCAGACCGTGGCCGTCAGATTTCCGTTCGTGTCGAAGAAACTGGCCTCCGTGGTTCCGGTGAGCTCGTTCGGGTTACTCCCGATTTCAAACGTATTCGAGAGTCTTTGTGTCGCCGTCCAGGCACCGGTTGGGTTGAACAGGAAAACCATGGTCACCGCCGTGAACTCGTGGTCGCCCGCCTTTTCCCAGGTGCCGAGGCCTGTCGTGCGCAGCGCAGGATTGCCACCCGTGGTGACGTTTGTGAGCGTTCCTCCTGCCGCGAATGTCACGAGGGACTGGAAGTTCGACACTGGGGCGCCTGTTTGGCAGTCATAGGCGCTGACCTGCAAAACCCACGCTCCTTGGATCTTTTTTGCCCGGGAGTTGGACGACTTCTGCCCAGCCTCCTGTCTCGCAGTGGCAACAGGCCCCGTTGTGAGGGCCATCGTGCCGGCGAGCATGGAAAACAGGGCCAGATTCCGTACCGAGCGCGGGATATTCGAATTCATGTTCAATCCTCCTTGTGCGGGTGTTACCGCGTTCCCTGCGGCCCGTGCGCCGGCATGGCGTCGGTACCGCGCCTACCAGAAGCGGAAGCGGGGTGAAACGAGGCTCATCGGATTGCAGTCCGAGGGGGGCGTAGAATCAGGTCACAGGAACCAGTGGCGTGTCCCACAACAACGATGTGACGGCGTTGCTCGTGGCGTGGGGTCAGGGCGATCGGGCCGCGGACAGCCGCCTCATGGCTGTTGTGTATGAGGACCTGCGGCGGGTCGCGCGCAGGCGATTGCGCGCGGAGCGGCCCGACCACTCGCTGGCGCCGACCGCTCTCGTCCACGAGGCGTACCTACGGCTCGTCGATCTGCGCCGGGTGCGATGGCAGAATCGCGCGCAGTTCTTCGCCATTGCCGCGCGCTTGATGCGGCAGATTCTCGTGGATCATGCGCGCGCGCATGTGGCCGCCAAACGGGGTGGCCCTGGCTGGAAAGTGCCGCTGGCAGACGATCTCGGCGCGACGGTGCCGCGAGACGTTGATTTGCTCGATCTTGACGCTGCGCTCGGGAAGCTCACGACGATCGACGCCCGCCTGGGCGAACTGGTGGTGCTGCGATTCTTCGGAGGGATGACCGTCGAGGAAGCCGCAGAGAGCCTCGGTCTATCCCCCGCAACGGTCAAGCGCGACTGGTCGCGCGCCCGGGCGTGGCTGTTCCGCGAGCTGCGGTAAGTAGTCCCGTGAGCAAGAGTCGGTCAGATCGCGAATGACCTCAGACCGTTGGGAACACGTCTTCACCCTCTTCGACGCGGCGCTTGCACGGCCTGAAGCCGAGCGGGCAGCCTTTCTGTCGGACCAGTGTGGCGAGGACGGGCCGCTCCGGGAGGAAGTCGAGTCGCTGCTCGCGGCGCACGGCGATGCCGGGGGGTTTCTCTCCGGCCATCCAACTCGCGCGGGTCAGTCGAAGGCTGACCAGTCGGGACCCATCCCACCCTCCTTGACGCGTGGGATGCGGCTCGGGGTTTTCGACATCGAAAGTTTTGTCGGTGCAGGAGGGATGGGCGAGGTCTACAAGGCCCGCGATACGAGACTCGATCGCCACGTCGCGATCAAGGTGATCTCGCCTGACGCCGCAAACGATCCGCGTGGCCGGGCGCGCTTCGCGCACGAGGCCCGCGCCATCGCGCGACTCTCGCATCCGCGCATCTGTTCGCTGCACGAGATGGGTCACCAGGACGGTGTCGACTTCCTCGTCATGGAGTATCTCGAAGGCGAAACGTTGGCGGCGCGGCTGCGCAAAGGGCCGATGCCGCTCACGCAGGCCCTACGCACGGCCATCGAGATCGCCGAGGCGCTCGCCGCTGCGCATGCGCAGGGTATCGTGCATCGCGACCTGAAGCCGAGCAACGTCATGCTCACGGCGGGCGGCGCGAAGCTGCTGGACTTCGGCCTCGCGCGGCTTCGCGCCAAGGCAGGGTCCGGCCTGTCGCCGGCGAGCCATGCATTCCCCAGCAGCGAGACAGGCCCCGGCCTCATCGCAGGGACGCTGCCGTACATGGCGCCCGAACAGCTCGAAGGAAACGAGGTGGACGCCCGAGCCGACCTCTTCGCGTTTGGCGCCGTCCTCTACGAGATGATCACAGGCAGGAAAGCATTCGAGGGGACGAGTCAAGCGAGCGTGATCTCCGCGATCCTGTCGTCTCAGCCTCAGGAAGTTGCCGTGCTCCAGCCGCTGGCACCACCCGCTCTCGATCAGGTGATTCACAACTGCTTGGCGAAGGACCGCAATCACCGGTGGGCGAGCGCCCACGACGTGCTGCTGCAGCTAGAGTGGATTGCGGGACATCCATCAGCTGCTACGGTGGCAGCAGGCGGCGACCAAAACCGACGCCGTGAGCTTCTCGCATGGACGATCGCGGCCCTGGCGGGGCTCGCGCTCGTGGTGCTCTGGGCCTGGAGTCTCCGACGCCCCACACCCGACGTGCGGACGCATGCGTCTTCTGCGTTGCCCCCTCCCGGTGTGTCGCTCGAAACGGATGAAGCCCCAGCCATCTCACCCGACGGGAGCCGGCTGCTGTTCGTCGGACACGACGCCACGGGGAAGCAACTGCTCTACATGCTCGCGCTCGATGTGGCTGGCCCGGCGCAGCCGCTGGCAGATACCGATGGCGCCTCGTTGCCCTTCTGGTCACCGGACAGTCGATCGGTCGGATTCTTTGGACAAGGCAAGCTCAAGACGGTCGACATAGAGACGGGACAAATCCGAACGCTCGCCGACGCCGGCGGCGCCCGCGGCGGCACTTGGAACCGGGACGACGTAATTGTGTTCGCGCCACGTCCAAATACGGGTCTGTACCGCATTTCCGCGGCGGGCGGCCAGCCCGCGCCAGTGAAGGTCGACGCTGGAGCGGCTTGGTTTCCTTCATTCCTGCCGGACGGCCGGCGTTTTGTGTTCTTCACGGCGGCGCCCACTCAGCCCGAGAACGCTGGCGTGTTTGTCGCCTCGCTCGATTCGAGTACGGCGAGGCGGCTGGTCACGACTCGATCACATGCGGTTCATGCTCCCGGACATCTCCTCTTTTGGCGGGAAGGAGCGCTGCTGGCGCAAGCGTTCGACGAAACAACGCTGGAAGTGCGCGGGAATCCCGTCGCGGTCGCAAACACGGTGGGACTCAATCCAGTGACGAACCAAGGGCTCTTTTCAGTATCGGACTCCGGCACGCTCGTGTTCTTCGCGGGCGCGGTCGGTGAGTCAGAGCTCGTGTGGGTTGATAGAGCCGGCCGACGAATCGGGAATCCTGGGCCGAAAGGTGTCGTCAACAGCTTGTCGTTGTCACCCGAGGCCACGAGCGTCGTCTACGATCAGGCCGAACCTCGCAACAGAACTTTCGATCTGTGGCGTCTGGATTTTGCCCGTGGCATCCCTTCCAGGCTGACGTTTCACCCCTCTCAGGACATATTCCCGATCTGGTCGCCCGACGGCACTCGCATCGCGTTCAGTTCTCTTCGCGAGCCTCCGCCTCAATTGTACGAGCTTAACGCGAACAGTGCTGGGACTGAGAAGCTGCTTCTCAAGACGAACTTGCCGAAAACCCCTTCGGGGTGGTCCAGCGACGGGAGGTTACTCTTTTACGACAGCATCAATCCGCAGACCGGCGGAGACATCTGGGTGCTGCCCCTGGTCGGCACTCGCGAGCCGTATCCGGTTGTCCGCACGACCGCCGATGAGCATTACGGCACGCTGTCGCCCGACGGACGGTGGCTGGCGTACATCTCGAACGAGACAGGCGCCTACGAGGTGTACGTCGAATCGTTTCCTGCAACAGGATTCAAACGGCAGGTTTCGGCGCAGGGCGGCTTCGAGCCGCACTGGCGACGTGACGGCAAGGAGCTCTTCTACATGGCGCCCAATCAGACGTTGATGGCGGTGGGCGTGAAGAGCAACCCGACGACCCTGGAAGTCAGTCCGCCGGAAGCGTTGTTTGCCACTCGCATCAAGTGGATGGAGATTCAGGCGGTGGCACACCATTACGCACCCGCTCCCAATGGTCAACGCTTTCTGGTCAGCAGCGCGACAGATGAAGCACGCTCAGTGCCGGTGACAATCGTGCTCAATTGGTCTGCGGCCTTGAAGAAATGAAAGGGCGATGAACAGCGGACCTGGTGCCGTGAGGCGATGTGCGTCATACCGGCGTCGTCTACCGGCTGGCGAAGCTTGGAACTGCTAATCGGTCGCTCCCGTCACGTCGCGCAGGAGCTGGATGTAAAGGCAGCCTGCGTGGTGATGTGCTCACGCACCGCCGCAAAATGGAGTCGTCGTGGTGTGAAGGACTTGTGAAAGTCTGCACCCGAAGCGACCCTACTTGAGCCGACGCGCGCGGAATGTCAGCGGTCAAGAACTGAAGGAAAGCCAGACGATCCGACAAGCTCCGTCATCATCTTTCGACTGTGGCTCCGGATGTCGCGGGTTCAAATCCCGTCACTCACCCCAGATACCTCTTTCGCTGTCGATCTGGCGATGTGCGATCAGGCGATCGAGGCATCTAATCCGGTCATCTAGGTATCGGCCATCGGACCATCTATTGGCCTCACGCTCCGCACGTCGCATCGGCCACCGCGAGCGGCCCCGACTCAGATCTGCCGTTTTTCAGCAGGTTTGACATCTTAGTAGCCGAAGCGGCACACGAGGCAAGCGACCATCGGGCCAGCGACCCCTTCTGCTCCACGCCGTAAGCGACCGAGCTCTGCGCGGATCCGCAGGGCAACTTGCTGTGCGGCTCGCGTCTCGAACCGCCCGGGCTTGTCTGACTGTCCTGTTTTCGCGCAAAAGGCGGCGAACGTGGCCTGGCTGACGACCTGCGGGTCGGCCGCCACCTCGAGCGCATGCTGCAACTCGTGACCCAACGTCACGACCATTTCATCGTCGATCCGCCTCGGACGAAGCCACACCTTCACGAAACGCGCGCCGCCCGCTTTTCCCACAAACCGAAGGGCTCCGTCCAGCTTGCGCTCGTCGAAGGGATCGAGATCCAGGTACACCACGACGTCTGATTCTGCGATCTTATCGATCAGTTGCTTGAACGTCGTTGAACCGTCGATACCTTTTGCGAGCAGCGTCCTGCCGCGTTGCTGCAGGGCGCGAACGTCCCCTGCGCTGGCCGAGACAGGCCACGTCATCGCACAGAGCAGCCAAGCGACCAGCACGGGGGAGAACGGCCGCTGGACCATCGATCGCGCCGCCCGGTGTGCCGCCATGACGTCCTCCTTTCCGCGTCCCGCGGACGCGGCTGAAATGCCGCTTAATCCCCGAAGGCGGAAAGGGAGGTCCGAAGCTGTCACGGAGCGCGGTGGGTCGGCAGGATGTACAATCCGGGCGCGCCGCCTAGGATTACGGGAAGGTTCCGTGCCAGCACCCGCGCCACCGGACGTCACGCGGCTTTTGATCGCCTGGCGCGACGGCGATCGGGCGGCCCTCGACCAGCTCGTCCCAATGGTCTACGGCGAGCTCCACCGGCTGGCGCATCGCCAGATGCGCGGCGAGCGGGCGGGCCACACGCTCCAGACAACCGCGCTGGTCAACGAGGCCTATCTGCGCCTGGTAGTCGGTTCGGACCG
>DATAEE010000235.1:0-6970 GCA_036258175.1 Vicinamibacterales bacterium
CTGCTGGCCGCAAAGATTGCGGACACGCCCGGGACCTTGGCAATCTCGTCCGCATTCTTGAGGCCTTCGAGAGTCTCGATCATCAGTACCAAGACAAGGTTGTCATTGATGGTATTGCGATAGCCGCCCGGAACGTTGCCCCACATCTCCGGGGCGAAGGCCGCGCCGCCGCCGAGGCTGCGCTTGCCGAGCGGCGGAAAGAACGCCCAGTCCCGCGCCTGGATCGCTTCCGCCACCGTATCGACGGTCGGCACTACCAGAACCAGCGCGCCGCCGTCGAGCGCCTGCTGAATTTCCTTTTCGTCCGTGTAGGCGATGCGCGCGCCCGGCACCGCCTTCGCGTGCGGGCAGCTGGTCCAGGCCTTCACGGCGTTGTCCCAGGTCGTGGGCGCGTGCTGCATCTCGGTCCAGATGAAGTCGTAGCCCGCATCGGCCATCGCGCAATACGTGGCTGGATCGGTGGCGCTGAAGAGTGTGCCGCCCGTGACTTTTCCTCCCTGTTGCATCTTGAGCTTGACCGGGTTCCAGATCTTCGAGCCGTCGGGCGGACTGAACGCCTGTCCGTACTTCCAGGTCGATGGATTGAACGGTCCCTTGTTGACGGCACCGGCCGGAGCGACATCCTTGGCTTGGCTGTCGACGCCTGCGGCCGCGGCCAACGGAAACGTCGTCGCACCTGGATTGGTGAGATAAGGATCGGCGCTCTGCGTTTGAGCGGGCGGCGTCTGGGCCCGGCTCCCAAACACGGCAATCGCCACGAGCGCGCACAAAGCCGATAGCAGGTTCTTCACGGCCATCCCTCCCGCCGCGAGCCTACTTCAAGTTAGCGCCTGGCGTTCATTCGAATGAGGGGGCGGCAGCACCAGCCCCTATGCGCACTTGTGTGTCCCTTCTGCAGCGGGCCCGTCACGGCCACACCGGTGCTCGGATTGAACCCCAGGGCCGCTGCAGGAGGGACACACAAGTGCGCCAGGGGCTCACCGCCGCTTATATCCAGTCTCGGCCGTCAACCGTCGTAGCTCGGACTGCATCGAATCGAGCACGCCGCGCGCGTCCGGGGCGTCGATGAGATTCTTCTGCTCGTACGGATCCGCCTCGAGGTCGTAGAGTTCGTTCATTCCCTCGAGCTCCTGATACTCGATGTATTTGTGCCTCGTCGTCCGGACGGCCACGTATCCCATGTTCTTCACGCGCGGAAAGACCGTGTCGCTGAAGTACTCGACGAGAAACGACGACCGCCAGTCGCGGGCCGAGTTGCGGAAGAGGGGCACGAGCGAACGCCCTTGATACGAAGTGCCGGCAGTCGATGATGCTCCGGCCAGCTCCATGAGAGTCGGCGCGAGATCCAGGCTGAGCGCGATCTCGGCGGGCGTGGTGCCGGCCCTGACCGTCGGTGGGTATCGAACGAGCAGCGGGATCCGAATCGTTTCCTCATAGGCGAGCCGTCTCTCTTCCGACAGCCCGTGCTCGCCATAGAAATATCCATGATCGCTGGTGAAGACGACGACCGTATCGTCCAGCATCTTGCTTTTCTCGAGCGCTGCGAGGATGCGCCCGAGACTGTCATCGACCGCGAGAAGCATCTCGAGCCGCCCGCGGATCTCCTCGTCGGTCGTCGCGGTCTCGCGTCCGAGCGGCGGCAGGTCCCCGATTCGCCGCAGCAGCGCGGGCTTCCCGAGTGGCGGCTGAAACGCGCTCGGACGCCGCGGCATGGCGCGACCGGCGTATCGTCCTCGGTGTCGTTCAGCCGCTACGAACCCGCCGGGTTGTCCGGGCAGCGCCACGACCCTCCCGTCGTCTCGCTGGATGACGTTGGGATGAATCGCTTTGTGAGCAAGGTAGACGAGGAACGGCCGGTCGCCTGCCCGCTGCATGAACTGCTCGACGTAGTCCGTCAGCAGGTCCGTCACGTAGCCGGAGGCTTTGATTCGTCGTCCGTCCACATTGAGCTGCGGATCGATTGCCTCGCCTTGTCCCGGCATCGCGACCCAATGATCGAAGCCCGGACGCGGACTGTCGTCGTTACCCATGTGCCACTTGCCGAAGAACGCCGTCAGGTAACCGGCGCGCTGAAGCTCCCGCGGAAAGGTCGGCAGCTGATGGCTCGGCCGCGCCGTGTTGTCGATGATGCCGTTCGTGTGGGCGTACTGGCCGGTCAGAAAGTTCGCCCGGCTCGGCGAGCAGAGCGGCGTCGTCGCGAACGCGTTGAGGAACCGCGCGCCCTCACGGGCGAGCCGATCCATGTTCGGCGTGTCGACGAAAGGATGTCCCGCCGCGCGGATCTCGTCCCAGCGGAGATCGTCGACGAGTACGACAACGATGTTGGGGGAGCGACGCTGTGGCGGCGATTGCCCGGTGCCCGCGGACGATGTCAGGACGAACGCTGCGAGAGTCGCTAGGCCCAGACGGATCCTCAGATTCACGGCCAGGAGCGTACTTCAATTCCGGCCCTGGCTCGCCTGGGTATCGCTCTGCAGCGGCCCTGGGGTTTAATCCGGGCACCGGTGTGGCCGTGACGGGCCCGCTGCAGACCGACACCCAGGCGAGCATGGGCCTGAAGCCATTCAGTTCGTCGCGTTCATATCTCGGCCTTGCTTCAGCTTCACGACCGCGTCCTCGAGGCTTTTCTTGTTGACCGGGTCCGGCGCCTGCTTGAGCGCGATCTCGGCGTGCTTAAGCGCGGCCGGGTAGTCGCCGACGGCCGAATAGCCGCGCGCGAGGCCGACGTGCACCGGCCACGTGTCGCCGAACCGCTTCGCGTTCTTCTGAAAAACGGCGAGCGCGTCCTTCGACTTGCCCTGGGCCAGCAGACGCCGGCCGTACTGGTGAATCTCGATGGGCTGCGCGCTCGGGAGGTCGAGCGCCGTCGCCATGACCGTGGCGGCTTCCGCCGAACGCGAGAGCTTGTCGAGAATCTGTGCTTTCGTGGAAAGCGTCGTGAAGTTGGCCTGACCGACGAACTGATTCCCGCTGGCGTACTCGGCCCACTTCAACGCTTCCTCCAGGTTGCGATCCTGCTGCAGGCAGTACTGAGCCGCAGAGTTCCAGTTCTGCCACTGGAAGCCCGCGTAGCCGCGGAGCTCGTCGCGGAGATTGTTGATGTACAGCGTGGCCATGTCGTCGACGGTCACCGTGAAGGGCACGCGGAGCTCCTCCCAGTGCAGCGCCACCGTGGCTCGGTCGGGCCGCCGTTCGACGAAGTCGTAGGCCAGCCATTCGCGGTATGGCGCCTTCTCCGGCGTCACCGTGACGCGCAGGGCGTCTTCCGCCTCCTCGTAGGTAAAGCTCCCCCACGCCGTCGAGTTCTTGGAGAAGATGACCGTCCAGTCCTTCTCTCCGGCGAGCATGTGCAGCCCGTAGCGGCCGGCCGGCAGCGGCTGCCCCTGGATTTTCACGGGATGCGACACGGCGAAGACGGTATTCTCGTTCGCGCCGGCCCGCCACGGACCCTTCCGGTTGTTGAATCCGAGGTCGTGGATGCCATAGGGGACGAGTGCCCCCCAGATCTTGCCCCGGCGATCCTGGCCGTTCGGGCCGTGGACGTCGGGGCTGCTGTACTCGATCGTCACTCGCACGAGCCCGATCTGCTGTGTCACGGTCGAGCGCTGGTTATCGCCGTCGGGCGGGAGCGTGACCGGCTGGCCAAAGGCGGCGACTGCCGCCGCGAAGATCAACGACGCCGCGAGGTAGATTGTGCGTTTCATATGGACCACCCTGGCGCACCGTATCAATGCTCCGCCCAACGTTGGGGTTGGAAGTGACGAACAGCGTCGTGCAGCGGACGAAAAGCGCCTTCCGAGCTGTGAGTAGCCGGGCGTCCCCAACTCTGATCTATGCTTGGTCCGCATCTCTTCCGCGCGCGAGCTCTCCGGTGATAAAAGGTCGCGCGGAGAAGGAACCCCGATGGCACTCCCGATAATCCAGGTCAACGCGTTCGCCGCCGAACCCTTCAGCGGTAACCCGGCGGCCATATGCCTCCTGACGCAGTCCCGGGACGCGATCTGGATGCAGAAGGTCGCGCGCGAGATGAACCTGGCGGAGACCGCGTTCGTGGGCGCGCACGACGACGGCTTCGAGCTGCGCTGGTTCACCCCGGCGGTGGAAGTGGATCTTTGCGGGCACGCGACGCTCGCCAGCGCGCACGTCCTCTGGGAGACCGGCCGGCTCGCGGCGACCGACGTCGCCCGGTTCCACACGCGCAGCGGGCTGCTCACCGCGACCCGCCGCGGCGACTGGATCGAGCTCGACTTTCCATCCACGCCTGACGAACCAACGCAGGCCCCGGCGGCCCTCATCGCCGCGCTCGGCGTGTCGCCACGCTATACCGGCCGGAGCAAGTTCGACTACCTCATCGAGGTCGACAACGAACAGGCCGTGAAAGACGTCCGCCCCGATTACAGCGGCTTGAGCAAGATTCCCACTCGCGGCGTCATCGTCACCAGCCGGTCGGACATGGACGACTTCGATTTCGTCTCGCGATTCTTCGCGCCCGGAGTCGGCATCGACGAGGACCCGGTCACCGGATCTGCGCACTGCTGCCTGGCGCCCTTCTGGAGCCAGCGTCTTGGCAAGTACGACTTCAAGGCGCGCCAGGTGTCGTCGCGCGGCGGCGTGCTGAAGGTGCGGCTCGCCGACGACCGGGTGCACCTGAGTGGCCAGGCAGTGACTGTGTGGCGGGGAGAGCTGCTGGCGTAACCACAACCACTGGTCAACCATCGTCCTCGCGGTCGGTACGTTGGCCGATTTTTCTAGCTGTTTTCCCTTCATCGACGACCAGCTACACGCCGCGACCCGCCGTTGCATGCGCTCCGGGCCGTGGCAGGCGGATTGCTGTCGACGCCGAACACTTTTCTACACATGCGGGTTCTGAATCGCATGGCTCTGAAGTGGCGCAGGAGTCGGCAGGACGTTGAGCGCGAGAACAGGCGCCTCGTCGCCGAAGTCCCGGACCTCCGTCAAGACAACGAGGATCTGCGCGACGCGGCGCGATCCTGGCGCCGGCTCTACGAGCGTGCCATCGAGCGCGAGCCGCCGAACCGCCGGCTGACGCACCTGGCCGGCGGCACCGCGCGTTGCCCCTGACCCGTCAGGGCGGCGCGAAACCTTTGCTTCCACCCGGAGTCCGCCTTATGAAAACTCGCGTTCCGTCGCTCCTTTTCCTTCTGGCGATTGCGTGCTTTGGATCATCCGCGCCGGCGGCGCGGGATGCTGATGAACCCCTTTTCCGGGCGCGGATTGAGTCAGCTGACCCTGCAGCGCTGTGGTCGGCATTGGAACGCGCCGGGTACGACGTCTGGCACGTAGACGCATCAGCCGTTGAAGTGGCGGCGTCGCGCGCCGAGCTCTCGGCGCTCGAAAAAGCCGGCCTGTCCCCTGCCATCGTCGAACAAGGGCGGCCGCTGAGATCGGGGCTGCAAACGACGGCGGCCCTGACCATCGGGTTTATGAATGAATTGGGACTGCCGGTTCAGCCGAACACCTACCTGAACGTCGAGGAACTCAACGCCCGCATGCAGGAAATTGCCTTGGCGTATCCGGCAATTGTGGAGTTCGTCGACATCACGGCGACGTACAACACGCCACCCACAGCTCAAGGCCGTCACCTCTTTGCGCTGAAGATCTCCGACAACGTTGACCTGGATGAAGATGAACCGGCCATGCTAATCGTGGCCAACTTTCACGCGCGCGAGATCGTCACGCCGGTCATCGCGCTCACCGCCGCTGATCGCCTGACGGCTGGCTACGGGGCCGATCCTCGCATCACGACCGCAGTCGACAGCCATGAGATCTGGATCGCTCCCACCTGGAACCCGGACGGCTACAACCACGTGTTCACCACCGACAACATGTGGAGGAAGAACCGGCGGGTGTTCTCGAGTGGCGTCGGCGTGGATCAGAACCGCAACTTTCCGCAGGGTTGGACGGCATCCTGCGCGGGGAGCACCAGCGTCAGCTCGGAAACCTACAAAGGACCGTCCGCCGCGTCGGAGGCTGAAACCCAGACGCTGATGGCATGGTCGCAGGCAGAGCGGTTTGCGAAGCTGATTGATTACCACTCGAACGGCCGGGAAGTCCTCTACTCGTACCGATGCCTGAGCCATCCGTTCACGAGCTGGATGCGACAGGAAGCGATCACACTGTCACAGATCTCCGGGTACGGCGGAGCGGTGCGACTGCCGAGCGCCGAAGGAGAGCACTACGAATGGCAGTTCGCCAGGATGGGAGCGTACGCGTTTCTCATCGAGACGCATTCGGAGTTCCAGCCGCCGTACGACAGCGCCGTGGCGGAAGCGGCACAGCTCTGGCCGGGCATTCTCTCAGTGCTCGAGCGTCCGATCTCGATTGGCGGCCACGTGACCGATGCGGCGACAGGACTTCCGCTGGCGGCGCGGATCGACATCCTGAACGTGGCGTTCACGAACGGAGAAACCAACGGGAGCGGTGGACAATTCGGCTCGTATCACATGTTTCTGCCACCCGGAACATACGATGTCCGCTTCTCGGCAGCCGGGTATGCTCCTGCGGTTCATCGCGTGACCGTCACCGCGCTGTCATCAACGAATCTCGAGGTTGCACTCTCCGCCGCCGTGCCAGAGGTGGTTGTCTTCTCGGATAACCTCGAGACGAACCTTGGCTGGACGAGAAACCCGGCCGGGACCGATACCGCCACGACCGGACTCTGGGAGCGCGGCGATCCGCAGTCGACTTCGTCTAACGGGCCGAAGCAGCTCGGGACGACCGTCAGCGGCCTCAACGATCTGGTGACGGGCCGGCTGGCCGGTACCTCCTCGGGCGTACACGATCTGGACGGTGGGACCAGTTCGATTGGATCACCGGCCATCACGCTGCCGCCGACCGGAACGCTGACGCTGAGCTTCAGCTACTACCTCGCCTACGGATCGAACTCCTCGACCGCGGACTTCTTCCGGGTGAGAGTGGTGGGGACTACGACGTCGACGGTCTTCGAGCG
>DATAEE010000236.1:0-6192 GCA_036258175.1 Vicinamibacterales bacterium
AGTCGCGACGCTGAGTGCCGCCCAAGATCGCGCTGGAGCCGTCGGCGCCGATAACGACGCAAGCGCCGCGGCTCAGCGCGAGCGTTAACCCACGCGCAACGGCCAGCGGTTTCTTTAGCGCGCGTGTCCGGTCTATCGCCCCCCCGGCCAGAAATCGGTCGCCCCTCGCCATTGAGGTTTTGATACAGGCTCTTAGTACTACTTTGTTAGATCCGAAGCTGAATGTTCTGTAGTTCTTGGAGGCGTTTCAAGTACGACGGTTTCTGGGCAAACAGGAGAGCCGTGAACGTCTCGGTGACGATCGCTCGCACAGCGGGCAACGTGAGCGCGGGATCGGCGTCCGGCCGCATCCGTTCGCGTTGCAAGAAGGCGTACGCCACGGCGGTGAGCGCCACGTGACGGTGCCAGCCGGGATAGGAGCGCCCTTCGAAGTGATCGAGACCGAGCTCCGTTTTGAGTTCCTGGTATTGCTGTTCGATGGCCCACCGCTGATGGGCGAGGCGCACCAGTTGCTTCAGCGAGGCGGTTGCGGGCAAGTGCACGAAGAAGTACTTGATACGCGGCGTCAGCCCCAGGTCCTGTTCGCACAAAAGCCAGACCTCGGGCGCGAGTCGGCGGTTGCGCCACTCGTTGGCGGGGGTGACGCGCACGGCGGCGAACCGGGCCGCCCACGGACGGTTGGTGCCATTGCGCCAGGTCACACGGCGCCACGCTCGCGCCGGCAGCGCCAACGCCACGGCACGCACGGTGATCGGACGAGTGTCGTGCACGAGCACCAGCTGCGAGCGCGGTCGTCCGGTGCGCGAACTGGGCGGAATATGCACGGCTGGCGTCCCGCGAAATACAGTGAGCTGGCGCGAGACCCCAAGCGCATATGGTAGTCGCCACTGATGCAACAGACGCCGGAACGCCGTGATATCCCCGAATTCGGCGTCCGCTACGACGGCCGTCAGATGCAGCCCCGCGGCGCGCGCGCGTCGAATCAACGCGAGGGCTTGCCGCCATTTCTCCTGAAACGACACCATCGATGGAATGCGGGTCGCCGCCCGTCGGTTCGCATCCTCGCTCCAGGATTGCGGCAGATACAGCAACGCGCCCAGCAACCACGCCCGTGTGCCCGTCCACAGCGCCGCGGTCACCGCGACCTGGCAATTCGCGATCTTGCCCAGGGCACCGCAATACTGGCGTGCCACGCCAACCGAGTGAGGCCCCTGTTTCGGAAAGCTGGTGCCGTCGATGATCAGCACGCCGCGCCGCTCGGGCAGGATTTCCAACAGGCGGCGCCAGATCCGATCGGCATCCCACGGCGCGTGCGTGATGAAATGCTGAAAGGCTTGATACGACACCGGCTCGGTGACCCGCGCCAGCATCGCCTGCATCGACTTGCGGTCACTGTCGCTGAACACGCCCTGCACGTAGGTGCGCAGGGCGAGCCGCTGCGCGCGATGACCGAAGCAGCGCTGGAACGGCTCGAGCCAGCGCATCAACCGCTGAATGCGTGCAGTCGCGGTGCGATCGATCACCGCGCTTCAGCGTACCGAATTCAACGAGTTTGTACAATGTCCTCAAATCAGATCACTGAAATATTCCGGAAAGAACGGCGCGATCTAACAAAGTAGTATTAGGGCTGCTCCACTTACCAGATCGCCAACGGCTGATCGGCTTTCGGCGACAGGCCGACCTCCAGCAGCCTCGCGAGCGTCGGGGCAATCTGCGTCATTCTGATCACGCCAAGGCTGCCGCGCTTCGCGACTTTCGGTCCACTGACAATGAACGACGCATGCAGCTCCGGGCGATCGGGCGCAAAGCCGTGGCCGCCCTTGCTCGTCGACGGCTTGACCAGTCCATCGTGTCCAAAGCCTGTGTAGAAGCCGTTGACGACATCGAGGCCGAACGCAGCATCAGGATGCGCGCCCATCTTCGCCAGGTCGTCGGCCGTCCAGACGGATCGAATGCCGTTGGCGGGATTCGCCTTCAGTGTCTGGAGCAACTTCGCCACACGATCGCGCGTCGCCGTGTCGGCGGGATCCTTCAAGTACACGAATCCCGAGCCGCCGCTCGAGTGGAAGTACGCCTTCCAATCCGTGACGGTCCCACGATCGTTCACCGTCAGAAGCCCCTCCTGTTTCAGCGCGGCGTTCGGCTGCAGCATGTGCTCTAGTGGCAGAAAGCCATGATCCGAGACGATGACGATCTGTGTGCGGCCGGCCATTCCGGCTTGCGCGACGGCATCGACGATTTCGCCGATGTATCCGTCGATCTTCTCCAGCGTTCTGGTCGCTTCGGGTGTACCGGGACCGTTGTTGTGTTGCGCTCCGTCGAGCTCGATGAGGTGGATCATCAGGAGGTCGGGCCGCCGCGTGCGAAGCAGATAGGTCGCGATGGTCGTCCGGTGGCGGTCGTTCTGCGGCCAGCCGAACGGCTGGCCTTCTGCGATCTCGATCGCGTCGAGAAGATCGCCGGGCCTGCTCATTGCTTTGAGGAGAATCAGGCTCTCGGGGTGGCTCGATCGCCAGAACTCGGGCACGACGTACTCGGCATCGAGCCCCACGGACACGGGCCAGGAGACCGCGCCGGCGCGCAGCCCGCGCGCGCGGGCTGCGCCGACGAGCGTCGGCGCTTGGATCTGGCGCGCGTACCAGTACCAGGCCGTGTTCGATCGTCCTTCAGGATCCAGGATCCGATTGTCGTATATGCCGTGCACCGCCGGCGGGACCCCGGTGATCAGCGAGGTGTGCGAGGGATACGTGACTGTGGGCAGGACGCCCACGACGCCCGTCGCCCACGCTCCTTCGTCTTTCAGTTTTCTCAGCCGCGGGATGTTGGCGCTATCGTTCCCCGTGTACCTCGACGGCATGAACCCATCGATAGAGATCATGACAACGGCGGGCGTTTCAGTCTGCGCACCGGCATACGCCGCGCACGTCAGCGCGATCGCGACCGTGAGAAGTCTGTGCATGTACATGGCGCGAGACGATATCACCGCGGGACAACGGGGTGGTAACGGGTAGCTCGATTCCGAGCGATTAGAATGCTCGGATGGCGATCACGACCCGACACGTCACCGCTGCAGGCCGTCAGATACGCGTGCTGGAAGCGGGGAGCGGCCGACCGCTGCTGCTGATTCATGCCTTTCCGTTGACGGCTGACGTGTGGCAGCCGCAGTTCGACGCCCCGCCGCCGGGTTGGCAACTCGTCGCGCCTGACATGCTCGAACCGCCGGATCGGTCGATGGACGAGTATGCGGCGCGGGTCGAGGCGGTGGCAGAAACGCTCGGGCTCGATCGGAGCGGCGTGGTCGTCGCAGGCGTGTCGATGGGCGGCTACGTCATGTTCTCGCTTCTTCGGCGCGCGAAACTGTCGCTTCGAGGGTTGATCCTCGCCGACACTCGCGCGGAAGCGGACACCGAAGAGGGGCGCGCCGCCAGGCAGAAGATGATCGAGCTCGTCGACGCCGAGGGTCCGGCGGGCGTCGCGCGCGAAATGGTGCCGAAACTTCTGGGCGAGACGACGAAGCGCGAGCGGCCGGAGGCGGTCTCGAGGGTCAGCGAGTTAATAACGGCGAACTCGGCCGCCGGGATCAAAGGGGCCATCGTCGCGATGATGACTCGGCCGGACTCGACGGCTCTCCTTGCGTCGATTTCGGTTCCGACGCTGATCGTCGTGGGAGAGCAAGACGTTCTGACTCCGCCGGCGAATGCCGAAACGCTCGCGCGTGGAATTCGCGGCGCGCGCCTGGTTCGCATCGCCGCGGCTGGCCACCTGGCGAGCTTCGAACGGCCCGACGTATTTACGGCAGAGCTTGCACAGTTTCTCAGAAGTGTCTGAGGTACCATCCCGCATGCTTCGAGTTGTCCTGGTTCTTCTCATGGCGTCGGTGGTGTCGGCGCAGCAGCCTCCCTCGACTGCCGAACCGCTGCACCGGCCGTTCGATCAGATCCTCGACCTGTACGTGCGCGACGGCTACGTGTACTACCGTGCGCTGCGCATCGAGCGCGCCGCACTCGATCGATACGTGGCATCGCTGAATGTCACGGCGGGCGCGTATTCGGACTGGTCGCGCGAGCAGAAGATCGCGTATTGGCTGAACGCCTATAACGCGTTCGTGCTCCAGACCGTCGCGCAGAATTTCCCGATCCGCGGGAACGCCAAGGGCTACCCGGCCGGCAGCATACGGCAGATACCAGGCGCATTCGATCAGAAGCGTCACCGCGCGCTCGGGCGGCAGCTGTCACTCGACGAGATCGAGAAAGGGCTCGCCGAGTTCAAGGATCCGCGCGTCTACTTTGCGCTCGGCCGGGGTGCGGCGGGGAGCGGCCGCCTCCGGAGCGAAGCGTATACCGCCGACCGCTTGGAGGCGCAGCTCGCGGCGCAGACGACAGACTTTCTCGGCCATCAGAACCACCTCCAGATCGACCCTTCCGCCAACACGATTGCCGTCTCGCCGATTGTGGGCTGGCACGAGGAGGAATTCGCTGCGGCCTACGGCGATGCGACCAAGGCGCCGGCATACGCCGCCTCACGCAGCGCTATCGAGCGAGCGGTCCTCGCGCTCGTCCTTCCGGTGCTGCTTCCGTCAGAGCGCGATTTCCTCGAGCAGAATCAGTTCAAGCTGTCCTGGCAGGAATTCGACTGGAGGCTGAACGACCTCGGCGCAAGATAGAATGCTCAGCGCCCATTGCTGATTGCTGATTGTGGAATGCTGATTGTGGAAGGCTGAAGGCTTTTTCAATCAGCATTCAGCATTCAGCAACGGGCATAAAAGCGTGGATCTTCAGCTTTCAGACAAAGTTGCGGTCATAACCGGCGCGAGCCGGGGCCTAGGTCTCGCGTCGGCGCGGGCGCTCGTTGACGAAGGTTGTCGCGTGACGATCTGCGCGCGCGGTGCTGACGCGCTTGATTCGGCGTCGCGCGAGCTTGGCGAGCGCGTACTTCCTGTCCGCGCAGACGTGTCGACCGTTGAAGGCATCGAGGCGGTCATCGCAAAGACGATGGAGGCGTTCGGCGGCATAGACATCCTGGTGAACAGCGTCGGACGCGCAGGTGGCGGCGACATTCTCGCCGCGACCGATGCGGAATGGCAGGCGGCCTTCGACGAGACACTTTTCCCAGCCGTACGCGCGTCGCGGTTGACGGTGCCTCACCTGCGGAACCGGGGCGGCGGCGTGATTCTGATGATTGCGTCAATCTGGGGCCGGGAGTCCGGCGGACGGATGACCTACAACGCCGTCAAGGCGGCCGAGATCAGCCTTGCGAAAGCGATGGCCCAGCAGCTGGCGAAAGACAACATCCGCGTCAACAGCGTCTGCCCCGGCTCGATTTCGTTTCCGGGCGGCTCCTGGTGGAAACGCCAGCAGGAGGATCCCGAAGGCATGGCGGAGTTCGTTCGCCGCGAGCTCCCGTTCGGACGGTTTGGCCGCGCCGAGGAGGTCGGCGCCGTCGTCGCGTTCCTCGCGTCGCCGAAGGCGAGCTGGATCAGCGGTGCCGCCATCACCGTCGACGGATGCCAATCACGGTCGTTGATCTGACGCGGAGAGCTGCATGGCCGATCTGATTCAGGCGACCGCTGACTTTCTCTTCATCCCAATTCTGGTCGTCGTACTGTTTGGCGCAGGCCTGTTCCTGACGATCCGGCTTGGCGTCGTTCAGGTGCGGCGGTTCGGCGACGCGGTCAGGGTCTTCTTCGCGCGGCCGGATCGCGGCGCCGCAGGTGCGCTGACGCCGTTTCAGGCGTTCATGACGGCGCTTGGCGCGTCAATAGGCACGGGCAACATCGCTGGCGTTGCCACCGCCATTGTGTCAGGCGGACCGGGGGCGTTGTTCTGGATTTGGGTCTACGGTTTCGTGGCGACGTCGATCAAGTTCGCCGAAGCCGTCCTCGGCATGACATTTCGAGAAGCCAAAGGCGATCAGGTGCTGTCGGGGCCGATGTATTACCTGAGAGACGGCCTGCAGTCGCCGGCGCTGGCGTGGACCTTTGCTTTCGTCGCCGCCGTCGCGGCGCTGACGACGACGCCGTTCACACAGCCGAACTCGATGGCGCTCGTCCTGAACACAGTGGTTGGCATCCCACGACTCGTGTCTGGCATCGCCATCGCCGTGTTGACGTGGCTCGTGATCATCGGCGGAATCAAGGTGATCGGCCGCACCGCCGAGAAGCTGTCGCCGCTCAAAGTCGGTCTCTACCTCGCC
>DATAEE010000237.1:0-5457 GCA_036258175.1 Vicinamibacterales bacterium
CCGGCGGCACCAACACCATGAAGATCGTGAAAGTCGGGGAGCATTTAAAGCCATGAACCGTTCCGAGCTCGCTTCTCGTTTCGTCGACGTGGAAAGCCTGCCGTGGGAGAAGACGCGCTATCCCGGCGTGGAGCAGAAGACCCTCCTCGTGGAAAAGGAGACCGGTCTGCTGACCGCGCTCATGCGCATGGCGCCGGGCGCGAAGCTGCCCGACCACGAGCACGTGAAGATCGAGCAGACCTATGTGCTCGAGGGCAGCCTGATGTGCCCGGAAGGCGAATGCCGCGCCGGTCAGTTCGTCTGGCGCCCCGCCGGCAGCCGCCACCACGCTTGGGCCGGGCCGGGGGGAGGCCTCTTTCTCGCGATCTTCCAGGCGCCGAACAAGTTCTTCCAGGCTGACGGCGCCGTCACCGATTTCCTCGGCCGCGACTGGGAAAACACCTGGGGCTCAAAGCCCTAGTCGGGAAATCGGGGTCAGAGCCCGATCGCCGCTCTCGTTGCGCCGGCACACCTGGCCGTCGCGGCCGGCGTAGACGTTGTTGCTGTGCGAGCCCTTGGCGAAGGTGGTGTTGCCCGCCAGCCGCCGCGGCGCTCCTACGCGCAATGCGCCTTCGCGACCCAGGCGAACGGCTGCGACCCCTGCGGCACGTTGGATCCAACGATTTCGGCTCTCCACGTGCCGGCAGCCGGCTGGCTCACCTGTATGACTTCGACATTGTTTGTCGCGTCCAGCGTCATGACACCCGATGCGGCCGCCTGATTCCCCACGTAGCGCTTTCCGTTCGGATCGATGAGGATCAGGTTGAGATTGTTCACCAGCGCGTCGCCGGGATAGTCGCTGTACGCAAGCACCACGCGCAGCGGCGCTTGATTCGATTTGACCTTGAGCATGATCGTGCGCACTTGGCCGGTTCGCAGCCCGGTCTTGTCATCGCGAAAAAGTGTCTTTGCCGGACTCGCGGGCGCGAGCACGGCATCGAGGCTGACGCGTCCGTATCCCTGGTGATTGTCGAGCAGTGCTCCGGCGGATGAATATCCGGTCAGCCGCTGGCAGCCCAGGATCAGGGCGGCCTTGAGCAGCGCGGCGCTCGGGCTCTGCATTTTCTGCTTCGTACGCAGGTACTCGCGGATCAGCGCCACGGCGCCGGCCGTGAGCGGCGTGGCCATGCTGGTGCCGCCCATGTGGAAGTAGAGCCGGCTCGGCGGAAACGCCGCCCAGGCGGTGTTGTTCATGGCGATCTGCGTAGATCGCGTGGAGAGAACGAAGGTGCCCGGAGCGATGACTTCCGGCTTTACGCGCCCGTCGAACGTCGGCCCGCGGCTGCTGAAGGCGACGACCGTATCGCTGTTGTTGGCCATCGGGTCGTTCCGGAACGGTGCCACAGGGTAGTCGTTGGGCCACCACTCGCCGTAGGTCTCGCCGTTGAAGTTGGTCCGGAGGTTTTCGCACGCGCCCACCGTGATGCAATTCTTCGCGGTGCCCGGGGAGCTCACGCTCATTGGATTGATCTTGCCGTCGCCATCCTTGTCCGTGCCGTCGTTGCCGGCGGCCACCAGCACGCAAAACGTCCGGCGCCGCCACACGAAGCGGTCGAGCTGCTCGCACTGCTCGTCGTACTCGCCGGGGTCTCCGCCGCCCCAGGAGTTCGAATGGATGCGGGCGCGCTTGCGATAGGCATCGGCGAGCAGCACGGTCATGTCTTCGGGAATGCCTGCGAGCAGGTAGCGTCCATAGAACTGGGCGTCCGCGGCGCTCTTCCAGTCCAGCTCCTGCTCGACTGCCTGGAACACGAGCTTCGCGTTGTAGGCGAGGCCGCGAATCGGATTCGCGACACCCGGCACGTCGGCGCTCCCCGCACCATTGCCCAGCACCGACCCGGCGACGTGGGTGCCATGGCCGCTGTCGAGGTCCGCCGGCCCATCGTTGCCGCCGGGGTTGTTGACGAAATCCGTGAACTCGGGCGTGACCGGATAGCTCTTGATCCACGCCACGCGTCCGGCGAAGTCGGGATGGATGTGGCTCGGATCTCCGGTGTCGAGCCCGGTATCGCAGACGGCGATCGTCTCACCCTTGCCGCTCAGGCCGAGGCCGCTGTTGCTCAGGCTGCGTGCCGTCGCCATGATCCCCGCGGCAACATCGTTGCTGGGTCGCCTGAGGCTACGCGCGCGAATCGCGCGCACGCCATGCACTTCGGACAGCTTCGCGAGCTTACGAGGGTGCGAGCTTTCCGGCCCCGTGGCCTCCACGATCAGGACGTTTCCTTTCGCCTTCGGGTTCAGCACCTTGAACCCGAGCTTCCTGACCGCGCCGGATGCAGCCCGGCGGTCGTCGCTACCGAAGAATTCGACGGTGTAGCGGTCGGGCAGGCGGCGCGTGCGCGGCAGTCCGCGGGGTTTCTTGCCCTGCTTCAGCACGGGCTGCAGCGCCGGGGCAACGCGCGCGCGGTGCGGCAGGTGGCCCGTCCAGCGCACGAACGGCAGCGATGCGATCTTGGGAAGCAGCCTGTCGGTCGCGCGAACCACGTACACGAAGTTCTCGTAGGGCTGACGAGGCTCGGCGCCGATGCTCCTCAGCTCCTTGAGCCACACGTCCTTGATCGGACCGATGAACTGAACGAGATAGTGGTGCTTCCCCGCGCGCAGACGCTTCACGTCCCGGTACGCAGGATGCGGGTGGCGTTTTCCTTTCTCATCGACCCGCGGGCGCGACGTGTTGATTACCCGCTCGCCGGTATCGATGGTGTAGAGATGCGTGATGTCCTCCACCGGGTATTTGCGGCGCAACGCCGTCAGCGCCTTTTTGGGCGCCTCGATCACCAAGAAACCGGGGTACCGCGCGAGGGTCTTGCGTTCGCTCGCCAACGAAGCCTGTTCAGGCCCGCTGCAGAACAGCTTTAGGATGCGATCCATGGACCGAGCCTCCTCTTAGGGTTTCAGTGGGTTGACTGCAAAGCAGCCCTTCGCCTCCGTGCCGCGAAATGCGAGCGGTTGCGGCGCGTTTTTCGAGTCGGTAAGCGGTGCTTCTCGCTATGATCGATCATGGCCGCGGCTGGAACGCCGGCACACAAGCGGCCTTGTGGCAAATAACCGTCGATTAGCGCGGCCGGCACCTGATAAGGCGCGCGCGCCACGCACTGGACGTATTCTTCCGCGGTCGCATAGTTGTCCGAGCCGCAGACCGGAGCCGGCCCCCGGACGGCGCGTGCTCTCGCAGCGCTATAGACAGCGCGGCCGCCGCGCAGACCCCGAGCAGAAAGATTCCGGCCAGGCGCGCCTTCGTCAACACGGCTGGTCCACGGGCATGAAGTCACGACCTCCCGGCGGCGGGCGCGGGGCATGCCGCGCGCTTGTCGCCGCGCAGCCAGTGCTCGAGAAAATCAGCTGCAGCCTTCATCACGATCTCGTGCCCTGCGTCCGCCACTTCTAGGCACGCGGCACCCGGCGGCGCGCCGAGATTCCGGTAGGCGGAAGCGATCCTCGGGAATTCGCGTTCCGCGCTCTTCGCACGCTCCCCGTCGCGGCGTCCCGCTTCGATCAGCAGCGCGCGGGGCGCAATGAGCATGGCGGTTTCGACATCCGTAAAGTAACGCAGGATGTCGGGGTGCTGGTTGTGGGCCGCCCCGGGCTCGCGCCACAGGGCGTCCGGATGGCGGGAGCCGGCGAGCTTCTCCGCCCGCGACTCGAACCACTGGCTCACCACGGTGGCCCGTACGCGATGGTCGAGCGCTGCGAAGTAGAAAGCGAGCTGGCCCCCATGGCTGATGCCGTATGCGCCCATCCGATCGGCCCGGACGCGGCGGTCGCGTAACAGGAAGCCCACGGCATCCATGATCATGCCGAGCTGCATGCCGTTCAGCGCGGTGCCGAGCGGCAACGCGCGGTGGTTTACCTCGTTGCGGGTTCCGTTGTAGCCGGTACACGCCTGGGCGCTGGTCTCGGTCAGCAGCAGCGGAGCGAACACGGCGAAGCCGCGCGCCATTAGCGCCCGGCCGTACGCGTGGTGGTAGTCCTTGAGATCGAACCGCGCCGGATCGTCGATGCCGAACACCTTCTCGGGCGTGCCGGCGGTTCCATGGAACGCGACGACGAGGGGCGCGGGCGTGCCCTCTGTTGCCGGCCAGCCCGCGAGCCCTACCGCAAGCAGCTGCCGGCGGCAGACCTCGACCGTGACGCGCTCGATCACGCCTTCGTTCAACCTGGCGACGATCTTGCGCTCGACTTCCACCACGCGCTGTTTCCCGGCGCATTCCGCCGGGACGCGCAGCAGGCGCGCGAGGTCGCGCCGCGCGCGAGTCCAGTCGACCGTGCCGTCGGCTGCGCGCAGCTCGCGCCAGTACCGCTGCCGTGACGCGGCCGCCTCGTCGAGCCTGCGATCGAGCATGGCATGCATGCGGGCGATCACCTGCTCCTGGCCCGCGGGACCGGGGCGGGCCTCCGCGGGAGACTGTGCAGCCGCGGCCGTCGGGAATTCCGGGAGGTACCCGCCGCCGGCGAAAAGCGCCGCCGCGGCCAGCAAAGAGCACAGCGATCGTCTCATGCCGGAGCCTTCATTGAGCGTGCGTTGAATTCGCGCGTCGATCATAGACCTGAAAGGCGTCCCACGCGCGCGGATCGGTGAGTGCGTGGTCGAAGGCGGCGTCCAGCGCCGCGATCTCCGGCGCCCCGAACGAGACATCGATGCGAGGGACCATATCTTCCACGATCCGGCGTCGCGCGGCGTCCGAGGGCGGCACGCCGAACCATCCGCAGTCCTCGAGGAAGCGGCGCAGCAGGTCGGCCTTGTCGGCCGCGGAAGCCTTCTGCCAGGCATCCCTCGATGGAGCCTGCGGGGCCTGTCCGGCCGGATAGCGTATGAACCCGACGTTCGCGGAGCGCTCGATGGCGGGCGCGCCCGGGCGCGTCCCGACCGTTGCGCCGGCCTCGGTTCGGCGCGCAAACACGCTGAGCAGGCGCGGATTGTCGCGGAGGTTCGGCGTCGGCCGGCCGGTAAGGTTGTCGCGGAGCAGGACCACGCTCGCCACTTTCCGGAAGCCGGGTTGCGCGACCTGAGGGCGGAAAAAAAGGCAGCTCCAGAAGTGGCAATCCGGTCCGACCAGCATGTAGTTCCCGTTGCTGGCCGCCAGAACCGCAAGCGTAGCGCTGCCCGGGAGGTTCCGCGGATAGGCCGTCATTTTTTCGCGGTACGCCGCCGCGGCGGTGTCGAACTGCACCGGTGGGACGACGCCGCGACTCTACCTATTCTGTTGAAAAACTCGCGGTCCCGAGTGCGGGAATTTTGGGTCGAATATCGAAGCGCTCGGCAATTTGAAGCAGTACGACCTCTCAATCCGCTCATGGTGGCCGACGTCCGAACGCCGGGGTGAGGACGTATCCCTCTACCTGTGCGCGCGCATCGTCGTTCAAGACGGTTAGAAATTTTTCGACTCGGGACGAAACGGAGTTTTTCAACAGAATAGG
>DATAEE010000238.1:0-2451 GCA_036258175.1 Vicinamibacterales bacterium
CGGCGTCGCGTATGTTCAGTCAATCCCGGACGTGTCCAGAAGGGGACAGACATCCCTCGTCGTCCAAGCTAGGCTGCTGCACAAGATGACGGGGCCCGTCTGGGGATCCGCGCATTGGAGCTACAACAGTACGCCGGCCAGACGCGCAATGCTCGTTCAGTCAGATGCAGGAGAGAACATGGACACGAACACTCTACTCATCGTCGTCCTGGTGCTGCTGGTCCTCGGTGGCGGGGGATTCTATTACCGACGTCGCGCCTAACACACGCTAAGCGGCGCGCCCCGAACGCGGTCCCCAACCAACGCGGCAGCTGCGTTTGAGGGCCCGCATGCCGCTGGACCTCACCACGGGCTGTCAGCGGCTTTCTTCGAGGTCGTCTCGTCGACTCAATTCCGAATCGCGCTACGGCGGTTTCTCTAATGCAATCCAGGCGGCGAATTCTGTGAGCGCCGGCTCCTCTGGGAGCGTTCGGGCCGCTGCGAGAATGCTCGACGGAACCCAATAACGAATCGACCCAGTCGATCGCGCCAACCGGCGACGCCCGAACGGAGTGCCACATCTGGAAGCCGGATGGATGGCCAACCGGAAAGTACAAGCTCGAGGTGTTCTTGCACGATTCCTTCGCTGCCACGAGGGACTTCGAAGTCGAACGATAGAGAGCGGAGTACGCCGAACGCAGCATCGTCTCGAGACGAGAGGACTCGCCAAGCTGGGACAGCGCCGCGTGGGCGCGGTCGGCATGAACTATCACCCAAAAGGCAGATATGGGGCTGGCATCGCTCTGTATAAGACCGCACATTGCACGCTCACATGCCGCGTTAGAGGCTAGTCCTACGGAGGCCCGCCATGACGTGGAGGGACACGCTCGAACTCGGGGTGAAGGAAGACGCGCCCTATCGCAAGGATAATTTGTCGCCGAGTCAGATCCGTGGTCCGGAACTACTTGTCGATCACGGATTAGGAACGGGCCAGCGTGCACGTGCGGGGGTGTAGCGTTCACGGTCGGCGGCGCGGGCTGCTGCTCAAAGTGAAGCACTGACATGAGCGTGAGTGGTCTTAGAGGGACGGTACAGGGCCGCCGGAACGAGCGGAGATCCAGATGACCGACAAGTCCGTCATACCGATGTCAGCCCGCCCGCTGACGGTGAAAGCCTTTGGAATCACCGACAAAGGAAAGGTGCGCACGACCAATGAGGATCAATTCCTAATCGCCGAACTCACGAAAGCGATGCGCGTCTGGCAGACGAGCCTGCCGGAACCGAAGGTGCAGGTTGGCGAAGAGCACGCACATCTATTTCTCGTGGCCGACGGCATGGGCGGGCACCGGGCGGGCGAACGAGCGAGCGCGCTCGCGGTGGTCGCGATCGAGCAATTCACCCTCAATACGTTCAGGTGGTTCTTTGGCTCGAGTGACACGGAAGCGCAGAAGGTTCTCGCGCAGTTCCAGTCCGCGCTCAGCCAAGCCGACGCCCGCATTCTCGAGGAGTCGGCGGAGCATCCGGAACTGAGCGGCATGGGAACGACGGTGACGATGGCGTTCCATCTGGGTGCGCAGCTGTGCGTCGTGCACGTGGGCGACAGCCGTGCGTACGTCTACCGAGACGGCGAGTTGCACCAGCTCACCCAGGACCATACGGTGACCGGGGACATGGTGCGGAGCGGAAGCCTTCGGCCAGACGAGGTCGCTGGGCATCGTCTCCGCCACGTCATCACGAATGTCGTCGGCGGCCCGGAACTCGGAGTCACCGTAGAGGCCCACGCGTTCCAAGTTCAGGCTGGCGATCGCTTACTGCTTTGCTCGGACGGATTGACGGAGATGGTGACGAACGAGGCGATCGCGGCCACGCTGGACGCGGAGCCCGCACCCGAGGTTGCCGCGACGAAGCTGCTCGCGCAGGCCAATGATGGCGGGGCCCTCGACAACATCACGCTGCTGATCGTGCGGTTCGATCCGGCCGACTCCGACGCAGTGAACCCTGGCGATGCACGGTGAGAGAGGCGCGGGCCCCGCACTCGGTCCATTCACGGGCCTGACGGAGCAGTAACAAACATTGATCAAAGCTGCGGGAAAATTCGACGTGGGGTGAAGAGTGTATTGCGACGGACCGCGTTGGAAGTCCGCCCAATTGGGTTGTGTTCGTCGAACTTCAGCGGTTTCTGTGCTTGGTACGCGCAATTGCTTTCACGTCCTGCCGACGCTCGACCGATGGAGGGGTTGGCCGAGTTTCGACCCGTTTCACACGGGTTCGACGCCAGGTCGCGGGCAACTTCAACAGGAAGGCACCGATCCCGTGCATCGGCCGCGTCGTCGCGCAGTGGCCGTCCCCTCACGTGCGGTGCGGCCACGGCCGATGGGTTCGCGTCAGTCATGCTCACCGTCGGGTCGGCCGTTGCCCGCGTCGTGGCTTCTGGTCAACTGTCTCTGACGGGGCGCTCGGGATCAACCCTGG
>DATAEE010000239.1:0-26139 GCA_036258175.1 Vicinamibacterales bacterium
AGCGTGAAGATCGCCGTGTTGGCGCCGATCCCCAGCGCGAGCGTCACCACGGCGACGGCCGTGAACCGCGGATACTTCACGAGAATCTGCAGGGCGTGACGAAGATCCTGGCGCATGATCGTTCCTCGTTCCTGGTGCCTCGTGCCTCGGGCGGTGCCTCGGGCCTCGTGCCTCGGGCGGTGCCTCGTGCTTCGGGCCTCGTTTCGCGCTAGCGAACCTCGACTGCGATCAGCGTCGCATCGTCTTGGAAACCGTCCGTCGCGAAGGCCGTCACGCGATCGAGGATCGTTTGGTGCAGCGCGTTCGCGTCGAGCGCGCGATGCTCGACGAGCAGGGCGGCGAGACGTTCGTCGCCGAACTCTTCTCCTGACCCGTCTCTGGCTTCGGTGATGCCGTCCGTGTAGAGCAGCAGCCGGTCGCCTGCGGCGAGCGGCAGTTCCGCCTCGTCGTAGCCCGTATCCGGGAAGACTCCCAGGACCGTGCCGCCCGACGAGAGCTTTTCGATCCGGCCATCGGCGCGCACGAGCAGCGGCGGGTTGTGGCCGGCGTTCGCGTACGAGAGCACGCGCCGCTCGCCATCCAGCCGCAGGTAGCAGAACGTCACGAACCTGCCGCTCGTCATGTTCAGGCAGAGCAGACGATTGACGCTGGCGCAGATCGCGCGCGGCCGCGCCTTGTCCTGCGCGAACGCGCGCACTGCCGCCTGCAGATTCGACATCAGCAGCGCCGCGGGCAGCCCCTTGCCGGCAACATCGGCAATGGACAGCCCGAGCACGTCCGCGCCGAACGTCAACGCGTCGTAGCAGTCGCCGCCGAAACCGGAAGCGGGCTGCCACGCGCCGGCGATGCCGAAGCTCGAGGTCGCCGGAAAGCTCGCCGGCAGCAGGCCGCGCTGGATCAGGCGCGCTTCATCCTGCTCCCGCTGCTGCTTCGCGTCGCGGCGCCGCGCCGCGCGGGCTTCTTCGATCTCCCGCTGGAGGATCTCCACGAGTGTCGTGTCATCCCAGGGCTTCTGAACGAAGCTGCGCGCCCCGCGGCGCATCGCGTCCACGGCTGTGTCGATGCTGCCCCAGCCGGTCATGACGACGACCGGCAGCCCGGCGTCGAAGGCGCGGACCCGCGAGAGGAGCTCCAGCCCTTCACGGCCGGAGGTCGTGTCGCGCGAGTAGTTCAGGTCGATGAGGAGCAGCTCGTACGACTGCTCGTGGAGCTTCTCGACGACGGCGTCGGCGGAAGCGACGAGGTCGGGCTCGAAGCCGGAATCGGTCAGGAGGAGGCGCAGCGCCTGCAGGACGTCGGGTTGGTCGTCGGCGACGAGAACGCGCATATGCTTGGTGTCGAACGATCCGATGATCCGCGCACGCCCGACCTCAAGGTCGGGCCTACAATGCGCTTCTGAACGAATCGCAAGCGCTGTACCGCTAGGCGGACCCCATTTTGACGAGCACTTTGCGCTTCTTCGTTGCCGGCTCGATCCCGGCATCGGGACCGGGAGTCGCGTCAGCGGGACCGAATAAACGTCTTCGCGTCAATTACGTCTAAGGGGCTGTGACATCGCCGGCTGGCATGCATCTTCCTAGGTTGCAACGGGTGCCGCCTCACCACACATCGCGGGTCCTCGTCGCCGACGACCAGGCGGACGTCGTCGAGGCGCTCCGGCTCCTGCTCGTCGACGAAGGGCACTGCGTCGAGACCGCCTCCTCGCCCGTCGAGGCGCTCGCGCGGCTCGAGTCCGAGGATTTCGACCTCGCCCTCATCGACCTCAATTACACCCGCGATACCACGTCAGGTCAGGAGGGGCTCGACCTGCTCGAGCGCATCCGCGCGATGGACCCGGCGCTCCCGGTCGTGATCATGACGGCGTGGAGCAGCGTGCCGATCGCGGTCGAGGCGATGCGGCGCGGCGCGCGCGACTACCTCGAGAAACCGTGGGACGACGACCGGCTGACCGCGTGCGTGCGGACGCACATCGCGCTGCGGCAGGCGATGCGGCGGAGCGAGCGTGCCGAGGAAGCGGCCGGACGGCTGCAGCGCGCGCCCGCCTTCATCGCCGAGTCGTCCGCGATGAAGGAGATTACCCGAACCATCGATCGCATCGCGGCCTCGGACGCCGCCGTGCTCATCACCGGTGAGCACGGTACGGGCAAGGAAGTCGTTGCCGGTCGGATCCACGCGCGATCCGATCGCCGCGCCCGCCCGCTCGTCACGATGAACGCTGGCGGCCTCGCCGACGGTGTGGCGGAGAGCGAGCTCTTCGGTCACGTGAAGGGCGCCTTTACCGACGCGCGTGCGGATCGCCTCGGCTGCTTCGAGCTCGCGGACGACGGCACGCTGTTTCTCGATGAGATCGCCAATATGCCGGTGCGCCTGCAGGCGAAGCTGCTGCGCGTCGTCCAGACCGGAGAGGTGCAGCGCGTTGGGTCGTCGAAGATGCGATACGTCAACGTGCGCATCCTGTCCGCGACCAATGCGAACATCGAAGACGAGATTGCCTCCGGACGGTTTCGTGAAGACCTCCTCTACCGGCTGAACACCGTCGTCCTGCACCTGCCGCCGCTGCGCGAGCGTCCGGAGGACATCCGGCCGCTTGCGGCACATTTTCTGGCGCGGTACGCGTCGCGCTACGGCAAACGTGTGGCGGACTTCGATCCGGCGGCGATGTCCGTACTAGAGGCGCATGCCTGGCCCGGCAATGTGCGAGAGCTCGCGCACAGCGTCGAGCGCGCCGTGCTGATGGCGGAGGCCGGAACGGTGACACTTGGCGCGGCGGAAGTGACCCTTGGCTCCGGCGCGCCGCGGTCCACGCCGCCCCGGTCAGGCCCGGACCGGGCACTTCAAGATCTTCCGCTGGAAGAAATCGAGCGCATCTTCATTCAGAAAGCGCTGACGCGGTACGGCGGCGACGTCCGGCGCGCCGCGGACCATCTTGGTTTGAGCCGGAGCGCCCTGTATCGCCGACTGCAGCAGATATCCGGCGCCCCGGTCTCCACGAGCGATGACGACGACCGCGGTTGAGCGCAGCGCCCGGGTGCACCCGAGCATCGAGCAGTCGGTGCTGCTGCTGGGATTGCTGGCCGGGCTTCCTGCCAGTGCGCTCGTCCTCTACGGCATCTGGGCCGAGAGCTACACCTTCGAGGTCCGCTGGACGATCACCGCGGTCATCGTCTGCGTGTGGCTCGGCGCCGCGGCCGCGGCGCGGCAGATGGTGACGCGCGTGCTCTTCGTCGCGGCGAATCTTCTTGGCGCTCTGCGGGAAGGGGACTACTCGATCCGGGGCGTCGGGACACGTCCGGGGAGCGCGGCGGACCTCGTCATGGCCGAGATCAACGCGCTCGGGCAGACGCTCCAGCGGCAGCGGACCGAAGCGGTGGAATCGACCGCGCTGCTGTCGAGCGTCATGCAGGCGATCGACGTCGCGATGTTCGCGTTCGATACCGAGGAGCGCCTCGTCCTCGTCAATCCCGCCGCCGAACGGCTGCTCGGCCGCACGTCCCCGAAGCTGCTGGGGCGGCGCGCCGCGGAGCTGCGGCTCGATCCGTATCTTTCAGGGCCCGTGCCGCGGCTCGTCGACCGGTCGTTCGCCGGGCATGGGGCGTTGGAGGTCCGCCGCTCGACCTTCTATCGCGACGGCAAGCCGCACCAGCTCGTCGCGTTCTCAGACGTCAGCCGCGCGCTCCGGGAGCAGGAACAGCTCGCATGGCAGCGGATCGTCCGCGTTCTCTCGCACGAGATCAACAACTCGCTGACGCCGATCAAATCGATCGCGCATACGCTCAAGCGGATGGTCTCGCGTGTGCCGGACCTCCCGCGCGGGCCGGAGATCACAGACGGCTTGACGCTGATCGAAACGCGGTCCGGCGCGCTCGGCCGGTTCCTCCGCGCCTACGCGCAGCTCGCGAAGCTGCCCAAGCCGCAGCCGAAGCGCATCTCGATCCTGCCGCTGGCGCGGCGCGTCGCCGAGCTGGAGCACGAGCGGCTGGCCGTCGAGATCCGCGCCGCTGCGGACATTCACTTCCACGCCGATCCGGATCAACTCGAGCAGCTCTTGATCAACATCGTCCGCAACGCGGTCGACGCGGCGCTCGAGACGGGCGGCGGCGTGTGGATCGATTGGGCGGAAGACAGCGGCTTCGAGCTGCGGGTCGAGGACGAAGGGCCGGGCCTTCCGGATACGGCCAACCTCTTCGTGCCCTTCTTCACGACCAAGCCGACCGGTTCCGGCATCGGTCTCGTCCTGTGCCGGCAGATCGCTGAAGCTCACGGCGGGACGCTCACGCTGGAAGCCAGAGGTACGGGGCGGGGGTGTAAAGCTACTCTAAGACTTCCCGCATTGCAGGATTGAGGATCGGCGATTGCAGGATTGATTGATTATTGGTGATTGGATGATTGATGGATTCATTGAAGATTGAGGATTGGGGATTGAGCCCTGGGCCAGAAACTGCAACACGCGAGTATGTCGGACGTTGAAATTCTTGCGCATCCCCGAAACCGATCTCTTCGGATCCTGCGCATTTGTGGGTGAAACCGTCCAGGTACGCCTCGTGCTTTGTCTTCGAGGGTGAATCCAAAGGCTGAAGAACTGAAAAAGCGCACGGCGGCGTTTGCCGATGGTATTGCGAGGCTCGTGCGAGATCTGCCCAACACGCTGGAAGGCCGCAGAGTCGGCGGCCAACTTTTCGATGCCGGGACCTCGGTCGCGTCGAACTACCGGGCCGCTTGCCGCGCCCGATCCCACGCCGAGTTCGTCGCCACGATCGGCCTGGTGGTGGAAGAATCGGACGAATGCACGTTCTGGCTCGCATTTCTGAGTCGCAACCAGATCATGTCCGAGTCTGCCATTCGATCCTTACTCGAGGAGGCCGAGGAGCTCCTGGCGATCTTCGCCGCATCGCACAGGACAGCCTCCGGAAAGAGCCAGAAGCGCTCGAGATGATTCTGGCCCCCAATCATCAATGACCCGAATCCTCGATTCGCAATCTCCAATCCTCAATCAATCGCCAAATCTGCAATCGACAAATACTGCAATGGACCGAAGTTCCAAGCGCTACGCTACTTCTTCTTGGCCAGCCAGCGTCCCGCGTGGATCTTGAACTCAATGAGTTCACGCGGCGACATGTCCTTGTAGCCCTCGGCCCGGACATCCTTGATGAACTGCGCGTCGACGCGATGGATCCGCATCTGGATCAGCGTGTCGACCGGAACGTCCTTGTAGCCAAGCTCCTTCAGCTCGCGGATGAACTCCGGTGTGACACGATGGATGCGCATCTGCACCAGATCGTCCATCGGGACGTTCGAGTAGCCCTCGGACTTCAGGTCGCGCACGAATTCCGGCGTGACACGGTGAATACGAGTCTGCACGAGCTCGTCGCCGTCCAGGTTCTTGTAGCCGAGCGCGCCGAGCTCGCTGATGTGTTCGGGCGTCACGCGATGAATCCGGAACTGGATCAACTCGTCGACCGACATGTTGGAGAAGCCGCTCTTTTTCAGCTCCGCGATGAACTCCGGCGTCGCGCGGTGAATCCGCATCTGGGTCAGCTGATCGACCGCGAGCTTGTCGTACCCGAGCTTTCGCAGTTCGGTGATGAACTCCGGCGTCACGCGATGGATCCGCATCTGAACGAGCTGTTCGACGGGCAGATTGTCATATCCGAGTTTCCGCAGCTCGGCGATGAAGTCCGGCGAGACGCGGTGGATCCGCATCTCCTCCAACCGTTCGAGCGGCAGGTCCTTGTACCCCAGCTTCTCCAGCTCCTGAATGAACTCGCGGCTCACGTCGTGAATCGCGAGCGCGAACATCTCGCGATCGTTCGGCTGCCCATCGCCTCGGCGCTTCAGGAACGCAGAAAAGTCCGGGTTGGGCGTGAACCGGAACTCGCCGATCCCGCGCCCCTTCCGGAACGTGCCGTCGAAGTCGACGACGCCGGCGTCGCGCTTGAGCTGAAAGCGCGCATCGCTCAGATCGACGAGATCCGCCGGAAGACCGGAGACGTTCTCAACCGGGACCGAGAAGCCCCAGTTGCCCCACTCCCGGTCCTGCAGCCGGATCTGGAACTGCAGCCGCATCTTCGACCAGTCGTCGTCTTTTGGATCGCGGGTGTGCCAGCCCGAGGGCTCGACGTCAGCCGTCCAGGTACCAGTCACGGTGGCGGCGGGACGGCTGGTCTGCGCCGGCTCGACCGGGTCGCCAATCACGATGGTTGAAAGCAGCGAAACGGCCAGAATCGGCGTGCGCAGCATGGGGATCGCCTCCGCCTGACTTGGATGCGGAGGAGACACGGAGGGTTTAGAGAGGCAGAGAAAGGCGGGGACGAGGAGGCACAGAGACGCAGAGACACAGAGACTTGTTGGGGTTACTCGTGCTCGACCGGCCCGACCTCCTCGATGCTCTCCGGCTCCTCCCGGTCAACTTCTCCATTGGCGACGCGTATGATGCCGTCTTTCAGGGCGGAATTGGATGCTGCCTCACGAACCGGAGGCCGCTCTGTTTCAGCTCCCAGTCAAAACAGAGTTGATAGGCCGACTCCAGCAGGCCGGGGCCGACCTTTCGATGGACTCGCATCCCCGCGCCGATGATGCGATGCGTGGTTTGGTTCAGCGACAGAGGCATGTGTTGCGCATCGCACGGTCCATGCCGTTGCGATATCCACCGATTTCTCAGGAAACCGTGCGGAATTGACGCGAGGAGAGGCAAAAAACGCACGGCGACATGCGCAGCAGCGGGCAATTCTCGCGTAAGGCAACTAAAGTAACCTCCTGAATCTCCAAGACCTCCCGCCGAATTCCGAACAAGTCCGTGTTGAGTGGCGGCCCTCCGTGTCTCTATGTCTCTGCGTCTCCCCGTTCCCGGTCTTCTCTGTGTCCTCATGCACCTCCACAGCTCATTCGTTCCAAAACATGCCGCCCCAGACAAGACACCGTCTCCCTCGCCGCCATACAGTCCGGCGGCATGAAACGAATCCTGGTGGCTGCTACGCTCGCGTCGCTCGCGGCGATCGTCGGCCCTGGTTCACGGACGACCGCCTCGGGCGTGGCGGCCTTCGTGACCGGCGGCGGCGAATACTCCGTCCCCCCTCCTAACGACATCCAGGCGCAGTTCGGCTTCGTCGCGCTCTCGAGCGGCGACGGCGACGCGGTCGGAGTGTTCCGTCATCGCGGGACGGTCCAGGGACAGACCTTCGACTTCACCGGCCGGGTGACGTGCCTGAGCGTCGACCCGATCAACAACCGCGCGTGGATCGGCGGAGTGGTTACGAAGAACCGTTCGACGCATCCTGCGCTCACCACACCCATCCATCAGGTCGGCCGCGACATCTGGTTCCGCGTGGTCGACTACGGCTCCATCCACTCTGGCGTCCCGGACAGGACGACGTTCGTCGGCTTCGAGAGTCCGACGATTCCCTCGTCCGAGTTCTACTGCGAGACGATGCCGTGGCCGCCGGGAGATGAGCGGACGTGGGAAGTTGCGGGGTTCGTGAAGGTCAGCTCGTAAGGGGTCCGCGGTTCGAGCCGCGTGCTGCGTCGAAAACTGGCCGGCGGCGTTCCGAGCTCGCGGCGGAAGAGGCGCGTGAAGTGGCTCTGATCCGCAAACCCGGCGGCGAGCGCGATCTCCGTGATGGGTGCATCGGTCGACGCGAGCCGCTCTGCAGCCCAGTCCAGTCGCAGGCGCCGCGTGTACGATGCCAGCGATAGACCTTGGTACCGCCGGAACGCGCGCACGAGATACGACGGCGTGACTCCGGCGATCCCGGTGAGCGTGTCGAGATCCGAAGGTTCGAGGACGTGCGCCTGGAGGTAGTCGACGACCCTTCGGAGCCAGAGGGGCGAACGTCGGCCCTCCGACGGCCGTCCCTCGATTTGCGCTGCCGACGCGAGCAGTTCGAGCGCGAGCGCCTCGATCGCGAGCGGCGAGGTCGCGTTCGGATAGCGAATCTCGGCGGAGAGCCGCCGCGCCAGCGTATGCGGAAGTGGCGCACGCGCGTGATTGATTTCGGTCAGCAGCGTCCCGCACGCGCGCAGCGCCTCGGCGCGCATGACGGGATCGGGCTGAATGATCAGCACGCGCGCTCCCGCCCGGCTGAAATGATTCCCATGGCGCTGTCCCGCGGGTTCGGTCAGCAGCTCGCCGGGCGTGCTCTCCCGCGGACGTCCGTCCATCACCGAGTCCCAGCCGCCGCTCAGTGTGACGGCAACGACGGTCCGATCGTGGTAGTGAGGCGGCAGGACGAGCCCCGGCGGAAACCAGATGTCGCTGACCAGGAAGCCGCCGTGATCGGCACTGCGAAAGCGCGGGCTGCCGAGCGACACCGGGTCGGAGGGTCTGGACACGGTCCGATTCTGAGGCTCGAACTGCTCACAAGGGCCTGACTTTTCCGTGACCTCTCGAAGCCAGCGAGCGAGTCAGTACAATTGAGCCGGATGGCCGACCAGGACCAATCGCCATCGCTCGTCTTTCATCCCTCGGCGCGGCGCATCGTGCGTTTCGACGCGTTTCGGATGGACCTCACCGACGGCACGCTGTGGCGCGGCGACGAGGAGATCCGTCTGCCGCCGCGCGCCCTGGCGCTGCTCCAGTACCTGATCGAGCGCGCCGGCCGCGTCGTCTCGAAGCAGGCGTTGATGGATGCGGTCTGGAAGGAAGCGCACGTCAGCGAGACGTCGCTTACCGAAGCGATCGGCGTCCTTCGCCAGACACTTGGCGACGATCCGCAGCAGGCGCGGTTCGTTCAGACGGTCCACCGGCGCGGGTATCGCTTCGTGGCGTCGATCACGGTTGACGGAATCGCATCCGACTCAGCTCAGCCCAAGTTCTCGACGGTGCCAGATGCGGCTCCGCAGGATCGCCGACTCGGAGTTCGTCGAGTCATCGTCGCTGCCGTCGCCACAGTCATCCTGCTCGGCGCCGGAGCACTCCTCTGGCTGCGGCCGTGGCAGCGTGGGACGGACCGCGTGACGCGCGCCAGCATCACGCTTCCGCCGGAGCAGGCTCCCGCCCCCGGACTGAACGCACATCCCGTCGTTGCCGTCTCGCCCGATGGCGCGCGGATCGTGTATACCGCAGGCTCCACCGGAGCCTACGAGCTCTTCGTGCGGCGGATGGATCAGTTCGAGGCGACGCCGATTCCCGGGACGCGCGGTGGCCACGGCCCCTTCTTCTCGCCGGACGGCCGGTCCGTCGCCTACTTTCAGGGTGGCATGCTGAAACGCGTGTTGATCGATAGCGGTGACGTCGCCACGATCGCAACGGCACCAACCGGGTTCGGCGGGACGTGGCTCGACGACGGGACGATCGTGTTCGCGCCGGAAGCGACAGGCGGACTGGTCAGAGTGGCGGCAGGCGGCGGGACGCCGACGGCGCTGCCGCGCCCGACAGTGGGCTGCGGGTATCGATGGCCGTCCGCCACGTCCGATCCCGACACGATCATTGCTACCAGATGGCCGTCGAGTGTGCTGACTGCAGCGGTCGTCGCGATTTCGCTCAAGAGCGGGACCGAGCGCGTCATCGCGGAGCGCGCGACGTTCGGCCGCTATGTACCAACCGGGCACGTGGTGTTTCTGCGGCACGGCGAGCTGCACGCGACGCTGTTCGAACCAGGCGCTCATACCGGCGAGGCAAAGACCATCCTCTCGGATGTGATGACGGGCGTGACGGGCGCGGGCCAGTTCGGATTCTCACCGTCCGGAACGCTCCTCTACCTGCCCGACACGCCAGAACGCACGCGTCGGTTGCTCGCGACCGTCGACAGGCAAGGGCGAATGACCGATCTTCCGATCCCGGGTCGGCCGTTCCAGAACATCTCGACGTGCGGAGAACGATTCGCCGTCACGATCAACGAGCGCGGTTCCTCCGACATTTCGATCGGTCGCCTGGACCGCACCACGCTCAGCCGCCTGACCTCCGACGGATTGAACGTCGAACCGGTCTGGACGCCGGATTGCCAGACGCTGACGTTTTCTTCGAGCCGAACCGGGATCATGAACATCTACACCAGAGCGGCCGATGGGTCGGGAGAGGCGGAGCGCATCGTGGAGGGCCCGCACACGCTGGCGGCGGGGTCGTGGACGCCCGACGGCCATCGCCTTCTGTATTGGAAGCTTGGCGGCGAGACGCGCGCGGATGTCTGGATCTTCGACCGCGAGACCGGCCGCCACCGCCCGCTCGTCGCGACGCGCGCGACCGAAATGATGCCACGCGCCTCACCCGATGGCCGCCGGTTCGTGTACGAGTC
Organism: Vicinamibacterales bacterium; assembly: GCA_036258175.1. GTDB lineage: Bacteria > Acidobacteriota > Vicinamibacteria > Vicinamibacterales > 2-12-FULL-66-21 > DATAEE01. The sequence goes on from DATAEE010000239.1 coordinate 10,227, forward strand.
GGACGAATCAGGGCGCTTCGAGATCTACGTGGGCTGGATCGACCGGACCGGACGCATCCAGGTATCGTCCGAGGGAGGCGGGTGGCCCGCCTGGTCCGTCGACGGCCGCGAGCTCTATTACCTTCAGAGCCGCGCGATCATGCACGTCCGCATGCCGGACGGGCCCGACGGCGCGCCGGGCGATCCGGAGCAGATCTTCACGCATCCCGACATAGTCACGTTCCGCCCGACGCCCGCGGGTTTTCTCATCGTCCGCCGGACCGCCGAACACCTGCCACTGACACGGTTGAACCTGGTCGTGAATTGGTTCGCGGAGCTGCAGCGCCAGATCCCTTAGTCAAGCTGACGTTGATCGAGGCGGCTTCGCCCGGGCGGATATTCACGGTCGTCTCGTACGGCTCGAGCCCTTCTCGCCGAATTTCGAGCCGATGCGGTCCTTCGGAGAGCTCGATCACGAGGCGTTCGCGCGAACCGGAGAACTCCCAGCGCTCGCCGTCGATGAAAATCTCGGCATCGACCGGCTGCACGCGAATCGACAGCGTTCCAAAAGAACTCGTTCGCTCATAGTCGCGGTCGCGCGGGGGATAGCGGGACATCCGCTCCTCGCGCTCGCGAGGTGACGAAGGCGCCGGCGCCGGCGACGGTCGCGGCGGCGCCGCTTCGCCAGGAGCGAGCGGCTCCATCGCGCGCTGGATCTTGTAGCCCTCGCGCGGGCTCACGTACAGCTTCTCGGTGAACGGCCGGTATTGCTCGTGATAGACCGTGATCTCGCGCCCGCCCGGCTCGACGTAGAGACGCTGGAACGTTCCGTCGAACGAATCCACGCGCCCCGCGAGACGGCCATCCACATACACCTCGGCGTCGCGCGGTGTCACCTGAAGTCGAAGAGCGCTCGAATTGTCGTAGCCGTACGGCGCGTACGGGTATCCGCCGTAGTAGCCCCACGGATAGCCGCCGTAGCCGCCGTAGTAGGGATACCCATAGCCGTAGCCGAATCCGAAGCCGACGCTGAAGCTGAATCCCGGGTAGTAGTAGCCCGGATAGAAACCGTAGAAGCTCGGATAGAAGCCCGGGTAGTAGTAGCGCGGGTAGTACCCCGGATAGTAGTACCGCCCGTAGCCCGGATAGTAGTAGCGCGGAGACGGATAGGGAGGCCGCGCGACAGACCCGCGGGGCACCGCAGTCGACACCGCGCGCCCGGGAGGTGCGGGACGATGTCGTTGCGCCTCCGCAGGAGCAGGGGTGAGCGCTGCCAGACACACCACAATCAGGCAGCCGAAAATGACTCGAGATCCGATCCGCACGGAGGCCTCCCTTGGCAGGGGCTGGCGTGACAGCCGAAGGGCAGCGGCTGAGGCACCTATTCTAGATCATCTGTAGGGACTTGGGACTAGGGACTAGGCCGAAGCCCCAGCCCCCAGGAATCACCAAACGCGCTGACGTCCCTTCGCACCAGTAAGAGTCTCCGGCCCGGCGTTCAGCGTCGCCGCCAGCGCCCGGCGGGCCGCGTCCTGAACGTCGGCGAGTTCGATGCTGTCGGCCGATCTGTTGGTCACGGGCAGCGCGGCGGACAACTCTCGGGCAACCGCCTGTGCGAGCCGCGAGATCAGGTCGCCGTTTACGCCGGCCGCCGATTCAGATGGAGGGTCCGCATCCTCTATCTGTACGGTCGCTAGAAAACGGTAGCCGCGGCGCGGCAGCGTTTCGATGTACGTCGGCACGCGGCGGTTGTCGCCGATCGCGCGCCGCACCTGCTTGATGCACGAGTTCAGCCCCTGGTCGAAGTGGACGAACGTCCCCTCGCGCCAGAGGTGACGATGGAGCTCCTGCCGGCTGACGAACGTGCCGCTGTGCTCGGCCAGGTAGGTAAGGACGGCGCACGGCTGCGGCCGGAGCCGCACCCGCAGCCCCGCCCGCCGCAGCTCGCCGCTGCGGGTGTCGAGAGCGAACGCACCGAACCTGATCGTGGCCATCGTGTGACCCCTTGCTGACTTCAGGATCGGCCCAACGAGTGATCAAGTCCTCAAGAAGAGAGCAGGAAACGCGGAACTTACACAGAATGTACAGGTGTGCTTCCTGTCCAACCGTGGAGTCCTGGACGCGCTTCTTGTCACACCGGGGAGTTCGGGGGATATCAGATTCTTTGTACCGCCGCGGACCAGCGCGGCAGGTCAGTGGCTCCAGCGGTCAATGGTCCTGCAGAGATCCAGGTATTGGCGCAGTGGGACGAGTGGTGGGCCCTGCTGCAGCAGCGCGAGCCGGACCTGGAGGACTCGCTCGCGCATCCAGGCAAACTCGGCGGTCAGTTCCTCGATGGGACGGTCGTCGAACGATGGGTCGATGACCTTGTACTCTCCGTTCGCGAACGACACCGGTCTCGTGAATGGATCGGCGAACAGGTACGCCTTGCCGGCGAGGTCGTCGCCATACTCCCAGACGAGTCTGTGCAGGTACGATGGTCCCATCACGAAAATGGCGCCGGCCCGATCGCACAGTTCGCGAGTGATCTTTGCCGGCCGGTGCGCGCTCGCGTCGATGCCCCAGTGTCGCAGCATCTGCTCCGCGCGATCGTTGATCACCTCGCCACAGTCCAGTCCCGCCGACAGTGCCGGCGCGTTGCAGAGATCTTCGTAGAGGTAACGGGCAAGGACTGAGCGGCAACAGTTTGCGTGGCAGACGAACAGCGGCGTCATTACCGGGGACTAGCGCACCACAGGGAGTCCGGAACGAGTCCAGGCCGTCATTCCGCCTGTGAGGTTGATGAGATCGGTAAAACCTGCGCGTTCGAGGACGCTCGCGGCGACGGTCGAGCGGTAGCCGGAGCCACAGGCGATGGCCATCGGTCCGCGCCCACGAAGTTCCTGCACGCGATCCTTGAGCGTGCCGCCCATGATGTGGATCGCGCCATCGATGTGCCCGTCCGCGAATTCGGCGTCGCCGCGGACATCGAGTACGGCGAGCGCCCGATCGCGCGCGAGACGATCGCGAAGCGCCTCCGGCGTGACTTGCGCGAGGGTCGAGACCGGAAACCCTGCGCCGGTCCAGGCGGGCATCCCTCCGTCGAGGTACCCAACGACCTGATCGAGTCCGACGCGAACGAGCGATCTGATCGCCTCACGCACGACCGCCGCATCGTCCGCGAGCAGGACGATCGGCGTGTCGTAGGGCACGACCCACGAGGCCCAGGTCGAGAGTCCAGGGCCGGCACCGATGCCAAACGCACCGGGGACATGGCCGGCCCCGAACGCAATCTGATCTCTCAGATCCACGAGGACGTGCCCGTGGGTCAGAAGATCGCGGACGCGGCCCGCAGGAAGCGCTTCGAGTCCGGGGAGACCGTTCAGGATCGCGGGCCCCGCGGCGTTCAGTCTCTTCATCCTCGTGTAGTACGGCGGGAAGGGAGGTGCGCTCGAGAGAATGCGGTCCACGAACTCCTCGCGGTTCATGGCGCGATTGAGATACGGGTTCGCGATTCGCTCGAACCCGAGCGTGGACATCGGCCGATCGCTCATGCCGGCGCCGCACATCGATCCGGCGCCGTGCCCCGGATGGACTTCGATCCCATCGGGAAGATCGCCAATCCGATCGCGCGCGCTGTCGAAGAGCTGATTGGCCAGCGCGACCTTCGCATCCTCTCCCAGCAGATCGGGACGTCCCAGCGATCCCACGAACAGAAAGTCGCCGGTCAGAAAGATCTGCGGGACTTCGCGCGTTCGGACGGTGTCGTACACGAGGAACGAGAGATGCTCCGGCGTATGTCCGGGCGTGTGGCGCGCGACCAGCCTCGCCGCGCCGAGCTCGATGGCCTCTCCGTCGCACAAGTCGTTGTGCGGCACACCCACTTCGTACATCTCGCCACGATCGTGGCCGGACGGTCGATACTGCGCGCCCGACCGCGCCGCGAGCTCGCGCGCGCCTGACGCGAAGTCGGCATGGATGTGGGTCTCGACGACGTGGGTGATGCGGACTTTACTGGCAGCAGCGAAGTCCAGGTAGACGTCGACGTCACGCCGCGGATCGACGATCGCGACGACGCCGGCGCGCACGCAGCCGATCGCGTAGGAGTATTGGGAGAGGCCTTTGTCTTCGAAGCGTTCAAAAAGCATTGTTACGAATTAATCACCCTGAGCACCGAGCAAGTAGTCCCGCAGTTTCCGGAACGCCTGACCCCGGTGGCTGACCGCCAGCTTTTCCGGCGTCGAGGCCTCCGCCAGCGTCCTGCCATAGGGCGGATAGAAGAAGATCGGATCGTAGCCGAACCCGTTCTGCCCGCGTGGTTCGCGCGTGATCCGCCCCTCGACGCGGCCTTCCGCTTCGAAGAGGATACGCCCGTCGTGCGCCAGGGCAAGCGCGCACACGAAGCGCGCGGTGCTATCGGTGGAGCCACGCCAATCGAGCGCCGCGAACAGGTTGTCGAACTTCTCGGGATATGTCTCGCCGTCGTACCGCGCCGACCGGACGCCCGGTTCACCGTCGAGCGCGTCGATCGCGAGACCGGAGTCCTCGGCCACGGCGAGAAGGCCCGTGGCTTCGGCGTAGTAAAGGGCTTTCAGCCTGGCGTTCTCCGCGAAGGTCGCGCCGTTCTCGTCAGGCTCAGGGATGCCCCGATGCTCGGCGAGTGTGTGAAGCTCGATCGGCACCGCCTCGAGGATGTCTCGAATCTCTGCAACCTTTCCGGGGTTCGTCGTCGCCACGAGCAGCGTCCGGCCTTCGACCTTCGGCATTCGGCCTTCAGCATTCGGCATTACGATGAACGGACCACATGGCCGACGACCATGCGCTGAATCTCCACGAGCCGCCCGATGCCGGCGTCCGCCAGCGCCAGGAGCGCGTCGAGCGTCCGGCGCTCGAACGGCGGCCCTTCGGCCGTGCCCTGCACTTCGATGAAGCGACCGCCGCCGGTCTTGATCACGTTCATGTCCACTTCGGCGCGCGAGTCTTCGTCGTAGGAAAGGTCGAGCAGCGGGTCACCGTCCACGCGCCCGACGCTCGTAGCGGCGACGTAATCGTCGAGCGGGATCGTGCCGAGCAGCCCCTGTTCCTTCATCTTTTGCAGCGCCAGCGCCAGCGCCACGAAACCTCCAGTGATCGACGCCGTCCGGGTGCCGCCGTCCGCCTGGATCACGTCGCAGTCCACCCAGATCGTGCGTTCGCCAATCTCGGAAAGCCGCGTGACTGACCTGAGCGAGCGGCCGATCAACCGTTGGATCTCCTGCGTCCGGCCGCCGACTTTTCCCGCGCTCGCCTCGCGCTGTGTCCTGGTCGTCGTCGCGCGCGGCAGCATGCCGTATTCGGCCGTCACCCAGCCCTTGCCGGTGTTGCGCAGGAACGGCGGCACGCGATCCTCGATGCTCGCGGTGCAGATCACCCGTGTCCGCCCGACCTCGATGAGGACGGACCCTTCGGCGTGGAGCACGTAGTTGGGCGTGATCGTGGTTGGACGGAGCTCGTCCGGCTGGCGGCGATCGAGACGCATGGCTGTAGCTTATCGCAGCTGTGCTAGCGGTCCGAGGAGGTGGGACTCGGCGGCGGCGCCGTGCTGGTCGTCCACCTCAAATTCTTCTGCAGAGGACGGCGCAGGTCGAGGTGACCGGCCAATGTGTCCACCTCGCGCCCGCCGACGAGAATCTGCACTCGCGCGATCGCCGGAAGGTTCGTCGTCAACGTGTTGACGACCGAGTAAACAGCGAGGATCTCCTCGCGCGAACCCCCTGGATGCGCCGACGCGATTTCGGTGCTGAGGTCCACGTACGCGTCGCCACCGGTCAGGAACAGCGCCCGAAGCGCCGTTCCGGTCGGCAGCGCGCTCACGAGCGGCTCCGGCGGCGCCTTGAGCAGCTCCTCCACGATGCGCCGCGCCTGTTCGGCGGTGGAAGCGGCGTACGGGACATCGCGCTCGACTCCAGCGAGCCGCTCACCATCCTCGGCGACGTAGTACAGCGTTGCCTTGATCCGCCTGGCCTCGGAAGGCGCAGGCGCGGCAGCCGCTACCGGGGCGGCGGCTGCCGGAGCCGGATCCGAACCGTAGCGCCGAGGCAACACGATGAACAGCAGCCAGACGCAGACGATGACGAAGAGGGCGAACGCGCCGACGGCAATCGCCCGGGTGCGCGTTATCGTCGTCATCGCAGGGCCTCGCGGAACTTGACCACCGCGTCGAAGAGCGCCTGAACGATGTCACCCTGCCGCGCGTCGCCGGAGAGCGCCCGTTCCTCCTGTGCATTCGTCAGGAAACCCATTTCCACGAGGACGGCCGGCATGTTCGCACCGACCAGCACGCGAAGCGGCGCTTCCTGGACGCCGCGAGGGCTGGTCGGCAGCTTCTCGCGCAGCGCGGCCTCCACGACCTTGCCGAACTCGGCGGATCGGTTGATGTGGCGGGCCTGCGCCATGTCCCAGAGGATGACCTCGATTTCCCGCGTGCCGCCGCCGAAGACCGGGACCGCGTCCGATTCGCCGAGCGCAATCCTCGCCGCTTCCTCGCCGTACTCGGCGAGGCTCAAGTAGAAGATCTCCGCGCCTGTCGCCGATGTCCGGCGCGACCCGTTCGCATGCAGGCTGATGAAGAGGTCTGCCTTGTTGTTGTTGGCGACCGCGGTCCGTTCGTCGAGCGTGATCGTGCGATCCGCGTCGCGCGTCAGGATCGTGCGGATCCCGAGCTTTGTTTCGATCGCGGTCTTCAGACGGCGGGCCACGTTGAGCGTCACGTCCTTTTCCAGCGTGCCGGCCTGCCCGCGCACGCCGCGCTCGTCGCCGCCATGTCCGGGGTCGATCACGATCGTGCGGACGCTCCCGGCGGGCGAGAACTCCGGAAGCGGCAGTGACTCGACCGGCGGGGGAGGGGGCGGCGCCTCTCCCGACGGGCTGAAGATGTCGATCACGAGCCGCGTCGCGCCCCGGTCGCCTGGTTGATCTGCCGAGCGGAACGACCCGAAACGAGGCCCGAGATCGACGGCTACGTCGGCGGGACCTTCGCCCTGCCGGATCGCGCTGACCAGCTCGCGGCCGATCGCGCCGGGCAGCTGCGCGTCGAGCGCGTCGGCCTCGAAGCGAACGGTCAGGCTCTTTGCGTCCTGCGAAACCGTGTGAGGCGTCGGCGGCTGGATATCGACCGTAACCCGGGCGGCGCCGCCGCTGGTCTCATGCCGCGCGACGACCTGCGGCACGCGAAGGTCTCCAAGGATGATGAGGCGCGAGGGCTTCCGCAGTTCCAGCTTCGTGCCGTAGGTGGGCGCAATAGCCCGGCCGATCGCGTCAACCGGCACAAACCACGCGCGGCCGTCCCGCATCGGCGCGGCGGGAAGCGAGATCACGCGTCCGGCAGCTGATGCGAGGCCCTGCGACGTCGACAGCACGACGTTCTGGCGCGACGGCAGCGAGAGGACGAGCCCGTTTGCCTCCTCCCGCACGCTGATGTTCAGCAGCTTGGCGACCTCGTCGAGCGCGACCATCTCGACGTTGCCGGCGACCCGCACGGGCAGTGTCCGCCGTCCCTCGCGCGAGAGAAGCGTGTAACTCGCGACCTCCGATCGCGGTGGAGCCGTCGGCTGCAGTCCGGCCAGGACAGCGAGAGCAAGCAGGGAACGGAGCAACACCTGCTATCGATGATACGCGGAAAGGGCGGCCGAGTAGATCGCGTCCACGACGCGCGCGACCGCGAGACCTATCTCTCCCGTTACTGCCGGCTCGCGCCCTTCGCGGATCGCGTCCACGAAATCCTGCACGAGCGGGAGATGCAGGTTCAAAGGCGCCGGATGGCGCTCCTGGCGAAGACCCGATTGCGCGACCAGCCGCAGATCGCCTTTGTTGAGTACCTCGACGTGCGCGGAGCCCTGCGTGCAGTAGATGTCGAAGGAATCACGAGGTTCCTGCGCGGCGTGGCTAACGATCAGCGTTGCCTGCGCACCGCTTTCGAAGTCCAGGTGCGCCGTGCAGGTGTCTTCTACATCGCGGTTCTGAAAGCGCACGGTAGCGGGGAAGCCGTGAACCGTTCGAATCGGTCCAAGCAGCTCCAGGAGCACCTCGATCCGATGACAGCCAAAGTCGAACATCGGTCCGCCGCCCGCGATTTCCTTTTTCAGAAACCATGCGCGCGGATGATCGGGCGCGGGATCGAACATTTCGAACGCCTGAACCACCGCGACAACAGGCTGACCGAGCGCGCCCGACGCCATCAGCTCGCGCAGCCGCGTAACGATCGGATAGTGATGACGATAGTAGGCGACGCCGAGACGGACGCCGTGAGCCCGGGCGGCGGCCAGCATGCGTTCGCACTCCGACGGCGTGAGCGCCATCGGCTTCTCGCACAGGACGTGTTTGCCAGCCTCGGTCGCCGCGATGGTCTGTTCGGCATGCAGGTTGACGGGAGTAGCGATGTAGACAGCGTCGAGGTCGGTATCTCTGACGAGATCGCGCCAGTCGGCGTGCCAGCGCTTCGCGCCGTGCCGCGCCGCGAACTCGGCGGCCAGATCGGCGCGCCGGCGCGCGACTGCAACGAGGGAGCTGTTTGGCGCAGAGCCGAGCGCCGCCGCGACGCGTTTCGCGGCGATGTCTCCGCAGCCGATGAGTCCCCAGCGGACAATCACTGGGGCGCCAGTCTACGCGAAAAGGGGACAGTCACCTTTTACGATGAACGTAAAACGGTGACTGTCCCCTTTATGAAAGTTCCCTGATGATGACCTGTCCCTGCAGGAACCACTTGCCGGCCGGGCTTCGGATCTCCAGCCAGAGAGTGCGACGCCCGGGTGGCGTCTCGAATTCGAAGTCGAACGTCTCGCCGACCGCAATCGTCTGAGTCGCCGGTTTCGGCACGCTCAACGTCGCTGGCACCGTTGCCGCATCCTTCAGCAGCGGACGCCAGTTCACCGGGCCGTCTGACGTTCGGAGCGACACGACGAAGATGTCGTCCGGCGTGATGTGGATCAGGCGCACCCGATGCCGCGTCCCAGCCTTCCAGACAAACTGCGGAGTGCGTTCGCCGTTGACGAGCGTGGGAGCGTCCGCGCCGGGACCGCCGCGGCCGATCACGACGACGTGATCGACAGATGGGTCGAACCGCTCACCCGGCTCGAGGACCAGCATCGCGCCGTAAAGACCAGACGTCAGCTGCCCGCTGTCGTGAAGGTGTGTGTGGTACATGAACGTGCCGGCGCGAGGAGGCGTGAATTGCACGACGAAGCTTTCTCCGGGCTCGATGAGCGGCGTCAGGCGCTGGCCCGCGCCGCTCCACCCGTGCACGCCGTCGTAGTAACTCTCCAGCTCCATGCCGTGCCAGTGGATCGCGGTTGCTTCCGGCAACCGGTTGACGAGGGTAATCTCCACTGGCTCTCCTCGATGGAGGACGAGCGTCGGCCCAGGAACCGGGACGCGGGTGCCAGCATCAGATTCGGCTCCGTCCACCAGCACGAACCCGTAGGACGTTTTGGCGTCATACCGTCCGGGACCGGTTCGCATCACCAGCGTGAGCTTGCGCGTCGGGATTCCTGCCGTGCTGCGACAGTGGTCGATCGCCGCCCCATCCGGATCGGTGACAGTTACACCGAGAACCATACCGGCCATTCCTGCACCGGTTTGGTGCGCTGCGTGGTGGTCGGCATGCGAAGCCGCTGACGCGCTCAGCCGCGTGGCCGGCGAGACGTGCGCGGAAATGTGGCAGTGAAACAGCCAGTTGCCGACGCGTTCCGGCACCCACGTCATGGCCAGCGTTCCGCCAGGCTGGAGGAGCTGCGTGACGACGCTCGCCTTGCTGCCGGCGTCGGAGGGAACGTCGCGCTGTCCATCCCCGAGGCTGTCGACCTCGAAATGGAAACCGTGGAGATGGAGCGGATGGGCCTGAGAGCTCAGGTTGATGACGCGCCAGCGCACCTGTTCTCCAAGCCGATAGGTGAAGCGCTCGGTGGCCGGCCATGACAGCCCGTTGATCAGGAACACGAACTTGGGGTTCAGCTCGAAAAACGCAACGCCGGGATCGTCGGCGGCTGCGATCTTCCGCAGCTCCTCCCGCGTGAGACTCGTCCAGTCCGTGATGACGAGCACTCGATCGGTGTCCGGCGCGCCCTCGCGCGGATCGACGATGAACGCGCCCGAGAGCTGGGTGTCGGGCGCCCCCCGGAAACGGAGCGGCATGCCCGTGGTCGTCGCCCAGTAGTAATAGGTTCCTGCGCGGCCCGTCCTGAGACGCACTTCCCGGCTGAGCGACGGTGGCACCTCGATGGGCGCGCAGGTCGCGCCGTCGCGTGCGCACAGGCCATGGACGCGCAGTGGAGCATCGAGATCGTTTCGGATGCTCGCGACGATCTCGGTGCGTTCGGGAACGCGGATGAGCGGCGCCGGCGCGGTCAGCGGCGCTGCCTCTTCTCCAAACGCTTCCACCCGCAGCGCCGGGCCCGCCTGGCCCTCGGGACGCCACAGTCCGACTGCAGCACGCAGCTTCAGCGTGAGGGTTCCTTCGACAAGTGTTCCTGCGGGTCGACTGTTGTTGTTTGGCTCGACCGACGGGAGCTTCGGCCCGGGCTCGGCCCAGACCGGGTTGGTGACGAATGTGAAAAACAAACTGGCGACGAATACGCGCGTTCCGGAGACCGGCATTGGAGTACCTCGTGGTTCAAGCAAACCCCGAGGGTACCCAGCCTGTCTTCACCGCGTCCTGAGAAAACGGTAAGGATTGGGTGAGAGAAGCGTTCCGGCTCCGCCCTATAATCCCGGACGATGCGTTTCCCGATCGGCGTGCGGCTGGGCGCGGTGGCCCTGGCCATCGCCTTTTTGCTCGGCCGGATCGCCGCAGAACCTGCTGCCGGATCGCTCGACGCCGCCATCGCCGACTTCTGGCACGCGTCCGGCGATCGCTCGCGCCAGATCGATCGCATCATCGCCACCGGCGCGAGCTTCGACGAGATCCAGACGCGCCTCGCTTCGGGTCGGACCTACTCGAAGGACGTGCCGACGGGCGAACTGGCGTGGCAGACCATCATCTCGGGCGGCGCACGACTGCCGACGACGGTCATCGTTCCAGCGGATTACGACGCGAAGGTGAAATATCCGGTCCGTGTCTACCTGCACGGCGGCATCGCGCGCGCCTCGATCGACACCGAAACGCGCGGGTCGCGGCGACATCTCGACACGCCGCCGGGCACGATCGCCGTCTATCCGTCCGGCTTCCGCGAGGCAACGTGGTGGAGCACGGTGCAGCTGGACAACCTCGAATCGATCCTCACGCGGCTGAAACGAACCTACAACGTCGACGAGAACCGCGCACATGTGATGGGCGTCTCGGACGGCGGTACGGGCGCGTTTTACGTCGGCATGCGTCGGGCCACCCCGTGGTCGGTGCTCTTTCCACTGAACGGCTCGCTCCGGGTGCTGTCCAACCCGGACGTGGGCGTCGAGGGCGAGCTTTACCTGACGAACCTCGTCAACCTGCCGGTGTACGTGATCAATGGCGGGCGCGATCAGCTGTATCCCGTGTCGGCGACAGAACCGTACATCGTGTTGCTGAAACGTGCCGGCGCGCCCGTTCTGTTCAGGCCACACATGCTGGCCGGGCACGATACCTCGTGGTGGCCGTCGGAACGCGGCGCGATCGACGAATTCGAGCGCAGCCATCCGCGCGATCCTCTGCCGGACCGTATCAGCTGGTGCACGGATCGGACAGACCGCGACAACCGGTTCCGATGGTTCGTCATCGACAAGCTGGACGACCGACGTTCGTCCAGCCGGCTCGACGACTACAACACGGTCGAATTCATCAACCCACCGATTACGGAAGACGTCTTCAGGCATCGTCGCGCGTCCGGACGCGTCGATCTCGAACGGACCGGCAACACGGTGCGCGCCCGGACGCGTGGTGTCGGCGCGTTCACGCTGCTGCTCTCGCCGGCGGAGTTCGACTTCGCACGGCCCGTGGAAGTCGTCGTCAACGGTCGCGAGGTGTTCAAGGGTTCGGTTCAGAAGGATGTCGGCGTGCTGCTGCGGGCGGCCGCGCGCGACGAGGACCGCACGATGCTGTTCGGTGCCGAACTGCGGATCGAAGTGCCGCCGCGCTAATGGAGGGTGAGATGGCGTGGAGACTGCGAGTGGTTGCCCTGATGGTCGCCGTCGTCGTCGGCGTCGTGAGCGGGGCGGCCGCGCAGTCGGCGTCCGCGGTGCCGGCAGACACCTGGCCGAGCGCGCCTGGATGCCGTCTCGTGGAATCCGACGAAATCCGCGTCACCGGCATGGACGGCAATGTCGGGCAGGGACGCCTGCGCTCGTTCGATGCCACGTCGATCCAGCTGACCGGGCCTGATGGCCGCGAGGTCGTCATCGGACGCGATTACGTTCGTCAAATCGAGCGGCGCGGGGATTCAGTGCTCAACGGGATCCTCATCGGCGCGGCGTTCGACCTCGGAACGATCGCCGCGGCCGATCCGATGGGTGCCGACGTCGGTGCCGCCGACTACATCGGAAGCACCGCGCTCTGGGCCGGGCTCGGCGCGCTGTTCGACCATCTCCACAAAGGATGGACGCGCGTCTACGATCGGCCGATCGCCCGCGCGAGTGGTTCCCACGCGTTCTGGATCGCCCCGTCGGCCAACGGTTTACGCGTAGGTTTCACCAGAGCGTTTTGAGGCCCAAGCTGGATCTGGCGAGTAATCGCGGCGAGCGAGAGCGAGCCGTGGCAGGCGCTGGGGGTGGGGCCCCAGCGCAATAAAAAAATGAGAGCTGTAACAGTCGGCTTGTCCGTGATTCTGGCGATAGTGTCGTCGCCGCCTACACTGCGGCCGGTCACGATCGACGATCTGATGCGCATGCGCGCGATGTCGGACGTGCGCATGTCGCCCGACGGCGAGCGCGTCGCCTACGTCGTGTCAGAAGCGTCCTTCGAACGGAACGCCTACGAGCCGGCGATCTTCGTCGTCCCATCGGCCGGCGGCCCGCCCGTGGAGCTGACGCCGTCGACGCGCATCTTCAACCGGCCGCTGCCCGCGGCGCGGCTGAAATGGGCGCCCGACGGCTCGGCACTGTCGTTCCTGGCGTGGGTGGGGGAGCGGCCGCAGGTGATGACGCTGCCTATCGGAGGCAAGGCCGCGAAGCAGGTCACCTCCGCGCCCGAAGGCGTCACGAACTACGAATGGGCGCCGGACGGCCGGGCGATCGCCTACCTCTCGGCCGAACCGATGTCGCCGGACGAAGAGCGGCGACGGAAGGATCAGACCTTCGTCATCCAGATCGATCGGCAAAACCGCCCGCCGCGTCTCTGGCTCGCCACGCTCGACGATGCGCCGCCACGCGCGCTGACGCCGCCGGAGCACTTCGTCGACGGCCTGACCTGGGCACCGGACAGCCGGTCGCTCGTCTATTCGGCGGCGCCCTTCTCGGGATTCATGGCGCCCTACGAGACGTCGCTTTACTCGATCTCGCGCGAAGGCGGCACGCCGCGCGTCCTCGTCGAGCGTGACGGCATCGACAACGCGCCTCAGTTTTCACCCGACGGCCGTCACGTCGCCTTCATCTCGACCGGCGGGCGCAAGCTGCTCAAGGCGGCGCGCGGGCTGTCGGTCATTTCGTTGAGCAGCGATTCGGTCGGCACGCCGCGGATGCTGACCGGTGACACAGGGACGTGGGTCGCGGAGTTCACCTGGGCGCCGGACAGCAAGTCGATTCTCTTCACGTACACCGAAGGCACGTTCGCCATGGGGGAGCGGATGTTCGAGTCGCCTCCCGCGCGCGTCTGGCTCGAGAACCCCAGAACCCCTGGAACCGATGGAACCAGAATCGAAGCGCTGACGACTGGACCATCGGCCAGCTTTTCACCAAGCATCTCGCGCGACGGACGGCGATTCGCCTATCGATCGGTCGAGCACGGTACGACTGGCGACGTGCACGTCCTCGATCTCGGAGCGGCCGGGAACAAACCGCGCAAAATCACGGAGATCAATCCCCAGGTGCGCGAGCTCGCGCTTAGCAAGGTCGAGCCGATTCGATGGAAGTCGTTCGACGGAATGGAAATCTGGGGTCTCCTGGTCACGCCTCCGGGTTATGACGGCAAACAGAAGCTTCCGACGCTCGTGTACAGCCACGGCGGGCCGATCGGGGGCTTCTTCTACGGCATCTTCCCGCAGTTCCCGCACACCGTCGGCCAGGTCGAGCCGTACCCGGTGCAGGCGATGGCGAGCGCGGGGTTCGCGATCCTGCTGCCGATGCCGCGCGGTGGATCCGGCTACGGCGAGAAAGGATTCGACCTGATCGTCAACTCCTGGGGCGAAGGGGACTACCGCGACATCATGGCCGGCGTCGACTATCTGATCGCACGCGGGATTGCCGACCCGGATCGGCTGGGTGCAATGGGCGCCTCGTACGGCGGGTTCATGACGAGCTGGATCGTCGGTCAGACCGCGCGTTTCAAGGCGGCGTCGACCGGCGCCAGCGTCACCGACCTCGCAAGTATGTACTACATCTCCGAAGGCGGCGATTTCATGGCCGAGTATTTCAAGGCGCCGTGGGAAAACCCGGCGGGCTACGCGGCGCACTCACCTCTGACATACGCCGCGAAGGTGACGACGCCACTCCTGATTCAGCATGGGGAAGTCGATCCGCGCGTCCCGGTGTCGCAGGCCCGCGCGCTCTATCGGGCGCTCAAGGCGCACGGCAAGCTCGTCGAGCTCGACATCTATCCTCGCGGCGGCCACGTCCTCTACGAGCCGAAGATGCAGCGCGAGCAGATGCGACGAAACCTCGAATGGTTCACGCGGTGGCTGAAGTGAAGCGCACCGCACTCGCGCTTCTCTGCTGCTCGTGGATTCTCGGCGTCGGGCGATCGCAGGCGCCGCCGCAAGACGGTGGGGCGCCTGGTGCGTGGCAGAAGATGCTGAAGCTGCGCACGATCGCGAGCCTGATGCACACGACGGCGCACCCCGATGACGAGCATGGCGGGATGCTCGCCAAGATCAGCCGTGGCGAAGGGGCTCGCGTGTCGCTGCTGACGCTGACCCGCGGCGAGTCGGGCGACAATGCGATTGGCTCCGAGCTGTTCGACAGTCTCGGCCTCATCAGGACCGAGGAGCTGCTCGTGTCCGGTCGTTATTACGGGATCGACCGGCAGTACTTCACGACGGCCGTGGATTTCGGCTTCTCCAAGCGCCTGGATGAAACGCTCGACAAGTGGGGTCGCGACAACCTGCTGCGAGAAGTTGTGAGGATCATCCGTACGGATCGTCCGCTCGTGCTCGTCTCTCGATTTCACGGGAACGCGCGAGATGGTCACGGCAATCACCAGGCCGCCGGGCTCATTACTCTGGAGGCGTGGAAGGCGGCGGGCGATCCGGCCATCTTCCCTGAACAGATCCGCGAGGGTCTGAGGCCGTGGCAGCCGTGGAAGCTGTATATGGGCGGCGTGCGCGAGAACGAAGACTGGACGCTGCGGCTCGATACCGGCGAGTACAGCCCGGCGCTCGGCGAGTCCTACGACACCTTCGCGCGCCTGGGTCTGAGCTTTCAGCGATCGCAGAACAGCGGTCGCTTCAATCCGCAGGCGGGACCCTCGGTCGCTTATTACAAGCGGCTCGAGACGCTGGTCCCGCAGATTGTCGGCACGACCGCTTCCGCGAGCGGGAAGGAAACCAGCTTCTTCGACGGGATCGAGCCACGAATCGAGGGAATTTCGCGGATGGTCCGCGCGCCCGTACCGCAAAACGTGACCGCGTTGCTGCGAGACGTGGATCGACACGTCGAGGCGGCGTTCACGGCGTTCACCATGTACGATCCCGCCGCCGCAGTGCCGTCGCTGGCGCGGGGACTCGGACGCGTCCGCGAAGCGCTCGCGCTTCTGAAGGACGAACCCGAGGCAGTCTTCAGGCTGCAAGTCAAAGAAGACCAGTTCATGGACGCGATCAACGCCGCGCTCGGCCTCGACTTGTCGGCCGTGGCGCAGCCGGCG